>CACONR010000001.1 GCA_902628565.1 uncultured Pelagibacteraceae bacterium
TCTATGGTCTCAAAAATTTGTTGTTTTTCTGAAATAGTAGCAGTTATATGAGATGCAATGTTATCAGCAATTTGTGAAGGATCCTTTAATTGCTTAATAGAATTGATTGTTTCATTAGAAATTTTTTTATTAATCGATGTTAATTTTTCTAATCTTCTGAGAGCCGTTGCTGCAAGAGGATATAAATCCTCATCTTTATTTGAAATATCATTATAATGAGTAAATTCACAAGTAATAAATTTTTCGTTGTCTTTAAAATCTAAAATTTTTACCCTTTTTATTCCTTCTACTAAAACCTTAACTGTTCCATCTGGTAATTTTAAAAGCTGAAGAATACCACCCTCACAACCATACATAAAGATATCTGTCTTTTTTGGATCATCTATTTCTGAATTTTTTTGAGTTACTAAAATAATTTTTTTATCTTTTTTCATTACCTCATTCAGAGCAGAGATAGACTTATCTCGTCCTACAAAAAGAGGAATCACCATACTTGGAAATACCACTATGTCTCTTAATGGCAACAGAGGTGCTGAAATTTTTACGTCCATATACACAAATATGGATATTATTAATTATATTGCAATACTTTTTTCCTAATTATTAAGGATATTACGCCGCTGAGGTCTTGGTAGACTTAGATTTATCGTCCGTTTCTGAATGAACTATTATTGGTTGAGATTGTCCTTTTACTGACGCTGCATCAACAATAACCTCTTTAATATTTTCTTGACTCGGTAAATCATACATCGTCTTAAGTAAAATATTTTCCAAAATTGATCTTAAGCCCCTTGCTCCTGTTTTTTTTCTAATTGCTTTAAGGGCAATTTCTTTTAATGCACTTTCTTTAAAACTTAATTTTGCACCATCCAGTTTAAATAATTCTTGATATTGTTTTGTTAGAGAATTTTTTGGTTCTTGTAATATCTTTATTAAAGATTTTTCGTCTAAATCATCTAAAGTAGCAATCATCGGTAATCGTCCAATAAATTCTGGGATAAGTCCGTATCTTAATAAGTCTTCTGGCTCTAAACCTTTCATCCACTCACCAGTCTTTTTGTCTTGTGTATTTTTGACATCAGCACCAAATCCTATTGAAGTTCCTTTATCTCGTTGTGATATAATTTTATCTAAACCTGCAAAGGCTCCACCACAAATAAATAAAATATTTGTAGTATCAACTTGTAAAAATTCCTGTTGTGGATGTTTTCTTCCACCTTGAGGAGGAACACTTGCAATCGTTCCTTCCATAATTTTTAATAGTGCTTGCTGAACACCTTCACCCGAAACATCTCTGGTAATAGATGGGTTCTCAGATTTTCTACTTATTTTGTCTACCTCATCTATGTATACTATTCCACGTTGAGCCTTCTCAACATTATAGTCAGCTGCTTGTAATAATTTTAAAATAATATTTTCAACATCCTCACCAACATAACCTGCCTCAGTTAATGTGGTTGCATCAGCCATTGTAAACGGGACATCTAAAATTCTTGCCAGTGTTTGTGCTAATAAAGTTTTTCCACATCCAGTTGGGCCAACTAATAAAATATTTGATTTTGCAAGCTCTACATTTTTACTTGTCTTATTTTCATAATTAAGTCTTTTATAATGATTATGAACTGCTACAGATAAAACTTTTTTAGCATGTGATTGTCCAATTACATAATCATCTAAAACTGAACAAATCTCTTTTGGTGAAGGTAGACCATCTTGATGTTTTACAAAAGTATCTTTACTCTCCTCTTTGATGATATCCATACAAAGTTCAACACACTCATCGCAGATAAAAACAGTTGGGCCTGCAATAAGTTTTCTAACTTCGTGTTGACTCTTTCCGCAGAAAGAACAATATAAAATATTTTTGTTATTTGTATTCATGGTTTTTATAACGAATCAATTTTATTATTCTATTATAAGAGCCTTATGTTAATCAAGTTTCTAATAATTTGATGTCAATATCTTGTGTATTAAGATCTTTTTTCTACCACTTCATCTATTAAGCCAAATGACTTTGCAGCATCAGCAGTCATGAAGTTATCTCTTTCTAGAGCAGATTTGATTTCGTCCACTGATTTACCTGTATGTTTTGAATAAATTTCATTCAATCTTTTTTTTAAAGATAAAACTTCATTAGCATGAATTTCAATATCTGTTGCTTGTCCTTGAAAACCAGCAGATGGTTGGTGAACCATTATTCTAGAATTTGGTAATGAAAATCTTTTACCTTTTTTTCCAGCTGAAAGTAAAAATGATCCCATCGATGCCGCTTGACCGATGCATAATGTGGAAATATCAGGCTTTACATATTGCATAGTATCGTAGATACCAAGACCCGCAGTTACTAACCCCCCAGGACTATTTATATACAAATAAATTTCTTTTTTTGGATCTTCTGCCTCCAAAAATAAAAGTTGAGCAGTAACTAGAGAAGCAACATTATCATTAATTTGTCCTGTTAAAAAAATTATTCTCTCTTTTAATAATCTTGAGTAAATATCATATGCTCTTTCTCCCTTACTTGATTGTTCAACAACCATAGGTACTAACGTACTCATATATTCTGATATTTTATTTGTCATAAGTTGATTCGTTTTACTTATACAACTTGAGATTACTTTTTGCTAACTTTTTTTATTTTTTTGGCAGGTGACTTTGTTTTTGAGGTTTTTGTTTTAGTTTTGTTCGTTGAAGTTTTTTGAGCCTCAACCTTATTTTCAGTTTTTTCTTTGCTCTCATTAGCGTGACTATACTCTTGCATTTGAGATTGTTTTAAAATTTTTTCCGCTTCTTCTTTTGAAACTTCTTTTTTGTTTGGTTTTGCTTTTTCTTTAATCAATTTTAAAATTTTTTCCTCGTAGACTGTGCCTCTCAAGCTAGATAATGCTGAAGGATTTTTTTGATAAAAATCCATTACCATTTTCTCTTGTCCAGGCATCATTCTTATTTGTTTTTGAACTTCAGCTTGTAATTCTTGTTCTGTAACTTTAATTTGATTTTGTTCACCGAATTCATTTAAAACTAATCCAACTTTAATTCTTTTTTTTGCGATTTCTTCAAAATTTTTTCTACTTTTTTTTGCATCCTCTTCTGACATTCCTTGTGAAAGAATTTTTACTTCATCATTAATCAAATTCTCAGGAATTTGGGTAATCTTAAATTTTTCTATCTCTTTTAAGATTTGATTTTTAGAAAAACGCTCAAGAGAATTTTTATATTCATCATTTATTTGTTTTGAAATTAAAGATTTAAGATCTTTTAAATCTTTCGCACCAAAATTTTTTGCAAATTCATCATCAATTTTTACAGGTTCAGGATTTTTCAATGTAGTTATTTTGCATTTAAATTTTGCTTTTTTATTGATTAATTCTTTTTCAGGAAAGTTTTCAGGTAAAATAGCTTCAACAATCTTTTCATCACCTTCTTTGACACCTATTAGTTGTTTATCAAAACCTTTTAAAAATAAATCTTTACCCAAAGTTAATTGTGTATTTTTACCTTCACCACCTTTAAATGGCTTGTCATCAATAGTGGCATTATAATTAAATGCTACTAAATCACCTTCTTTTGCAATTGTATCTTTTGGAGCTTCTTTGAAGTTTGGTTGATTTTTTGCTATTTCTTTTATTCTTTTATCTGTTTCAGTGTCATCTATTTTTACTGAATACTCATCAAACTTAATATTTTCTATTGGCTTTACTTCGACCTTTGGGAGCTCTGTTACAGAGATAATGTATTCAAGATCTTTATCTTCCCCGTATGTTTTGAGATCTAATTTTGGTTGACCTGCAGGTTTAATATTGTTTTCTTGTAAGGCTTTAGTTGAAGAGTCTTTTATAACCCTATCTAAGACTTCACCAAAAACTGCTTTTCCAAATTGTCTTTTTAAAATTTCTTTTGGTACTTTTCCAGGTCTAAAACCTTTGAGGTTTACAGTTCCTTTAATTTCTTCATACTTTTGGTCCATATGAGTATTCATGGTTTTTTTATCTATGAATACTTTTAAGTCTTTATTTAAACCTTTTTTGTTCTCTATTGTTACTTTCATAATCTATTAATGGTAGGGCGAAAAGGACTCGAACCTTCACAGATTGCTCTATCGGTTCCTAAGACCGACGCGTCTACCAATTCCGCCATCGCCCCACAAATCTGGGAGTTTTATATATTATTGAAACTATTTGTCCAATGACAAATATTGAAAAATTATCTATTTATTTCATAAATTTTATAATATTTTTAAGATTAAGTAATTTAAAGGAAGCTTAATGGAAACAAATAATAATTTTTTTTTAAAAAGAAGATCTGTTTTAGCAAAAAAAATACAAAATCATCCCATTAGTGAAGATGATTTAAATATAATTTTAAATGCTGGAATTAGAGTTCCAGATCATGGTGCTTTAAATCCATGGAAAATAAAAGTTATAAAAGGTAATAAATTGAAACAAGTAGATGAAGGAGTTATTTTTTCAGAATTTATTAAAGAAAATCCTGACGCAAGTCTAGAAAGTAAACTTTTAGAGTCAAAAAGACTTCAAAGAGCTTCGGTAGTTTTGGCAGTTTTATCAGTACCAGTTGAGCATTCTAGAATACCTAATTGGGAAATGATATTGTCCTCTGGTGCTGTATGTATGAATTTACTATCATGTGCTCAGTCGTTAGGTTATGCAGCGCAATGGTTAACAGAATGGTATTCTTATAATAATAAAATGCTCGAATATTTAGGTGGTAGGTCAGGTATAGATCGAATTTCTGGTTTTATCTATATTGGTCATAAAGCAGAAGAGCCATTAGAGAGAAAAAGGCCTGATCCAGAAAAGGTAATTTCATATATATAATGATGGCAAGAAAGTATTATGGCTAAAACAACTATTGTAATGATAATTTATATTTTAGGACTTATTTTTGGAGCTTTGTTTCTTAAAATATGGAGTGCTGACACCAATGTATATAAAGGTCTTTTAGGGCTAGGCTGGACAGCTATATTTTTAATAAGTTTATTTTTAGCTGACAAACATGAAAAAAGTTAGATATTTTATCATTTTTTTATCCTTAATTTTACCCATCCAAAATTTAAAATCTGAGATCATCGTCATGAGTGCTTGTGACGACAAACAGGATGAGTTTTTAAAAAATGAATACATACTTAACTTGAATGAGTTGATCATGGTCAGAAATTATGTGTATAAAGAAAAAACTTACCAAAAATATAGATTGACAGATCTAAGTGTTAAAAAATCTAATTCATACGTAAGAAATATTTACGAAGAAAATGGAAAAATTTTAACCCACAAACATGGATATCCACAATTTTACACTCAAATACTTTTTGAAAAAGGCAAACAAGAAGTTTATATGAAAACAGTTTTGAATGATGAGGAGGGAATTTCTAAGATTTCCACATGTAAAAAAATAGAAAAATTTGATAGTGAAAGTTAATTTTTTTTACTTTTTTTTGTAAAGTTTCTTTTTTTTTGATTAAAGCGACTTTGAGTAATATTGCTTCTGTGTCTAGCGTAAGCTTGTTTTTGTGCTTGTTTCATTGCTCTCTTTGAGGACATATCTTAATAATTTATCTCTAAGGTTCCTATAATATTTAAATTTCTATTAGAAACAACTATTTCACCAGATGATGGACCATAATTCAGGATCTCTGATATTAATACGTAGTGTGTTACTAAAACTAAATTTTTATCACTTTTAAATTTTTTAATATATTCTTTCAATGCTTTAACCTGTTTATCCTTATTTTTAGTAAATTTAGAGCTGTAAAAAGAATTTAAAAAACTATTGGTAGAAAAATTTTTAAAAGCGATATTTGCTGTTTCTTTACATCTGCACCACTCACTCGATAAAACCTTATCTATTTTAACTTTGTTATTTCTAAAAAATTCTCCAATATATTCTGCTTGTCTTTGTCCTTCTTTACTTAAATTTCTTTGAGTGGAACAATCGTTAAGATTGAAATTATCTGGATCTCCACTTCCAGGTGCATATGCATGACGAATAAATATTAATTTTCCACCCTCTTCAAGTTGATTAATCAACTTTTTGTTTAAATCTGCTTTAACTGTTGACGTTAAAGATATAAATATAATTAAAAAGAATCTTAAAAGTTTCATTTATGGACATTAGATTGAATAATTTAAACAAAACAATAGTTAATTGTAAAAAATGTCCAAGACTAGTTAAATTTGTACATAAAGTAAGTACACAGAAAAGAAAACAAAACATGAATGAGGTTTACTGGGGAAAGCCTGTTCCGGGTTTTGGAAATTTAAATTCAAAATTAGCGATTATTGGACTTGCCCCCGCGGCTCATGGAGGAACAAGCATAATTGGTGTTGAAAAAAGAATTCGTGGCAGAGTTAAAACACAAATGGAAAAAACTCAAAGAGAATATTATTTAAATGAACAACTAAAAGCTATTCAAAAAGAGTTAGGTGAAATTGAAGATGGAAAAGATGAAAATACCAGCCTTAATAAAGCAATAATTAAGGCGAGAATGCCCAAAGATGTCGAAAAAAAATGTTTACAGGAATTAAAAAAATTGAAAAATATGAGTCCAATGTCAGCTGAGGCAACAGTTGTTAGAAATTATTTAGATTGGATGACTGAACTTCCATGGCATAAAAAAAGTGCTGTAGACATTGATCTTAAAAAAGCTTTAGAAATTTTAGATAAAGATCACTTTGGTTTAGAGAAAGTAAAAGAAAGAATTATTGAATTTTTAGCTGTTCAAAAAAGAATGGAAAAAATAAAAGGACCTATTTTATGTTTGGTTGGTCCCCCTGGTGTTGGTAAAACATCTTTAGGAAAATCAATAGCAAAAGCTACAAACAGAGAATTTGTAAGAATGTCAGTTGGTGGTATGAGAGATGAAGCAGAAATAAGAGGACATAGAAGAACATACATAGGATCTTTACCAGGTAAGATAATCCAAATGATGAAAAAAGCTGGTACGAAAAATCCATTAATCCTTTTAGACGAGATTGATAAAATTGGTAATGACTATAGAGGTGACCCATCCTCAGCATTACTGGAGGCATTAGATCCCGAGCAAAACACAACTTTTAATGATCATTATCTTGAAGTTGATTATGATTTATCTGATGTTATGTTTGTAACAACAGCTAACACTTTAAATATACTTCCACCACTTTTAGATAGAATGGAAGTGATAAGATTAGCAGGTTATACAGAAGATGAAAAAATAAATATTGCAAACAAATATTTATTACCAAAACAAATTAAAGATAATGGTGTTAAAGAAAAAGAGATGAATTTACAAAATGACATTATCCAGGAAATTATAAGAAGTTATACAAAAGAGTCTGGTGTTAGAAATTTAGAAAGAGAAATTTCTAAAGTTGCTAGAAAAGTAGTTAAGAAAGTTGTAGCTGGAGAGGAAAAAGAAGTTAAAATTAATAAAGAAAATTTGTCAGATTTTTTAGGTGTTCCCAAGTTTAAATCAGGTGAACTGGAAACTGAAAATAGAGTAGGAATAGTAACTGGATTGGCTTGGACTGAGTATGGTGGTGAAATTTTAAAAATTGAAACTGCAACAATGCCTGGTAAAGGCAGAATGCAAATAACAGGTAAGCTTGGAGATGTAATGCAAGAGTCAGTTAAAGCAGCAAAATCTTTTGTAAGATCTAAATGTTTAGAGTATGGAATAATACCTCCTTTGTTTGAGAAAAAAGACTTTCATATTCATGTTCCAGAGGGAGCTACACCAAAAGATGGCCCATCTGCTGGAATTGGTATGGTTACATCTATAGTGTCTTCTATCACGAATATTCCAGTAAAAAGAGATGTTGCAATGACAGGTGAGGTTACTTTAACTGGACAGGTATTGCCCATTGGTGGTTTAAAAGAAAAGCTTATAGCAGCGCATAGAGCAGGAATAAAAGAGGTTTTAATACCAAAAGAAAATGAGAAAGATTTAGTTGATATGCCAAAAAAAATAATTGATGAAATTAAAATAACCCCCGTTGAATATGCTGATGAAGTTTTAAAAATTGCTTTAACTAAGGAACTCAAAAAAACAGAGTGGGTTGAAGTTGATATTTCTAAAAAAGATGACAAGTCTCAGGCAAGCATTCAATAAAAAAATTTATTTATGGAATTATACATAATTTTATTAATAATAGTTTTTGTAACTTATTATCTTACAAGACCGACATCAAAAATAGAGAAAGAAAATTTTAACTCCAAAAATAATTGGAGAGGCGGATTTTAAAAGAAGCCCTAAAATTATAGCAATTAATAAATTTTGACGTTTTTTAGTATTAATAGACCTTGACGAAGGTACTTTAAAAGATATAAAACACTTTACTTTTTGTTTAAGGGCGGTTAGCTCAGTTGGTAGAGCATCTCGTTTACACCGAGGGGGTCAAAGGTTCGAGTCCTTTACTGCCCACCAAATAAAAGGGTACAAGTGGGGGTGTAGCTCAGTTGGTTAGAGCGATCGCCTGTCACGCGATAGGTCGAGGGTTCGAGTCCCTTCACTCCCGCCACTTTTAGTGATTCTTTATATTAAATACTAAACAATTGATTTTGTTGATTTTTTTTTAAGTGTCGATGTAAATTATTGATTTTGTTGATTTTTTTTTTAAATAAAATGTGACTTAACATCACTTCTTCTTATAACAAAAGATGGTATATATCCCACAAATGAATGCGGAATTTCTAAACAATTATTTACCTATAATTTTGTTTCTAATTATAGCTTTAGGACTCAGCTGTGCCTTTATAATGATAAATTTTATCTTATCACCAAAAAACCCTGATCCAGAAAAGTTGTCAGCTTATGAATGTGGATTTGAACCTTTTCAAGACTCAAGAATGGAATTTGACGTGAGATTTTATTTAGTTGCAATTTTATTCATTATTTTTGACCTTGAAATTGCATTTTTATTTCCATGGGCAATTTCTTTGGGAAATATTGGTATCTTGGGTTTTACGTCAATGATGATTTTTTTATTCATACTTACAATTGGATTTATTTATGAATGGAAAAAAGGTGCATTAGACTGGGAATAAAATTTTTAAATGAACAATAAATTAGATCAAATACCTAATGAATTTAAACAACTTGCAGAAGATTTTGGCAAGAATGGATTTATAACAACATCATTAGAAAATCTAGTAAATTGGTCTAGATCTGGATCTTTACATTGGATGACTTTTGGTCTTGCTTGCTGTGCTGTCGAAATGATGCAAACAGCTATGCCAAGATATGATCTTGAGAGGTTTGGTGCTGCTCCGAGAGGGTCACCTAGACAATCTGATGTTATGATTGTTGCAGGCACTTTAACAAATAAAATGGCACCAGCATTGAGAAAAGTTTATGACCAAATGCCCGAGCCAAGATATGTTATATCAATGGGAAGTTGTGCTAATGGTGGAGGTTATTATCATTATTCATATTCTGTTGTAAGGGGTTGTGATCGTATAGTGCCCGTTGATGTTTATGTGCCAGGTTGTCCACCTTCAGCTGAGGCGTTGTTATATGGGATAATGCAATTGCAAAAAAAAATTAGAAATAAAGGATCTTTCAACAGGTAAAATGAATAATTTAATTGATTTAGAGAAAAAGATAAATTCAGAACTTACGACAAAAATTAATAAGACTTCAATTAAACATAATCAAATTTATATTGAAATTGATAAAGGGGATCTAATTGACGTTGTTTTATTTTTAAAAACAAACAAAGATACTAAATTTAGACAACTTATTGATATTACAGTTGTAGATTATCCTGAGGAAACTCAAAGATTTAAAATAGTATATTTATTTCTTAGTCATGAGTTCAATCAAAGAATTGTTTTGAGTTATTTCATTAATGAAAATGAACTAATCTCATCTCTTACATCCGTATTTCCATCAGCTAATTGGATGGAAAGAGAAGTTTTTGATATGTATGGGGTAAATTTTAAAGATCATCCTGATTTAAGAAGAATATTAACCGACTATGGTTTTGAAGGTCACCCATTAAGAAAAGACTTCCCTTTAACTGGTAATTCGGAAGTCAGATATAGTGAGGAGAAAAAAAAAGTTATCAATGAACCTGTAAAACTAGAACAAAATTATAGAAATTTTGATTATGAAAGTCCCTGGGAAGGAACAAAATATATAAAAGAAATATCAGAAACTAATGACAAAAAAAATTAAAAATCTAAATTTGAATTTTGGTCCACAACATCCTGCTGCCCATGGTGTGTTAAGACTAATTCTTGAGCTTGATGGTGAGGTTGTAGAAAAAGCAGATCCGCATATTGGTTTATTGCATCGAGGAACAGAAAAATTAATTGAAAATAAAACATATATGCAAGCTGTTCCATATTTTGATCGACTTGATTATGTTGCTCCAATGAACCAAGAACATGCTTTTGCTTTAGCTATTGAAAAAATTTTAGACATCGATGTTCCAATTAGAGCTCAATATATAAGAGTTATGTTTTGTGAAATCGGAAGAATATTAAGTCATATATTAAATGTTACTACTCAAGCTTTAGATGTAGGTGCTTTAACACCATCATTATGGGGATTTGAAGAAAGAGAGACGTTAATGACTTTTTACGAACGAGCATCTGGATCAAGATTACACGCAAATTATTTCAGAGCTGGTGGAGTTCATCAGGATTTGCCAGCTGGTTTAGAAAATGATATAGCGAAATTTTGTGAAACTTTTCCAAGAATAATAAATGATCTCGAGAACCTTTTAACTGATAATAGAATATTTAAGCAAAGAAATGTGGATATTGGAGTAGTAACTAAAGATGATGCGCTAGACTACTCTTTTAGCGGTGTAATGATTAGAGGCTCAGGGATTCCTTGGGATTTAAGAAAATCTCAACCCTACGATTGTTATGATCAATTAGAATTTAAAATTCCAGTAGGTAAAAATGGTGATTGTTACGATCGATATTTATGTAGAATTGAGGAAATGAAAGAAAGTGTATCAATCATAAAACAATGTTTAGCGAGGATGGAAAAAGGTCCAATTAAAACTTTTGATGGTAAAATATCTCCACCATCAAAAGCAGAAATAAAGCAATCTATGGAGGCGCTGATACATCACTTTAAATTATTCACTGAGGGGTATCGTGTGCCAAAAGATGAAATTTATACTGCTGTCGAAGCACCTAAAGGTGAATTTGGTGTTTATTTAATTTCAGATGGATCAAGTAAACCTTACAAGTGTAAAATTAGAGCGCCAGGATTTTCACATTTACAATCAATGGATTATTTAATTAAGGGTCACATGCTAGCGGACGTGCCTGCTGTTCTTGGTTCACTTGATATAGTTTTTGGGGAGGTTGATAGATGAGTTTAAGAAGACCTGCAAAAAACCAACCTGAAAATTTTGAATTTAACCCCTCTTCGTTAGAGGCAGCAAAAAGTATTGTTGCCAAATATCCAGAAGGCAAACAACAAAGTGCTGTAATGGCATTATTATACATTGCTCAAAAACAAAATGATAACTGGATACCTTTAGCTGCAATGAAATACATCGCAAAATTTTTGAATATGCCATATATAAAAGTATATGAAGTTGCTACTTTCTATAGCATGTATAATTTATCACCTGTAGGTAAATATTTTGTTCAAGTGTGTACCACAACTCCATGTATGATAAGGGGTGCAAACAAACTAGTCGAAGCATGTAAAGAAAAAATTTCAGAGGATGAGTCAGTCCTATCAAACGATAAAAGTTGTTCATGGATGGAAGTTGAATGTCTAGGAGCATGTGTCAATGCTCCGATGATGCAAATTAATGATGATTACTATGAAGATCTTGATAAAGAAAAAACTTTAAAAATTTTGGATAAAATTCTTAACGGAGAAAAACCAACACCTGGCTCATATAGAGGTAGAATAAATAATGAACCAGAAAACAATAGAAAAACATTAATGGATTTAAAAAATGCTTAGGGATCAAGATAGAATTTTTCAAAACTTATACAATGATTTGGGACCTGATCTAACTTCATCTCAAAAAAGAGGTGATTGGGTGAATACTAAAGAAATAACGGATAAGGGTAGAGATTGGATTATAAATGAAATTAAAGACTCACAACTTAGAGGAAGAGGTGGTGCAGGTTTTCCAACAGGTTTAAAATGGTCTTTTGCACCTAAAGAGGTCGGCTCTAGACCTCATTATTTAGTGATTAACGGTGATGAGTCTGAGCCAGGTACTTGTAAAGATAGAGATATTTTAAGATTTGAACCTCATAAATTAATCGAAGGTTGTTTGATTGCATCTTATGCAATTCAAGCACATGTTTGTTACATTTATATTAGAGGAGAATACTTTGTAGACGGACAAAAGCTACAAGTAGCAATTGATGAAGCTTATGAAAAAAAACTACTAGGTAAAAACGCTGCAGGTACCGGGTGGGATCTAGATATTTATATTCACTATGGAGCTGGAGCATATATTTGTGGAGAAGAAACTGCATTACTCGAAAGTATTGAAGGAAAAAAAGGTCAACCAAGATTAAAGCCTCCTTTTCCAGCACTAATTGGACTTTATGGTTGCCCAACAATAATTAATAATGTGGAAACTATAGCTGTTGTACCAACTATATTAAGAAGAGGTGGGAAATGGTTTGCATCTTTAGGAAGAGAAAAAAATACGGGTACCAAAATTTTTTGTATATCTGGAAACGTAAATAATCCTTGCAATGTTGAGGAAGAAATGAACATTCCATTAAAAGAACTAATTGAAGTACATGCTGGTGGTGTCATAGGTGGCTGGGATAACTTACAAGCCGTCATACCTGGTGGATCATCAATGCCATTAATACCAAAAGATAAATGTGAGACTTTAACTATGGACTTTGACTCATTAATGGCTGAAAAAAGTGGATTAGGAACAGCTGGTGTAGTTGTGATTAACAAAGATCAAGACATCATAAAATGTATGGCTCGAATAGCGAGATTTTACAAACATGAAAGTTGCGGTCAATGCACACCTTGTAGAGAAGGTTCAGGCTGGATGTGGAGAATGCTTGAAAGAATGGCAAAAGGTGAGGCATCTAAAGATGAGATAGATATGTTGGGTGATGTTACAAAACAAATAGAAGGTCATACGATCTGCGCATTTGGTGAAGGTTCATCTTGGCCAGTTCAAGGTTTATTAAGACATTTCAAAGATGAAATTAAAAAAAGAAATAAATTTGATCCAATTGTAAAAGAAAATAAAAATATTCCTTATTTGGTAGATCAACACTTATTGGATAAAAATGCTTAAATTAAAAGTTAACGATATTGAAGTAGAGGTTGAGGAAGGTTTGACTGTTCTTCAAGCTTGTGAAAAAGCAGGCGCAGAAATACCAAGGTTTTGTTATCACGAAAAATTATCAATAGCTGGTAACTGCAGAATGTGTTTAGTTGAAATGGAAAAATCTCCAAAACCAATAGCATCATGCGCAATGCCCGCTGCAGATGGAATGGTTATAAAAACTAATACTCCAAAAATAGAGAAATCAAGAAAAGGTGTGATGGAGTTTTTATTAGCAAATCATCCGTTGGATTGTCCAGTGTGTGATCAGGGTGGGGAATGTGATCTTCAAGATCAATCGATGTTTTATGGAATAGATAAGTCAAGATTTAAAGAAAACAAAAGAGCAGTGCCTGAGAAAAATATGGGTCCACTGATCAAAACTCAAATGACAAGATGTATTCATTGCACAAGGTGTGTGCGGTTTGCAACTGAGATAGCTGGAGTTCCTGAGTTAGGTGCAATTGGAAGGGGTGAGGATATGCAAATTACTACATATTTAGAGCAATCAGTTCAATCAGAACTGTCAGGAAACGTAATTGATCTTTGTCCAGTAGGAGCTCTAACATCTAAGCCTTATGTTTTTGAAGCAAGACCATGGGAATTAAAGAAAACGCAGACAATTGATGTAATGGATGCAGTAGGTTCAAATATTCGAGTTGATACCTATGACTGGGAAGTGAAAAGAGTTTTGCCTGTTATAAATGAAGATATAAATGAAGAGTGGATTTCAGATAAAACAAGGTATGCTTGTGATGGATTGTTAAATCAAAGATTAGATATTCCGTATATAAAGTATAATAATAAATTTGAAAAAGCCTCTTGGGATGAGGTTTACAAAATCATCAAATCAAAAATAGAAAATGCAAACAAAGATAAAATTTGTGGGTTTGTTGGTGATCTAACAAATATGGAGACAAGTTTTATTTTCAAAGAATTTTTAGAAAGAACAATTGGTACGAAAAAATATGATTTTAGACCTACAAAAAGATTTATCGACTATTCTAAAAGAGAAAATTATTTATTCAATTCATCGATAAACGGAATTGAAGAAGCAGATTTAATTTTATTGATAGGCACAAATCCTAGATTTGAAGCAACAATGATTAATGCGCGAATTCGAAAAGCATATTTAAGTAATAGCACCAAAGTTGTATCTTTAAACGATCTTGGAGACTTAACTTACAACTATCAAAGTTTAAATGGGAAGGTAAAAACTATCAAAGATATATTTGAAAATAATAATGAATTGTCAAAAGAAATTATTGAGTCAAAAAAACCAATGGTTGTATTTGGAGAGTCTTTTTTTAAAATAAAGTCAGCAAGTTATTTATTTAATTTATCCAAAAAATTTTTATTCAAGAATAATAAATTGAATGATGATTGGAACCCAGTTAACATATTATCAGTGGATGCAGCTACAGTAGGAAATTTAGATTTAGAAATCATTGATAAAAATGATAAAATTCTAGATGAACTTCATGAAAATAAATTTGAAATTATTTTTTTACTTGGCCAAGATAATTTAGATTTTAAAAAGAAAGATGAATTTATTATCTATCAAGGAAGTCATGGAGATAGAGGTGCAGAAATTGCAGATATAATTTTACCAGGTGCTGCTTATACGGAACAATCTGGACATTACACTAACTTGGAAGGTAAATTACAAAAAGCTTATAAAGCATCTTACCCCCCAGGTGATGCAAAAGAGGACTGGCAAATTATAAATGATCTCGCTGAGGTTATGAATAATAGAAAACTTTTTAATGATAAAGATGAACTCGAAAGTAGTATGTTTAACTATTTAAAAATGAATAAAGATCAGCAAACATCAGAATTAGATTATGAATTAAATGAGGGTGATTTTACTGATGAATTTTTAAAAGTTGATTATAAAGACTACTATTTTTCTAATGTAATCGCACGTTCATCAAAAACTATGCTTGAATGTAATAACGCAAAAATTGATTTAAAAAAAACAGGGACAGATGGTTAATTCATGGAATATTTAAATATTATTTTTCAAGAAAGTTACAAAATTTTATTTTTATTAGTGCCTGTTTTAGTTTCAGTCGCTATGATCGTGTGGTTAGATCGAAGAGTTTGGGCTTTTGTTCAAAAAAGACAAGGTCCAAATGTTGTTGGTCCGTTTGGCTTACTACAATCTTTAGCAGACGCTCTAAAATATATTTTCAAGGAAATTATAATACCCGCCAGTTCAAACAAAGTAATTTTTATTCTTGCTCCAATAATTACAATGACTCTAGCTTTAATAGCTTGGGCTGTAATTCCTTTTGGACTTGAACAGGTATTAGCAGATATAAATGTTGGAATTTTATATATTTTTGCTGTCTCATCATTGGGTGTGTATGGGATAATAATGGGTGGATGGGCATCGAATTCAAAATATCCTTTTTTAGGAGCAATTAGATCTGCTGCACAAATGGTATCTTATGAAGTATCAATCGGTATCATTATAATTAATGTCTTATTATGCGTCGGATCTCTAAACTTGAATGATATTGTAATTGCTCAAAAAGAAATGTGGTTTGTAATACCATTATTTCCAATGTTTGTAATTTTTTTTATTTCAGCTTTAGCTGAAACGAATAGACCACCATTTGATTTACCAGAAGCAGAGGCTGAATTAGTTGCAGGTTACCAAACAGAATATTCTGGGATGATGTATGCAATGTTTTGGTTGGGAGAGTATGCAAATATTTTGTTAATGTGTGCACTTGGGTCAATTTTATTTTTAGGAGGCTGGTTATCTCCAATCGATCTTTATCCTTTTAATCTAATACCGGGTGCTCTTTGGTTAATTTTCAAAATTTTGTTTTTATTTATTCTTTTTGCATTGGTCAAAGCGATTGTTCCAAGATATAGATATGACCAACTAATGAGATTAGGTTGGAAAATATTTTTACCATTATCTTTAACCTATGTTGTTTTGACAGCAAGTTATCTTTTTTACTTTAATCTTCTACCTACAATATAAATGAAAATATCGAGATTTTTAAAAACAATATTAATGACCGATTTTATTAGTGGACTTTTTATTGCTGTTAAAGAACTTTTCAAACAAAAAAAAACAATAAATTATCCATTTGAAAAAGGCAAAATTAGTCCAAGATATAGAGGTGAACACGCCTTGAGAAGATATCCTAATGGAGAAGAAAGATGTATAGCTTGCAAATTGTGTGAAGCTGTTTGTCCTGCTCAAGCGATTACAATTGAATCTTCCGAAAGAGCTGATGGAAGTAGAAAAACTACTCGCTATGATATTGATATGATGAAATGTATTTATTGTGGATTATGTGAAGAGTCCTGTCCTGTAGATGCAATTGTCCAAGGACCAAATTTTGAATTTTCAACCGAAACTCGTGAAGAACTCTATTATACAAAAGAAAAACTTCTAGATAACGGAGATAGATGGGAAAATGTTTTAGCGGCAAATATTAAATCAGACAATCCATACAGATAATTTATGCTTGCACATGCAATATTTTTTTATGTCTTTTCTGTCATTGCAGTTGTTTCTGCCATAATGGTAACTGTTTCTAAAAACACAGTTCATTCAGTTTTTTTTTTAATTCTTGATTTTATAAGTATATCTTGCCTTTTCATAATGATTGGTGCTGAATTTTTGGGGATGATTATGTTGATAGTTTATGTTGGGGCAGTTGCAGTGCTATTTTTGTTTGTTGTAATGATGCTCAATGTTGCTCAACAAAAAAACCAGTGGTTTGTTTCAAAAAATAGCTCAAGACATATTCCTATAGGATTATTAATCAGTGTAATAATTTTTTTTGAATTGATCATTGTAATAGGTGGATGGAAATATAAGCCTGATTTATTTAATTCTGCAAAATCATCACTAGAAAACGGGGTTAGTAACACTCATTCATTAGGTCAGGTTTTATACACTGATTATATACATGTGTTTCAAATTAGTGGGATGATACTTTTGATTGCCATGATAGGTGCAATAGTCCTTACTTTTAGACAAAGAGAGGGTGTTAAAAAACAAAGTTATTTAAAACAAATATCTCGAGAAAGGACTGAAGGTGTGGAAGTACTTGAAGTTGCATCTAATAAAGGAGTAAAAATAGATGATTGATATAGGTTTAGGTCATTATTTAACTTTAGGTGCTGTTATTTTTAGTATTGGAATAATTGGTATATTTCTTAATAGAAAAAATATTATTGTAATCTTGATGAGTATTGAACTTATCTTATTAGCTGTAAATATTAATTTAGTATCTTTTTCAATTTATTTAGGAGATCTTTCTGGTCAAGTGTTTACCCTCTTTATACTAACTGTTGCTGCAGCTGAGGCTGCAATTGGTCTTGCGATCATAGTTGTTTATTTTAGAAACTCTGGAACTATTCGAGTAGAAGAGATAGATAAACTAAAAGGTTAAAATGGAAATTTCGATTATAGCATTACCATTAGTTGCTTCAATTATTTCAGGATTTTTTGGAAAATTAATAGGAGATAGAAGCTCAGAAATTATTACTAGCCTGTTGGTATCTATTTCAGCAATTTTTTCTGTCCTTGTTTTGTATGAGGTTGTTGTTAATCAATATCAAGAGAACATAATAATTGCAACATGGATTAGCTCTGGATCGCTTGAAGTAAATTGGTCAATGAAGATTGACTCATTATCTGCTGTGATGTTAGTTGTTGTTACATCAGTTTCTGCCTTAGTTCATATTTATTCAATCGGTTATATGTCTCACGACCCGCACAAACCAAGATTTATGGCTTACTTATCCTTATTTACATTTGCAATGCTGATGTTAGTTACTGCAGATAATTTCATTCAATTATTTTTTGGTTGGGAAGGTGTAGGCTTATGTTCGTATTTTTTAATAGGATTTTGGTTTAAAAAAGAGTCAGCAAACAAAGCTGCAATTAAAGCGTTTGTAGTGAATAGAGTGGGCGATTTCGGGTTTGCTCTAGGAATATTTTTAATTTTTTATTTATTTGGAACAGTAAATTATTCTGAGGTTTTTACTGAAATTCCAAACATTACAGATAAAGATTTGGTATTTTTAGGTATCACATTTAATGCTGTAGATTTAATTTGCTTACTTTTGTTCATTGGTGCTATGGGTAAATCAGCACAAATTTTACTTCATACCTGGTTACCAGACGCTATGGAAGGACCAACACCTGTTTCTGCCTTAATTCATGCCGCCACAATGGTAACAGCAGGAGTTTTTCTAGTTGTAAGGTGTTCACCAATTTATGAATACTCTGATCTAGCTTTAAATATCATTACAATCATTGGTATGAGTACTGCATTCTTTGCTGCAACAGTAGCTCTAGTACAAAATGATATTAAAAAAATAATTGCGTATTCTACTTGTAGCCAATTAGGTTATATGTTTTTTGCTACTGGCGTGGGAGCATATAATGTTGCAATGTTTCATTTATTTACTCACGCGTTTTTTAAAGCTCTATTATTTTTAGGATCTGGTTCAGTTATTCATGCTTTTAAAGACGAACAAAATATAAATAATATGGGTGGCGTGTGGAAAAAACTTCCATACACTTATTCACTAATGATTATAGGAACACTAGCTTTAACGGGGTTTCCATTTTTGTCAGGTTTTTATTCTAAAGATGCAATAATTGAATTTTCTTATTTGAGAGGAAATACAACAGGTTATTATGCTGCTGGTATAGGTATTTTTACAGCATTTCTTACATCAATTTATTCTTGGAGATTAATTTTTAAAACTTTTCATGGTGAGTATAATAATAAAGAGATAAAGATAGCGGAGACGCACGAGTCTCCTATTGTAATGTTGATACCACTAGTTTTATTATCAATTGGTGCAATATTTGCAGGATTTTTATTTAAAGAATTATTTATCGGTTATGAAGGTCTAAATAATTTTTGGCGTGACTCAATATTTTTTCTAAAACCATTAAGCACTGATCACCCACCACTATGGTTTTTGTTACTTACCCCAACTTTGGTTATATTGTCTATTCCACTAGCATATTATTTATTCGTTAAAAATAAAAATTTACCTGAACGATTAGCTAGTATAAATAAACCGCTCTATCAGTTTTTATTTAATAAGTGGTATTTTGATGAACTTTATGATGTTTTATTTGTTAAACCATCAAAAAAATTAGGTTTATTTTTATGGAAGTTCTTTGATTTGAAAATTATCGATGGGTTTGGTCCAGACGGTATTTCGTCGATGATTAAAAAATTTTCAGTAAAAGCTAATAAATTTCAAAGTGGATACATATATCAATATGCTTTTGTAATGTTACTTGGTTTTTCTGCTTTATTAACATTCTTAATTGTAAAATAATGAACTTTCCTATTCTTTCCTCTTTGATTTTATTACCATCAATTGGAGCTTTATTCTTATTTTTTACCAAAAGTGATAAAAAAGATAATTTTACAGGAAAATATGTCGCTTTATTTACTTCAGCAGTAAATTTTTTTTTATCAGTTTATCTATGGATATTATTTGACTCAACAACTTCTGACTTTCAATTTGTTGAGGAAAGAATTTGGATTAAAGATTTAATAAATTACAAGGTAGGTGTTGATGGTATTTCAATTTTGTTTATTTTACTCACAACTTTTATAACACCCCTTTGCATTATATCTGTAAATAATTCAATCAAAGATAGACTAAGTGAATTTTTGATAGCTGTACTTATCATGGAGTCTTTTATGATCGGTGTATTCTGCTCTTTAGACCTTGTTATTTTTTATTTATTTTTTGAGGCAGGTTTAATTCCCATGTTTTTGATTATTGGTATCTGGGGTGGTGCCAGAAGAGTTTATTCAGCGTTTAAATTTTTTTTGTACACCTTACTTGGTTCAGTCCTAATGTTGGTAGCCATAATTACAATATATTGGTTGAATGGGACTACTGATGTAGTTGAACTTTATAATTCTGGAATTGATATAAAGTACCAAAATCTTTTATGGTTAGCTTTTTTTAGTTCTTTTGCAGTTAAAACTCCTATGTGGCCAGTTCATACATGGTTACCAGATGCTCATGTTGAAGCACCAACAGCAGGATCTGTTTTATTAGCAGCTATATTATTAAAAATGGCAGGTTATGGTTTTATTAGATTTTCTCTTGGATTATTTCCTGTGGCATCAGAAGTCTTCACTCCACTAGTTTATACACTCAGTGTGATTGCGATAATTTTTACTTCTCTCATAGCTTTAATGCAGGAAGATATGAAAAAGTTAATTGCTTATTCATCAGTTGCACATATGGGTTATGTTACTTTAGGAATTTTTACTATTCAGCAACAAGGTATTGAGGGAAGTATTATTCAGATGATCAGTCATGGACTAGTTTCTGCAGCGCTTTTTTTATGTGTAGGTGTTGTTTATGACAGAATGCATTCAAGACTTATAAATACTTATGGTGGAATCGTGAGTATTATTCCAAAATATTCTATTTTATTTATGTTATTTACTTTAGCAGCTCTAGGATTACCTGGAACAAGTGGTTTTGTTGGTGAGTTTTTAATTTTGATGGGTGCATTTAAGGATAATTTTTTAGTAGCAGTGATTGCTAGCTTAGGGGTAATTATCGGTGCTGCATATATGCTTTGGTTATACAAAAGAGTAGTTTTTGGAAAATTGATAAATACAGATTTAAAACAGATGTTTGATTTAAATAGATCTGAGTTATTTATTTTATCTTGTTTAGCTGTGCCAACTCTATTTTTCGGATTTTATCCAGATCCTCTTATTAATACAATTGAGGTATCTATCTCAGATTTAATTGATCAATATAATTTTAAATTAGCAAGTAAAACATAATGGAAAATTTACAATTAGTATTACCTGAAATATTTTTATCATTATCGATAATGTTTTTATTAATATTAGGTGTTTTTAAAAAAAATAGCTCAAGACTTGTGCAGAGTCTTTCCTTAGCCGTTTTGATTGTAACCGCTGTTATTACTTTTAATGAAACAATTGGTATTAACGAAATAAAATTATTTAATAATAGTATTGTCATCGATTATCTATCATCATTAATGAAGATAATTACTTTATTAGCTGCATTCTTAGTCTTAATCATTTCTTCAAATTATCTTAAAACTTTTCAAATTTTTAAGATTGAGTATCCAATATTAATTTTAAGTTCTGTATTAGGAATGATGGTTATGATTAGTTCTAATGACTTAATTGTATTTTACATGGGTCTTGAGCTTCAGTCGTTGGCATTATATGTTTTAGCTACGTTCAATAGAGATCAAATCAAATCTTCTGAAGCGGGACTTAAATATTTTGTTTTAAGTGCCTTATCCTCTGGTTTGTTGCTATATGGTTGCTCTTTAATATATGGATTTACTGGCTCCACCAATTTTAATGTAATAGCTGATCAATTAAATTCGAACGAGTATGCTTTGACATTTGGTATCGTATTTATTTTAGTGGGACTGGCTTTCAAGATTTCTGCTGTTCCTTTTCATATGTGGGCTCCAGATGTTTATGAAGGTTCACCAACTTCAGTGACATTATTTTTTACAATGGTTCCAAAAATAGCAGCACTGACAGTATTTATAAGATTTTTATATGTTCCATTTTTAAATCTGATTGATCAGTGGCAAATGATTTTAATTTTTTTATCGATCGCATCAATGCTATTTGGTGCCATTGCAGCTATAGGACAAACAAATTTGAAAAGACTTGTTGCTTATAGCTCCATAGGCCATGTTGGTTACGCACTAGCCGGCGTAGCATCAGGCACTAATGATGGCATTCAAAGTTCAGTAATTTATATAACTATATATATACTCATGAACTTAGGATTATTTTCATGCTTGTTAATGTTGAAACGAGATAATAACTATTATGAAAAAATAGATGATTTGTCAGGTTTGTCTAAAAATCATCCAATGCTAGCGTTATCATTACTTATAATTCTATTTTCATTAGCTGGGATTCCACCTTTAGCTGGTTTTTTTGCTAAGTTTTATGTTTTTAAAGCAGTCATTGAACAATCAATGTATTTTTTAGCAATCGTAGGTTTATTATCAACAGTCGTTGCGGCTTTTTATTATTTAAGGTTAATTAAAATTATGTATTTTGATGAGCAAAAAGAAAAATATGATACTGATCATGGTTTTTGGTTAAAATTTTCTTTAACAGCATCTACATTGTTAATTCTGATATACTTCATATTTCCGAGCCAATTAATAGAGGTAGTATCTAGAATTAACATAATTTAATGAAATTTAGAATTTTAAGATTTAAAAAATTGAAAAGCACGAATGATACTGCGATAAGAATGGTTAAAAGTTCCAATCTAAAGTATGGAATGATAATTGCTGATAGCCAAAGTAATGGACGTGGGCAGTACGGAAGAAAATGGATTTCACTTAAAGGAAACTTGTTTGTAAGTTTTTTCTATAATCTAGAAAATATGGATTTAAATTTAACTAAAATTACAAAACTAAATTGTATATTAGTAAAAAAACTAATTTCAAAATATTACAAAAAAAGAATTGTATATAAAAAACCAAATGATTTATTAATTAAAGGAAAAAAAATTTGTGGAATTCTCCAAGAGATAATAAACAAACAAAACCAAAAATTTTTAATACTTGGAATTGGTATTAATTTGATAAAAAATCCCATAATAAGCAACTATCCAACTATAAATTTAAATGATTTAATTAATAAAAAAATTTCAAAAAGAAATATTGAGATAGAATTGAAAAAAATTTTTGAAAAAAATTTAAAGATTTATAAACATGAAAAAAAGATAAATAGTTATATGTATATTTTGGGTGATATCGGAAATTCAGATACAAAGGTATTTTTAGTCAACAAAAAAGATAGAATTCTAAAAAGAACAAGTTTAATTTCAAAAAATATCAATAATAAAAATTTGGATAAAAAAATAAAATTTTTGATTAAAGATATTAAAAAAGTAGAGAAAATCCTTTTTTGTAGTGTAGTGCCAAAATCTTTTAATTTGATAAAGAGATATTTTCATAAAAAAACTAAAATTAGATGTTATGAGATTAAAAATCTTAATTTGAGTTCATTAATTAAAATAAAAGTTAATTATGATCAGGCTGGTTCAGATCGTTTAGCTAATGCAATTAGTTTACAAAATGGTAAAGATAATTTTATAATTTTAGATTTTGGCACTGCCACCACATTTGATGTAGTTGAAAAAAAATATTATAGAGGTGGTATAATAGCCCCTGGAGTTAAAATATCGCTTGATACTTTGTCTGACAAAGCCTCATTGATACCTCAAATAAATTTAAAGAAGATAAGAAATATAGTTGGCAACAATACAATTTCGGCAGTGCGTTCAGGTTTTTTTTGGGGTTATATAGGACTAATTGACAATATTATTAATTTGATTAAGAAAGAAACCAGAAAATCTTTCAAACTTGTAATTACTGGTGGTTACTCTGATTTGTTTAGAAAATCATTAAGGACTCGTGTAATACAAAATAAAGATATCACAATTAAAGGATTAATTAAAATTGCTAAGTTAATAAAATAAATGAAAAAAGAATTATTATTTTGTCCACTAGGAGGTTCAGGTGAAATTGGAATGAACATGAATCTTTTTGGTTATGGTGAGCCCGGTAATCATAAATGGATAATGGTGGATATAGGAGTAACTTTTGCTGATGATACTATACCAGGTATTGATCTTATATATCCAGATCCTGGATTTATTGTTGAAAGAAAAGATAATCTATTAGGAATAATATTAACACACGCACATGAAGATCATATTGGTGCAATTGCACACTTATGGCCTAAATTAAAATGTAAGATTTTTGCAACTCCGTTTACTGCTGTGCTAATTAAAGAAAAATTTAAAGAAAAACACATCGATATAACAAAAGATTTACAGATAGTTGAGTTAAATGGAAAGGTCATTTTGGGAGATTTTGAAATTGAGTACATTACTTTAACCCATTCTATTTTAGAACCTAATGGGTTAAGAATTAAAACTCCAGCAGGTGTTGTTTTACATACTGGTGACTGGAAAGTTGACCCAAATCCCTTAATAGGTGAAGAAATAAATGCAAAAAGGTTAAAAGAAATAGGTGATGAAGGCGTTTTAGCAATGATTTGTGACTCTACTAATGTTTTTAGTGCTGGCAGATCAGGTTCAGAGTTAGATGTAAGAAAAAATTTATTAAATATAATGGGTCGATTAAAAAAAAGAATTATTGTGACATCTTTTGCTTCAAACGTTGCTAGAATGGAGACAGCTTTTTATTGCGCTGAACAAACAGGAAGACAAATTTCACTAGTTGGAAGATCTATGCATAGAATTTATAAAGCAGCAAGACAATGCGGATATTTACAAAATACCATTGATCCAATTGATCCAAGAGAAGCTAAAAATTTTGCTAGAGAAAAAATAGTTTATTTGTGCACAGGAAGCCAAGGTGAGCCAATGGGTGCAATGATGAGGATATCAAATTACACACATCCTGATGTTTTTATTGAAAAAGGTGATGCAGTAATCTTCTCATCAAAGATAATTCCAGGAAATGAAAAAAAACTCTATAAATTACACAATCAATTAGTTAAAGATGGAATTGAGGTTATCTCAGAAGAAACAGAATTTATACACGTATCTGGACATCCAAATCGTGAGGATCTTAAAGATATGTATCAATGGGTTAAACCAAAATGTGTGATCCCTGTTCATGGAGAACACAGACACATGATAGAACACATAAATTTTGCTAAAGAAATGCAAGTACCTCATCCGGTTCAAGTTGAAAATGGTGATATAGTGAAGCTATACCCCGGTGAAGCACCCGAGGTATATGATAAAGCACCCAGTGGAAGATTGTATTTAGATGGAAATGTGAGTGTAGAAGAGGATTCTCAATCAATCAAAGATAGAAAAAATTTAAGTAGCAATGGATATTTGGAAGTTACTATATTAATTACACCTAAAGGAAATATCCATAATAACCCTGTCACAACATTTAGAGGTTTGCCCATTTTTGAAAAAGATGAATTTGTTTATGGGTTAGAAGACGAAATTGAAAAAACAACAAGATCCTTTAAACTTGGAAGCAGACAGCAAGAAAGTAATTTAATAGACGCTCTTAAAATTACTTGTAGAAAATTTACAAAAGAAAAAACAGGAAAAAGACCATATACTAATATCAATTTAGTAAGGATTTAATGAGCCCAACTGGCTTAGCTATAATCTACATTATTATCTGGTGGATTGTATTTTTTGCAATTTTACCAATAGATGTTGAAAGAAAAAAAATAGTTAAAGTAGACGGTGAAGATCCGGGTTCACCAGAAAATCCTAAAATGTTAAAAAAATTCCTTTATTGTACTGGAATAACAACAATTATATTCATTGCCATTTATTTATTAATGAAATTTGAATATTTAAATTTAAGAAATATAATCATTTAACATGCATATTTCTAAATCTTTTATTCCTATCTTAAAAAATAACCCCTCGGAAGCAAAAATAAAGTCTCACCAGCTAATGTTAAGAGTTGGAATGATAAAACAATCTTCAGCAGGCATATACTCTTGGTTACCCCTTGGTTTTAAAGTAATGAAAAAAATTGAAAGAATTGTAAGAGAAGAGCAAAATAAAATAGGTGCACAAGAAATACTAATGCCAACAATACAATCTAGCGAAATTTGGAGAGAGAGTGGACGTTATGAGGATTATGGTGAGGAAATGTTACGAATAAAAGATCGTCAAGATCGAGAAATGCTTTACGGACCAACAAACGAGGAATTAGTAACTGATATTTTTAGATCTTCTCTAAAATCATATAAATCATTACCTCAACTTCTTTATCATATTCAATGGAAATTTAGAGATGAAATCAGACCAAGATTTGGAATTATGCGATGTCGGGAATTCTACATGAAGGATGCATATTCTTTTGATGTTACAGATGAAGATGCATTGTTTTCTTATAATAAATTTTTCTTATCTTATTTAAAAACTTTTAAAAGATTAGATCTTACAGCAATTCCAATGGCAGCTGACACAGGCCCGATCGGTGGAAATCTTTCTCATGAATTTATTATCCTAGCAGAAACTGGAGAGAGTAAAATTTATGCAGATAAAAGAATATTTGACTTAAATTTTGAAGGAACAAAACTTGATGTTAAATCTCTACTAGAAATGAGAAGTCAATATGAAAAATTTTATTCTGTTACTGATGATAAATTTAAGGAAGATGAGTTTAATGAAAAAGTTTCAGAGAAAAATAGATTGAAAACAAAAGGTATAGAGGTTGGTCATATTTTTTATTTCGGAGATAAATATTCCAAACCAATGGAAGCAGCAGTCGATTTACCTGGGGGTAAAAAAGACTATGTAAAAATGGGTTCTTATGGAATAGGAGTCTCAAGATTAGTAGGAGCAATTATAGAGGCAAAATATGATGAAAAAAATGAAATCATGAAATGGCCAATTTCTGTTGCACCATATGATATTGCAATAATTCCTATGATTAATAAAAATGACACATCTGCACTCGATAAAGCAAACAATATAAGTCTTGAGTTAAATCAAAATAATATCGATGCTATTATTGATGATACTGATGAGAACTTATCATCAAAAATAAAAAAAATGAATTTAATTGGAGCTCCATATCAAATAATTATTGGAAAACAAACCGAAGGTGATTTATTTGAATTTAAAGAAATAAACAAAGAAACTCAAAAAATTAATTTAAAAGAAATTATTAAGATTATTAATAAACAAAAAGCTCACAATTGATTTCAACTTTAGAAAAAGAAATTACATTTAGATTTTTAAAAGCTAGAAAAAAAGATGGCTTTTTAAATGTTATATCTATCTTTTCATTTATTGGAATAAGCCTAGGTGTTGCAGTACTAATTATTGTTATGTCAGTAATGAATGGATTTAGATCAGAATTAATAAATAAGATAGTTGGTTTTAATGCCCATATAACTGTTGATACTTATGAAAATCAAATTCAGATTGATAAGTTAAAGAATACTAATCTCAATCTTATCGCGAGTGAAATGATATTAAGCAACTCAGGAGAAGCAATAATTATTAAAAAAGACACCTCTAAAGGTATTATTTTGAGAGGTTATTCAAGAAAAGATTTTCCTAAGCTAAAGATAATAAAAGATAAAACATTTGTTGGGAATAAAAGTAACTTAACAGGTAACTACATTTCTTTAGGAAAAGAGTTAAGTTTTACACTGAATCTTAAGCTTGGTGATGATGTATCAATAATGTCATCATCAGGTGTAAATACAATAGTTGGCAGTATCCCAAAGAAAAAGTCTTTTACTATTGTTTCATTGTTTGAAAGCGGCTTAGCAGATTTCGATAATAATGTAGCATTTATTAATATTGATACTCTTGATGAATTTTTGAATCTCTCAAAAAATGATAGAAAATTAGAAGTTTATTTAAAGAATCCTCAAAATATTGAAAATCAAAAAGAGATTGTTCAAAAAATATTTCCTAATGATTTTGTATATAGTTGGGCTGATACTAATAGCTCTTTATTTTCAGCTTTAAAAGTAGAACGCAATGTTATGTTTATCATATTATCTCTTATAATTATTGTTGCAGCTTTTAATATTATTTCAGGCTTGACGATATTGGTAAAAAATAAAACTAGAGATATTGCTATTTTAAAAACTATTGGTGTATTAAATAAATCTATTATTAAGATATTTTTTTTAGTGGGGGTTATAATAGGTACAACTGCTACATTGTTTGGAATAATATTAGGGGTTACATTTTCTATGTATGTTGAAAATGTTAGAAAATTTCTAAGTGATGTTTTTAACATAAGTTTATTTCCTGAAGAAATATATTTCCTAAGCACAATGCCGTCTGAAATAAACCCATCATCTATTTTTATTATTTCATTGTGTTCAATTTTTATAACGATAATTGTATCCATATTTCCAGCTATGAAGGCGGCCAAACTAGATCCAATAAAAGCATTAAAATATGAGTAATTTCATTCAGCTATCAAATATTAATAAAAGCTTTTTAAGTTTAAAAAGGATTAATGTTTTAAAAAAAATTTCATATAAATTTAAGTCTGGAAAAATCTATTCTCTAATGGGACCCTCAGGCTCAGGTAAATCAACTTTATTAAATTTATTGTCCTTAATAGATCGACCTAGTTCAGGATCTATAATTATTGATAATAAAAAGATTGATCCAAGCAATTCTCAAAAAAATGATCTTTTAAGAGCTAATAAAATTGGAATAATTTATCAACAAGATAATCTTCTGTCTGATTTCACAGCAATAGAAAACTTAACCTTAGCTAGTTTAGCAAGCGGTGAAAATAAAGAAGACGCTTCAAACAAATCAAAAATTTTGCTTAAAAAAGTTGGTCTAGCAAAAAGATTAAATCACTACCCCTCACAATTATCTGGGGGTGAGAAGCAAAGGGTATCGATTGCAAGAGCTTTGATAAACAATCCACAAATTATTCTTGCAGATGAGCCAACTGGAAGTTTAGACATTGAGACTGCAAAAGGAATTTTTGAGCTTTTAAAAAAACAGATAAAGCCTGATAGAATAATAATATTTGCAACTCATAATAGATTTTTTGCTAATAAGTCGGATTGCTTATTGGAAATAGTTGATGGTAATATAAGAACCATTAATGGCTGAGTCTCAAATTCAAAACTTTAATCATTTAAAAATACACACTCAATTTTCAATATGTGAAGGAGCAATTAAAATTGATGACTTAAAAGAAATATCTAAAGAAAAAAAAATTAGATCTCTCGCTTTATGTGATACATCGAATTTATGTGGTGCCCTAGAATTTGCCGAAAAAATATCTAAAGTTGGAACTCAACCAATTATTGGTACTCAGATCAATTTTAAACTAGATGATACTATTGGTTTATTGCCATTATTCGCATTGAATGAAATTGGATATAAAAGAATAATTGAACTATCTTCATTATCATATCTTAATAATGATGGAACCTCGGATCCACATTTAAATTTTGAGGAATTGTTAAACAATAATGAGGGAGTTGCCGTTTTTTCAGGAACAATAAATGGGTTAGTCGGTCAATTATTCAATAAAGGAAAATTTTCAGAAATTGAAAAATTATACTCTAAACTCAAACAAAAATATGGTGATAAATTTTATATAGAAATACAACGTCATGGAGATCAAAATGAAATTTCATTTGAAAAGTTTAATCTCTCGCAGTCTTTAAATTTAGAAATATCAATAATAGCCACTAACGAAGTTTTTTACTCAACCAAAGACATGTATGAAGCTCATGATGCATTAATATGTATTAAAAATAAAACTTATGTAAATGAGAAGAATAGAATTAAATATTCAAATCAACATTATTTAAAAGATAGCCCTGAAATGTCAGAATTATTTTCTGATTTACCTGAAGCTTTAGAAAATAACTATAATTTCCCGTATCGTTGTAATTTTCGACCACATTTTTCAAAGCCCATATTACCTGACATTAGTTCAGATAAAGGTAGAAATGCCGATGAGATATTAAAAAAAAACTCTTTGGATGGATTAAAAGACAAATTTAAAAATATTTTTAAAATACAGGGTCAGAATCTTTCTAAAAATGAAAAATTTTTACTTTACAAAGATAGATTAGATCATGAACTAGATATTATTATGCAAATGAAATATTCCAGTTATTTCTTAATTGTTTCTGATTATATTATATGGGCAAAAAAGAATGATATTCCTGTAGGGCCTGGAAGGGGATCTGGTGCAGGTTCTTTAGTGGCATGGTGTCTTTTAATAACAGATGTTGACCCAATAAAATTTAATCTTATTTTTGAAAGATTTTTAAATCCCGATCGTATTTAAATGCCAGACTTTGATATAGATTTTTGTGAGGAAAAAAGAGATCTAGTTTTTGAATATTTAACTGAAAAGTATAAGGATAGTGTCGCTCATATAATTACTTTTGGAAAATTAAAAGCCAGAATGGTTATTAGAGATGTTGGGAGAGTATTAGGGTTATCCTATGGTTTTGTTGATACTATATCCAAAATGATACCTTTTGATCCTTCAAGACCGCAAAATTTAACAGAATGTATTGCTGGGGAGCCAAGACTTCAAAAATTAATTAAAGATGATCCAAGAGTTAAAAAACTTACAGAACTCTCTTTAAAACTAGAGGGATTGAATAGAAATGTTGCAACTCATGCAGCGGGTGTTGTAATAGCTGATAGAAAATTACAGGAAGTTGTTCCTTTATATAAAGATGCATCGACAGATCTATTACTTCCCTCAACTCAATTCGATATGTATTCAGCTGAGGATGCTGGATTGATTAAATTTGATTTTTTAGGATTAAAAACATTAACAGTAATTAATAACACTCAAAAATTAATAAATAAAAAAGAAAAAGATTTTAATATTGAAAATATTAATTACGAAGATAAAAAAGTTTTTGAAATGTTATCTTCGGGTAATACAGTTGGCTTATTTCAAATTGAAAGTTCTGGAATGAGAGAAGCGTTAACTCATATGAAGCCTAATCATATTGAAGATATTATTGCATTAGTTGCTTTATATAGACCAGGTCCTATGAGTAATATACCGACTTATAATGATTGTAAGCATGGCAAACAAGAACCAGATTATTTACACCCTTTATTAGAAGATATTTTAAAACCAACCTACGGCGTAATCATATATCAAGAACAAGTAATGCAAATTGCACAAAAATTGTCAGGTTTTACTGCTGGTCAAGCGGATATTTTAAGAAGAGCAATGGGAAAGAAAAAAAGATCTGAGCTTGAAAAACAAAAACAAAATTTTATTACAGGGGCTGTTAGAAATGGAATTAGCAGAGATGTGGCAGCTGGAATTTTTTTGAAAATAGAACCATTTGCAGAATATGGATTTAATAAAAGTCATGCTGCTGCATATGCTATTATATCTTATCAAACAGCATATTTGAAAACTTATTATCCAAAAGAATTTATTGCTGCCTCGATGACTATGGATATATCTAATCAAAATAAACTTAGTGAATTTTATGAAGAGCTTAAAAGATTGAATATTGAAATTGTTAGACCAGATATAAACCAATGTTTCGCAGATTTTAGAACCGAAAATGGTAAATTCTACTATGCTTTAGGTGCTATTAAAGCTGTAGGATTTGAAGCTGTTTCTAATATAGTTCAAGAGAGAATGAGTAAAGGACCATTTAAATCAATTAAAGATTTCTTAAATCGTTTAAATCCAAAAGATATTAACAAATTACAACTAGAGGGACTTGTTAAAGCAGGCGCTTTCGATAATTTAAATACTAATCGACAATCTTTGTTTAATTCTATTCCTAATTTTATTACAAAATCAAAAAATATTTTTGAAAATAAATCTGCTAATCAAATTGATTTATTTGGTGAAAATGCTGATGAAGAAGATGATATTACTACTAATATTGATGATTGGAAGTTTGAGGAAAGATTATCTAAAGAGTTTGAAGCAGTTGGTTTTTTTATTTCAGATCATCCATTAAATCAGTTTAAAGATATTTTTGATGATTATAATATTTACGATTATCAAAAATTTAAGAGCCAAGATGATCTAAAGGAATCAAATGTAGCTGCAACATTACTCAAAATGCAAGAGAGAAAAACTGCAAAAGGCAACCCTTATGCAGTCTTAAAGCTCACTGATTTATCTAGTGTTTTTGAGTTGTTTGTTTTTTCAGACACATTGGAATTAAATCGAGAAATTTTAAAAGAAGGAAATTCTTTTATTTTGACTTTGTTTAAATCTTCATCAGACTCAGAAAATAGATTTAAAAGATTTAATGTTCAAAAAATTGTATCTTTAAAAGATTTGTTAAACAGACCAATACAAGAGGTAACATTTAATTTAAAATCCACAAAAGAACTAGATGAGATATCAAAATATTTGCCTAAACAAGGAAATACATTGATAAAGATTAATATTAGTGACAATAAAAATGATTTAAAGTTTCACTTAAAAAAAAAGAGAAATATTGACAGAAAAACAATAAATATTTTAAGAAATAAGGAAATTTCAGCATTAATTGGATAATTAAGACTTGTCTAATTCAAAATTTCTTTGTAAATAATCTTCAATTTTAAATTAACTCGCACACAGTTTGTTGGTTTTAAACCTCCGGTCCTTAATTGGAAATAACTGTGGTGGCTCAACCGGGAAAAAATATGAAGATACCAAATGTTACTATTCAACAACTATTAGAGGCAGGAGTTCATCTTGGTCACAAGACTTTAAGATGGAATCCAAAAATGAAGAAATATATATTTGGAAAAAGAGATAGTATTCACATTATCGACCTTACCCAAACTTTAGAATTAACTAAAATCGCTTTAGAAAAAGTTTACGAAACTATTTCAAACAATGGAAAAATCTTGTTTGTATCAACTAAAAAACAAGCTTCTGAGGCAATTGCAGAAGTAGCGAAAGAAACAGACCAATATTTCGTAAATTATAGATGGTTAGGTGGTATGCTCACAAATTGGGGTACCATTTCAAATTCTATTAAAAAACTTAAAAAATTAGAGATAGATTTAGTCGCTGAGAATAGAGGATTTACAAAAAAAGAGCTTTTAAAAATGAGTGTAAAAAAAGATAAATTGCAAAGATCACTTGGAGGAATTGCTGAGATGAAAAAAGTTCCTGATTTAGTATTTATTATAGATACAAATTACGAGTCACTTGCAATTCAAGAGTCAGTAAAATTAGGAATTCCAATAATTGCAATATTAGATAGCAACTCAAATCCTGATGGAATTGATTTTCCAATACCCGGCAATGATGACGCTAGAAGATCAATAGATCTATATTGTAATCTTATTAAAGAAACAATCATAGGTGCTAAAAAAGCTGCACCAGCGATTGAAACAAAAAAAGATACTGAAAAAAAAGAAAAAGTTGAAAAATCTAAAACAGTTGCTGAAACAGATCGAGAAAAACTGGAAAAAAAATTCTCTAAAAAAAAGCCTGAAAAACTAAATTAAATGAGTGATATAGATAAAGTAAAAAAACTTAGAGAGGCAACAGGCGCAGGATTTAAAGATTGTAATTTAGCAATTAAAGAATCTGGAGGTGATTTAGATAAAGCTGTTGAAATTCTAAGAGTAAAAGGAATTTCAAAAGCTTCTAAAAAAATGTCAAGAGATGCAAAAGAGGGAGTTGTTGCGGTTAGTGGAGATCAAAATAAGACATCAATTATTGAAGTAAATTGTGAAACAGATTTTGTTGCTAAAAATGATGATTTTATAAATTTTGTTAAAGAATTAAGCGAACTAAACAATCAAAATAACTCAGATGTTGAAAAATTAAAAAAATCTAAAATGAGAAATGATATTAATGTTGAGGAAAATTTAGTTGCTTTAATTGCTAAGATCGGAGAAAAAATTACAATTGGCAAAACAAAAACAATTTCAAACTCTTCTTCAGTAAATTATCAATATTTACATACTATAGTGAAAGATAATTTAGCTAAATTAGCTGTGATTGTTTCATTAGAAACTAAAGATAATTCTGAGACTGTAAAAACATTTGGTAAACAGTTATCAATGCACATAGCAGCATCAAACCCTTTAGCTTTAGAATCTAAATTAATTGATAAAGCCATCATAGACAAAGAACAGGAATTAGTTACTGAAGAACTTAAAAATTCAGGAAAACCAGAGGAGATTGCGAAAAAAATTAGTTTAGGTAAGATGAATAAATTTAAAGAGGAAAATGCTCTTTTAACACAAGCTTGGGTTATGGAACCTAAGAAAAAAGTTCAAGATGTTTTAAAAGAACTTGCTATTAATGATTTAAAGATCAAGGAGTTTAGCAGAATTAAAATAGGGGAATAAATGTTTGATGAAAAATCACATAACCTCAAAATGGATAAATCTATCGAAGCTTTTACTAAAGAATTGTCATCACTAAGAACTGGTCGAGCAAACGCAGCAATGTTAGATATTGTAAGAGTAGATGTTTATGGTCAACAAATGCCAATTAATCAAATTGGTAGTATAACAACACCAGAACCGAGAATGATAAATGTTCAAGTTTGGGATCAAAACAATGTTCCTTTAGTTGATGCAGCTATAAAAAAATCTGAATTAGGACTAAATCCACAAATTGACGGTCAATTAATTCGATTGCCAGTGCCTGAACTTAATGAGGAGAGAAGAAACGAGTTAAAAAAATTGATTAAATCAATTGGAGAAAAGTGCAAAGTATCAATTAGAAATATACGTAGAGATGCAAATGATGAATTAAAGAAACTTTTAAAATCAAAAGAGATTGGTGAAGATGAGGAAAAAACTTTTGAAAAAAATGTTCAAAATATTACTGACAAACACATAAAAATAGTTGACGAAAAAGTTTCTGCTAAAGAAAAAGAAATAATGACGATATGAACCCTTTAAAACATGTGGCCATTATCATGGATGGTAATGGAAGATGGGGCATAAAATATAAAAATTCTCGTAACGCTGGTCATAAAGCTGGTTTAAATACTGTTGAAAAGATAATTAAAGAAACAATAAGAAATAAGATAAGCTATTTAACTTTATTTGCATTTTCCACCGAAAATTGGAAAAGACCAAAAAAAGAAATAAACTATTTGTTTAATCTATTGGAAAATTTTTTATCTAATAGAATTTCAGATTTACATAAACAAAATATTAAACTTAAAATTTTAGGATCAAAAAAATTTTCACCTAAATTAAACAAACTTTTGATTAATTCTGAGAAAAAAACCTCAAAAAACACAAAACTACAAATTAACTTAGCTTTAAATTATGGGTCCAAATCAGAATTAATTGATGCTTTTAAAAAGATTAAGAAAAGCAAAAGTATTATTAATGAAAAAAATTTGAGTAAAAATCTTCAAACTAAAAATATACCTGATCCAGACATTCTAATTAGAACAGGTAATACAAAAAGATTGAGCAATTTTTTATTATGGCAGTTGGCTTATTCTGAAATATTTTTTGAGAGAAAGTTATGGCCTGCTTTCAATGAAAATGACTATAATAAAATAATTAAAGATTACAAAAATATAAAAAGAAATTTTGGAAAAATATGATTAATAAAGAATTACAAAAAAGGATTTTAAGTTCATTCATCTTAATTCCATTATCATTTTTTTTCATAATTCAAGGACATATACTTTTCATATTTTTTTTAAGTATTGTTTTTTTAGTTTCAAGTTATGAGTGGATTATAATGAGCAAAAAGAGCCTCTTGTTGAAAATTTTGGGAATAATTTTTTTATTTTTTTCATTTTATACAGCATTCTATTTTAGAGAAAATGAAAATTATAAAGTTTTTTTATTCATTATAACAATCTGTATTTTTACTGATATTGGCGGTTATTCATTTGGAAAAATGTTTAAAGGACCTAAATTAACTAAGATTAGTCCAAAAAAAACATATGCAGGAGTCTTTGGTAGTTTTCTTTTGCCTTTAATAGTGGGTTTAGTCGTTTATGAGTATGAATATACTGATCAAATTTCTGATAAAGGATTATATTTTTTAATAATAATTTTATTTATCTCTTTTATAAGTCAAATAGGAGATTTGATAATTTCTTATTTCAAAAGAAATGCAAAACTAAAAGATACAGGAAAAATTTTACCAGGCCATGGAGGTTTACTCGATAGAATTGATGGTATAATTTTTGTGTTTCCATTTTGTTATCTGATTACAATTTTATGAAAAAAAAAATTGCTATTCTCGGTTCTACAGGCTCGATTGGGAAAACTTTAATTAATATAATCAAACAAGATATTAAAAATTTTGAAGTAGTTTTATTATCTGCACATGAAAATTATAGAGAACTATTCAAGCAAGCTAAATTTTTTAAAGTTAAAAATTTAATTATCACAAATAAGAAAAGCTATAATAAATTAAAAAAAAATAAATTTTCTAAAAACATGAATATTTATAATGATTTTAATAATTTTAAAAAAATTTTTAAAAATAAGATTGATTACACGATGAGTTCTATTTCAGGGATACAAGGGCTTAAACCTACAATTGAAATCATCAAATATACAAAAAAAATAGCAATTGCTAATAAAGAGGCAATTATATGCGGATGGGATTTAATTGAAAAAAGGTTAGATAAACATAAAACTGATTTTATACCTGTGGACTCAGAACATTTTTCAATTTGGTATGCATTACAGGGTATTGAAAAAAATCTTATAGAAAAAATATATTTAACAGCATCTGGTGGACCATTTCTAGAGAAGCCTTTAAAAAAATTAAAAAAAGTTAATATAAAGCAAGTTACAAATCATCCCAATTGGAAAATGGGAAAAAAGATATCAACGGACTCTGCAACTATGATTAATAAAGTTTTTGAAGTTATAGAGGCAAAGAAAATATTTAAAATTTCATATGATAAATTAGAGATTATAATTCATCCAAAATCATATGTACATGCCATAATTAAATTTAAAAATGGTTTGACTAAAATTATTGTCCACGACACTAATATGAGAATTCCGATTTTAAATTCTTTATATTCACCAAAAAAAATCATTAATTCAAAAAAATTAGATTTTAAAACTCTTAATGATTTAGATTTTAGAGATGTAAATCCAAAAAAATTTCCACTAGTCAAAGTCCTTAAAATGTTACCTAATAATACATCTTTATTTGAAACTATTTTGGTATCTATTAATGATAAATTTGTAGAACTATTTTTAAGGAACGAGATAAAATTTACTGATATTTCTCAAAAAATGAATAAAATGCTAAATCTATATAGCTTTAAAAAATATAAAAAAATTAAACCAAAAAATATTGAAGAAATTATTGAAATGAATACAAAGATAAAAAATAATATTGGATACTTATTAAAAAAATAAAAATGTTTAAATTATTTTATAAAATAAATTTATTTTTTTTTATCTTTTTATTTTTATTAATCGCTGGATCTAAAGCAGAAATAATCGAAAAAATAGATGTAAGTGGAAACCAACGTATTTCAATAGAAACTATAAAAATGTTTTCAGGAGTATCTGTAAATGACAATGTTTCAGAGAAAGATTTAAATGAAATTCTCAAAAAGCTGTATAATACAAATTTTTTTGATTTAGTATCAGTCAAAATTGATAACAAAAAACTTTTTATAAAAGTCAAAGAAAATCCAATTATACAAAATATAATTTTTGAAGGTATTAAATCATCTACAATATTAGAAGAATTAAAAAATAATATTTCTTTAAAATCTAGATCATCTTTCAATAATATCTTATTAGAAAAAGATAAAAAAAAAATTAAACTTTTTTTAAATGAAACAGGTTATTATTTTTCTAAAATAGATATATTTATCGAAGAACTAGAAGATAACAAAATCAACCTTACTTACAATATATCCCTCGGTGAAAAAGCAAAAATTCGTAAAATTTCTTTCATCGGTGACAAAATTTTTAAAGATAAAAAATTAAAAGGTGTAATTTTAAGTGAAGAATATAAACCATGGAAATTTTTATCTGGTAAAAAATATCTAAATGAGTCAATGATAAAATATGACGAAAGATTACTTAAAAATTATTATTTAAATAAAGGATATTATAATGTTGTCATTAATTCATCATTTGCAAAAATGACTGATAATGAGTCTTTTGAATTAATCTTCAATATAGACGCAAATTCAAAATTATTTTTTGGTAATCTTCAAATTGATCTACCTAATGATTTTTCTAAATCAAATTATGAGGAAGTTGAAAAATTTTTTAAAAAATTAGAGAATGAGCCATATTCTATTAATCGAATTGAAGATATAGTTGAAAAAATTGAAAAAATTACAATTAATGAACAGTATGAATCTATTAAAGCTAATGTAAATGAAAAAATAGTTTCCAATAAAATAAATATAAATTTTAAAATTGAAGAAACAGAAAAATTTTTTGTTGAAAGAGTAAATATTCTTGGAAACAATATTACGTTGGAATCAGTTATTAGAAATCAAATTGAGATAGATGAGGGAGACCCTTTTAATCAAATATTATATGCGAAATCTTTAAATAATATTAAAGCTCTTAATTATTTTGAGAGTGTTAATGGTGAAATTTTAGACGGAAAAGAATTTAACACTAAAATAATAAATATAAATATAACTGAAAAAGCTACAGGTGAAATTTTTGCGGGTGTCGGAACAGGTACAGATGGTTCTAATTTTTCTTTCGGAATAAAAGAAAATAATTATTTGGGTAGAGGTGTAAAAGTTGATACTAATTTAAATGTTTCTGACGAAAGAATTAAGGGAAAATTCATCGTCTCTAACCCAAATTATAAAAATTCAGATAAAAATCTTGATTTAGCAATTGAAGCTACCTCTATTGATAGAGTGGCAACATCTGGTTATAAATCCAATGTTACTGGTTTTACAATTGGTACAGAATTCGAGTATTTAGATGATTTAAGATTTGGACTTTCAACTAAAAATAATTTTGAAAAAATTTCTGTGGATGCAAGTGGATCTGCTAAACAAAAAAAACAAGATGGAAATTACTTTGATAGCTTTATTGGATTAGATTTTATTTACGATAAAAGAAATCAAAGATATCAAACATCGAGTGGTTTTTTGAGTAATTATAGAGTGAATCTACCGATTTTAAGTGATACTAACACATTAACAAATATATATAATTACAAAATCTTTAAGGAGTTATATGAAAATAATATTTCTACTTTCTCACTTTCATTTAAAGGAGCAAGCTCACTGAGCGGGGATGATATAAAACTTTCTGAAAGATTGTATATTCCTGGAAGAAAATTAAGAGGTTTTGAGTCTGGTAAAATTGGACCTAAAGATGGAAGTGATTACATCGGAGGAAATTATGTATCGGTTATAAATGCAACGACAACTATTCCAAAGATATTAGAAAATGTTCAAAATGTTGATATGGTTTTATTTGCGGATGCAGCAAATATTTGGGGCGTAGACTATGATAGTTCATTGGATAATGATGGTATCAGAAGTTCTGTAGGATTGGGATTAGATTGGTTAACACCAGTCGGACCTTTAACTTTTTCATTGGCAACTCCAATTACGAAAGAACCAACTGATATTGAGGAAACATTTCGATTTAATATAGGTACCAGTTTTTAATGATACTGATAAAAAAATTTTTCACTATTCTTATAGTGCTGTTTACTTTTATTTCTAATTCCAACAGTCAGGATCTAATTGTTTATTTAGATTTAGATAATGTTGTCAGTAACTCAAAAGCTGGAAAATTAATCTTAGAAAAGTTGGATAAATCAAAAAAATCTGCACTATTAAAATTCGAAAAAAAAGAGAAGGAATTAAAAAAAATTGAGGAAGAAATTAAGAAACAAAAAAATATTATTTCTGAAGATGAGTTGAAAAAAAGATTAGTTGTTTTTAGAAAAGAGGTTTCAAATTTTCGTCAAGAAAGACAAAAAGTTATAAATGATTTTAATAATAAAAAAAAAGGTGAATTTGAGGAGTTTTTTAAAAAAATTACACCAATTATAGAAACATATGTGAACGAAAAAAAAATTGATATAGTCCTTGATAAAAAGAATATTTTTGTAGGGAGTAAGAAAAAAAATATTACCAAAGAAATAATTAAGATAATTGATAATAAAATAAAATGAGCACATCTTTAAATAAAAAACAGATTACTGAATTATTACCGCATCGTGAACCAATGTTATTAATCGATGAACTTCATGAAATTAAAAAATTATCTTCAGCGACAGCAATCGTAAATGTTAAGAAAAATAGTTTTTTTGTTGATGGCCACTTCCCTGGACAACCAGTAATGCCAGGGGTTTTAATTGTAGAGTCTTTTGGTCAAGCCGCTGCTGCTTTAACTGCACATGGTTTGGATAAGTCTACATATGAAAATAAGTTAGTATTTTTAATGGGAGTAGAAAAAGCAAGATTTAGAAATCCAGTAATACCTGATTGTAAATTAATTTTAAAGATAGAGGCAATTAGATCTCATGGACGTGTCTGGAAATATAAAGGTGATGCATTTGTAGACGATAAAAAAATGGCAGATGCAATATGGTCAGCTACTATTGTTGATAAGAAATAATTAGCAATAAATATTGATAACACAATAAATTATGCTTTGGTAAAAGCAGCTATGCCCAATCCTTTTTTTATTAATAGTGGACCTTTCAATATTTTAGAAATTTTGAAAATTCTAAAAATCAACCTTAAAATTGAGGAAAACCAAATAGTAAAGGATATAAAAGATTTATTCAGTGCTGAAAAAGATTGTATTACTTTTTTTCACTCAAAAAAATATAATGAAATAGCAAAGAAAACTAAAGCTTCTTATTGTATTACAACCCAAAATTTAAAAGATCATCTTCCAAATAGTTGTACTGCTATTGTTGTTAATAACGTGTTAATTTCAACTTCACTGGTAACCCAAAAGTTTTATCCAAATTCAATTGAAGATGAATATGATAATTCAGTTAGTAATATAAATGATACAAATTTTAAAGATAAAGTGATTGCAGGAAAGAATGTATTAATTGGAGAAAATGTAAAAATTGGAAAAAATTGTTTAATTGGACATAATACGATTATTGAACGTAATGTTCAAATTGGTGATAATTGTAAAATTGGATCAAATACAATTTTAAGAAACTCTATAATAAAAAATCACGTAACTATTTTGGACAATTGTATAATTGGAAAAAAAGGATTTGGTTTTTTTCCTTCTAAAAATAAAAATTTAAAATATCCACACATAGGAATTGTAATAATTAATGAAAATTGTGAAATTGGTTGCGGAGCTACAATTGATCGGGGGTCTCTATCTAATACAGAAATTGGAAAGAATACCTATTTGGATAATCAAATTCACATAGCTCATAATGTTAAAATTGGTGAAAATACAATTATAGCTGGACAAGTTGGAATTGCAGGTAGTTCGACTATAGGGAATAATGTAAAAATTGGTGGTCAAGCTGGAATATCTGGACATCTAAGGGTAGGAAATAATGTTGAAATTGGTGGAGGTAGTGGTGTTATAAAAGATATACCTGATAATGCAAAAGTTATGGGTTATCCGGCTAAAAGTATAAGAGAATTTTTGAAAGATAATAGATGATACATAAAACTGCTATTGTTGATCCAAAATCTAAAATATCATCTAATGTAGAGGTGGGTCCCTTTTCAGTGATTGGACCAAATGTTGAGGTAGGAGAAAACACTATTATCCAATCTCATGTTAGTATTGTGGGAAACACAAAGATCGGGAAGAAAAATAAGATATATCCGTTCGCTTCTATTGGAAATGATCCACAAGATCTTAAATTTAATGGTGAGAATACTAAATTAGAAATTGGAGATAACAATAAAATTAGAGAATATGTAACAATAAATCCAGGTACGGAAGGTGGAGGCGGTATAACTAAAATTGGTAATGGATGTTTATTTATGGTCTCATCACATATAGCTCACGATTGTTTAGTAGAGGATAATGTAATACTTGCAAATAATGTGCCTCTTGGAGGACATGCACACATTGAGCAAAATGTAATAATCGGAGGCAATTCAGCTGTACAACAATTTACTAGAGTAGGTAAGTTTGCAATGATAGGTGGAATGTGTGGTGTTGTAAGAGATATCATCCCTTATGCTATGGTACATGGGAATCGAAGTGTTCTTCATGGTTTAAATTTAATTGGTTTAAGAAGAAAAAATATACCTAATAAAGAAATCTTAGTTTTAAGTGAAGCATATAAAGAAATCTTTAAAAATGAAAATTTAACTGAAAATTTAAAAAATTTAAATTCTGAGATCAAAAAGAATGTTTTTGTAAAAGACGTTGTTGAATTTTTAGAAAAAGATAAAAAAAGACCAATATGTACACCTTTTTCAAAATAAAATGATAGGTTTATTTTTAGGTGATACAGATTTTTCAAAAATAGTTCTCAAAAAGTTGAAAAAACTAAAAAAGAAGTACTTCATAATTGATTTTTCTAAAAATAATGTATTTGCAAAAGAAAAAAACTCTTATCGAATAAGTATAGGAAAATTTGGCAAGATTATAGACTTAATTAAAAAGCAAAAGTCAAATAAAGTTCTTTTTGCTGGCAAAATCGCTAAACCAAAATTTTCTACATTAAGATTAGATTTAAAAGGTATTTATTATATGCCAAGCATAATAAAAGCTGCCAAAATAGGTGATGCAGCTATAATAAAAGCCATAATTAAGATTCTTAAAAATGAAAAAATTGAAGTTATAAGTTCAATTAATTTTAATCCCGAGTTAACCGGAAAAAAAGGTATACATACAAAGATAAAACCTTCTCGAAGAGATATTAAATCAATCAATCGAGGTATAAAATATTTAGCAAGAACTAATAGTTATGATCATATTCAGGCATTAATAGTAAAAGATAATAAGATAATAGCTAAAGAAGACAATAGAGGTACTAAAAAAATGATGTCTAGATTAAAGAATAATTCAGGCGGTATTTTAATCAAATTTCCCAAAAAAAAACAAGACTTGAGAATGGATTTACCAACAATAGGGATCCAAACTATTAAAGACTGTAAAAAATATGAATTAAAAGGAATAGTTCTTAAATCTAAAAAAAATGTCTTTTTAGATAAAACTAAAAGTATTGAATTTGCAAATAAAAATAAAATTTTTATTTTGATAAAATGAAAAAAATATTTGTGCTTACAGGAGAGCCCTCTGGAGATAAATTAGCTTCTACAGCAATTTCAAAACTTCAAAAAGATTCTACTGATATTGAATTTTTATCTGTAGGGGGCTCAAATTTAAAAAAAATTGGCATAGAGTCTATCTTTGATTTGAAAGAAATAACTTATTTGGGCTTTACGAGCGTTTTGTTAAATATTTTTAAGATTAAAAAAAGAATTAATCAAACTGTTAAAGAAATCTTAAAATTTAATCCAGATATTTTGTTCAGTGTTGATAGTCCAGATTTTACTTTAAGAGTTGCAGAAAAGGTAAAAAAAATTAATCCTCAAATAAAGACAATTCACTATGTAGCACCACAGGTTTGGATTTGGAGAAAAGGAAGGGTAAAAAAAATTAAAAAATTTATTGATCATATTCTTTTATTATTCGATTTTGAAAAAAAATTTTTTGATGAAGAAAATATAAATAATACTTTTGTAGGTCATCCGTTAATAGAGAATAACAAAAATGATAAAGTGGATATCAATAATTTTATTTCGAATAATAAAAAAATTATATCTATTTTTCCAGGTAGTCGAAAATCTGAAACAAATGTTTTATTACCAATATTGATTGATTTCGTAAATATGATGAACAAAAGAAACTCAAATTATAATTTTATTTTTCATGCTACTCAAGAAAACAAAAATAAAATTATTGAGTATATAAAAGATAAAAATTTAATTAATGTTGACGTAATTTCAGATGAAAATATGAAAAACGAAATACTCTCAAATTCAATTTTTGCTGTATGTAAGTCAGGAACGATATCTCTTCAAGTCTGTAATGCTAATGTTCCCTCAATAATTATTTATAAATTAAATTTTATAAATTTTATGATCTTTAAATTATTGGTAAATGTTAAATTTGCAAATATCATCAATATAATTAATAATAAAGAAGTCATTCCTGAATTGTTGCAAAGTGAGTGTAATGCAAAAGAAATTTATAACTCTGTTTTATATATGCTTAAAAATCCGGAGATTGGAAAAAAACAATTAGAACAATGTAGTCAAACTTTAAAAGGAATTAGATCGAATTCTTCATCATCAAATGAAGTAGCAACAATCTTAAGAAATAGTCTTGTTGGATAATCTTTTTTCAACTTCTTCTTTACCTAGAGATATTACTATATCATAAATACCAGGACCAAATTTTGAACCTGTTAAAGCTACTCTTAAGGGTTGACCAACACCTTTAAAATTAGTGTTATTAGATTTTATTAGTTCCTGAACTATAGGTTCTAAATTTTCTCTTGTAAATTTACTTATTTCTTTAATATTATCTTTAAATTCAGAGATAATTTTTTGTGCATTAGCATCAATTAATTTGAGATCTTCTTTGTTAAAATTAACTTCATCGTTAATTATATATTGGCTATTATTATATATATCCTCTAGTGTTTTAGCTTTATTCTTTAGAAAAGTAAGAGATTTTTTAATTTTATCTTTTTTTTCCCCAATAATCTTATTTTTAAAAATCTCACAATAACTAATTAGTTGATTAAACAACTCATTTTCATCAATGCTTTTTATATAATGTTCATTTATAGATAGAATTCTACTCAAATCTAATTTTGATGGTGATTTTCCAATACCTTCAAGATTAAAATACCTTACACTCTCATCTAAAGTAAAAATTTCTTTATCTTCATATGACCAACCTAATCTCAAAAGATAATTTCTCAAAGCATCTGGCATAATACCTATTTTAGAATAGTCCTCTAGAGTTGATGCTTTATCTCTTTTTGATAATTTTTTCCCCTCAATTGTATGAATTAATGGTATATGTGCAAATGTTGGTAAAGCCCATTCCATTGCTTCATAAATTTGAATTTGTTTAAATGTATTGATTTTATGATCATCACCTCTAATAATGTGTGTCATATTCATCTGATGGTCATCAACAGCAGCAGATAAATTATAAGTTGGTGTACCATCATTTCTTAAAATTACAAAATCTTCGATGGTACTATTTTCAATTTCTACGTTTCCCTGAACTTTATCTTTTAATATTGATGTACCATCAATTTTACTTTTAAATCTAATTACCGGTTTAATATCTTTAGGCGCTTCACTTTCATTTCTGTCTCTCCATGTTCTATCATAAACGTATGGAATTTTTTTTTGCTTAGCTCTTTTTTTTTGTGCTTCAATTTCCTCAGTAGAGCAATAACATCTATAAGCATTACCTTTTTTTAATAATTCATTTGCAACTTTTATATGATCATCAATTTTTTGAGATTGTATATATTCTGTTCCATCATGATTGATACCGATCCATTGCAAAGATTTAATAATTTGATTTTTGTATTCCTCTTTTGATCTTTCTTTGTCTGTATCTTCTATTCTTAGATAAAAATTACCCTTTTGGTTTTTTGAATATAACCAATTAAATAAGGCTGTTCTCACTCCACCAATATGCAAAGGTCCAGTAGGTGACGGAGCAAATCTAGTTGCTACTTTTTTCATTAAAAATGGTTTAGACTATTTTATTAGAAGTTTCTATATAAAGATACCAAAACACCTTGAACTTTTACTCTGTCAGGGCCAAAAATTTTGGTTTCATAGTTTTTATTAGCACTTTCTAATGCTACTACTTTACCTTTTTTTCTAATTCTTTTAAGCATAGCTTCGTGTTCATCAATTAAAGCTACCACTATTTTTCCATTATCGGCTGTATCAGTTCTTTTGATGATGACTGTGTCACCCTCATGAATTCCAGCTTCAATCATTGAATCTCCTTGAACTTTAAGGCCAAAATAATCTCCATTTTTTTCTAAGTTATTTGGTAATGGAATTCTAGAAACTTCATTTTGAATTGCTTCAACAGGTGTTCCAGCTGCTATTTTACCTAAAACTGGCACCTCTGCATCGTCGGATAAAGGTTTTTCTTCATCCAAACCTCCTTTAATGACACTTGGGGAAAAATTATTGTAAATATCATTTGCAGAAGCAGTCTCTGGTAATTTTATAACTTCCAAAGCTCTAGCTTTATGAGCAAGCCTTTTAATGAAACCTCTTTCCTCTAAAGCACTAATTAATCTGTGAATCCCAGATTTTGATTTAAGATTTAGAGACTCCTTCATCTCTTCGTAAGAAGGAGATACACCAGAGCTTCTCAACTTCTTGTTGATAAATAAAAGCAGGTTTTTTTGTTTTTTTGTTAGCATAAGAACAAATATCGTACAAACAATGTTCTATAAAAGTTCTTCATAATTAACAATAGTAAAAAAGTTATGAAAATACTTACTTTTTTGACTATAAAACGGAAAAAATTGAATTATCGTTTAAATTTTTTAAAAGTGATTCACCAATTAAAAAGGTTTTAATAGATGTTTTATTTGATAGTTCCAATAGTTCTTCTTTAGTCTTTATTCCACTTTCAGAAATCAATGGGCTAGGGTGATTAACCAAAACATCGTGGATATCATAAGTTGTATTAATATCAGTTTTTAGTGTTTTTAAATTTCTGTTGTTAATACCTAATAAAGCATCTTTAAATCTAAGTGCTTGTTTAGCTTCATTAACAGTATGAACCTCTACAATAACTGACATATTTAATCTTAAAGCATTTTCATATAACTCATCGGCCAATTTATCTGAAACTCCAGCTAAAATGATTAAGATAGCATCGGCACCATAACTTTTAGCTAAAGGAATTTGAAATTTATCTATAAAAAAATCTTTACAAAGAATAGGTAAATTTACATTTTGTTTAATTTTACTAATATGTAGCAAATTTCCTAAAAAAAAATCCTCCTCAGTCAAAACAGATAAGCAGGTTGCTTTATTCGATTTATATTTATTAGCTATTTTAATAGGATCGTAGTCTTTTATAATTACACCTGCAGAAGGACTTGCTTTTTTTATTTCAGCAATTATTGAAAATTTTTTATTTTCAGCATTTTTTTTAATTGTATCTTTAAAATCTACGTATGTACTATTTTTCTTTATTAATTCTTCGAGTGACTCAAGACTTATTTTTTTTTTAAGTTCTGAAATTTTTTCGCTTTTAATATTTATAATTTTTTCAAGAACATTTTCAGTCATTTTGAATTTTCTCTAGTTGTTTAAAAGTTGTACCAGATAAAATATGTTTTCTAGCATCATCATAAGCTTTATCGAAATTCTGATGAGTTTCATTAACAACTAATCCTGCCGCAGCATTTAAACAAACTGCTTTAGAAAAATCATTATCCTCACCTTTAAATATATTAATTATTCTATCTGCATTAAAAGCTGCATCATTACCAATGAGATTTTCGAACTTTTCTGCATTTATATTTAACTTAGTTGGATCAATAATAATCTCAGAGATAACACCATCTTTTAATTGAATTACATTGGTTTTAGCATAAGGTGAAATTTCATCTAATCCATCTTCACTATTAACTATCCAAGCAAATTTAATATCTAAATTTCTTAAAGCATTTGCAAATATTTTTAATAGTTTTTTATCAAAAACACCAATAACTTGTCTTTTTACTAGAGCAGGGCTACTTAAAGGTCCGATCATATTGAATATAGTTCTTTTTCCAATTTTTTTTCTTGTGGGTCCAACAAATCTCATTGCGCTGTGATAGTTGGGTGCAAACATGAATCCAAAATTATTATTATTAATCTGATTTTCAATATCTTTTGGCTCTAAATTTATTTTTATATTTAAAGCCTCTAAAACATCACCAGATCCACATTTTGAGGATACAGCTTTATTTCCATGTTTAGCTACTTTAACACCCATACTTGAAAGTAATAGTGCTGAGGCTGTTGATATGTTTAGTGTATTCATACCATCTCCACCGGTTCCACAAGTATCAACACAGTTTTCTACATTTACCCTTTTAGACTTGTTTCTGAGAACAAAAACTCCACCAGCTACCTCATCAGAAGATTCACCTTTTGCTGATAAAAGTGTCAAAAAATCAAATATTTCTTGGTCTTCTGCTTTACCCTCCATCAATAATTCAAAAGCAGATTTACTTTCATCAAAAGTTAAATTTTCTTTTTTTTTAATTTTTTCAATGAATTGTTTCATTAATCCTAAATTCTTATAAAATTTTTTAAAATTTTAATTCCTAATTTAGTTTTAATACTTTCAGGGTGAAATTGCACTCCATGTATATGATATTTCTTATGTTGTACTCCCATTATTAATCCATCTTGAGTCTGAGCAGTAATTTCAAGATCCTTAGATAACGTTTTTTTATCAATAATTAAGCTGTGGTATCGAGTAGCTTCAAACATTTTAGGGAGATTTTTTAAAATACCCACTTTTTTTGAAAAAATCTTACTAGTTTTTCCATGCATTAGCTTTCTAGCTTGAACAATTTTTGAGCCAAACACTTGACCTATAATTTGATGGCCTAAACAAACTCCGAGTATTGGTATTTTTTTATATAAAGATTTAACGATTTTAAGACAATTACCTGATTGATTTGGGTTACCAGGTCCAGGTGAAATTACGATCTTATGATACCTTTTTTTTAAAATTTCATGAGATGTAATTTGATCATTTCTAATTACTTCAACATTCACTTTTAATGAAGACAAATAATGGTAGAGATTAAAAGTAAAACTATCGTAATTATCAATTAAAATTATTTTTTTCATTTTAAAGCATTAATTAGAGCTTTTGCTTTATTTACAGTTTCTTCATATTCTTTTAATGGATTGCTATCTGCAACAATCCCAGCTCCAGCTTGGACATAAAATCTGTTATTTTTTGAAACAGCTGTTCTTAAAGCAATACATGTATCAAATTCTCCATTAGCAGCGAAATATCCAATGCCACCGGCATAAACTTTTCTTCTTGTGGACTCCAGTTCATCAATAATTTCCATGGCTCTTATTTTGGGAGCTCCAGACACAGTTCCAGCTGGAAAACCCGCTAAAAGAGACTTAAATTTAGAAAATTTTTTATCATGTTTACCTATTACGTTTGAAACTATATGCATTACATGGGAATACCTTTCAATTATAAAACTTTCAGTTACTTTGATGGAATTAGTTTTAGATACCTTTCCAGCATCATTTCTTCCAAGATCTAATAACATTAGATGTTCAGAAAGCTCTTTTTTATCTCTAAGTAAATCTTTCTCATAAAAACGATCCTCTTTAACTGTTTTTCCTCGAGGTCTTGTTCCTGCAATGGGTCTAACAGTTATTTCACCATCTCTTAACCTTACTAATATTTCGGGACTGGCACCTATTATTTGAAAATCAGTAAAATTAAAAAAAAACATAAATGGAGATGGATTAGTTATTCTCAATTTTTTATAAATATCGATGGGTTTTTTTGTCAATTTAGTCTCAAAACGCTGACTTAAAACGACTTGAAATATATCTCCTAATTTAATGTATTTTTTTGCCTTATTAACTATAGATAAAAATTTATTTTTCGAAGTATTTGAATTAATTATAATTTTTTGTGACTTTCGATTTATCTCATTATCTATTTTTTGAATAGATGATTGCAAAGAAAGCTTGAAAAGATCAGATTGGATATCTTTATATTTATCTTTATAATTCGTAATTTTTTCATCTTTAAAAATATTATTGATAAAGAATATTTCTTTTTTTAAATTGTCATGAATAATAAGTGTTCTTGGACGTAATAATCTAACATCAGGTAATTTTAGGTCATCTTTACAATTGTTTGGAATTTTTTCGATATATCTAATTGCATCGTATGAAAAATATCCAGAAATTAAAGAACAAATTTTCGGTAATTTATTAGGTGTTTTAAACTTAAAATCTTCAATTATTTTTTCAATCAAATATTTAGGTTTATCCTTTAACTTAATTTTTTTATTTTTTTTTATTAAATAAGAATTACTGTTATTAAATTCCCAAATTTTGTCAGGATTTTTACCAAATATAGTGTATCTGCCTCTAATCTTACCTTTTTCTACTGACTCAAAAATAAAGCTATTTTTTTCAATTAAAAAGTTATCTATTAAATTAATAATTTCTTTGTCAGTTTTTACTTTTTTTGATGTATAGATTATTTGATTTTCATTGTTTCTGTGTCGAAACTTGAATTCTTTGAAGCTTCGATTAATTTTCATTTAAAATAGTTTTTAACTCGTTCAATAGTCTGTTGATTTAAAGAAACATCATATTTGTCATTTAAAAACCTATCATAAGATTTTAATAATGAATTTTTGTTGTTAGAATTTTGTTTTGCAATATATTGTTTAAATTCATCTTTATCTATATCGATGATTTGTTTTTCAAATTTTTTGACTTTTGCTAAGTAAATATTGTTATTTTCGTCATTTATTAAAGTAAATGATTTCTCAGGTAAGCTATATAAGACTTCAACAGCATTAATATCAAATTTTTTATTATCTCGCACAGAATTCAATTTAATCATTTGGATTTTTTCTTTTCCAAACTCTAAAAAATTATTGTTATTAAATTTTTTATTAGTTATTTCATTTAACAATTTTTGGTTATAATCAAATTTATTTTTTTGAAAAACTAATTCAAGTATTTCCTGTTTAATTTGGTTATCATTTAAGTCTGGTTCTCTTTTTGAAATACTTTTGACATGATAAAGAATATAATCATTGCCAATTTCAAAAATATCAAACTTATTATTTCTTAGCTCAAAAATTTTTTTTTCAATTTCGTTACTATCTGGTGAAAGTTTAAAGTCTTTGATGTCAATTGATGTTAAATCAAAATTAGATATTATTGTTTCAAAATTGAATTCATTTGAAATATCAATTTCTATTTGATCAATTTTGTCAAAGAATGTTTGATTAAAATCATCAATTCCAATCAGATTTTTAGGATTTATTATTGAGTAACTGAAATCAAGATATTCTACTTTTAATTGATCTTTATTTTCAATAATAAATTTATTTAATTCTTTTTCAGTAATGTTTTCTTTTTTCACATAGAAATCATTTAAATCAATAAATTCTATCTCAAGTTTCTGACTTTCTTCTTCATAAAGTTTATTTATCAAAAATTGTGGAGATATTGTACCCGCACCGATATAATCAAAGAGATTTTTTTGTAGTTCTCTCATTTTTAATCTTTGCTCAAAACCTGGTGCAGACAAATTATTTTCTAGTAAAAATTTTTCATATTTTATTCTTTGAAAAACACCATTTTCATCTCGAAAATTTTTATTTTCTTTTATTTTCTTTAATAGGATAAGTTTAGAGATACTTAACTCAAAATCTTTAATTTCTAAATCAAGTAATGTTGTAGAAACTAAGCCAGAGAGAAGTTCCTCGATTATATTTTGGTCTAAGTTCTCTCTAATTGTTTTTTCAGGAATTCCAGAATTATTTAAGTAATCAATAAATTCTTCAGTAGAAATATTTTTTTCATTTATCTTCACTACATTGTTTGTATTTCCACTGCTAAACATACCCCCCATTCCCCAAAAAACAAATGGTAAGATAATTATACCAACAAAAACACCAGCAAGTTTTGTTTTTGCAAAATTTCTTAGACTACTAATCATTACTATAAATTTATTGATCTATAAAAAGCAAACCTATAAATTAAAAAACGTCTCATGACAAATAAATATATGTACTTTATCGCAAATTGGAAAATGTTTGGTGTTTTAAATTCTTTAAATTCACTGAATAAAGTCGTCAAATTTTTTAAGAACTTTAAAAAAAGAAAATCTTTGAGAATAATTTACTGCCCACCAAATACCTTGATAGGAGCAATGTCAAAAAAATTGAGAGGATCAAATATTGATGTTGGTGCCCAAAATTGTCATGAGCAGGATGTTTATGGTGCTTTTACAGGTTCAGTCAATTCTACAATGTTAAAAAACGTTGGTGCTAAATATATCATTATTGGCCACTCTGAAAATAGACAAGCTGGTGAAACTGATAAATTAATAAATCTAAAAATAAAAAGTGCATTAAAGTCTGGATTGAAGGTAATTTTTTGTATCGGTGAGACACTTAAAGAAAAAAGAAAAAAAATTACCAAAAATGTTTTGAACAAACAAATTAAGACAGGTTTAAAGAATATTAAACAAAATAAAAGAATTATTATTGCTTACGAGCCAGTTTGGTCAATTGGTACAGGAATTATACCAAAATCTGATGACTTATTTAAAACAATCAGTTTTATTAAAAAAGAAAAAAAGAATTTTAAAGTTCTTTATGGTGGCTCAGTAAATCCAAAAAATATAAATCAATTAAAATCTATAAATAATATCGATGGCTACTTAATAGGTGGGGCATCTCAAGACCACAAAAAATTTATTGATATAATTAAAAAAACATATAATTAACCCACATGGAAAATATATTGTTAATTCTAAACATCATATTTGGACTAATATTAGTTTTATTAGTTTTGATGCAGAAATCTGAAGGTGGTGCCTTGGGAATTGGAGTTTCTCAAGAAAGTTTCATGTTTTCAAGATCAGCAGGTAATTTTATGACAAAAGCAACAGCAGTTGTTGCGACTTTATTTATAATTTGTAGTTTAGCTCTTACAATTGTGTCTAGAGGAGAATTAACACCCACATCATCTGTTTTGGATACCATTGAGGAAAAAACAGAAGATACTCCCGCTATTCCAGAAAATAATAATTAATACTTTTAATTTTCATTTTTATTCGCTATAAGATACTTCCATGGCGCGATTTATTTTTGTCACGGGCGGCGTGGTTTCATCATTAGGAAAAGGTCTCTCTTCAGCATCTCTTGCTTATTTACTTCAATCGAGAGGGTATAAAGTTAGATTAAGGAAATTAGATCCATACTTAAATGTTGATCCTGGCACAATGAGCCCATTTCAACATGGTGAGGTCTTTGTTACTGATGATGGTGCCGAAACAGATTTAGATCTTGGACACTATGAGAGATTTACCGGAGTATCTGCAAAGAGGTCTGATAATATTACAACAGGTAAAATTTATAGTGATGTATTAAAAAAAGAACGTGAAGGAAAATATCTCGGAAAAACAGTTCAAGTTATTCCACACATAACTAATAGAATTAAAGAGTTTATAAAGAATGACTCATCGAAAGAAGATTTTGTTATTTGTGAGATTGGTGGAATCGTTGGTGATATTGAGAGCCTACCATTTATTGAGGCTATAAGACAATTTGCCAATGATATAGGAAAAAAAAATGCATTATTTATCCATCTTACCTTAGTACCTTATTTAAAGTCCTCAGATGAAATTAAAACTAAACCCACTCAACATTCTGTCAAAGAATTAAGGAGTATAGGTGTTCAACCTGATATAATAATTTGTAGATCAGAAAGACCTATACCTTTAGATCATCGTAAAAAAATATCACTTTTCTGCAACGTAGATATTAAAAATGTAATAGAAACTGTTGATGTAAGAACAATTTATGAAGCACCGATAAGTTTTTTTAGGGAAAAACTTGATATTCAAGTATTAAATTATTTTAAGCTTAAATCAAAAAAACCAGCAAACCTTAAACCCTGGAAAAAAATAACTAAGATTATTTTACAAAATAAAGAACATGTGAATATTGCCATAATTGGCAAATACGTTGAGTTGAAAGATGCTTATAAATCTTTAGATGAGGCTCTTACTCATGGAGGTATTCAAAATAATATTAAGGTAAATTTAGTTAGAATTGACTCTGAAAAATTAAAAGTTTCTGAAATTAAATCAAAACTTAAACACATTTCAGGTATATTAATCCCTGGTGGTTTTGGTAAACGAGGAACAACTGGAAAAATAGAGGCTATAAAATATGCTAGAAAAAATAAAGTTCCTTTTCTTGGAATATGTTATGGGATGCAAATGGCAATTATAGAATTTGCGAGAAATCAATTAAATTTAAAAAAAGCAACTTCAAGTGAATTTGATAGAAATGGCATACCTGTAATTGGATTAATTAATGAGTGGATTAAAGATGGAAAAACTATCAAAGGAACTGATAAAAATTTAGGTGGAACGATGAGATTAGGTTCTTACGATGCGAAATTACAAAATAATTCCAAAATTAAAAAAATTTACGGAAAAAAAATTATCAAAGAAAGACATCGACATAGATATGAAGTTAACATCAATCTTAAAGACAAATTTGAAAAAAAAGGAATGAGTTTTTCTGGTTTATCACCTGATGGTTTTTTACCTGAGATAATTGAATTAAAAAATCATCCCTGGTTTATTGGAGTACAGTTTCATCCAGAATTTAAATCTAGACCTTTTGCTCCACATCCTTTATTCTCATCTTTTATCAAGGCATCAAAAAATCATAAATGAGTAGTATTAAAGTAAATTGTGGAAAAATAGACATTTCGAATAATGATAAGATCTGTATAATTTCTGGACCTTGCCAACTTGAAAGTGAGCAACATGCAATAGATATGGCAGGAAAAATTAAAGAAATTACATCAAAATTTGGTCTTGGATTTATATACAAAACTTCATTTGATAAAGCGAATAGAACAAGTTTAAAAGGCAAAAGAGGAGCTGGATTAGATGCTTCATTACCTGTTTTTGATAAGATTAAAAAAGAATTAAATATCCCAATCCTAACGGACATTCATAATGCTGAGCAATGTTCAATTGTTTCTAAACATGTTGATGTTTTACAAATCCCAGCTTTTTTATGTAGACAAACAGATTTGTTAATTGCCGCAGCTAAAACAAATAAAATTATAAATGTAAAAAAGGGTCAATTCCTTGCACCATGGGATATGGTTAATGTAACAAAGAAAATTTCAGATTCTGGAAATGATAAAATATTAGTAACTGAAAGAGGTGCAAGTTTTGGATACAACACTTTAGTTTCTGATATGAGGTCGTTGCCAATAATGGCTATGAATGGTTACCCAGTAATTTTTGATGCAACTCATTCAGTTCAACAACCAGGTGGTCTTGGAGAAAAGAGTGGTGGTCAAAGAGAGTTTGTTGAGTATTTAGCTAGAGCAGCTGTTGCAGTTGGAGTTGCAGGAGTTTTTATTGAAACTCATCAAGACCCTGATAATGCTCCATCTGATGGACCTAACATGGTGCCATTAGATAAATTAGAAGATCTTCTAAAACAATTAAGCGATATAGATAATCTTATTAAAAATTAAGTGAGTAAAATTCTAAAAGTTAAAGCAAGACAAGTTTTTGATAGTAGAGGAAATCCAACTATTGAAGCAGAGGTTTATGTTAAAAACAAAAGCGCCAAAGCAATATGTCCCTCTGGGGCATCCACAGGTACTTTTGAGGCTTATGAAAAAAGAGATACGAACAATAAAAGATATTTAGGCAAAAGTGTATTTTCAGCAATAAATTTAATTAATTCTAAAATATCTAGAGCCTTAAGAAATAAAAACGTGCATGATCAAGAAAGAATAGATGAAATACTTATTAATTTAGATGGGACTAAGCAAAAGACAAAACTTGGAGCTAACGCAATGTTAGCGGTATCGATGGCTGCAAAAAAATTGTCAGCAAAAGTGAAAAAAATTCCACTTTATAAGTCATTTAATGTAACTAAAAATTTTCAATTACCTTATCCATTAATGAATATTATTAATGGTGGAGCTCATGCCAACAATGGTCTGAGAATTCAAGAATTTATGATTAGACCAGATAAAGCAAAATCTTTTTCTGAGGCGATGAGAATTTGCTATTTAGTAATAAAAAATCTAAGTAAATTAATTAAAGCAAGAGGTTTATCTACATCGGTTGGAGATGAAGGTGGATTTGCACCGATGATTAATAGCAACGATCAGGCCTTAGAATTGATTGTTTTATCAATTAAAAAATCAGGATTTAGAAACGGTAAAGATGTTTCAATTTGTTTGGATGTTGCAGCTAATGAATTATTCAAAAAAGGTAAATATTCTATTCACTCAAAAAAATTTGTTTCTGTTGATAAAACAATTTCAGAATACAAAAAAATGATTGATAAATATAAAATTAAATCGATTGAAGATCCATTTTCTGAGAATGATTGGACGTCGTGGAGTAAATTAATGAGATCTACTAAAAAAGTGCAGATAGTTGGAGATGATCTCTATGTTACAAATTTGGAAAGGTTAAAAAAGGGATTTTTAAATGTTTCATCAAATTCAATTTTGATAAAACTAAATCAAATTGGTACAGTCACCGAAACACTTGATGTCATAAGATTTGCTCAAACTATTGGGTTTAGTACTATCATTTCACATCGATCAGGAGATAGCGAAGATACATTTATTGCTGATTTGGCAGTGGGCACTAACTCCAACCAATTAAAAACAGGATCTTTAGCTAGATCTGAAAGAGTGGCTAAATATAATCAATTAATTCGTATAGAAGAAGAACTTGGAAAAAAAGCTAGAATGAATAAGATTCATTAATGCTTCAAAGATTAAAAAAAAATTACCTTTTATTAGTTTCTACTTTTCTGATTCTTTATTTCTTTTTTAATCTCTTATCTGGTCAAAGAGGATTAATTTCATATTTTGAAAAAAAAGAGATTTTAAAAAACTTAAAACAACAAGAATCTTTTATAATTAACCAAATAAGTGACTTGGAATTTAAGAATTCATTGTTAAGTGACAATCTAGATCTTGATTATATAGAATCTTTGATTAGAGAAAGGTTTATATTTGGAAAAAAAAATGAAAAAATTTATATTATAAAAAAAAATGACTCAAAAAATTAAACCAAGACATCCAGAAAAAGTTAAAAATCCAATCAACCCAATAAAAAAAAAACCAGAATGGATAAGATCGAAATTAATTAATAGTAAAGAATTTTTTACAACAAAAACAGTTGTTAATAGAAGTAATCTTGTAACTGTATGCCAAGAAGCTAATTGTCCAAATATAACTGAATGTTGGAGCAAACGACACGCCACATTTATGATAATGGGTGACACATGTACTAGAGCTTGTGCATTTTGTGACGTAAAAACTGGAAAACCAGAAAAATTAGATCCATTTGAGGATATTAAGATAGCAAATGCAGTTAAAAAATTGAACTTAAGACATGTAGTCATCACTTCAGTTGATAGAGATGATTTACCGGATGGTGGATCAAATCATTTTAAAAAAGTAGTTGAAACTATTAGAAGAAAAAATCCAGATACTACTATTGAAGTTTTAACACCAGATTTTTTAAGGAAAGGAGATTCTTATAAAAAATTACTTGAGGCAGATTTAGATGTATTTAATCATAATATAGAGACTGTACCTAGACTTTATCTTAAAGTTAGACCAGGGGCTAGGTATTTTGCATCTCTAGAACTTCTTAAAAATGCAAAAAAAAATAATACTAAAGTATTTACTAAATCAGGAATAATGGTTGGTCTTGGAGAGGTGCATGATGAAATATTACAAGTTATGGATGATTTAAGATCTGCAAATGTAGATTTTATTACAATCGGTCAATATCTTCAGCCATCTGTTAAACATCATCCTCTTGAAAGATATTATCATCCAGATGAATTTAAAGAATTAGAACAAATAGCAAAATCAAAAGGTTTTCTTTTAGTTTCATCATCTCCTTTAACCAGATCTTCTTACCATGCTGATGAAGATTTTGCTAAACTTCAAAAAAATAGATTAAATTTAAATTAATGCCAAAAGCTTCTGTAAAGAGGTTAATTAAATGTAAGAAAAAAGATCTGATAAATCTTGTGCTTGATATTGAAAAATACCCTCAGTTTGTACCTTTTTGTTATGATGCTAAAATTTATGAAGATAAAAATGAAGGTGACTTACAAAAAATAATTGCTGACCTTACAATTGGCAAAGGACCGTTTAAAGATACATACAAAAGTGATGTCGCCTTTGATAAAAAAAATGATTCAATTTATGTTAAAAACATAGATGGACCATTAAATCATCTGACAAATAATTGGACATTTACTGATAAAAATAATGGTATTACTGAGGTCACCTTTGATATTGATTTTGAAATAAAAAATAAATTTTTAAATTCTTTGATGGTAGTATCTTTTCAATTTGGTTTAGAAAAAATAGCCGATGCATTTCAGAAAAGAGCTGAAGAATTATTTGGAAATTCTAAGAATTAAATCCAAGGTTTTTTTAACTGTTGCTTTTTGAATTGAAGATCTTTTTTTACTTTTAAATAAACACCTATTAATCTGTACTTTTTTACCTTTTTTTATTCCAATATAAACTAGACCCACAGGTTTTTGTTTGGTGCCACCTTTTGGGCCAGCGATTCCAGTGATGGAAACGTTTACATGTGCTTTTGATATTTTAGATAAGTTATTTACCATTGCCAAACAACATTGATGACTAACTGCACCATATTTTTTGATAATATCTTTATTTACTTTAAGAATTCTAATTTTAGCTTGGTTAGAGTAGGTGATTAGTCCTAAATTGAAAACTTTTGAAGCACCACTTAGTGATGTGATTGAGCTTGCTAACAACCCACCAGTGCAAGACTCAGCAACTGCTAATTTTAATTTTTTTCTTTTTAATATTAAAAATAATTTCTTCATAGATTTACTCAAAAGGCGGACCAAAAAAATGACCAAATAAAGCAATTGTAATTATAACATAGACTCCAGCTAATAAATCATCAAAGACTACACCAAATCCATTCTTCATTTTTTTATCAACTAGATTGATTGGAAATGGTTTAAAAATATCAAAAAATCTAAATAGGATAAAACATGTTGTTAAATAAACTAATGCACCTCCAACAGAATCACCTTTTTGAAGAGGATGATATAAAAGTAAAATTGGAAGAGATTGACCAAGATATTCGTCAATTACTATTTCTTTTGCATCAATTTCTCTAAAATTAGAGGAATACTTATTAATAAAAATTATTGAAATAACCAAAATAATCGAAAAGGCTAACAATAAAAATTTTATATTAACATCAAAATTTATACATAAGAAATAAAACAGACAGGTTGCAAAAGATGCAATAGTGCCAGGTATCTTACTTATTCTACCAATACCAAACATTGTAATTAATTGAATAGGAAAATTATTCATAGTTTGATATTGAAATTATTGTTTCACAAGCGATTGCTTTCTCTTTTCCTATTAAACCTAATTTTTCTACTGTTTTACCCTTTAAGTTAATTTGATTTTCATTAAGACCTGTTAGTTTTGAGACTGAGTTAATTATCTTTTTTCTATATTTTGAAACTCTTGGTTTCTGACAAATTAAGTTTATATCTAAATTATTTATAACTAAATTAGATTTATTAAGGTCAATTATAATTGGCTTTAACATTTTTGGCGATCTGATATTTTTAAATTTCTTTGTATTTGGAAAATAGGTTCCAATATCTTTTTTTCTCATAGCCCCTAAAATAGAGTCAATAATTGCATGTAAGATTACATCTCCATCAGAATGACCTTCAAGTCCTGAATGAAAAGGAATTTTTATTCCGCCAAGATAAAGCTTTTTATTTTTTACTAATTTGTGGATATCAAAACCTATACCATAAAAAGTCTTTGGAGTTTTTATGTCATCGATAAATGTAATTTTATTATTTCCTTTTTCACCAGGTATAAATTTTATTTTAAAATCTTTATTTATAAATAAAGTTGCTTCATCAGTAACTTTATCTTTTTGATCTTTTGCAACTTCGTATAGTTTCTTAAATCTAAACGCTTGAGGAGTTTGTGTTAACAATAAATTATTCCTATTAAGATTAAATATTTGATTTTGTATTTTGTATTTTATAGTGTCTTTTGAATTAATAATTGGAACTACGGCCTCATTGTTTTTTAAATTTTTGGCTATATTTTTTAGTAATTTAATTGAAAAATTAGGCCTAGCAGCATCATGTATAAATACATTTTTTGGCTTAAATCTTTTTAAATATTTTAAAGCTTTTAATGATGAATCTGATCTTTCCTTTCCTCCTTTAATAATACTTATAGATTTATGGTACTTTTTCTTTTTTAATTGTTTGATACTATTTGTAACAATCAAAATTTTCTTAAATAAATTTGAATTTAAGGATTTTTCAATTGAATGATCAATTATTTCTTTATTTTTGTATTTAAAGAATTGTTTAGGTATTTTTTTACTGAATCTCTTACTTTTTCCAGCAGCTAATATTACAAAATAGTTGTTCATTTGTTTTAATGTTATAATTCTAAATTATGTTAGAATTTTTGAAAAAAAATATATTCATTATTATTCTATCTACTATCACACTATTCATAGGTTTTTTAACTTTTTTAACATTCATTGATAGAAGTTTTGTTGAATTAAATCAAAAGAATTTACAATATTTATTAATTTTAAATATTTTTTTACTTGTTTTATTATTTATATTTATTTTTACTGAAGTTAAAAATTCTATTAAGAACGACATTGATAAGGATGGTTTAAATTCTAATAAAAAATATATAACTTATTTTTCGTTATTTACTCTTATACCATCAATTTTAATTTCAATCTTTTCTTTATTTCTTTTTTCTTTTGCTTTAGAAAAGTATTTCGATAAAAAAGTCACTACAGTTGTTAATAATTCTTATGAACTCGCAAAAAATTATGTTGAAGAAGTAAGAAATAAAATTCAGTCAGATATCATTTTGATTGCATTTGATACAAATAAAAGTGCTAATTTTTTGAATGAAAATGCAAACGAATATCTTAGGTTTTTGAAAACACAAAAAATAATCAGAAATGTTGATGAGATCCATATAATCGATAAAAATAAAAAGCTTTTATATTCAACTGAAAAAAAGGAAAAATATATACCACCAGTAGATAAAGCATTAAATTTAGTGCTTGAGGATGATAGGCCATTAAAAATAATCAATACCAAAGCTAACATTTCAGCTGCCATAATGCGATTACAATCATCTGAAAATCGTTTTTTATATGTTGTAAAATTTTTAGATAAAAATATCTCTAATTATTTATCCGAGTCTCAAGAGGCCATAAATTTCTATTATACTGTTGAAGAGAGAAGTACAGGTATAAAAATTTCTTTTTTTATAATTTATATAATAATTGTTTCATTATTATTGTTTATATCCATTACAATTGCAATTAGGTTTTCATCAAGATTTTTTAGATCCATAAATAATCTTATTTTCGCATCAACAGAAATAGGTCATGGAAATCTTAATACAAAAGTACCAGAAATTAAAACTGATAAAGATATGGAAGTTTTAAATAAAAACTTTAATTTTATGATTAGTAGACTTAAAAATCAGCAAGAAAAATTAATAATAAATGAGAGATATAAAGCATGGGGTAATTTATCAAGAAAACTAGCTCATGAAATTAAAAATCCTCTTACACCGATACAATTAACAATAGATCGAATTAGAAATAAATACTCTAAACAAATAACCAATGAAGACCAAGAATCATTTAAAGAAAATTTGAAAATTATAAATGCTCAAATTAAACAAATAGAAAATTTAGTAAATGAATTTTCTGATTTTGCAAGAATGCCAAAACCAATTTTAAAAAAAAATAATTTAGTAAAGTTATTAAATGAAAATATCAAATTATTATCAGAGATTAATAAATCCATTGAAATAGATTTTAAGAATAGAAATGAGGAGATTTTACTCGAATGTGACAAAGAGCAGATTTCAAGAGTTTTCATTAATTTGATAAAAAATTCTATTGAGAGTATTGAGCAAAAAGTTGAAAAAAACCCTGATTTTAAGAAGAAAATTTCAATTGATATTTCATCAAATAATGACCATATTTTAATATCAATAGAGGACAATGGTATTGGTTTTGATAAAAATAATATAGAGGAAATTTTAAACCCATATTATACAACAAAAAAAAATGGAACTGGACTAGGCTTATCTATAGTTAATAAAATTATAAATGATCACAAAGGTGAACTTGAATTTATTCCAATAATCAATGGTGCAAAAATACAAATAAGATTTTATTTAAATGACAACAGAGATATTAATAGTTGATGATAACGTGGATATAAGAAATATCCTCAATGAATTGATTATAGACGCTGGTTACAAAACTAGAGTAGCTGCAAATTACAACCAGGCTTTAAAAGAAATAGACAAAAAAATGCCTGACGTAGCTATTTTAGATGTCAAATTGGATAAAGGTGATAACGATGGAATAGAGTTATTATCTCATATCAAATCAAAAAATAAAGATGTGCCAGTAATTATTATTACAGGTCATGCTAACATTGAAATGGCTGTCAATTCCTTAAAGCATGGTGCGTTCGAATTTGTGGAAAAGCCTTTTGACCAAGCTAGATTATTAAATTTTATAAGCAGAGCTGTTGAAAATCTCCAATTAAAAAATCAAAATAAAGATTATGAAAATAAGTTATTCTCTTCATATGATTTAATAGGTGAAAGTAAAAATATATCTACAATTAGAGAGCAAATTAAAAAGATATCACTTACAGAGAGTAGGATACTTATTAATGGACCATCGGGTTCAGGAAAAGAACTTATTGCAAGAAAAATTCATAAAAATTCAAAGAGAGAAAAAAATCCATTTATTATTTTAAATGGAGCACTTCTTGATTCAGAAAAATATGAACAAGAATTGTTTGGAGAGGAAAAGATCGATGGTTCCATTTCATATGGTGCTTTAGAGAAAGCTAATAAAGGAACTTTGTTGATTGACCAGGTTTCTGAAATCCCTCTTGTCATTCAATCAAAAATATTAAGAGTTCTCATTGATCAAAAATTTAAAAGACTAAATGGTAATAATGATATCAATGTTGACGTTAGATTGATTTGTTCATCAAGTAAGGATTTAAAAGATGAAATTAAAATAGGAAATTTTAGAGAAGACCTCTATCACAGACTAAACGTTTTTGAGATCAATATTAAATCTTTAAATGAGCGAATATCAGATATACCATTGCTAATAAAATATTTTTCAAAGATGATTTCTACAAACTATAATATTAAAGAATTAGATATTGATGAAAATGACTCATATATTTTGAATCATAATTGGAAAGGAAATGTAAGGGAGCTAAGAAATTTGATTGAAAGAATTGCAATTTTACAACCTGAAACAAAAGATAAAATTTCCAATATTGTAAAAGAGTCCTTAAAAAGCGACAATTATGATGATAAAATTGGTGAAAACAGCTTATCTGTACCATTAAAAGAAGCTAGAGAAAATTTTGAAAAAGAGTATTTAACTATTCAGCTAAAAAAATTTAATGGGAATATATCTAAAACAGCTAACTTTGTTGGTATGGAAAGAAGTGCTCTTCATAGAAAGCTGAAAGGCTTAGGAATTAAAGAATTTAACTAAAATGAATATAATCATCTGTGGCGCTGGTAGAGTGGGTTTTACTATTGCTAAATTATTGAGTGACCAAGGTCATTCGATAACAGTTATTGACCAATCAAGTGAGGATATTCAAAAAATCAATGATAGTTTAGATGTTAAGGCAATTGTTGGTAAAGCTACATATCCGTCAATTCTTGAAAAAGCTAATGCCGCCGAAACAGATATGATTATTGCAGTTACAAGAAATGATGAAATAAATATGCTAATATGTCAAATAGCATTTTCAATATTTAATATTCAAAAAAAAATAGCAAGAATTAGATCGCAGGATTATCTAAACCCAAGATTTACAAGAGTTTATAATAAAGAAAACTTACCAATTGATGTGATTATTTCCCCTGAGATTGAAATTTCTAAATCAATTCAAAGAAAATTAGAGGCGCCAGGTGCTTTAGATAGTGTGCCATTTGCTGATAACAAAATAAGATTACTGGAAATATTCATTAAAGAAGATTGTAAATCTATAGGTATTAATTTTAATGAACTTACAAATAAATACTCAAAATTAGAGGCGAATATTATAGGAATTAATAGAGATAATAAATTCTTTATCCCAAAAAAGACAGACTCTGTAAAAAAAAGATGATAAAATTTATGTAATCATTAATTCATCACAAATGTCAGAAACTCTTGAAGCATTTGGACATGAAGAAAAAATTTCAAAAAAGATTTTAATTATTGGTGGAGGAAATATTGGTTTTAATTTAGCTAAGAACATCGAAGAGACCTTAGAAACTGTTAGGGTTAAAATAGTTGAAAAAAATAAAGATCGAGCAGAGTTTTTAGCAAATCAACTAAATGATACTATTGTCATAAATGGTGATGGTCTAGATGAAGAAGTTTTAACTGAAGCAAACTTAGGGGAAGCTGAAACTGTATTAGCTCTAACAAATGATGATGAAGATAACTTAATGGTCAGTGTATTAGTTGAAAAATTTGCTAAAGACCAAAAAGACAAAGATGACAAAAGAACAATGGCATTAATTAACAAACCGAATTATTCACTTCTTCAATCATCACTTAAAATTGATGATTTAATTGATCCAAGAATGACGACTGTTTCGAGTATATTAAAACATATTCATAAAGGAACAATTGAAAATGCCTATACTCTATCAGATGGTGAGTACGAGGTAATTGAAGCTGAAATAATCGAGACATCTGAATTAATAAATAAAGATATTAAAAATTCAAACCTACCAGAAGAATTAAGGATAGGGGCTGTATTAAGAGATAAAAAAATTATTATACCTAGATCAAACTTTGTTTTTAAAAAAGACGATAGAGTCGTATTCATTGTTAAAAAAGACTCTATATCTTTTGTTGAAAATATTTTTAGATTAAGTTCAGTATAATTAGATGCTTGGATTACAAATTAAATATCTAAGTTTCTTTTTTGGATTAATCTCTATTTTATCTTTTTTTAATATAATTTATTCTTACTATTTCAACCTTTATCTTAATTTAGATACTTATTATCTGAGTTTATTTTTATCTTCAATTCTATCAATTCTTTTTTATAATTTAAAAATATCTTCAAAAAAAACATCAATTTTTGAGAAAATTTTAACTGTTTTTCTAGGATATATTTTACTACCTTTAATTTTGTCTATTCCTTTTTACCTAAGTATTTATAATTTAACTTTTATAAATTCTTTTTTTGAAGCAGTTTCGGGTTTTACTTCTACTGGTTTTTCTATCTTTGAAAATATTAAAAATATAGATCAAAGTCTGATTTTATGGAGGTCAACTATCCAATGGATTGGTGGTCTATATTTTTTATTCTCAATAATTTATCTAATAGATATTTATGATGAAAATTTTAAAAAAACATTAACAAATTTTTTTTCATTTAATACTTCTGAAGTATTCAAACAAGCTATAAAAGTCTTTTTTATCTATTCTGGTGTTACTTTAGTAATATTTATAATTTTGAATTTATTTTCTATTAGAACTTTTGATTCTTTAAATTTGGCATTTTCATTAATTTCTTCAGGGGGATTTTTACCCACAAATAATTTATCTAGTATAATTAGAGATGATTCTCAAATTATTGTTTTGTCATTTTTAATGTTGACATCTTTTTTTAGTATTTTTTTTAGCTATAATTTATTTTTTTTCAAAAGAAAAAATATTAATTTTTTGTATGAAGATCTCAATTTAATCATTTACTTCATTATTGTTTTAATTATTTTCTTTTTATTTTTTAGTTTTAATCAAAACTTTTTGAATTATTTTTTGTCAATATCAAGCAGTATGTCAAATATTGGTTTTACAATAAATAATTCAAATACAAATTTGACTTTTGTATATTTGATTTTGGTAATTATTGGAGGATCCTTTTTTTCCACAAGTTCAGGCTTGAGATTTATAAAGATTTATTCTTTGTTTAAATATTCGGTTAATCAAATTTTATCATTTAGCAGACCAAAAAATATATATAAGAATAAATTATTTTTCTCTGAAGTGAATTTCGATTTCGATGAGATAAGTAAATATTTTTTATCTGTTCTAATATTTATTTTATCACTTTTTATCTTAACAACTCTATTGACTATTAGCGAATTTAGTTTTGAAAATTCATTTAAATTATCTATTTTAACATTAATGAATACTGTTAATTCAAGTTCATATGGTTTAAGTGATCTAAATTTTTATGATCTTTCATATTTTACCAAATATTGTCTTATTTTTTTCATGATTGTTGGACGAATTGAGTTGTTAACAATCTTGCTTATTGTGAAAAAATTTCTTTTTAAAAATTAATTAATTATTGTATATGTAAGAAGATTTTGCGCCCTTAGCTCAGCTGGATAGAGCATCGGTTTTCTAAACCGAGGGTCGTAGGTTCGAATCCTTCAGGGCGCGCCATTAGAAGCACATTTTTGGTTAAAATTTATCTTGACTAGATTTTCAATTAATTCGAAATGAGATTAAATTTCTCTTGAACCGCTATTTTTATCATGCTTAAATTGAGAATATTCAAAAGTAATTTTGAATTATTTGTTAACAAATAAATAAACAATAGGAAGAAATATGTTTAAATACTTAAAACAATTAACTTCTTTAGTTGCTATGGTTGCTGTGTTGTTCACTTTTACAACAGAATCTATGGCTGCTAAAAAATCTAAAACACTTAAAAACACTCAAAAAAAAGGGTTTGTAAGATGTGGGGTATCTCAAGGTCTTCCAGGATTTTCTAATGCTGATGCTGCAGGAAATTGGACTGGTGTTGACGTTGATGTATGTAGAGCTGTAGCTGCTGCAGTATTAGGTGATGCAAACAAAGTTAAGTTTACACCACTAAGTGCTAAAGAAAGATTTACTGCTTTAACTTCTGGTGAGATTGATATCTTATCAAGAAACACAACTTGGACTCTTTCTAGAGATGCTGATATCGGACTTACTTTCGTTGGGGTAAACTTCTACGATGGTCAAGGCTTCATGGTAAGAAAAAGCTCAGGTATCACTTCAACTAGCCAATTCAAAGATGGTATCTCAGCTTGTACAAATATTGGTACAACAACTGAGTTAAACATGAGAGACTTCTTTAATTCAAAAGGAATTTCTTATGAGCCAGTTGCATTTGAAAAAGCTGACGAAGTTGTTGCTGCTTACGATGCTGGTAGATGTGATACATACACTACTGATAAATCTGGTTTAGCTGCTCAAAGAACAAAAATGAAAAACCCTGATGAACACATTGTTCTACCAGAAACTATTTCTAAAGAACCTTTAGGACCAGTTGTTAGACAAGGTGATGCAGTTTGGGAAGATATCGTTAGATGGTCTTTGAACACTATGATCGAAGCTGAAGAATATGGTATTACTTCAGCAAATGCAGACATGATGAAAACTTCAGATAACCCAGCAATCAAAAGATTAGTTGGTGCTGAAGGTGAATTAGGTGCTGCTTTTGGTCTAGACAACGACTGGAGCTTAAGAATTATCAAGCAAGTTGGTAATTATGGTGAAAGTTATAAGAGAAATATAGCTGACACTGGAATTTTACCGGACAGAGGTCCAAACCAATTATGGACAAAAGGCGGAATACTTTACGTTCCACCTGCAAGATAATTGTAGTTTAAATTAATTAAAAAGGGCTAGATTTTTCTAGCCCTTTTTTTATAAACTCATATATTATCGGCAAAGTGAATTTTAAACTTAAAGATATAGTCCCACAATTAATTACAGTTTTTGCTGTAGTCTTAGTTTTTGGTTTTTTTACTTATAACGCCCAAATCAATATGGAAAATAGAGGTATTGATTTTGGTTATGGTTTTCTATCTCAAGAATCATCTTTTGATGTTCAGTTTTCACTAATTGAATATGATGGATCACACTCATATTTTAGAGCTTATTTAGTTGGTCTTTTAAATACAATACTTGTATCTGTAATTGGAATAATTATTGCAACAATTCTTGGAGTAATTGTTGGTATAGCAAGATTATCACCTAATTATCTAATTAATAAATTTGCAGCTTTTTATGTTGAGTTTTTTAGAAATATTCCATTACTACTTCAAATTTTCTTTTGGTATTTTGCAGCATTACGTGCTTTGCCACTTCCACAAGATGCTGAAGCAATGTTTGGAGTTTTTTTTCTTACAATAAAAGGGTTATACGTCCCAGCATTTATTTGGCAAAATTTTAATATTTTCCTCTATTCAGTTATAGCTGCAATCATAGCAATTATTGTTATACGAGCGCATGCCAAAAAAGTTCAGGAAAATCAAGGTAAACAAATTCCAGTTTTTTTAATTTCTATAGGACTGATATTTATTCTTCCACTTTTAAGTTTTCTAATTGGTGGCGTAAGACTTTCTTTTGAAGTTCCTGTTTTAAAACAATTGGCAACAACTTCGTTTATTTATGAGGGCGGAGTTAGCTTACCTCCAGAATTGATAGCATTAACATTATCTTTATCTTTATATACAGCAACATTTATCGCAGAATGTGTCAGAGCTGGAATTCAAGGTGTTGGTAAAGGTCAAAAAGAGGCAGCAGCATCAATCGGACTTACCCCTAATCAAGTACTCAAATTAGTAATTATGCCTCAAGCTTTGAGAATAATAATTCCGCCAACAACAAACCAATACTTAAATTTAACTAAAAATTCATCTTTAGCAGCAGCGATAGCTTATCCAGATTTAGTATTAGTTTTTGCCGGAACAGCATTAATGCAAACAGGTAAAGCAATTGAAATAGTATCAATCACTATGTTTACTTACCTAACTTTGAGTATTTCAATATCAATTTTAATGAATTGGTATAACAAAAAAATAGCTATTCAGGAGAAATAATGTCTAATATTAATTTTCTAAAACCTGATAGAACTAACCTAAATACCTTTTTGTATCTTGGTTCTTTTTTGTTTTTTATTAGTATTTTAGATGTTTTTCTAAATTCTTTTTTTAGATTAAATTTAACTGGTTTTTTACCTAATTTTTTAAGCTTCTTACTACCTATAGTACTTGGTTTTGTTGGTCTTTATTTCATTCGAATAGAGTACAGCGGAATAAAAAATTTAGACCTCTTAAATAAACATATTAATACAAATAATTTTAACGCTGTTTTATCACTGTTGATAATATTCATAATCATCAAATCATTACCACCTATATTAAGCTGGTTTGTTATTGATGCTAGTTTTGCAGGAGATACAAAAGATGTTTGTACAGGTTCTGGTGCATGCTGGACATATATTAAGGTTTGGATGAGAAGATTTATGTATGGAATGTATCCAAATGCAGAACAATGGAGAATTAATCTATCATTTGTAGCTTTAGTATTACTCGGCTCTGTTGGATACTTCGCGACTGATAAATTTAAGAAATATTTAACACTTTATTATGTAGTTATTTATCCTTTAATTGCGTTTTTGTTTATCTTCTTTTTTATTTCTGGTGGCCCTATATTTTTTGACTTTTCTTATGGGATTATTGCTGCAATTTTATCTGTCATCATTGGTTTTTTTATTCCAAGTAAATTTAAGTTTTATTACTTTTTAATAGTTCCTTTAGCGCTTTATGTAATTTTGAAATATTTTCTTTTTTTTGAAGAATACATTGAGCTTGGAAAATTAGATGGTTTAAATTGGGTTGAAACGGGTGCATGGGGAGGTCTGTCGCTAACATTTATAATTTCTTTTTTCTGTCTTATATTCTGTTTTCCAATTGGAATGGCTTTTGCTCTCGGACGAAGATCGGAATTTCCATTAATTAGATATATATCAGTTGGTTTTATTGAATTCTGGAGAGGTGTTCCACTAATAACAGTTTTATTCATGTCTGCCGTAATGTTTCCAATGTTTTTACCAGAAGACTTTTTCATTGATAAATTAGTAAGAGCCATAATTGCAATTTCTTTATTTGAAGCTGCGTATGTTGCGGAAGTTATCAGAGGTGGTTTACAAGCTTTACCAAGGGGTCAATACGAAGCTGCAAAATCGTTGGGTATGGGTTATTGGAAAATGCATATTTTCGTAATTTTACCACAAGCTCTTAAATTAGTAATACCAGGGATAGCAAATACTTTCTTAGCATTAGTAAAAGATACTCCATTAATATTTGTTGTCGGATTATTAGAAATAGTTGGAATGTTAAATTTAGCTAAAACAAATCCGAAATGGTTAGGATTTGCTATGGAAGGGTATGTATTTGCTGCTATAATTTTCTGGATTATTTGTTATGCAATGAGTAAATATAGTTATAATCTAGAACAAAAATATAAAACCGATAGATAAAAATTTATGTCAGATAGTATTATCCAAATAAGTAATATGAATAAGTGGTTTGGAGATTTTCAAGTTTTAAAAGGAATAAATTTAGAAGTTAAACCAAAAGAAAAAATTGTTGTTTGTGGTCCATCTGGGTCAGGAAAGTCTACATTAATTAGATGTATTAATAGATTAGAAGAGCATCAAGAAGGTAATATTGTAGTTGATGGAACTGAATTAACAGAGGATACAAAAAATATCGAACAAATTAGAGCTGAAGTTGGAATGGTATTTCAACAGTTTAACTTATTTCCTCACTTATCTATTTTGGATAACTGCACATTAGCTCCTATTTGGGTTAAAAAAATGCCAAAAAAAGAGGCAGAAGAATTAGCATTAAAACATCTAGAAAGAGTACAAATTCTTGACCAATCACAAAAATATCCAGGACAATTATCCGGTGGACAACAACAAAGGTGTGCAATTGCAAGAGCTTTATGTATGGAGCCAAAAATAATGCTTTTTGACGAACCCACATCAGCCTTAGACCCTGAAATGATTAAAGAAGTGTTAGATGTAATGGTTAATTTAGCAAAACAAGGAATGACTATGATCGTAGTTACACATGAAATGGGTTTCGCAAAAGAAGTTGCAGATCAAATGATATTTATGGATGAAGGAATGATAGTAGAAAAAGCCGATACCAAAGAATTTTTTGCTAACCCCAAGAGTGATAGAACAAAACTTTTCCTCAGCCAGATACTATAGTTCAAGCTAATTTCAAGAAATATTTCTCAAATTATTGCTGAAGTAATGCTTGACATATTTCCTCTAATACGGGTTTTTACGCAAAAAAAATAAAAATTTATTGTTGCAGTAGGTATTAAAAACTAGTTCAATTAGTTTTTTAAAAAATTAAGAGGGGTCTTAATGGAAGATAATTTTAATAAGCATTTAGGCAATAAGCTTAAGCTTAGAAGACTAGCACTAGGTTTAACTCAAACTAAAGTAGCAAAAGCAATCAACGTCACATTTCAACAAATTCAAAAATATGAAAAAGGCACTAATGGAGTAAGTTCAATAAGGTTATTACAATTATCGAACTATCTTAAAGTACCAATTAATTATTTTTTTGAGGATTTTTCAGAATATCTTATAAATTTAGAGAAATCACAAGAAGGTCATATGAATGTAAATTATAACTTTTTAGTGAAATTATATTCTGAACTAAATGCTGATCAAAAATTAAAATTTAATAAATCATTACAGGTAGCAAGTAACAATATTTCAAAGGTTGGATAATTTTTGGCTCCTCGGGCAGGACTCGAACCTGCGACCAATTGATTAACAGTCAACTGCTCTACCAACTGAGCTACCGAGGAATATCAAAATCTCAACTTACTTTTTTTTTTCACTAAAACAAGATTTTTTTTGGAGGCAACGCCCGGAATCGAACCGGGATACAAGGATTTGCAATCCTCTGCGTAACCATTCCGCCACGTTGCCATATGTTTTAGAAGATAGCTACATTGAGTTTTATATAAAATATTTGCAATTAGTCTATTAAATAACGTTCCAATTTGATTATTGTTAATTTAGATTATTAAATTATAAACTAATAACACCCATGATAAGCGATAAATATATACATTCAAAAGTTGAAGATAAAATTTATGGTTATTGGGAAAAAAACAAATTATTTAAACCACAAAAAAAATTCAAAAAAATTTTCAATTGTAATTCCACCACCCAATGTAACTGGCAGTTTACATATGGGTCATGCTTTAAATAATTCAATTCAAGATTTATTAGTTCGTTATTATCGTATGAATAATTACGAAACATTATGGCAACCTGGAACTGATCATGCAGGTATTGCAACGCAAGCACTTGTTGAGAGAAAATTAGAAAAAGAAAATTTAAGTAAAATTGACCTTGGTAGAGAAAAATTTATAGAAAAAGTATGGGAATGGAAAAATGAATATGGGGACATAATCATTAACCAACTAAAAAAATTAGGATGTTCATGTGATTGGTCAAGAAATGCATTCACTATGGATGAAAATTTATCAAAATCAGTCGTTAAAGTTTTTGTAGAATTGCATAAAAAAAAATTGATTTATAAGGCTGAAAAACTTGTTAATTGGGACACTGTTTTAAAAACTGCGATTTCAGATTTGGAAGTAGATCAAAGAGAGATGAATTCTAAGATTTACTATATTAGATACCCAATAGACAATTCTTCAGAATTTATCACTATTGCTACAACGAGGCCTGAGACAATGCTAGGGGATACTGCGATTGCGGTAAATCCTAAGGATAAAAGATATAAAAACTATGTTGGCAAAACTGTCACAATACCAATCGTAGGTAGAAAAATAAAAATTATTAAAGATAATTATGCTGATCCAGAGCAAGGAACTGGAGCGCTTAAGATTACGCCAGCACATGATTTTAATGACTATGATGTTGGTCAAAGAAATAAATTAGAAATAATCAATATTTTTACAGAAGAGGGAAAAATAAATGATAATGCTCCAAAAGATTATATTGGCTTAGATAGGTTTGATGCCCGTAAAAAAATATTAAATGAATTAAGAGAAAAAGATTTTTTTGTAAAAGAGGAAAATATCAAAAATAAAGTTCCATATGGCGATAGATCAAATTCAGTAATTGAACCTTTTTTAACAGAACAATGGTTTGTTGATGCAAAGAAATTAGCGATCAAAGCTAAAAAAATTGTTAAGACAAAAAAAACGAATTTCTTTCCAACTAACTGGTCTAAAACTTATTTTCAGTGGATGAATAATATTGAGCCATGGTGTATTTCACGACAATTATGGTGGGGACATCAAATACCAGCTTGGTATGGACCTGATCAAAAAATCTTTGTTGCGATCAATGAAAATGATGCAATTAAACAAGCAAAAAAACATTATAAAAAAGATGTAAAACTTTCTAGAGATCCTGATGTTTTAGATACATGGTTTTCCTCAGGATTATGGCCATTCGCAACTTTAGGTTGGCCTGATAAAAAAGATTATGTAAAGAAATTTTATCCAACAACAGTTTTAGTAACAGGTTTTGATATCATTTTTTTCTGGGTAGCTAGAATGATTATGTTTGGTATGGAATTTTTAAACAAAGAACCATTCAAAGATATTTATGTGCACGCGCTAGTAAGAGATGAAAAAGGACAAAAAATGTCTAAGTCAAAAGGGAATGTTATTGATCCATTAGATCTAATTGAAAAATATAGCGCTGATGCATTACGTTTTACTTTACTTTCTATGGCGTCTCCAGGAACTGACGTTAAACTTTCAGAAGATAGAGTTAAAGGATATAGAAACTTTTTAAATAAATTATGGAATGCTAATAATTTTTTAATTACTAATAAATGTGATTTTAAAAAAACCAACAAAGTTCCAAAAATCTCATTAAATATCAATAAATGGATCTATTCGGAGTTAATAGAAACTAAAAATAAAATTCAAAAAAATATTGAAGATTATCGATTTGATGAGGCAGCAAAAAAATGCTTATCAATTTGCATGGCACTCATATTGCGACTGGTATATTGAGCTGTCTAAAACAATTCTATTCTCTGAGGATAAAAAGGCAAAAACAGAGGTAAAAGAAGTTTCTGCTTATGTTTTTAAGCAAATATTGGTTATGCTTCATCCTTTCATACCATTTGTAACTGAGGAAATATGGTTAAAGAACAAATTTGATGAGTCTAATAAAAATTTCCTTATGTATAAAAATTGGCCTACTGGAAAAATCAAAAAAGACCAATCACTAAAAGAAGTTGAAAAAATTATTAAAATTATCTCTGAATTAAGATCATTTAAAAATGAATTAAATGTCAGCCCTGGTTCATTTGTTGATGTTGCGATTAATAAAATTGCTAAAAAAAATAAATCATTAGTTAATAATAATGATGTTATTTTAAAAAAACTGGGTCGTATCAACAATTTTTTTGATAAAGAACAGGATAAACCCTCTGCTACACTTGTTATTTCTGGGGACATTTTTAAGATTTATTTTGATGAAAATGTTGATCTAAATTTGATTAAAGAAAACTTACAAAAACGTCAGAATAAATATCAAGACGAACTAGATAAGATTTCTCAACGATTATCTAATAAAGGCTTTACAGATAGAGCACCAAAAAATATTGTTGAACAAGAAAAAACTAACTATAGTAGTCTTAAAGATAATATCAAAAAAATATCTTTAACTATTGAGAGTTTATAATGCGGAAATTTAATAAAAAAAAATTACCTAGTAGACATACATCCTTAGGTCCAGATAGAGCACCTCATAGATCTTTTTATTATGCAATGGGTGAAACTGAAAAAGATGTATCAAAACCATTTATAGGAGTTGTATCAACTTGGAATGAAGCTGCTCCTTGTAATATTGCCCTTATGCGACAAGCGCAATCAGTGAAAAAGGGTGTGAGAGCATCAGGAGGGACACCAAGAGAATTTTGCACAATCACTGTTACAGATGGTATTGCCATGGGTCATGAGGGAATGAAATCGTCTTTAATTTCAAGAGAAGTTATAGCTGATAGTGCTGAATTAACAGTGAGGGGTCATTGTTATGATGCATTAGTAGGTATTGCAGGTTGTGATAAATCTCTACCAGGATTAATGATGTCCATGGTTAGATTAAATGTACCAAGTGTTTTTATATATGGTGGCTCAATCCTTCCGGGAAAATATAAAGGTAAAGATGTTACTGTTGTAGATGTGTTTGAAGCTGTTGGAAAACATTCATCAGGTCAAATGTCTGCAAAAGAATTAAGAAAATTAGAATTAGTAGCGTGTCCTACAGCGGGTGCATGTGGTGGTCAGTTTACAGCTAATACTATGGCATGTGTTTCAGAAGCAATAGGTTTAGCATTACCTTATTCTGCAGGAACACCAGCTCCTTATGAAGAGAGAGATAAATATGCAAAAGCAAGTGGCCGAATGGTTATGGAATTATTAGCAAAAAAAATTAAACCAAGAGATATCGTTACAAGAAAAGCGTTAGAGAACGCTGCAACAATAGTTGCTGCAACTGGAGGTTCAACTAATGCAGCATTACATTTACCAGCAATTGCTAATGAAGCAGGAATTAAATTTGATTTAATGGATGTTGCAAAAATATTTAAAAAGACACCTTATCTTGCTGATTTAAAACCAGGTGGAAAATATGTTGCTAAAGATATGTGGTTAGCAGGTGGTGTGCCGATGCTTTTAAAAACTCTTTATGATGGTGGATATATTCATGGAGATTGCATGACGGTTACAGGTAAAACTATGAAAGAAAATTTAAAAGGTATTAAATTTAATCCAAAACAAAAAGTTTTAAGAGCTCACGACAGACCTTTATCACCAGATGGTGGAGTTGTGGGATTAAAAGGAAATTTAGCTCCAGAAGGTGGAATTGTAAAAATTGCGGGTCTTAAAAAATTACAATTTACTGGAAGAGCAAGATGTTTTGATAATGAGGAAAGTGCAATGAAAGCAGTTCAAAGCAGAAAATATAAAGATGGAGATGTAATCATTATTAGATACGAAGGCCCAGTAGGGGGACCAGGTATGAGAGAAATGCTTTCAACAACTGGTGCAATTTATGGTCAAGGTAAAGGTGAGAAAGTTGCTTTAATAACTGATGGAAGATTTTCTGGAGCAACAAGAGGGTTTTGTGTTGGTCACGTAGGTCCAGAGGCAGCTTTAGGTGGACCGATTGCGCTTTTACGTAATGGAGATTTAATTGATATTGATGCTAAAAAAGGAACGATTAATGTTCGTTTAACTAAATCACAATTGGCTTCAAGAAGAAGAAGATGGAAGGCAAAAAAATCTGATTTTGGCTCAGGAACTCTTTGGAAATATGCACAAACAGTTGGACCAGCAAGTTTAGGAGCTCCAACCCATCCCGGTAAGAAAAAAGAAGTTAAGGAATATTCAAAAATTTAATGAAAATTCGCCCAGTTATTTTATGTGGTGGCGCTGGAACAAGACTTTGGCCAAAAGCTAAAAAACATCAAGCAAAACAATTTATTGATTTTGGTAATTGGACTTTATTGGGTAAAACTTTAGAAAGAGTTAAAGCATCTATATATGATGCACCAATTATAAGCACTAATGCAAAATATTTAAGACAAGTAAAACAACATTTAAAAAAACACAAAATAAGAAAATTCAAGATAGTTTTAGAGCCAGCAAAAAGAAATACTGCACCCGCTATATTAAGTACGGCTTTAATTAAAGACATTCCAAACGAACAACCATTAATGTTTTTTGCTGCTGATCATTTGATAGAAAAAGTTGGTTTATTCAATAAAGCTATCAAAAAAAATCAAAAGAAACTTACTCAAAACAATATTTTTATCTTTGGGATTAAACCCAAAATGCCCTCAAGTGAATTTGGTTATTTTTTAACCAGAAATAACAAAGTATCAAGATTTGTAGAAAAACCCAAAGAGGCTAAAGCTAAACAAATAATTAGTAAAAAAGGTTATTGGAATTCTGGAATGTTTTATTTGAGAAAAGACTCAATCATTAATAATTTTAAGAAATACCAACCAAATATTTATAGAAATTGTAACAAAGCTGTAACAAAAGCAAAATATAAAAGTAATGTGTACTATTTAAACAAACAAGCATTTACCAAAGCAACAGCCAAGTCTTTTGACTATGCAATATTAGAAAAAACCAAAGATATAAATGCTATCAAATTAGATATTCCTTGGTCTGACTTAGGTTCTTGGAAAGAAATCTGTAAAATGTATGGAAGAAATAAAAGACATTATTATAAAAAGAAGAATGTATTTCATAGACCTTGGGGTAGTTATGTAAATCTATTTAATGGTAAGGAATTCTTAATTAAAGAATTATATGTAAAACCCAAAGGTATATTAAGTCTACAGAAACATCATCATAGAGCTGAACACTGGGTAGTTACTCATGGTAAACCTAAAATTACTTTAAATAAGAAATATTTCACTATGAAACCTGATGAAACTATTTTTATTCCATTAGGTGCAATCCATAGAATAGAAAATCCCTACAAAAAACCAGTAAAAATTATTGAAGCTCAAGTAGGATCTATATTAAAAGAAACAGATATTGTTCGATACCAGGACGTTTATGGCCGTGTTAAATAATTAACACGACCACAAAATATATTTAAAACCAACTATTTGGAATAATTATGTAGTGGATTGCTAAAACAATTCCAACTGAAACACTTAATCCAAAGATCATTTTAAGAAAGTCTTTACCAATTAATGGGAAGACATACTTAAATTTATAATCTTTGTTCATTGTTGAAATCGCAAGTTCTCTACCACATAATAAACCAACAAAAACCCATGTAGTTGACATAGGTAAATCATTAAGTTCTTTAAAGTAGAATAAGACACCAGCATAAATTACGTTGATAATTGTAGCTGATCTTGCATATCTAGTTCCAGTTTTTTCTAAAACTACAGTTTGTATTCGTCCACCTTGAATATAGAAGATGTAAAATAGCAAAGCTGTAAAATATCCCATTACAGTTAGCAGAATTGTTATATCCAGTTGTCTTGGAAGATACACAGCAATGTTTGCTACATCATGAGATAACCAAACCCACCATAGCCAACCTGAAGTGACCCATACTGAGTTTCTCCAAAAGCCTATATACTTTTCATCAACTTCATCTAATTTTTCATTGATAAATTTTGATACAACAATCCAAGCAATATAAGCGACCATTGCCGCTAAACCATATCCAACTACACTTTTTAATAGCATTTTTTCAAGCACAACTGTTGAAGCAAATGCTGAAAGAACTAAGAAAGTAGTAGATACCGGTATTCCAATTCTTGTTAATAATAGCAATATTGCAGGCGCTACTGCATGATACCATTGAATTTCTTGATAAGGTATTCTAGTTAATCTTCCATATGAAATATCACCATCATACGCATACCATCCCCATGCTAAAGCTAAAATCATTACACTAGAAGCTGATCCTGCAAGTATGTACCATTTGAACCACTTCTTTTTTGAAGCTATAAATGTACCTAGTGTTTGAATTGAGTCGTTAGCGATTACGCTATAACCGGCAAGGGCGAAGCCTATAACCGTATAAATTAAAGTCATTTCCATTCTTTATCTCCTTAATATTATTGTTTTCGGTTCCTATCGATTCATGACTTAAGGAGTATGTAATCTGAGACGGAAAATAATTCTACATGTAAATTTAGTGATTTAAGAATCTAAGGGGGGATTCGTCAACTTCTAAACTAATTAAAATTAAAGTCTACTTGAAAATTAAAATACAACTTTATAAATACCAATGATAAATAGTGGTATCTGTAATCCAAAATTAGTAAGGATCGCTTTATCTTTGCTAATAAATCCAGCGATAGTCCATCCAACAACACCTAATCCGTGAAAGTATATATTTAAAGGATATATATTTAGGTTTGTTAATAGAATACCAACTAAAACTAGAAATGTACTTATCCATTTAAGATACTTCTTAATAAACATACGTTTTCCTTTCAGCTCGTTTTATTTAGATTTTAGATAATAACTTATCTACACTTTTTACATAATCCAAAAAACTCAAGATTGTATTTACTATATTTCATACCATCTTTGTCTTTGAAATTAGTTAAGTATTTAGAAAGGCTTGCACTGCTTATTTCTGTTACTTTTTCACAGATCTCACAGATTGAAAATGCAGTAGCTTTTGATACCTGGCAACTTGAATTATGACATGCGATAAAGGCATTTCGACTCTCAATTTTATGAATTTTTCCTATTTCAACTAACTTATCCAGTGCTCTATAGACTTGTAGTGGAGCTTTAATACCTTTTTTTTGAACATTATGTAGTATTGAATAAGCTTTCATTGGTTCAGATGATTTATCAATTAAATCAAAAATGATTTGCTGATTTTTTGAAAGATTTTGCATTTTATCCATTCTAACGGTTCCTCATTAATTTTTCAATTTAATCGATTGTTTTATGTTTAGTAGTGACAAAATAAATAGAAATAAAGAGGCTGCTATAATTGAAGGTCCAGAGGCAGTATTAAATTCTAGTGAAGAAAATAACCCCAAGATCACAGATAATAAACCACCTATAATTGAATACATTACCATTTTCTGGGGACTAGAAGAGATATTTCTAGCCATTGCAGCTGGTATAATTAACATTCCAGTTATTAATAATAAGCCAACCATCTTAATTGATATTGCAATGATTGCTGCCATTAAGATTGTAAATATAGCTTTAGCTCTATCAGGATTTAATCCTTCAGCTTCTGCCAATTCATAATTAACAGTCGATGCAAACAAAGGTTTCCAAATTAATTTTAAAACTAAGAGGATTAATACTCCCCCGATCCATATAATTAAAAGATCATCAACAGTAACAGCTAATATATCTCCAAATAATAGTCCCATAATATCAAATCTAATAAATGATAAAAAACCTATAACTACTAGTCCTACAGCTAACGATGAGTGAGCCAAGAGACCAAGTAAAGCATCACCTGGTAAATTGGTTCTTTTTTGGAGTTGTATTAAAGTTAAGGCTATTAAAGAAGAGATAATAAATACAGAAAATGCTATATTAAACTCCATGGAATAAGCAAGGGTAACACCGAGTAACGCAGAGTGAGATAGGGTATCACCAAAATATGAGAGTCTTCGCCAAATAACAAAACAACCAAGAGGTCCCGTTACAATCGCAACGCCAATTCCGGCCACTAAAGCTCTTATAAAGAAATCATCAAACATTTAGTTTTTCTTTATTTCACCTTCACTGGTGTGGACATGATCATGTCTATGTTCATATCTTGATAAAATTTGAGATGCTTGCTCACCAAATAAAGCTTTATATTCATTATTTTTTGCAACATCCATTGGAGAACCTGAACAACATACATGCCCATTTAAACAAACAACATGATCTGTAGCACTCATTACAGTATGTAAGTCGTGAGATATTAACAAGATACCACAATTCAATTCATCAGAAATTTTCTTAATAAGTTCGTATAAAGCAATTTCACCTGTAAAGTCTACTCCTTGAACTGGTTCGTCCAGTACCAATAATTCTGGTTTTTTTGAAATAGCTCTTGCAAGTAATACTCTTTGGAATTCTCCTCCAGATAAGTCACCTAAATTTTTATCTTTTAGGTGAATAACACCAGTTAAAGATAGAGCTTCATCTATAGTTTCTTTATTGAGACTTTCAGTTAACACCATGAAATCATTTACTCTCAGTGGAAGTGTCCAATCAATTGAAATTTTTTGTGGAACATATCCAACTTTATTTGTGTATTTTTCAACTGAACCATCAATCTTTTTGTAAATACCTAAAGCAATTTTAGCTGTTGTACTTTTTCCAGATCCATTTGGACCAATAAGAGTAACTATTTTACCTTTTTCAACTTGAAGTGATACTCCTCTAACAAGCCATTTATTATTTAAACTAAAACCAGCTTCATTTAACTTCACAAGTATATTTTGATTAGAGCTCATTTTATTCCTTGACTTACAAATGTTATATTATTACATAGTGTTATATTATAACAATTTAAATATTCAACATATGAAAAACATTAAAAAACTACCATTAATCTTAACAATATTATCATTCTTAACTATTTTTGCACCGGCAAATGCAGAAATTAAAGTAGTTACTTCAATTAAACCAATTCATTCATTAGCAAGCTATTTAATGGATGGAGTAGCAAAAGCAGATTTAATAGTAGACGGATATGCTTCTCCACACGGATTTGCCTTAAAACCATCTCATGCAAAAATGTTACAAAATGCAGATCTTATATTCTGGGTTGGTGAGGATTTGGAAAATTTTTTAGAAAAACCATTAAAATCTGTTGCGAAAAAAGCTGAGAAAATTGAGTTAATAGAAATCAAAGGTTTAACAAAACTTAAATTTAGAGAAAGAAATATTTTTGAAGAACATGATCATGGGCATAAAGAGGATGACCACGATGATCACGCAAAAAAAGAAGATGATCATGACGACCACGACCATGATAAAAAGGAAAAAGAACATGGTCATGATGAACACGGACATGATGATGATCATAAAAAAGAAGGTCATGATGACCACAGTCATGAAGGACATGCTCATGGTGAGTATGATCCACATATCTGGTTAGATCCGATGAATGCGAAAGTAATTTTAAGCGAAATGGCTGAACACTTAATCGAAAATGATCAAAAAAATGAGGCTAAATATAAAACAAATTTAAAGAAAGCACATAATGATTTAGACAAACTGACGAAAAAAGTTAAATCTGAATTAAATAAAGATTTTAAATCAATTGTTTTCCATGATGCCTATCAATACTTTGAAAAAAGATTTGGCATTAATATTCTTGGGGCATTTACTGTAAATACAGACGTAATGCCTGGTGCTGAACAGTTAGCTGAAATAAGAGAAATAATTGAGCACGATAAAGTAAGCTGTATATTTTCAGAACCACAGTTTAATCCTGATATTATTAAGGCTGTAGCAAAAGATACTAATGTTGCAACAGGTGTAATTGATCCATTAGGAGCTACACTTGATCCAGGTAAGGATTTATATTTTGATTTAATAGGTAATATGTCAAAATCTTTCAAAGGTTGTTAATTAGAAATTGATCTTTAGTTATAAATAATATCTAATAATGGGATGAGCACAGTTTCCCTAACATTAGATGAAATTTTTGATTTAGCTAAAAAAACTTTACTAGCTAATGGTTGTGATGATGAAACAGCCTCTGTTCTGTCTGACCTGATTAGAAATGCCGAAAGGGATGGATCTTTATCTCATGGTTTGTTTAGATTACCTGCATATGTGAGTGGTTTAAAAAGTGGAAAAATTAATGGTAAAGGAAAGCCTGAAATTAAAAAAATCTCTTCATCAGTTATAAAAGTTCAAGGGAATAATTGTTTAGCACCAGTAGTTTTAAATAAAGGGTTGCCTGAATTAGCTAAAGCTGCAAAAGAAAATGGTGTAGCAGTGCTTGCAATAAATAATTCTCATCATATGGCAGCGATGTGGCCTGAAACAGAAAAGTTAGCAGAGGAAGGTTTGGTTGCTTTTGCATGCACATCATACAAACCTGCTGTAGCACCTACTGGTGCAATCAAACCATTGTTTGGAACCAATCCTATTTCATTTGCTTGGCCACGACCTAATAAAACTCCAGTTGTTTATGATATGGCCACAGCATCAATGGCAATGGGAGAAGTCCAAGTCGCTAAAAGAGAAGGGCACAAAGTTCCACTTGGAACTGGTTTAACTAAAGATGGTAAAGAGACTACTGATCCAGGCGCAATTGCAGATGGTGGTGTATTACTTCCTTTTGGTGGTTACAAAGGTTCAGCAATAGCAATGATGGTTGAGTTAATGGCTGGTGCTTTGGTTGGTGATAATTTTAGTTTTGAAACAGCGGCTAAAGATAATAATGATGGTGGACCACCAAGCGGGGGAGAATTTATTATTGCAATTTCACCTGATAAAACCTCAGGAACAAATTGGCAAAAACATGCAGATGAATTTTTTGATAAAATGAAATCTTTAAATGGAGTTAGACTTCCAGGTGAAAGAAGACACAAAAATAGATTAGATAAAGGCCCTCGAAATATTAATGAAGACCTGGTTAATAAAATAAAATCTCTAAGCTAAAGTAATTTCAATAGGTGTATGATCTGAAGGTTTTTCACGACCTCTTGGATCTTTATTAATATTGATACCTTTTATTTGATCAATCAAAGAATTTGAAACTAAGAAGTGATCAATTCGCATCCCATTATTTTTTTGCCAAGCACCTCTCATGTAGTCCCAAAAGGTATAACCTTCCTTAGTTTCATTAAAATGTCTATAGACATCACTAAAACCAAGGTTGATTATTTCTCTTAATTTTTTTCTTATTTCTAATCTAAACAAAGCATCATCCTCAAAACTTTTTGGATTATAAACATCTTCAGGTGCTGGAATAATGTTAAAATCTCCAGCAAGAATAATATTTGAATTTTTTTTACTTAAACTCATTAATTGTTTAATTAAATCATCCAACCATTGTTTCTTGTATTTATATTTATCCGTATCTACAGGATTTCCATTAGGTGTATAAATGTTTATTAATTGAATATTTTTCTTTTTATATTCCAGTTCAGCTGAAATTATTCTCGATTGCTTTAGTTTATCTTTGATTAAGTCTGTTTTAATATTTTTTAATTTACCTTTAGATATAATTGCAACCCCATTATAACTTTTTTGGCCAAACACGTGACTTTCATAATCCATTGCTGAAAAATCATCATAGGGAAAGTTTACATCCTCTGTTTTGATTTCCTGCATCATTAGGATATCTGGTTTATATTTTAAGAGATAACTTTTGATATTATCTATACGAGCTCTCACAGAATTTACATTCCATGAAGAAATAATCATTAAAGAGAAAAAGAAACACCACAACCACAAGATGACTTAGTTTGTGGATTTGTTATCTTAAATTGTTCACCAATTAATTCTGAAACATAATCAACTTCAGAGCCTTTTAATAAATCTGCTGAAGTTTTATCAATTAAAATATTTTCAAAGTTTAAATCATCTTTTGATTTTTCTTTATCAAAAGTGAATTCGTATTGAAATCCTGAACAACCACCACCTTTAATAGCGATTCTAAAAAAAGACCCTTTATCTTTTTTAGACAGCAAAACATTGATCTGTTTTAGTGCTTTATCAGTAAATTTAATTTCTTTAATCATAATTGATCACTGGTATTAGTAATATAATACTTAATATTTTATTTTAAAGGATGAAAAAATACTCAAAGATAGGTCAATTCAAAAGTAAAGGTAGGATATTTAAGGAATCTTTGTCAAAATATAGATCACCTTATCAAAGAGATAGAGATCGTATTATTCATAGTGCTTCATTTAGAAGATTGAAACATAAAACACAGGTATTTGTTAATACTGAAGGGGATCATTATAGAACTCGAATTACTCATTCTATGGAGGTTGCTCAAATAGCAAGATCCATCGCTAGATATTTAAGTTTGAACGAGGACTTAGCAGAAACACTCAGTTTAGCGCACGATTTGGGCCACACTCCTTTCGGCCATGCAGGTGAAGATGCTTTAAATGAATGTATGAGCATTCATGGAGGGTTTGATCACAATTTACAAACATTAAGAATTGTTATGTTTTTAGAAAATAAGTATTTGAAATTTAGTGGCTTAAATCTTTCTGTTGAAACATTAGAGGGACTTTTAAAACACAATGGTCCAGTTGAAGATTTTCATTTAGTTGAGGAATTGATAGGTGTTAAAAAATTTAAAAACATGATTAATTTTAATACCTTTCCATCACTAGAGGCTCAAATTTCATCTATATCTGATGATATTGCTTATAATAACCATGACATACAAGATGGCATAAAAGCAAACTTATTTAGATTAGAAGAGTTAGTAGAAATAGATTTTTTTAAAAATATTTATAGAAAATATAAAAAAAAGATTAACAAAAAAAATTACAAGATTGCAACTTACCAGATTATAAGAGACTCAATAGATTTAATGATCAAAGATTTAATAAGTAATACCATCAAGAATCTTAATCAAAATAAAATTAAAAGTAGGAATGATTTGAATAAAACTGATTTTCTTATGGTTGATTTCTCTGATAAAATTAAAAATTCTGATAATGAAATTAGGTATTTTTTAAGGTCCAAAATGTACAATAACAAGAATGTGCTAAATAAAAATAACAAAGGTAAATTAATAATTAAAAGACTGTTTGCCAAAATAAGTAAAAATCCGGCAAAATTTATTTCAAAAGAACATTTATCTAAAAACAAATATCGATCAGTTTCTGATTTTATTTCTGGTATGACTGACAGATATGCTATCAACCTTTATAACGATATCAAATGAACATTTTTGATCAATACTTAGATAAAATAAAAAAGATTATTTTAGATTTATCGAAAAAGGGTAAAATAATTTTGCCAGATAATTTAGATGGAATAAACACAGAAATTCCACCTGAGAAATTTAATTGTGACATTTCTACAAATGTTGCGATGGTTTTGTCAAAAATAAATAAAAAACCTCCTTTAGAATTAGCTGAAATATTAGCAAAGAGTCTTGAAGATGAGGATAAGTCAATAAAAGAGGTATCAATCGTAAAACCCGGATTTATAAATATCAAATTTCAACCTGAGTTTTGGACAAATTTTTCAAAAGAAATCATTAAGAACGCTAAAACATTTGGAATAAATAAAAACGAGCAAAAGAAAAATTATTTAATTGAATTTGTTTCTGCCAATCCAACAGGACCTTTACATGTGGGTCATTGCCGAGGAGCTATTTTAGGAGATGTAATTTCAAATGTTTTATTATTTAATAATCATAAAGTTACTAAAGAATATTATGTAAATGACTATGGCAATCAGATAATTAATTTCACAAAATCAGTATATTTTAGAATAAGAGAAATCAAATTTAATGAAACTTTTCCAACAGATAATGAAGATCTTTATCCTGGTGAATATTTGATTGAGTTTGCAAATAATATCATTTCTTCAAATCCAAAAATAGATTTTACTAATTACGATGCAATATCTGAAGAATTAACTAGCCTGTCTATAGACGAGGCAATAAAATTGATAAAAAAAAATCTCAGTAGCCTTGGTATAATTCACAATAATTTCGTCAGTGAAAAAAAATTAGTGCTTAATCAAGAAGTTGAAAAAGTAGTGGAAAATCTTCAAAAAAATAAATTTGTTTATAAAGGTAAAATTAAAGCTCCAGCTAATGAGGACGATAATAATTGGGTTGAAAGAGAACAATTACTTTTCAAATCAACTGATTTTGGTGATGACAAAGATAGAGCATTACAAAAATCTGATGGTGCTTGGACTTATTTTGCCAGTGATGTTGCCTACCATAAAAATAAATTGGATAGAAAGTTTGACTACTTAATAAATATTTTAGGTGCGGATCATGCGGGTTATATTAAAAGAATTACATCCTCTGTTGATGCTTTATCAAACTCTAAAGGAAAACTTATTTGTAAAGTTAGTCAACTTGTAAAACTTATAAAGGATAAAAAACCATTTAAAATGTCAAAACGTAAAGGTGATTATATAACTGTCGATGATTTAATTAATGAAGTTGGAAAAGATGCTACTCGATTCATTATGTTAAATAGAAGTAATGATGTCGAACTTGATTTTGATTTTGATAATGTAATTGAAAAATCAAAAGACAATCCTTTGTATTATGTACAATATTGTTATGCTCGAATTTCATCTGTTTTTAGACATTTGGAAATAGATTTAAAAAAAGATTTAAAGATTGACGAATACAATTTTGAATATTCTGACCATGAAATAAACATCTTAAAAAAAATATCCGAGTGGCCAAAGTGCATCGAAATATCAAGTAAGAAGTTAGAACCACATAGAATTCCAGTATATCTTTATGAACTAGCATCTCTCTTTCATTCTTACTGGAACTTGGGAAAAGATAATCCTGAAAAAAGATTTATAAATGAGAATAAGAAGATATCAAATGACAAATTAGTTTTATTAAAAATTATATCAAATGTTGTTAAATCTGGAATGAATATCGTAGGTGTGTCTGCTCCTGAAAAAATGTAATGTTTAAAGAAATCAAATATATTATTTTTGTTTTTATTATTGGTCTTTTTATTTTTTTTACAGCAAAATATTATTTTTCTGATGCCTATAAAAAAAAATCTTATAGATCATTCAACAATATCGAAAATAAGATAAATACTTACTCAGAAAAATTACCAATTTTAGAAGATGATACGAAAAATATTATTGAATATGTTGAGCAAACAACCAATAAAAAAAAGAAAAAATTTAATTTTTGGAAATTATTAGAAAATAATGAATAAACGTCGATCTTTTATTGTTGGTATCAAATCAACAAAACTTTCAGCAAAAGAAAAGTCATTTCTTAAAAAATATAAACCCTGGGGAGTTATCTTATTTACAAGAAATATTAAAAATATTGATCAAACGCTAAAACTCACCACGTCAATAAGAAAATTATTCAAAGATAAAAAATATCCTATTTTAATTGATCAAGAAGGGGGTAAAGTTAATCGTATAAAAAACATTATATCATTCGATAATTTGACTTCAGAATTTTTTGGAAAAAAATATGTTAAAAATGTAGATGAATTTAGATTTTATTATAAATTATTTATCGATAAAACTTCATATTTATTAAAATCTCTTGGTATTAACATTAATACTTCTCCTGTCTTAGATTTAAGAATTAAAGGTGCATCAAATGTCATAGGGAATAGATCTTTTTCCAATAATCCCAAAATTGTATCTAAAATAGGAGATTATTGTATCAATTATTTTCATCAAAATGGTATCGGAACAGTTATAAAGCATATTCCAGGACATGGTCTTGCAAAAGTAGATAGTCACCATTTTACTCCGATGGTAAATAAAAAATTGAGTTATTTAACTAAGAAAGATTTTCTTCCATTTAAAAATAAAAAAACTTTTTTTGCTATGACCGCTCACATAATTTTTACTCAAATTGACAAAGAAAATTGTGTTACTCACTCAAAAAAATTAATTAAATTAATTCGTAATAAAATTGGTTTTAAAGATATTTTGATTTCTGATGATTTATCTATGAAAAGTCTTAAGGGTAATTTAAAAGAAAATACAATCAAAACGTTTAGCGCAGGTTGTAATTTAGCCTTACATTGTAATGGAAATTTAAAGGAAATGAAAATTGTAGGAAATAATTCACCATTGATAAATCCTTTTCTCATTAAAAAAACATCACAATTTTACAAAATTTTAAGTTAATATTGATTGATGATCGAAAATGATTCTGAACTTTTTAAAGTAGATGTTGAAAATTATAATGGACCATTAGATGTTCTTTTAGATCTTGCAAAAGCTCAAAAAGTTAATCTTGAGGATATATCTATTACAAAATTAGCAGATCAGTTTCATGATTTTATTACTCAAGAAAAAAAATTAAATTTAGAGATTGCTTCAGAATACTTATTAATGGCAACATGGTTAGCATATTTAAAATCAAAACTATTATTACCAGGCACCCCTGAAGAAGAGTTTAAAGTTCAAGAAGTAGCTGAAAAATTAAAACTTCAACTTAAGAAGCTTGAATTAATAAGGTTATTATCTGAACAGATGCTTAAAAGAAAAAGATTAGGAAGAGAAATTAGAACTAGAGGTATGAGAGCAGGCATAAGGCCCATCTACAATAGTGAGTATAAATTAAATTTATTTGACCTCATGAAAACATATTCCACTATAATTATGACTAAAGATTTTCAGAGAATTAATATTCCAAAATTACCAGTTTTTACAACAGAAGAAGGTATAAAAACTATAAAAGATTTTTTTGGAAAATTAATGGATTGGAAAAAATTAGATGATTTAATACCGAAAAATTTTAAAAGTGGATCAAAATATAAACGAACTGGTAAAGCAGGAATATTTGCAGGGTCTCTTGAGTTAGTGAAGGAGGGCAACCTAAGCATAAAACAAGAAAACCTTTTTGATGATATTTTTATAAAAGAAAAAAAATGATAAAAAAAAAGATTAAGAAAAAAGATAATATTATTAATTTTCCAACTAAATTATCTTCAATTGAAAAGGAAATTGAAGGAATTGTTTTTGCTGCTGCAGAACCACTAGATATTGAAACTATTGAAAATAAGATATCTAAAAAAACGGATGTTGAAAAAATTTTGTTAAAACTACAAGCTGAATATTCAAATCGAGGTATTAACTTGGTTTGTATTTCTAAAAAATGGTCCTTTAGAACCTCACCTAATCTTTCAAATTTAATGACCCAAGAAAAAACTGTTGAAAAAAAATTATCAAAAGCTGCAATAGAAACTCTTGCTATAATTGTTTATCATCAACCAGTTACTCGAGCAGAGATAGAAGAAATAAGAGGAGTAGCTTTTGGAACAAACACATTAGAAATTTTAATGGAATTAAATTGGGTTAAACCTGGTGGAAGAAAAAATGTCCCTGGTCGACCTATTCAATATGTTACGACGGATGATTTTTTAAGCCATTTTAACTTGCAAAAATTATCTGATTTACCAACAGTAGATGAACTTGGAGCTGCAGGTTTAATTGATAGTACCAATATTGATAACGCTATTTTTGGTACTGGAAAATTCTATAAAGAAAAACAAGATGATAAAAAAGAGGACATTTATTCAAATATTGATGAAATGTTAAGTAGCACTCTTGACTCGGATGAGAAGAGCTGAGCCTTCAAATTAGACTTTTCAATTATTGATAAAAAGGTTATAAGTTTTCTATGAGCATTGGAATTTGGCAAATAGCAATCGTAGTAATACTTGTGGTATTATTATTTGGTAGAGGAAAAATTTCTAGCCTTATGGGCGATGTAGCAAAAGGAATAAAAAGTTTTAAAAAGGGTATGGCGTCAGATGTGACTGATGACAATGAACCTAAAAATATTTCTGACGATAATCAAGATTCGAACAAAAAAGAATAAATCACATGCCTACTATTGGTTGGTTTGAGATTTTGATTGTAGTTGCAATAGCTATTGTAGTTTTGGGACCTAAGGATTTTCCGATAATGCTCAAAAAAGTTGGTTCATGGATCGGCTCTGCAAAAAAATATGTCAATAATATTCAAAACGAAGTCTCAAATATTGATCTTGAAGATAATAAAATAGAAAAAAAAGAAGAAAAAAAAGATGAGTCATGACGAAAATGAAGGTGGCTTTGTAAGTCATTTAGCAGAGTTAAGAAAAAGACTAATTCATAGTTTTATTTTTCTAATAATCTTTTTTATAGGATGTTATTTTTTTGCTGAACATCTTTATGGTTTTTTAGTAGAGCCATACGCACAAGCAGTTAAAGATGATGGAACTGATAGAAGATTAATTTTCACAGCTTTACAGGAAACTTTCCTTACCTATTTGAAAGTATCTTTTTTCACAGCTTTTTTTGTTACTTGTCCATTTATTTTAATGCAGATTTGGAAATTTATTGCTCCTGGACTTTATAAACATGAAAAAATTGCAATTTTACCTTATTTAGTTTTAACCCCAATCTTATTCTTACTAGGAGGTATGTTGGTTTATTATTTAATAATGCCCTTAGCGATAAAATTTTTTTTATCTTTTGAAAGCTCTGGTCTTTCAACAAATTTACCAATTCAACTAGAAGCAAAAGTAAACGAATATCTTTCATTGGTAATGAAACTTATATTTGCGTTTGGCATAAGTTTTCAATTACCTGTTGTGTTGAGTTTATTAGCGAGGGTAGGGTTAGTTGATTCTGATTTTTTAAAAAAACGAAGAAAATATGTTGTGGTTATTATATTTGCTGCCGCAGCTTTACTCACACCCCCAGATCCCATCACACAAATTGGTTTAGCGATACCATTATTAATTCTATATGAATTATCAATATTTTCAGTAAAACTTATTGAGAATAAAAATTTAAAAAATTCTGATGCATAACATTAAAGAAATTAGAAAAGATTTTGATGCATTTTCAAAAGCATTAAAAAAAAGATCAATCGATATAGATCTCAATAAACTCAAAAAATTAGATATAGATAATAGAGATTTAATTCAAAAAAAAGAAACATTAGAAAAAGAAAAGAAAGATATTTCAAAAACAAAAGATAAGGCTTTATTTTCTAGGTCAAAAGAAATTACCCAATCTATTGATAAAATTACTGATCAACAATCAAAAATTAAATCAGATTTAGATGAAATTTTATCAAGTATTCCAAATATACCTCATGATGATGTGCCTATAGGATCTAATGAAAACGATAATGTTGAATTAACTAAATCGGGTCAGATTCCTAATTTTGAATTTACTCCAAAGTCACATTATGAATTAGGTGAAAAACTTGGCATGTTAGATTTTGAACTTGCCACAAAAACTACTGGTTCAAGATTTGTTTTTGTTAAGAGTAAATTAGCATTACTTGAAAGAGCTATTTCAAATTTTATGCTTGATATTCATACCTCAAAAAATGGATATGAGGAAATTTCACCACCTTTATTAGCATCAGAAAATACAATGTTCGGAACTGGTCAACTACCTAAATTTGAAACTGATCAATTTGAAGTAAAATTAGAAGAGGGAAGTGAAAGAAAATTTTTAATCCCCACAGCAGAGGTTATTTTAACCAATATTGTAAAAGACAAAATTTTAGATCTTAAAACATTACCGATGAGATTTGTTGCATCTACCCCATGTTTTAGAAAAGAGGCTGGTAGTTATGGTAAAGATACAAAAGGAATGATTAGACAACATCAATTTTATAAAGTTGAATTAGTTAGTATTGTGGAACAAAATAATTGTCTTGAAGAATTAGAGAGAATGACAAATTGTGCAACAGGAATTTTGGATTTGTTAGAGTTACCATATAGAAAAATGATTTTATGTAGTGGAGATATGGGATTTAGTGCGGAAAAAACTTACGATATAGAAGTATGGTTACCTTCAGAAAACAAATATAGAGAAATATCTTCATGTTCATCATGTTCAACTTTCCAAGCAACACGGATGAAAGCTAGATACAAAAATTCAAATAAAGAAACAGTATTTGTTGGAACGCTTAATGGAAGTGGTTTAGCAGTGGGTAGAACTCTTATTGCTATTTTAGAAAATTTCCAGCAAAAGGATGGGTCTATAACTATTCCAAAAGTGCTTAGACCTTATATGAATAATCTAGAAAAAATTAGTCTGAATTAAAGTTGTTTTAACTTAAGAGATAGTATAAAAATTCATTTTTAATTAAGGAGTTTTATGGAAAGTTCAGGAATAGGTCAATTTATACCACTAATATTAATTTTTGTTATTTTTTATTTTTTCTTGATAAGACCACAGCAAAAAAAAGTCAAAGAGCACAAAGCTATGGTCGAGGGTTTAAAAAAAGGTGATAAGATTGTAACTTCAGGCGGTATCACAGGAACCATAACTAGAGTTGTAGACAACGATAAAATTGAAGTTGAGGTTGCTGAAAATGTGACTGTTGAAGTTATTAGAGGTACAGGTGTACAAAGTCTGATGAACTCTCAAGAAGTTAAAAAGTAATTTTGTTAAAGTAAAGTGTTATATTTTTCAAAATTTAGAATAATTTCAGTAATATTAATTTCTCTATTTTTTATTTTAATCGCTTCGTCAAATTTATTTAAGTTTGAAAACAACTTACTAAATAAGAAAATTAATCTTGGATTAGATCTTCAGGGAGGTTCTTACCTCCTACTAGAAATTGATAATAATCCAGTTATTGAGCAAAAAATACAAAATCTTTCAATTACCATTAGAAATTATTTCAAAGACAAAAATATAAGAATTAAAAATTTAAAAATTTTAGGACAAAAATTGTCTTTTTCTGTAGATGAAAACTTTAAACAAACTATTCTAGATACATTTAGTGACGAGGAAAGTGAATTAAATCCTTATTATCCAAGATTTAAATCTCATCAATTAGATATTACTGAGGAAAATAATATTTTTTTTGTCAATTACTCAATCCAAGGTATCGTTAAACTAAAAACATCATCCCAAGATCAAGCATTAGAAATTGTAAGAAGAAGAATTGATGAGATAGGAACTAATGAGCCCAATATTCTAAAAAGAGGAAACGACAGAATTCTTGTTGAATTACCTGGATTAGATGACCCAATGAGAATTAAATCTTTACTTGGTAAAACTGCAAATCTTACGTTTAGATTTGTAACGAATAATGATCAAGATTCTTTTGGGGCAGAAAAACTTAGTTATGAAGATGAGTCTGAAGAAGCTGCTCTGGTAAGTAAAAGAATTATTTTAAGTGGAGACAATCTGCTAGATGCTCAACCAAGAATGGATAGTGAGACAAATGAAACAGTAGTTACATTTACACTTGATAGAGTTGGAGCTAAAAGATTTGGTAAGGCCACATCGACTGGTATTGGCAAACAATTAGCAATAGTATTAGACGGTAAAATTATTAGCGCACCAGTCATTAGGGATACAATTGCAAGTGGATCAGGTCAAATCAGTGGAGGATTTACTTTTCAATCAGCAACAGATTTAGCTCTTTTATTAAGATCTGGTGCATTACCTGCACCTTTGAATATTATTGAGGAACGAACAGTTGGTCCAGACTTAGGACAAGACTCAATTAATGCAGGGATGATTGCATTAGCAATTGGTTTTGTATTAGTAATAGTATTTATCTTTGTTAAATATAAGATATTTGGTTTAATTACCAACATAACATTAATACTTAACCTTTTCTTACTCATTGGAATATTGACTATATTTGAGGCGACCTTAACTCTTCCGGGGATTGCTGGAATAATTTTGACAGTTGGTATGGCAGTCGATGCAAATGTTTTAATTTTTGAGAGAATTAAAGAAGAGCTAAAAAATGAAAAAAATAATTTAATAGCTTTTGATAGTGGTTACACAAAATCTAGAACCGCTATACTTGATGCAAATATAACAACATTATTAGCAGCTATTATCTTATTTTTTATGGGCTCAGGTCCAATCAAAGGTTTTTCACTCACACTTGGAATTGGAATATTTACAACATTATTTTCAGTTTATTTTATAGCAAGATTATTGACTGTTTTGTATGTGTACAGAAACAAAGAAAAAGAGGGTTTAATTTAGATGATTGCTTTTAACAAATACTATAATCAATTTAACATACTCTCTATATCCTTAGTCGTTATTTCATTATTTTTACTGACTTTCAAAGGTCTTAATTTTGGAATAGATTTTAAGGGCGGAACCCTAATTGAATTAAGATCAACTGACAGCAAAATTAATGTGTCATCTCTAAGAGATAATTTAAATTCTATGAATTTAGGTGATGTTTCAGTAAAAAATTTTGGAAATGAGACTGACTTTCTAATAAAATTTGAAATTAACAATAACAAAAATATTATAGAGGAAATTAAAGCAAATTTAGATAAATCATTTGGCAATACTTTTGATTTTAGAAGAGTTGAAAACGTGGGACCAAAAGTAAGTGCTGAGCTACTTAAATCTGGAGTAATAGCTATCGCAGTGGCATTAACTTTAATGTTAATTTACATTTGGATCAGATTTGAATGGCAATTTAGTCTAGGAGCTATATTAGCTTTATTTCATGATGTGTTGGTAACTTTAGGTTTATTTTCATTACTTGGTCTTGAAATCAATTTGTCTATTATTGCAGCTGTATTAACTATCGTTGGTTACTCCATGAATGATACAGTGGTTATTTTCGATAGAGTAAGAGAAAATTTAAGAAAATATTCTGACATTAAGATTTATGATTTAACTAATATCTCTATCAATGAAACATTATCTAGAACTTTAATTACATCAATAACGACTTTATTAGCTTTGCTATCAATATTTTTCTTTGGTGGTGAGATACTAAAAGGTTTTTCTTTAGCTATGATATTTGGTGTAATTTTCGGTACTTATTCATCTATCTATATTGCCAATACAGTTTTAGTCAGATTAAGAGTTTCGCAAAAAACTGTTTTAAGAGACGACGAAAGTAATTAATAAAGATTTTGAGCAGCAACCAAAGTAAGTAGCATAGGTATTGAAAATAAGGTATTAACTCTCAAAAATAACATTGCTCTTCTAGCTGACCTAGCTTTATATTCTGGATCACATTCTACGATACCCAAGGCCCTTTTTTGATTTGGCCATATTATAAACCAAATGTTAAATAGCATTATCAAACCTAGCCACATACCAATTCCTATTGCAGTATGTTTTGGAATGCCAGAGCCTATACTTAAGGTCATTGCGTCATACAAATATCCATTAAGAGCCATAATTGCAAAACCAGATAAAATTGCTAAAACTGCCCCCCATCTAAAATAAAACAATGCAGCTGGAGCAATTACATTGTTGATAGCTGGTTTTTGCTCATCTGGAATTCTTGCCATATTTGGAATTTGCACAAAATTAAAGTACCACAATAATCCAATCCACATAATACCAGTTATAACTTGCACAAATTTTGCAAACCAGCTCCAAAAAAGTGCATCAAAACTAAAACCATCGTTTTGATAAAATAATCCAAGAAATAATAATACTGTTATAGCTAATGATACATGAATTGTTCTCGATAAAGACGATAGCAAATTACCCATAATAATGACAAATATATACTACATTACAACTTTTTAAAATAATTTTTAAGAATAAATCATTATGAATTCAATTTAATTGATAAACTTCTTGTATATTTAAATTATATAATTTAATAATTTTAAATAATGATATTTGAACTACCAAAACTTGATTATGCAAACAATGCGCTTTCTCCAATAATGTCTGAGGAAACTTTAGAACTTCATCATGGCAAACATCATCAGACTTACATAACCAACTTAAATAATTTTATTAAAGACACTGATCTATCTAATTCATCATTGGAAGATATAATTTTAAAAAGTTTTGAGGACAAATCTAAAGCTGGAATATTTAATAATGCAAGCCAACACTGGAATCATAATCTTTTTTGGAAATGTATGAAACCAAATGGAGGTGGAAAAATTCCTCCAAAACTTGAAAAAAGAATCATTTCAGATTTTGGTAGTGTTGAAAAGTTTAAAACAGATTTTAAACAAGCGGGAATCACACAATTTGGCTCTGGCTGGTGTTGGTTATCAATAAGTAATGGTAAACTTGTAGTAACAAAAACTGCAAATGCAGCAAATCCTATAATTGATAATATGCAGCCTATTTTAGGATGTGATGTTTGGGAACACTCTTATTATATTGATTATAGAAACCGACGACCAGAATATCTAGATAAGTTTGTAGAAAACTTAATTAATTGGGAATTTGTTGAATCTTTGTTAGACTAATTTTCCGTTTTTCCTGTTCTTCTAGCGTGAATGAAAGATCTAATACATTGGATTGTAAAAAATAGACCGGTTACTAACATCATTAACTTTGAGATATCCGCCCAAAAATTTGTAAAAACATTTCCTGTTATTATTGTTCTAACAAAATCTAATCCACCAATTAAAATTATTAATCCTAATAGTACTACTATGTGCATGAAAAATTTTTTTTTATTTATAAATTTCAAAGACAAATAAGAAAAAATTAAAATTGGAAATCCCAAAAAAGAGGGAATGAATGAAGTGAGAGAATCGCTACCACTAATAAAACTTATTATTATTCCCCAACAAATTAATAATATTCCGTAAATAATTGATAAATTTTCTATAGATATGCCAAATATCTTGAATTCAGTATTTGTATTTTCATTATCAATCATAAAAATATTTTATTTTATTAAGTAAATTTTATCAAATTAATTACACCATTATTAATAAACTGTAGATTTACAAAAGTGGTTTTAAAAATTTTCCTGTATAACTAGTGTTAATCTTACAAATTTCCTCAGGTTTACCCTCAGCAATAATTTTTCCACCTTTTACACCGCCTTCAGGCCCCATATCTACAATATAATCTGCTGTTTTTATGACATCTAAGTTATGTTCTATAACAACCACTGTGTTACCTAATGAAACAAATGTATGTAAAATTTCTAATAATTTTTTGATGTCGTGTTGGTGAAGACCAGTAGTTGGTTCATCTAATATGTACATTGTTCTTCCTGTCGATCTTTTTGATAATTCTTTAGCTAATTTAATTCTTTGTGCTTCACCCCCTGATAGAGTTGTGGCTTGCTGACCAATTTTTATATATCCTAGACCAACTTTTTTTAAGGTAAGCAATTTAGTCTTTATATTTGAAATATTTTCAAAATATTCACATCCCTCATCAACTGTCATGTTTAAAACATCTGCGATACTTTTATCTTTAAATTTTATCTCTAATGTTTCTCGGTTATATCTGGTTCCCCTACACTCATCGCATTGAATATAAACGTCCGGAAGAAAATGCATTTCATAAGTAATAACTCCATCTCCCTCACAAGCTTCACATCTACCTCCTTTAACATTAAAAGAAAACCTTCCTGGCTTGTATCCTCTAGTTTTAGATTCAGGTAATCCTGTAAACCAATCTCTAATTGGCCCAAAAGCTCCAGTATAAGTTGCTGGATTAGATCTTGGAGTACGACCAATTGGTGATTGATCAATATCAATTATCTTATCGATTAATTCTGTACCTTTAAAACCTTTGAAAGGTTTTGGAATTTTTCTAGATTTATTATTATTTAAAGTTAAGTTTAACGCATTGTACAAAGTTTGTAAAATCAATGTTGACTTACCACTTCCTGATACACCAGTGACACAGGTTAAGCTACCCAAAGGTATTTTCAAATTTACATTATTCAAATTATTACCAGTCGCACCAGTTATTTCAAGAAACCTACCATTTTTGGCTAACCTTCTTTTTTTAGGAACATCAATCCTTAATTTGTTTGAAAGATATTTTCCTGTGATACTAATTTTATTTTTTGTTATCTCATCAAAAGTTCCTTGCGCAACAACTTCACCACCTTTGTTTCCTGCTTCAGGACCAAGATCAATAATGTGATCTGCATTTTCCATCGTTTCAGTGTCATGCTCAACAACTATTACTGTATTTCCTAAATCTCGTAATCTTTTAAGAGCATTGATCAGTTTTACATTATCTTTTTGATGCAAACCAATAGATGGTTCATCTAAAACATATAATACTCCAGTTAAACCAGATCCAATTTGAGATGCTAAACGGATTCTTTGTGCTTCTCCTCCTGATAAAGTACCAGACTCTCTTGATAATGTTAGATAATCAAGACCAACATTTAAAAGAAAATTTAATCTTTCATTAATTTCTTTGAGGATATGTTCGGCAATTTTGACTTGTCTTTTATCTAAATTGAATTTTAAATTTTCAAACCATTTTGCAGCATCTAAAATTGATTTTTCAGTTACTTCACTAATGTGCAAGCCGTCAATTTTCACACATAATGCCTCATCTTTTAATCTATGACCATTACATCTCTCACATTTAGTATCTGACTGATATTGGGCTATTTCTTCTCTTTTCCAATCACTATCAGTTTCTAAATATCTTCTCTCTAAATTATTTATTACCCCTTCAAATGTTTTTTTATGTGAGTATTTTTCATAACCATCGTCATATGAAAATTTGATTTCTTCATCATCAGATCCATAAAGAATGATATCCTTTATTTTTTTTGAAAGTTTTGACCATTTTTCATCTAATGAAAAGCTGTAATGTTTTGCTAAAGAAGATAATGTTTGTGCATAATATAGAGTGGTTGTTTTAGCCCAGGGTTCAATAGCACCATCGGCAATACTTTTTTTATGATTTGGTACTACTAAATTTGGATCAACATTAAGTTTAATTCCAATTCCCTCACATTCCTCACAAGCACCAAAAGGACTATTAAATGAGAAAAGTCTTGGCTCAATTTCCTCAATTGTAAAGCCACTTTCCGGACATGCAAATTTAGTCGAAAATATTAATTTTTCTAATTTTCTATATTTTTTTGGTAAGGTCTCATCTTCATATTCAACAAATACTAAACCATTCGCTAAGTTTACCGAAGTTTCAATACTTTCAGCTAATCTGTTTCCTAAAGATGAATTTAAAACAATCCTGTCGACCAGAATATATATGTCATGCTTAATTTTCTTATTTAAATCTGGAACTTTATCAATATCATAAACGACATCATCTACTTTGATCTTTCGAAACCCTCTTTTTTTATAATTCAGGATTTCTTTTTTATATTCTCCCTTTCTTCCTCTTACCACAGGAGCGTAAATATATATGGTTGACTTTATTGGTAACTCTTTAATCTTATCCACAATCTGTGTAATCGTTTGTGATGTGATTGGTTTACCTGTAAAAGGTGAATAGGGTATACCTGCTCTCGCATATAAAACACGCATGTAATCATATATTTCAGTAACTGTAGCAACAGTTGATCTTGGATTTTTAGAAGTATTTTTTTGCTCTATTGATATTGCTGGGCTCAATCCCTCGATTAAATCAACATTTGGTTTTTTCATTTTATCTAAAAATTGTCTTGCATAAGCAGATAAACTCTCAACATACCTTCTTTGACCCTCTGCATAAACTGTATCAAAAGCTAAAGATGATTTTCCTGATCCTGATAGACCAGTTATGACAACAAATTTATCTTTGGGTATCTCTAAAGAAATATTTTTTAAATTGTGTTCTTTAGCTCCCTTAATAACTATCTTTTTCATCATAATTTTTGTTGCTTTGACTTAATAAAATTAATATTCAGAGTAAATTGTGGTATAGTTCTAATTAACAAATTTAACAAATATTAAAATATTATGGCTGGAAGTTTAAATAAAGTACTTTTAATTGGTCGTTTGGGCGCAGATCCAGAGATCAAACAAATGGTAAATGGCAAAAGTGTTGCAAGATTAAGTTTGGCAACAAGTCAATCTTGGAAAGATAAGAATACTGGTGAAAAAAAAGAAAAAACAGAATGGCACCGTATAGTTGTATTCAATGAGGGATTAGTAAATGTTGTTCAACAATATTTAAAAAAGGGAGCTCAAATATATGTTGAGGGACAATTAACGACTCGAAAATGGAAAGATGAACAATCTGGTCAAGACAAATACTCGACTGAAATTGTAATTCAAGGATATAACTCATCTTTAACTATGTTAGGTGGAAGTAATTCAGGTGGGAATATATCAAATGATAATACTCAATCTAATAATGATGACATGTCACAAATATCAAATGACATGGACGATGAAATTCCATTTTAATATTTATGCAAAAAACTGAAATTCCTGAGGATAAGAATATAAAATTAATCTCAATGCATGATGAGATGAGTTCATCTTATCTATCTTATGCAATGAGTGTTATAGTCAGTAGAGCACTTCCTGATATACGAGATGGTTTAAAACCAGTTCATAGAAGAATTTTATATGCGATGTACAAAGGTGGATATGATTGGTCAAAACAATTTAGAAAATCGGCAAGAATTGTTGGAGATGTAATTGGTAAGTATCATCCACATGGTGATCAGTCAGTTTACGATGCTCTAGTAAGAATGGTTCAGGATTTTTCAATGAGTTTACCTTTAGTTGATGGACAAGGAAATTTTGGATCTATTGATGGCGATCCCGCTGCTGCGATGAGATACACAGAAACTAGATTATCTAAAGTTTCACAATATTTAATTGATGATATCGAAAAAAATACAATTTCATTTAAAAATAATTACGACGAAACGGAGAAAGAGCCAACAGTTTTACCAGCTCAATTTCCTAATTTATTAGTAAATGGTGCAGGTGGGATCGCAGTAGGAATGGCAACTAGTATACCGCCACATAATTTAGGTGAAATAATTAATGGAACATTAGCTTTAATTGAAAATAAAGATATTAAAATTAAAGATCTAATGAAGCACATACCTGGACCTGATTTTCCAACTGGAGGAGTAATAATAGGAAAAGATATGATCAAACAAGGTTATAACAAAGGCAGAGGTTCTTTTAAAATTAGAGGTGAAATTTCTATAGAAAGTTTAAAAAATGGAAGAGAAAGATTGGTTATCACTTCGATTCCTTATCAAGTTAATAAATCTGTTTTGAATGAAAGAATTGCACAGCTTGTTAGAGAAAAAAAAATTGAGGGTATTAGAGATATAAGAGATGAATCTAATCGAGAAGGAATCAGAGTTTCAATAGATTTAAGAGGTGGAGTAGAACCAGAAACAGTTAAAAGACAACTTTACAAGAATACACAAATTGAAAGTTCATTTGGATTTAATACACTTGCAATAGTTGATGGCAAACCAGAAACTTGTAATTTAAAAGATTTCCTATCAAATTTTTTATCTTTTAGAGAGGACGTTGTAGTCAAAAAAACAAAATTTGATTTACAAAAGGCAGAAGAACGAGCACATATCTTGATAGGTCTATCAGTATCTGTTGAAAATTTAGACAAAGTTATCAAAATAATCAGATCATCAAAAAATCCAGAAGATGCAAAAAAATCTCTTTTACAAACTAAATGGAAAATGAATAAATCAAAAAAATTAATTTCACTTGTGGAAAGCTCAAAATCAAAAACTTTATACTCATTATCAACTTTACAAGTGAATGCTATTTTAGAATTAAGATTACAAAAACTGACAGCGATAGGAATTAATGAAATTGAAATAGAAATAAAGAAGTTAGCTGAATTAATTACAAAATATAAAAAAATAATTTCATCTAAGAAAGAATTGTTAAAAGTAATCAGTGAAGAGCTAAAAAATATAAAAGATAAATACTCATCACCTCGAAGAACTCAAATAATTGATGCTGTATTAAATTACGATATAGAAGAAACCATTCAAAAACAATCTATATTGATTACAGTTACATTGCAGGGTTATATTAAACGTGGATCTTTGAATAGTGTTAAGACGCAAAAAAGAGGAGGTAAAGGAAAAACTGGGATGACTACTAGAAATGAGGACTCTGTAGTTCAAACTCTATCAGTTAATACTCATACTTCAGTTTTGTTTTTTTCTACGGAAGGGTTAGTTTATAGAATAAAAGCCTGGAAAATACCCGAAGGATCTTCAGTATCTAAAGGAAAATCGTTGTTTAATATTCTTCCACTAAAAAACCATCAATCAATAAGTTCTATTATGCCTTTCCCTGACAATGAATCTGAAATGAAAAATTATCAAATCGTTTTTGCTACAGCTCAAGGGAAAATTAGAAAAAATAGTTTAGAGGATTTCTCTTCAATTAATACATCTGGAAAAATTGCAATGAAATTGGACAATAATGATAAAATTGTGGGAGTTAAAATTTGTAAGGATGATCAGGATATAATTTTAAGTACCAAATTAGGAAAATGTATACGTTTTGAGTCTAAAAAATTGAGAGTTTTTAAGGGTAGATCCTCTAAAGGGATAAAAGGTATTGTTTTGTCTCCAAACGATCAAATTGTCTCTCTTTCAATTATAGATAATGATAAATCAAAAAAAAACGGGAAGAAATCAAAGGATGAGCAATCAGAATTAAAAGCTAAAGAAAAGTTTATATTATCAATTACAGAAAATGGTTTTGGTAAAAAAACAAGTCATACAGAATATAGAGTAACTAATAGAGGTGGAAAGGGAATTATTGGAATTATAAATTCACCAAGAAATGGCAATATTTCATCCTCCTTTCCAGTATATGATGGTGATGAAATACTTATATCCACTAACAAAGGGAGAGTAATACGTGTAGCGGTAAAAGAAATTAGAACTGCGGGTAGAAATACTCAAGGTGTTAGAATTATTAAATTAACTGGAGAAGAAAAAGTTGTTTCAGCAGATAAAATAGATGATAACTTAGTTTAATGAATAAAGTTGCAATCTATCCTGGAACATTTGATCCAATTACGTTTGGCCATATTGATGTTATTAAAAAAGGTTTAAAACTTTTTGATAAAATTGTGGTTGCGGTATCTAACGTAGAAAATAAGGATTATTTATTTGATTCAGATGAAAGAATTGAAATTGTTAAAAAAGCATTATTTTATGATTTAAAATTGAATAAAAAAAAAGTTGTCGTAATTTCTTTTAGTTCTTTAACCACTGAATTATGTAAAAAGTATAAATCAAATATTATTCTAAGAGGATTAAGAGCAGTTTCAGATTTTGAATATGAATTTCAACTTGCAGGAATGAATAGAAAATTAAACAAAAACATTGAAACTCTTTTTTTAATGTCCGATGTTGAAAATCAGATTATCTCTTCAAGATTTGTTAAAGAAATAGTAAATTTAAAAGGTGATATCAAAAAATTTACTACCAAAAGTACAATTAAATTATTAAAAAGAAAATATGAATAAAATTTTAATAAATATATTGATTTTCTTTTTTTTAACCATAAACCAAGTAATGTCACAGGAGAATATTATGATTTTGAAACTTAAAGATGGAGATGTTAAAATTGAATTATTTGAAGATGTAGCACCTAATCATGTTAAAAGAATTAAAGATTTAGCTAATAGTGGTAAATATGATAATGTTGTTTTTCACAGAGTAATTGATGGTTTCATGGCACAAACTGGTGATGTAAAATTTGGAAATTCATCATCAAGTGATTTTAATTTAAGAATGGCAGGAATGGGCGGATCAGATTTACCAGATCTAAAACAAGAATTTAATAATTTACCCCATGATAGAGGAACTTTATCTATGGCTAGATCACAAGATCCAAATAGTGCAAATAGCCAATTTTTCATTTGTTTTAAACCTGCCCCCTTTTTAGATAACCAATATACAGTTTTTGGAAAAGTGATCGAAGGAATGGAATTTGTTGATAAAATTAAACGTGGTGATGAAAACAATAATGGTGCTGTCACAGATCCAGATAAAATAATTAGTTTAAAATCATTATAACATTTAATGGCATTAAAAGAATTTGCCTTTAAATTATTGAACAAAGACAACTATGCAAGAGAAGGAATTATAGAAACGCATAGGGGAGTAATCAAAACTCCTGCTTTTATGCCAGTAGGAACTCAGGCAACTGTAAAAGCTTGTACGATTGACGATATTAAAAAAACTGGCTCAGATATAATTTTAGCTAATACATATCATTTAATGATCCGTCCAGGAGTTGAACGAATTCAAAATGCTGGCGGATTACATTCCTTTATGAATTGTGATTTACCAATACTTACTGACTCAGGTGGTTTTCAAGTAATGTCTCTTTCAAAATTAAATAAAATAGACCGAGAAAAAGGTGCAATTTTTAACTCTCATGTTGATGGAAAAAAATTTTATTTAAGCCCTGAGGAAAGTATAAAAATTCAACTTGGCTTGAACTCAGATATTGTAATGATCATGGATGAATGTCCAAAAAAAACTGATGACTATGAACTGATTAAAAAATCAATGGAACTATCATTATATTGGGCTGATAGATCCAAAAAAGCCTTTGGAAAAAATCCTCATAAAGCTCTTTTTGGCATAGTCCAAGGAGGTCTTTTTAAAGATTTGAGACTTTTGTCTCTAAAAGGTTTGTTAAATCTTAATTTTGATGGATATGCCATTGGTGGTCTTGCAGTTGGTGAAACACAAGAGGAAATGTTTAAAGTTTTAGACGATATTAAGGAAGACCTTCCAGAAAATAAACCGCATTATTTAATGGGTGTAGGCACACCTTCTGATATTTTAGGTGCAGTTAAAAGAGGAATAGACATGTTTGATTGTGTTATGCCGACTAGATCAGGGAGAACAGGTCTGGCTTTTACATGGAATGGAAGAATAAATATTAAAAATAATAAATATCAAAATGACAATTCACCTCTTGATGAAAAGTGTAAAAATTTAAATTTAAACAAATATTCAAAAAATTATTTGAATCATTTATTCAATACTAATGAAATTTTAGGATCGATGCTTTTGACGTTAAATAATATCAACTTTTATCAAGAATTAATGAGCGAAATAAGAAAAAATATTCAAAAGGGCACTTTTAATGAATTTCATGATAAATATATAGATAAGTTGTGATAAAGAAACTATATGTCTCATCAATTCTTATTTGAAATATTAAAATAAATATGTATATACGAAGTAATTTTGGGCCGTTAGCTCAGTTGGTAGAGCAATTCCCTTTTAAGGAATGGGTCGATGGTTCGAGTCCATCACGGCTCACCATTAATTAATACTTACATTTTAATTGGTGGGTAATCCAAAATTATATTATTTGTCCATTCGTTTATTTTTTTAATTCGATTGTCAGGTGAGGGGTGTGTACTAAGAAATTCAGATTGTTTTTTTCCCTTACTAAATTTTTTCATTCTTTCCCAAATTTTAGGTGTTTCTCTTATATCGTAACCAGACAAAGAGGCAAAAATCATACCCAGATAGTCAGCTTCAGTTTCTTGCTTTCTATTAAAAGGGTTCATTATACCTAGTTGAGAGACCATACCAATAGTATTCATACCTGTTGTTCTATTAACTTGAGATAATTTTCCACCAGATAATATATCAATAACATTTGTCCCTACGTTTAAAACAACACCTCTGCTTGCTCGTTCTACTGAGTGTTTGGCTACAGCATGTGCAATTTCATGACCCATGACAGCAGCTAATCCATTAGTATTTTTGGTTACTTCTAATATACCTGAAAAAACTGCTATTTTACCTCCTGGCATACAAAATGCATTTCTCATATTTTTTTTATCGATTAATATATATTCCCAATCAAAACCAACAGTCGGATCATCAAGTTTTGATTGATAAAAATATTCTCCTATAGAATTTTCCATTCTTTTGCCAATTTCTTTTATTTGAGTTAGTTTTGGTCCTGTAATTAATTTTTCTTTTTCCTTAATTTTTTCAAAAATCTGAGCTGCCTGAGCATTTAATTTAGCTTCAGGGATTAGTTTTAATTGTTTTCGATCAGTGATTGGTGCTGTAGCACATGAATTAAGAGCTAAACTACAACAAGTACAACTAACATAAGTTAAGAATTTTCTTCTATCCATTTTTAATTATCATTGATAATATATTTTAAAATGAATCTAAATAATAAAATATTAGTATTTTTATTTATTATTGCGATTTCTTTTGTAGTTTACTCTAGTTTTAAATAAATTTTATGAAAAAGAATAAAAAAAAACGATCACTCACCCTTATTCTTAGAAATTATTTTATAACGGGTGTAGTAGTATTAATTCCTATTGGTTTTACTTTATATTTAAGTAAAATTTTGATAGGTATTTCTTCTAAAATAATTCCAGAAAATATAAATCCTAATAATTACTTACCTTTTGCAATACCTGGAATAGAAATAATTATTTCCGTAGCTTTTATAACAATTGTTGGAGGCTTATCTTTATCATTTTTAGGCAAACGAATTCTTAAACTAATTGATGATCTATTTAAAAGAATTCCTGTTTTAAGAACTATTTATTCTGCAATAGTTCAAATGACTGAGACATTTTCTAATAAAGATGACAATGATAAAAAAAGTGTTGTTTTAGTAGAATATCCAAGAAAAGGTGTTTGGGCAGTTGGATTTGCAACAAAAGAAAACAAAGGTGAAATGGCTGAAAAAACAAATAAAAAATTAATAAACGTATTTGTCCCAACTACACCAAATCCTACAAGTGGGTTTTTACTTATGTTTCCAATAGATGAGGTTATATATCTAAATATGACATTTGAAGAGGCATCTAAGTTTATTGTCTCTGCAGGAACATCCACAGGTAAGAATTAAGCTATATCATTAATTATATCAGCACGATCATATAATTTAATTAATGGTTTAAATTTCCCTATATCTTCTTTTTCGTTTTCGATTCTTTTGATTTCTTTTTCAGCTAAAATAAAAAGATTATGATTATGTATTGGGTCTGCCAATTTAAAGTTTTTTATTCCGCTTTGTTTAAAACCAAGAATATCTCCAAAACCTCTTAATTTCATATCCTCTTCAGATATTTCAAATCCATCATTAGAATCTTTTAATATATTAATTCTTTTTTTAGCATTTTCACTTAGATTTGACTTAAACATTAATATACATGAAGACTCTTTGTTACCTCTTCCAACCCTACCTCTAAGTTGATGTAATTGAGATAAACCAAATTTATTTGCATTTTCTATTATAATTACATTTGCATTAGGAAAATCTATACCAACCTCAATAATCGTAGTTGAAACTAATATCTTAAATTCATTTCTTAAAAATTTGTTTAATATTTTCTCTTTTTCCTCAATTGTTGTTTTTCCATGGAGTAAATAAACCTCATTTGGAAAAATTTTTTTTAGATATTCAGACTTTTTAATCGCTGAGGAATGATCAATTTTTTTTGACTCTTCAATAAGAGGGCATACCCAAAAAATTTGATTTCCAAGTTGAATTTCTTTCTTGATGAATTTAATTACATCCTCAATCTTACTTTCAATTTTACTATAAGTTTTTACAGGTTTTCGGTTATTCGGTTTTTCTCGTATAATTGAAAGATCCATATCTCCGTAAATAGTCATTGTTAAAGTACGTGGAATTGGTGTTGCTGTCATTAAAAGAACATCACAATCTTTCCCAGCTTTATCAGATAATTTTTTTCTCTGACTAACTCCGAATTTGTGTTGTTCGTCAATTATTATTAAACCTAGTTTTTTGAATTCTACTTTTTTTTGAAATAAGGCATGTGTTCCAAAAATAATATCAATTTCTTTTTTAATAAGTTTGTTTAAAATTTTTTTTTTATCTTTGTATGGTGATTTTCCAGAAAGTAATTCTATTTTAATATTTTTTGGATATATTTTTTTTGCTAATAAAAAATGCTGTCTTGCTAATATTTCGGTTGGAGCCATTACTGCTACTTGAAAATTAGAATTGATGGTATTGAATGCAGATAACAACGCTACAATTGTTTTGCCACTGCCAACATCACCCTGAAGTAATCTGAACATCTTGTTATCTGAGCACAAATCTTTGTTAATCTCATTTAATGTTTTAGTTTGATCATTTGTTAAGGAAAAATCTAATTTTGATATTATTTCACCTTGTTTTTTAATATCGAATATTTTCTTTGTTTTTTTTATTTTTTTGATCTTTTTTCTAATTTCTGAATTAACTAAAAAAGTTGAAAAAATTTCATCAAAAGCAAGTCTTTGATAGAAATTTTCTTTAAATTTACCAATGTTTTCTGGATCGTGTAATTTTTTGATTGAGTCATTCCAACCAATATTACCAAAATTTTTTAATATATCTTTTGAGTGCCACTCATCAATCTGAGGTAAATTTTTAATAATTTGAAATATTATTTTATTATAAACCTTTTCACTAATTCCCTCAGTTAATGAATAGGTATTATGCTTTTGTTTTATTATAGATGAGTCTTGTGAAATATATTTAGGATTTGTTAATTGATATTTATCTCGAAAGTATTTAATTTTACCACTAATTGTTATTTCTTTTCCAATAGGTAGTATTTTTCTAATATATCCTTCGTAACTATTAAAAAAAACACAATCTATTTCACCAGTTTCATCTTTGCATAAAACTCGATTTGGTAAGTTTCTTACTCTTGGAAATGAATATTTTTGAGGAATTATAGTTATAGTTTGTATCTCATCAATTTTTAAATCTTTAATTTTCGAAGATAAACTTCGATCTGTATATGATTTTGGTAATTTCCATAACAGATCAAAAATACTATTAATTTTTTTTCTTTTTAATAAGTTTGATGTTTTTAAACCAACACCTTTTATAGATTTTAGGTCAGATAATAAATATTCATAATTTCTTTTAATATCCATAAACTAATATTATATTCCTATTATGACCGCTGATATAGAACAAATAAAAAAAAAAATTATATACAGATCAAATTATCGCGGTACCAAAGAAATGGATAAACTTTTAGGAGCATTCACTTATAAATACATAGATCAATTAAATGTTGAAGATTTAAATGAATTAATAAAATTCTTAGAAATAGATGATAATAATCTTTACAATTTTTATAATGGTTTAAAAACCAACATTGAATTTGAAGATAACAAAATTAATAATTTATTTAAAAATTTTAAATATTAACAATTATATGGCGGAGAGACTGGGATTCGAACCCAGGAAAGAGTTGCCCCTTTGCCGGTTTTCAAGACCGGTGCTTTCAACCGCTCAGCCATCTCTCCGTGTAAAGGCTTTTATAATTAAAAATATTTAATTCAACAATAAAATAGTTTAATTACTCATGATATTTTATTCATTCAATTAGTATGAAAAATGATTTTAACAAAGGTTTAATATTAACTTCCTTAGGTTCTTTTTGGTGGGGATTTATTGGAGTTATATATTTTGAGTCAGTTTCTTTCATTGGTCATACTGAATTAGTTGTTCATAGATGTTTATGGACAGCAATAATGTTAATTTTAACCACAACATTTTTGTCTAAATGGAAAATTTTTTTAAAAGAAGTAAAAGATAAAAAAAAATTAATTGCATTATTTTTGTCTGGTTTTTTAATTTTTGTTAATTGGTCTATATGGATATATGCTGTTGCATCAGAGAGAATTATCGATGCTAGTTTTGGTTATTTTATAATGCCAATCATTAGTGTTCTTCTGGGGTATATTTTTTTTAAAGAAGAACTAAACAAAAAAAGGTTTTTTTCAATTATTCTAGTTTTTATTTCAATATTAATTTTAATTTTTTTTAATCTTAAATCATTGCCATGGGTTGGTCTCATTGTAGCTTTTAGTTGGGCCTTTTATAATCTAGTCAGAAAAAAAATTGAGATTGATACCGATATTGGGCTGCTAATTGAAAGTTTATATATTTTCCCTTTTGCTTTAGTTGCATTTTACATAATTGCAAATAATGATCTAAACGATTTTAATTTAAGTAATCCAGGATTAAGTCTTTATTTACTTTTAGCTGGTCCGATGACAGTGATTCCTTTGTTTCTATATGTAAGAGGGGTCGAGTTAATTGGATTAGGACCTACTGGAATGATATTTTATATTACGCCAACATTACAGTTCATTTTAGGTTATTTTTATTATGGTGAGGATTTTTCATTAGTTAAATTTCTAAGTTTTATTATTATTTGGATTGCTGTAATCATATATTTAAATGATTTATATGAAAAAAATTAAAATTTTTTTTTTAATTCTATTTCTTTTAAATTCCAACTTATTTGCAAATGACAATACAGATTTTGAAAGGTGGAAAAAAGATTTCAAACAAAGAGCGTTAGCAAATAATATTTCTGAGAAAACTTTTGATCTAGTAATGACAGATACTAAGTTTTTAGCAAATGTTATAAAATATGACAGATACCAGCCTGAATTTTATGAAGACACCAAAACTTACATATCAAAAAGATCTTCCACAAAAAAATTAAAAAAAGGTATCGACTTCTATTTAAATAATAAAGATTTGATTAATGTTGTTGAAAATAAGTTTAAAGTCGAGAAGGAACTTTTATTGTCATTGATGGGTATTGAAACAAATTATGGAACTTATGTTGGAAAAATGGATATTCTTTCCTCTCTAGCCACTTTAAGTTATGATAAAAGAAGATCTGAGTTTTTTACTAAAGAGCTTTTAATTTTATTAAAATTAATTGATGAAAATCAGATAGATTATAAATCATTGTATGGTTCATGGGCAGGTGCATTTGGTTTTTTTCAATTTATGCCATCAACTATAAAAAATCACGCAATTGATTTTAATACTGATAATTATATTGATTTAAAAAATTCTTATGATGCCTATGCTTCAGCAGCTAATTATCTAAAAAAAATTGGTTGGAAAAAAGATTCACCTTGTTTTTATAGAATAGATCTTAAAGAAAATATCCCAAAAAAGTATTTGAATGTTTCTGCTAAAAAACTTCAAAATAAAAAAAAATTAGGATTTTTTAAAAAATATATTGATAATTACGACGATTTAAGCTTTTTGAAATCAAATTATAATGTTGCAATAATAACTCCAGATAAAGATATTATTCCTGGTGCAGATACTTTAAACCCTGCATATATTGTATTTGATAACTACGAAATAATTCTCCAATGGAATAGATCTCTAAGATTTGCTTTAGCAGTTTGTACCTTAAAAGATAAATTTAAAAATGAATTATAAAATTTTATTAATACTTTTGTTGTCAATATTTTTAATAAGTTGTGAACAAGTAGCAATTAAGCCAGATAAGATTGAAACAAAAATAGAGAAAAAATATAGTAATAGTGGCTTTGCTTTAATTTTTGACGAAAATGTAAAAAAAATTAAAAAATTAGATGATAGATCATTAATGATTCATCACAAATCACTTAAAAGAAAATCTGCTGTTAAAATTACAAATCCAAAAAATGGAAAGTCTTTAATTGCAGAAGTAAAATCTAATAACCAAAAATTTTCAGATTTTTACAATTCTGTTATATCTAGAAGAATTGCTGAAGATTTAGATCTTGATTTCAATGAACCCTTATTAGAAATAGTGTTAATATCTAGAAATTCTACTTTTATTGCAAAAAAAAGTAAAACTTTCGATGAGGAAAAAAAAGTTGCAGAAAAGGCGCCAATTGATGGTATTCAAATTAATGATTTAAGCAAAACTAAGAAAAAAGAAAAAAAAACAACTAAAGAAAAATTTTCTTACTCAATAAAGATTGCTGATTTTTACTATAAATCCACTGCCAAAATGATGATTTCTAGAATCAAAGATGAAACTTCTATAAAAAACTCTAAGATAAAAAAATTATCTCAAACTAAATTTAGAGTATTAATAGGTCCTTTTAATGATATAAAAAGTTTGAAAGAGTCATTTGAGAAGTTAAAATCTCTTAATTTTGAAAACTTAGAAGTGCTTAAAAATGTTTAAAAATTTTCTAATTACAATTCTTATAACTTTTTTTATTTTCAATAGTGCACATTCTAATATTGACATAAAAGCAAGAACAGCAATTTTACAAGATTTTTTATCGGGTGAAATTCTATACGAAAAAGAACCAGACAGATCAATTTATCCTGCTTCAATGACAAAAATAATGACCGCAATTATTGCTTTTGATTTGATTAAATCAGGCGATTTAACTTTAGATGAAAAATTTATTATTTCAGAGAGAGCTTGGCGTTTGTCAACATCTGGATATTCCTCAATGTTTGTCATGGTTAATGACGAGGTAAGTGTAGAAAATTTACTTAGAGGTATTATTGTTGCCTCAGGAAATGATGCTTGTATTGCATTAGCTGAAGGGATAGCGGGTACGGAAGAAGAATTTGCTATTATGATGACTTCTAAAGCACAAGAAATTGGTATGAGCAATACAAATTTTGCTAACTCATCTGGAATTAATGATCCTGACAATTATTCAACAGTAAAAGATATAATGATAATGTCTCATTATTTAATTAAAAACTATCCAGAATATTACAAATGGTTCAGCGAAAAAGAATTTACATGGGATAGAACTGGTGGTGATCCAATTACTCAGGGAAATAGAAATCCACTTCTTTATAAAAATATGGGTGCAGACGGAATTAAAACTGGATATCTAGCAGTGGAAAAATATTCTTTAGCATCATCATTAGAAAGAAAAGGGAGACGGCTAATTGCAGTGGCTAGTGGTTTTGAAACTAAAAATTCAAGATCTAGAGAGAGCTCAAAACTGTTGACATATGGTTTAACGAATTTTGATTTAGTAGAAATAAATAAATCAGGAGAAGATTTTGATAGCGTTGATGTTTGGTTAGGAAAAAAAGATTTTGTTAAAGTTTATACTAAAGAAAATATCTATAAAATTATAAAAAAAGGTAAGAAAAAACTATTAAAAGTTAAAATGTTATATGAAGGACCTGTTGAAGCTCCAATTAGAAAAGATCAAGTTTTAGCAAAATTAAAGATTATTTACGATGATGAATTAATTGATGAATATGATCTTTTGGCAAAAGAACAAGTGAACAAAGTAAATATTTTCTCAAGATTAATGAAATCCTTAAATTATTTGATTTGGGGTGATGTCTAAAAAAATTGTTATAGCCTTTGAGGGTATTGAAGGTAGTGGAAAAACCTTTCATATTGATAATGTTTCTAAATATCTAAAAAGAAAAAAAATACCTCATATAAAGTTAAGAGAGCCTGGAGGAAATAAGAACTCAGAAAAAATAAGAAAATTAATTCTAGATAAGAAATCTAATTTTAAAAAAAAAACCGATTTATTACTTTATCTAGCGGCCAGAAGTGAAAATATGGAAAATTTGAAAAAAAATTTTAGAAAAAAGATAATTTTACTTGATAGGTTTACCGACTCTACCATTGCCTATCAACATTTTGGAATGGGTGTAAATTTAGATATTATTAAAAAGATTAATAATCATATTTTACAATCATTTAAAGTAGATTTTACATTTTTAAGTATTGTTAACATAAACAATATGCAAAAAAGATTGAAACAAAGAAAAAAACTTAATCGTTACGATTCATTCAAAGAAAAATTTTATAAAAAAGTACAAAATGGTTTTTTAAGAATATCAAAAAATAAAAAAAGATATAAAATAATTAATTCAAACCTTCCAATAGAATTAAACAAAAAAATCATATTTAACAAAATTGAAAAATTATTAAAATGAATTTATATCCTAACAGCCAAACAAATCTTTATGGATTACAGGATAACCTTTTATTTTTTGCTAAATTATTTGATCAAAAAAGATTACCATCAAAGATTTTATTGACCGGTCAAAAAGGTATTGGCAAGTGTACTCTCGCTTATCATTTAATTAATTTTGTTTTATCAAAAGATGAAGAAATGCCTTATGATTTAGTTGAATTTAAAATAAATATAGATAATCGCTCATTTAAGTTAATTCAAAATGGTTCTTGTCCAAATTTCAACTTAATAGACATTAATCTTGATAAAAAAAACATAGATATAGAACAAATTAGAGAATTAATAATTCAACTCAATAAGTCTTCATTCAATAATAAGCCAAGATTTGTTTTAATTGATAATATTGAATACTTGAATTTAAATTCAGTAAATGCGCTGTTAAAAACGTTAGAGGAACCTAATGAGAATATATTTTTTATTTTAATAAATAGTAATAAGAAAATAATTCCAACACTTCTATCTCGTTGTATTAATTTCAATATATCCTTAGAAAATGATAAGGTTAATGAAATTAGTTCACTTCTTTTTGATAATGATATTGATAATCTCATAAATAAAGATTTATTAAATTATTATTCTACTCCTGGAGAAATTTATAATCTTTTAAAATTTTCTGAAGAAAAAAAAATTGATTTAAAAGATATAAGTTTAAAAGATTTTTTATTAAAATTGATAAGTGAAAATATTTATAAGGATGATAAGCAATCTAAAACATTCGTTTACAATATACTTGAATTATTTCTGATAAAAGATATTTCATTTTCAAATTCAGATGTTTACAATTATTTTTTGAAAAGAATAAATGATTTTAAGAAATTCAATTTAGATGATGAATCTTTATTTTTAGAAATAAATTCAAAGCTTTTAAATGGATAAAAATTATTATATTACAACACCAATTTATTATCCCTCAGCCAAACCACATATGGGACATGCTTATTCGAGTATTATTGCTGATTTTTTTGCCAGGTTTAAAAGAATAGATGGATATAAAGTTTATTTTCTGACTGGAACTGATGAGCATGGTTTAAAAATTCAAAGAGCAGCTGAAAAAAAAGGAGTTGAACCTTTAGCGTTCTGCGATGAAATTAGCAAAACATTCAAGAATTTATCAAAAACGCTTAATTTAACAAATAATGATTTTATAAGAACTACTGAGTCTCGACATAAAAAATCTGTTCAATATTTGTGGGAAGAATTAAAAAAAAATGATGACATTTATTTATCAAAATATTCTGGTTGGTATTCAGTATCGGATGAAGCGTTTTACAATGAGGATGAAATTGAAGATCTTGATAATAAAAAAGTGGCCATATCATCTAAGTCTCCCGTTGAATGGGTTGATGAGGAGTCTTATTTTTTTAGATTATCAAAGTGGGAAAAGCCATTATTAGAATTTTATGAAAAAAATCCTAATTTTATTTCTCCAGCGTCTAGAAAAAATGAAGTCATAAGTTTTGTTAAAAGTGGATTAAAAGATTTGTCAGTGAGTAGAAAAAGTTTTTCTTGGGGTATAAAAGTTCCGAATGATAATGAACACGTAATTTATGTGTGGTTAGATGCTCTCACTAATTATATTAGTGCTTTAAATTATCCCAATAAAGATGATGAATTATATAAAAAATTTTGGCCAGCATCTGTTCACTTGATTGGAAAAGATATATTAAGATTTCATGCAATATATTGGCCTGCGTTCCTATTAGCTGCAAAAATAACTCCTCCAAAAAAAGTTTATGGACATGGATGGATATTATCTAATGAGGAAAAGATGTCTAAATCTAAAGGAAATATATTGGATCCATTAGAAATTATAAAACAATATGGACTGGATCCTTTGAGGTATTATTTAATAAAAGAAGTTTCATTTGGAAATGATGGTAATATTTCTCAAGAAAGATTAGAGGATTGTATTAATAGTGATTTAGCCAATAATTTTGGCAATTTATGTCAACGTGTATCTGCATTTGTTATTAAAAATTGTGATAGCAAGGTGCCAGAAAAAATTAAATTTGAAAATGATGATATAAAAATTTTAGATGAATATAATCAGAATTTAGACAAGTTAAGATCGGAAATAGATAATCAAAATATTAACTATTATATTGATTATATTGTAAATCGATTATTTGAAGCCAATAAATATTTTAATGACCAGGAGCCGTGGAAAAAAAAAGATGATAAAATTAGGTTAAATACAATAGTTTATACGACACTTGAAATTGTTAGAAAAGTAACTTTTTTATTATATCCAATAATTCCGCATTCATCTCTTAAAGCACTTAAAATTTTCAATCTTGAAGAAAAAGATGTAATTTTTCAGTCAATTGGAAATAAAGAATTTTTAAAAAAAGGAAGTGCTATTAATAAAATTGATATATTATTTAACAAAATAGAAAAAGAAAATGATTGATTCACATTGTCATTTAGATCATGAGCCATTATTTAGTGATTTAAAAAATGTTATACAGCGATCAAAAGAAATTGGTGTAAAAAAATTATTAACAATCTCAACATCTATTGAAAGCTTTTCCAGAGTTAAAGACATTGTTAATAAAGATGAAATTATATTTGGTACAATTGGAATTCACCCACATGAAGCAGACAAAAATAATGTCAACTCAGAATTTTTTACAAAAAATTTAAATGAAAATAAAAAAATAATTGGAGTTGGGGAAACTGGTCTTGATTTTTATTATGATAATTCAGATAGAGATAAACAAATAGAAAGTTTTAAAATACACATTAAAGCTGCATTAGAAGCGAATATACCATTAATTATTCATTCAAGAGATGCTGAAGAAAAAACTCACGAAGTATTAAATGAATATAAAGATGAAAAGTTAAAAATTTTGATGCATTGTTTCACGGGATCTCAAAAATTTGCAGAAAAGCTTTTAAAATTTAATTCTTATTTTTCTGCAAGTGGTATTATCACTTTTAAAAATTCTGTTGATCTTCAGAATACATTTAAGTCTCTTCCATTAGATAGAATTCTTATTGAAACAGATAGTCCTTTTTTAGCTCCAGTGCCAAATCGAGGAAAAAAAAATGAACCTTCATTTATAGATTTTACTGCAGCCAAACTTGCAGAAATAAAGGGCATTGAAAAATCTGAACTTATTAAAATTACCAGTAATAATTTTGATAATCTTTTTTTTAATTAAAATTATATGAAGTTTATAATACTTGGTTGTGGTAGTTCAATGGGTGTACCAAGACCAGATGGCTTTTTTGGTAATTGTGATCCTAAAATTAAGAAAAATTATAGAACACGATGTTCTGCACTATTAAAAACTTCTAATCAAAATATATTGATTGATACTTCACCTGATTTACGTCAACAATTGTTAAGACATAAGATTAAAAAAATAGATAAAGTCCTTTTTTCCCACATGCATGGTGACCAAACACATGGAATAAATGATCTAAGATCATTTTATATAAGTAGCAAAAATCAAATCGATGTATATGCCGATCCATTTACTTCTAAATATTTAAAAAATAGTTTTTCATATATATTCAAAAGTTACTCTAGAGAATATCCTGCTACTTTAAAATTGCATAAATTACCAAAAACTTTTTTTACATCTAATAATAAGAAAAAGATTTCTGTTAAATCTATTAAAGTTGAACACGGAAAAGTTAAATCTAATTGCTTTATAATTGATAAGAAATTGGCTTATATAAGCGATGTAAGTAAAATTTACACTAAAGATTTTAGATATTTCAAAAATTTGAAGTTTTTAGTCATAGATTGCCTTTGGTATAATTACCATCCATCACATTTTAATTTAGAGACCTCTCTTTCTATAATTAGAAAGTTCAAACCTAAAAAAGCTATATTAACCAATTTATCTCCAGTATTAGATTACAAAGTTCTCATGAAAATTTTACCAAAAAACACAATACCTGCTTTCGATGGGCTTACTCTAAATTTATAAAATACTCTCTATTTTATTAATTATTTTATTTGATAATGGTTTTGTGAAAGAGGAAAATGTATCCTCAATTTTTCCCTCTTTGTTTATTAAAATCTTATGAAAATTCCACTTTGGTACTGCTGAGCTACCATGATTAGTTTTAGCCCATTTAAATAATTCATGTGCATTATTTCCTTTTACTTCAGTAATAGCTGAAAGTGGAAAGGTGATATTAAAATTTACTTCACAAAATTCTTTAACTTCTGAGTTGTTTTTTTTCTCTTGATTAAATGTATTTGACGGTACAGCAAGAACAACTAAACCCTTTTTTTTATATTTATCATAAAGGATTTGAAGTTCTTCATATTGATTTGTAAATCCACAATAGCTTGCCGTATTTACAACTAATACTGCATTATTTTTAAAATCACTAAAATTTATTATATCGCCCGATACGCTCTCAATATTTAGATCAAAAAAAGTTTTTTCATAATTTGCGATAGCTGAACTTTTAAAAAAAAACATAATTATTGTAAAACCTAATATAAATTTTTTTGTCATTTATTAGGTGTAAGTAGTATTAAGAAGTAACCAAATAAAGTGGATAAAAGTGACCCAGTTAGTACTCCTATTTTTACACCATCCATATATTGTATATTTTCAACAAATGCTAAATTTCCAACGAAAAGACTCATTGTGAAACCAATACCAGTTAGAACACCCACGCCATAAAAGTTATACCAATTTGAATTGTTAGGCATTTGGGCAATTTTTGTTTTGATTGATACATATGAAAATACAAAGACACCCAATTGTTTACCTACGAATAATCCTAATAAAATTCCGAGTGGTACTTTGTCTAATAAAGAACTAAAAGATAAGCCCTCTAGAGATACTCCTGCATTGGCAAAAGCAAATAAAGGCATAATACCAAAAGCTACGTAGGGACTTATTGCATGTTCAACTTTGATTAATAAAGAGAAATCTTTTTCTTTCTTTCGGTGAGGTATTGTCATGGCTAATAAAACTCCAGCAATAGTAGCATGAATACCTGAATTATGTGTAAAGTCCCAAAGAAATATACCTACAATTAAGTAAGGTAAAAATTTTTTAATATCAAATTTATTGATTACTAATAGTACGATAAAAGCTAACAGCATAAGCGATAAGTATTTGATGTTCAAATCACCTGAATAAAATAAAGCAATTATAACAATCGCTCCTAAGTCATCAATGATTGCTAAAGCAGTTAAAAAAACTTTTAAAGATAATGGCACTCTCTTTCCTAATAGAGATAGCACACCTAGTGAGAAAGCAATGTCAGTAGCAGAGGGAATAGCCCAACCATTTATAGTTTCGCTATCACCAAAGTTTATAAATACATAAAATAATGCAGGGACCAACATCCCACCTACAGCAGCAATTATTGGAAGTAATGCTTGTTTTATATTTGAAAGCTCTCCTTGTAAAAATTCTCTTTTTATTTCTAAAGTGACAAAGAAAAAAAATATTGCCATTAAGGCGTCATTAACCCAATGTAAAACAGATAATTTTAACCCAAAGTTGTTAATACCTACAAATAAGTATTTATTTAAAGTTGAAAAATATAAATCAGATAAATTAGAGTTGCTGATTATTAATGCAATTATAGCCGCAAATAGCAAAACTAAACCGCTAGCTGCTTCAAGTTTAAAAAACCATTTAAAAGGTTTAGATAAGTAATTAATCATGATTAAACTAAGTCTTTAATAAATAATTTAATATCTTTCAATATCTCAAAAAGATTAAATATAACAAGCTCAAGAGAAGGGAATAATTGATATAAATACATACTAAAAGTATCTATAACTACTAGTAAAGCAATAAAAGTTATCAAAAGTACAATTAAATACGAAAGTAATTTAGTAAATGATAAACTTTTTCTTGGCTTATATTTTGTTATCTCATAATTTTTTTTATCTTTTAATTTAGAATAACTTTCTTCTTTAAATGTTTTTGCTTCATTTTTTTTTGTTTGATTTATAATTGGCTTTTCTTTGACATCAATTTCAACATTCTGTTTTATTTCTTTCTTAATATCTGCAATTTTTGGATTATAAAACCAAACATGATTACACGAGCCACACTGAATAGTTCTTCCATTTTCAGGAATAAGTTCTGAATTTATTTCAAATACTTTATTACAATTAATACATTCAATAATCATTATTTTATAAAATAAATGTTATGCTTATCTTATATCTATTTATAAGCAAAAGTTAATTATAGTTTTTACAGATATAGTTGTTGGTCTTTTTAATTTACATTTTAATTGTGATGTATAAGGTAAAAATATTGAAAATTCATAATAATTAATAGATGTTCTTTTTTAAAAGTAGAAGCAAAAATTTCAAAAATAGTAAACTTAAAATCTTATCAGGCTATAACTTTAGATATAGAAGTGTTGGAAAAGAATCAGAAAAAAATATCATAAAATATGCCAATCATTTTAAATTTGATTATGAATTTGAAAAATCAAATAAATTTGAGAGACATTTTTATTGGTTAAAGATTAAAATGCTTATTGATAATCTCGAAAAAGGAAAACATGAGTTTTATCTTTGGTTAGATGCTGACACTTTTTTTTGCAGATACGAAAACATATTAAATCATATTGATAAATCAAAGCATATCTTTGTTCATAACAATTTTTTTAAATCTATTCATAAAACAAAATATAAATTTGTGAATTATTTAACCTGGGGTCCAAATGTTGGTGTCTTGCTTGTTAGGAATACAAAATGGTCGTTAAATTTCTTTAAAAATGTTTGGAACAAAAAAAAATACCTTAAACATTTTTGGCCTGATAATGCTGCTTTTATGGATGAGGTTGGTTTAAAGGCAGAGATTGCTAAAATATCAGATAATAATTTATCTAAAGATGTAAGAAATAATATTTCATTCTTATCAGGTATTTGGAATAGTATGCCAAAAAGAAATTTTGATAACCCAGAAAATGACGAAATTTCAAATTTTTATTTTGATCCTGTCATCATTCATTTGGCCGGAATAAGAAGGAGAGATAGAATTTATTTCATTAAAAAATATAAAAAATTATTTATTTAAATTTTAGATCATTGATTTGACTTTTAGTGTACAGGTTTAAATAACAGTTAAAACCACTATTTTTATTTAGTTCATCTTTATCCAATATTTCATGCAACGGTGTAGGCAATAAGAATGGTGGTCTAGTTAAATCTATTTCCCTATATTCTCCATCGGGGATGTCTAAATTATCTAATTTTTTAGTTTTATCTTTCAATTTGTATGTTGTTAGCAATAAATAATTAATTTTACTTTTTCTAAAGTTTTCAAAAAATAATCTTATGCTTTCAAATGACAAATGAATCAAACAATCCCTACAAATCATTAGATCTGAGTCTGGTAAACTTTCTTTAGTAATATCAAGTTTTATAAATTTAAGATTATTACTTTTAAATTTCCTAATATTATTATCAATTATTTCTTGAACAATATCTCCGCCAATATAAGATAAATTTTTATCTAAAACGTTTTTAACCCAATTAAAATCTCCACATGGTGCATCTAAAATACTTTTTATTTGATATTTTTTAAAAATATTAATAATTTCTTTTTCAATATTGATTGTATTTTTCAATTCAGATCCATATCCTGAAACACTTTCATTCGAAGACCAAAAATTAGTTTTATAAATGAGATTAAACCTTTTTTCTGATGTATCTTGATTAAAGATTAATTCCTTATTTTTTTGATAGATCTGCTTTTTAACAATTCTGTAAGGTGTGGTTATAATCTTTATGATAGTTTTAATTAGTCCATTTTGTTTGTAGAATTTATAATATCTATTTAATATAAACATTGTCGCTTCTAGAAATTATATTAAAATATAGAAGGTAAAATCAATTATTTCTACTTTTCCTCATCATTAAACCTTTTTCTTTTTATTGAAAACATAAGTAAAAACGCTATAACGAACATTCTCGGAGTGTAGCGCAGCCTGGTAGCGCATCTGGTTTGGGACCAGAGGGTCGCAGGTTCGAATCCTGCCACTCCGACCATTAATATGAAAAAAGCAAAAATTTATATACCTAATAAAAGTGCAATGCAATCAGGTTTAGGAAAACTTGACAAATGGATACTTGAATTTGAAACTAATGATCCAACAAAGAATCCATTAATGGGATGGGAAAGTTCTAGTGATACATATACAGAGCTGAAATTAGAATTTTCAACTAAAGAATTAGCAATAAATTATGCAAAGAAGAAAAAAATTGATTATGAATTAATTGAGCCGAAAAAAAGAAAAATAGTTAAAAAATCCTACGCAGATAATTTTTTAAAATAAATAAACAATGTTTAAGTTTTTTACAGATAGAAGATGGTATTTATGGAGCATAGGTGGAACTTTATTGATTTTAATGGCCACTTGGTATCAAGTTCAACTTGATGTGAGAATTAATGAATGGTTTGGTGAATTTTACGATACTTTACAAAAAGCTCTTACAAATCCTAATTCTGTATCCGAAAAAGAATTTATCGCCTATCTTTTTACATTTGCAAAGATTGCAGCCGTATACATTTTAGTGGTTATTTTTAGTGATTATTTTACCAGCCACTGGACATTTAGATGGAGAACTGCAATGGCAGATTTTTATCATGACAAATGGAATGATGCCTCTTCTATAGAAGGAGCATCTCAAAGAGTACAAGAGGACACGCTTAAGTTTGCTAGAATAATGGAAGGGTTAGGGGCTGAACTACTAAGAAGTGTAATGACGTTAATTGCTTTTACTCCGATTTTATGGGGCTTATCTAAAAGTATTACAGTATTACCATGGATTGGCGAAGTTGAACATGCTTTAGTCTGGGTAGCGATTATATCAGCATTGGGTGGAACAATATTATTGGCCAGTGTTGGGATTAAACTTCCTGGCATTGAATATGATATTCAAAAAGAAGAGGCTGCTTATAGGAAAGAATTAGTTTTAGGAGAGGATTTTAAAGAAAGTGCACAACCTGCAAAAATTACAGATCTTTATGGTGGTGTTAGAAAAATTCATTATAAGATGTATTTTCACTACCTTTACTTTAATGCAGTAAAATGGAGTTACTTACAAGGTATGGTAATTGTTCCATATTTAGCATTAGCACCAACAATAGTAACTGGTGCAATAACACTTGGTTTTGTTCAACAAATAATTAGAGCTTTTGGTCGAGTTGAAACATCACTGCAATATTTAGTTAGAAGCTGGCCAATTATTGTTGAGCTAATTTCAGTTTGGAAAAGATTGAGAGAATTTGAATCTAAATTAGAGAAAAACATATCTATTGAAACTGCAAAATAATGTCATTAGACAAAAAATTTGAAGACTTATTTTTAAATGTTTCAATCAAAGCAGCCTTATCATCTTACCAATTTGTTGGAAAAAAAGATAAAATAGCAGCAGATAAATCGGCTGTAGATGCAATGAGAAATAAACTTAATGAAATAGAAATGAGAGGAAAGGTGGTTATAGGAGAAGGAGAATTAGATGAAGCTCCTATGCTTTATATTGGAGAAACTTTAGGTACCATGAATGGTCCCGAGTTAGATATTGCTGTGGATCCTTTAGAGGGAACTAATTTTGCAGCAAATAATCTGCCTGGCGCATTATCTGTTATTGCAGTTGCAGAAAAGTCAAATTTATTTAGTGCACCAGAGACTTATATGAACAAAATTTCTGCAAATGTACCCTCTGAGGGTATTATTGATTTGGATTATTCAGTTAAAAAAAATATTTATAATCTTGCAGATTATAAGAATAAACAACCTAATGAACTTTCTGCATGTATTTTAGATCGACCAAGGCATAAAAAGATTATTGAAGAACTAAGGAATTTGAATGTGAATTTAAAACTTATCTCGGATGGAGATGTATCAGGAGCTTTATTAGTTTCTGATAAAAAATATAATATAGATATTTTTATGGGTATTGGTGGCGGACCCGAGGGTGTGCTTGCAGCTTCTGCTTTAGATGCCTTTGATTGCTTTTTTCAGGGTAGATTTATTTTTGATAACGAAAATAATATAAATAGGGCAAAAAAAATGGGTATAGATGATTTAGGTAAAAAGTATTTGTTAAATGAAATAATTACAGGTGATTCAATTTTTTGTGCAACCGGCATTACAAACGGAGATATTGTTTCTGGGATTAAAATAGAGGAAAATAATTATATATCAGAAACATTCATTACACATAAATCTACAAATTTGAAAAAAATAATAAAATCAAAAAATGAAATAGATGAATAAAGAAGATAATTCCTACAAAACTATAAGCGAAGTTGTTAAAATATTAAATTTAAAATCAAAAAAAGGGGACTCTTTACCCACTCATACTCTTCGTTTCTGGGAAAAAGAATTTAAACAAATTAAACCTAAAATACTTACTGGAAATAGAAGATATTATGACAAAAAAAACATTGAATTATTAAAAAAAATTCATTTTTTATTAAAAGATCAAGGAATGACCATCAAAGGTGTAAAGAAAATACTAAATAATAAAGAACCTTTAAAGCTTGACGAAATGGCAGATAATTCTATAAGAGCAGATAATTTAAAAAATAAGTTAAATAAGATTTCAAATATTGTAAAGAGTTTAAAAAAATTTAAATAAGATGGCAAAAAAAACTCACATAAAAGTTCGTTTAGTCCCTGAAGAAAAACCTGATAGTCCTTTTTTTTATTATGTAAAAAAACCTGCTGGTGGAGAAAAAGCTAAAGTAAAATTAAAAGCTAGAAAATATAATCCCTCAACTAGAAAACATGAAATTTTTGTTGAAAAAAAATTACCACCACATAGTAAATAATTATTTTTTTTTAAAATTTCTTCTTTCGTAATCAATATAAGACCAGATCATATTTTTCCATATCCTATTTGTAATACGTGGATCAATTTTATTCTTTAAAGATTTTTTTCTTATATTACTAAGTATGGATTTAATTCTTTTTTGATCAACTATTTGATTTTTTTTATCTTTAAGTTCTAAAACTTTTTTTACGAGAAATGTTCTCTTTTTTATAATTTTTATAAGTGAATTATCTATTTTATCTAGTTCTGATCTAATTTTGCTTAGTTTTTTTCGTTTTTGCGGCGACATTTATATATTTGGATAATTAAAAAATTATTATATTTATGCGCGTATGTACACAGCAAATCATAAGATTAATTATCAATTATCTCTCTGGTTAATTTCAATGTTTTGGATTGTGTCCATTATGATTGTTGTTGGTGGTTTAACAAGATTGACGGACTCGGGTCTTTCAATTACTAAATGGCAACTTTTCTCAGGATTTTTACCACCTTTAAATCAAGATGACTGGATTTCATATTTTAATCTTTATAAGCAAATACCGGAATTCAAATTACAAAATTACAATATGAATATGCAAGAATTTAAAATTATTTTTTGGTGGGAATGGGCACATCGCTTTTTAGGAAGATTAATTGGTATCGGATTTTTAATACCATTAATTTATTTTTCTTTTAAAATTAGTATTTCAAAATTGTATAATTTGTATTTAATTTTTTTTCTAATATGTTTTCAAGGCTTTATTGGTTGGTATATGGTCAGCAGTGGTCTTGTAGATAGAGTTGATGTAAGTCATTTTAGATTATCTATTCATTTACTGATTGCTTTTATTATTCTTTCATTAATATTCTGGAACTATCTCAAGATAAATTTAAGATATAAAACAACAAATAAAATAAATCCTTTAATACCACTCATTTTTTTAACATTGGTTTTTACACAAATTGTTATAGGAGCTTTTGTATCTGGTATGGATGCTGGAAAAATTTATAATTCCTGGCCAAATATGGGTACAGGATATTTTCCTAATGATAATGAATTTGTTAATTTATTTAAACTATCTGCTTTTAGTAATCCATCTTTAGTTCAATTTATTCATAGAAACTTAGCTTATATAATTGGATTTTATTATTTATTTATGTTTTACAAAATTTATAAGAACAAAATTTTTGATTTATACAAATCTATAAATATATTGGGTTTCTTTATTTTATTACAAATCGTATTAGGAATAATAACAATTTTATATGGTGCACAAATCTATATAGCATCTATGCACCAAATAAGTTCAATATTTTTGGTAAGTTCTTGTATCTATTTTTTATACCTTAATACAAGATTTAACTAACCGCCTTTAATTTACCTTTAGAAGATTTATTTAAAGCTTGGTTTAAATCCTCAATAATGTCATCTACATGTTCAATACCAATACAAAGTCTTACATAGCTTTGTGTAACTCCAGATGCTGCAAGTTCTTTTTCATTTAATTGGCTATGAGTTGTACTAGCAGGATGTATTGCTAAACTTCTTACATCACCAATATTTGCAACATGATAAAACATTTTTAAAGACTCAATGAAAGTTTTTCCAGCCTCAATACCACCTTTTAATTCAATACCAACCATTGGCCCATAACCACCCTTTAAGTATTTTTTTGCTCTATCAGCGATTGGTTTATCATGCTCAGTAGAGTAGATTACTTTTGTAACTTCTTTATGTTTTTTTAAAAAATTAACAACTTTTTCTGCATTCTCACAATGCTGTTTCATACGTAAAGCAACAGTTTCTAAACCCTGAATTATTGCAAATGCATTATCAGGTGCCAATGCAGAACCGAGATCTCGTAATAAACATACTCTAGCTCTTACTGCAAAAGGAACGTTTGCTCCTGTAAGTTCAGGTACAGCTTTACCCCATATTACTCCACCATAACTAGCATCAGGTTCATTAAATAAAGGTTGTCTTTTAGGATCAGCTGTCCAATCAAAATTACCACTATCAACAATGCTCCCTGCTATTGCAGTACCATGTCCACCAATATATTTCGTCAGAGAATGAATTACTATGGCTGCACCATGTTCAATAGGTTTGCAAATAACTGGTGATGCAGTGTTGTCCATGATTAATGGAATATTGTATTTTCTGCCTATATCAGAAACTTCTTTAATAGGAAAAACTCTAAGATATGGATTTGGTAAAGTTTCTCCATAAAAAGCTCTTGTTTTATCATCGACCTTTTTTTCAAAATTTTTTGGATCACTTGGGTCCGCATATCTAATTTCAATTCCCAATTTACTTAATGTATGAGTAAATAAAGAAACAGTTCCACCATATAGATCTGTTGAACTTACAATATTGTCACCCGCTTGAGCCACATTTAATATAGCAAAAGATGATGCTGTTTGACCTGATGACACTGTTACACAAGATAATCCTCCTTCTAAAGCAGCAACTCTTTTTTCTAAAACATCATTAGTCGGATTCATGATTCTCGTGTAGATGTTTCCAAATTCTTTTAATGCAAAAAGATTAGCAGCATGTTCAGTATTATTAAATTGATACGATGTTGTTCTATAGATAGGTACAGCTACAGCATTTGTGGCTGGATCACTTTTATAATCACCACCATGAATGGCTATAGTTTCTGGATTATTTCTTTTGGTACTCATTTTTACTCCTTTTTTAGTGCTTTAGCTTTATGCAAGGCGCACAATATAGTTCAAATGCCTACCGATTTAATGAAAGTTTCCTTTTTAGCAGTTTATGCCCGCAATAGGATCAAATCGGCAATACCTTTTTAACAGAATAGAGTTATTTTACAAGGTAAATATAAAATTGACTTTAAACTTAATAATAGTATTAATCCTCGCTTAATGACAAAATTTGTTAAAAAAAGCGAGCTAAATTCATCTTGGTTTGAAATTGACGCAAAAAATGCTGTTGTTGGAAGACTTGCAACAATTGTATCTAAAATCATTAGAGGAAAAAATAAAGCAACTTATACTCCTCATATGGATACAGGAGATTTTGTAGTTGTCAAAAATATAGAGCATGCAAAATTTACAGGAAAAAAATTCCAAAATAAAAAATATTACAGACATACTGGCCATCCTGGAGGTATTAAAGAAACAACTCCAGAAAAATTACATGAAAAAAAACCAGGCGAGGCATTAAAATTAGCAGTTAAAAGAATGTTACCAAATGGTGTTTTAGGCAGAAAACAACTGACAAAACTTAAAATATATGCTGGCAACAATCATCCTCACTCAGCTCAAAATCCTAAAGTAATTGAATTAGATAAGTTGAATAACAAAAATATAGCAAGAAATTAATATGGAAAACGCTCAAACTTCATCAAAAACAACAAAATTAAAACTTGATTTTAAAGATAGCAAATATGCAACTGGAAGAAGGAAAACATCTATTGCAAGAGTTTGGCTTAAAAAGGGTTCAGGAAAAATTTATGTAAATGGCAAATTATATAATGAGTATTTTGCTAGTGAGAATCATAAAATGCAAATTACAAGACCTTTTGAATTAATTAATCATGCTACAGATTATGATGTGAGATGTAATGTTAAAGGTGGTGGTCCAACAGGACAAGCGGGAGCAATGGTACATGGAATTTCAAAAGCTTTAGTATTATTTGATGAAAGCTTCAAATCTACCCTTAGAACTGAGAAATTAACCACGAGAGACTCCAGGGCAGTTGAAAGAAAAAAACCTGGAAGAAGAAAAGCTAGACGAAGCTTTCAGTTTTCTAAAAGATAATTTTTTTTTAATTTTTAACTGTTATAATAAGAAATGCCTAAGCTTAATGTATTAGTCGCTGGATCAACTGGTTATATTGGTATCCAATTGATAAAATTGTTAAATAAACATAAATATATAAAAATAAAGTATTTATGTGGAAACACATCAGTAGGAAAAAAAATTTCTTACTATGATAAGACCGTTGGATTAAAAAAATTACCCAAAATTGTAAAATTTAATAAAAAATTTTTGAATGAAATTGATGTTGTATTTACAGCACTTCCGAATGGAGAAGCACAAGTAATTTCAAAATATTTAAATAAACAGAACGTTTTAATTGATCTTGCCGCAGATTTTAGGCTTCAGAAAGCTTTAGATTACAAAAAATGGTACAAAAAAGATCATAAAGCAAAATATAATATTAAGAATAGCATTTACTCTTTACCTGAAATTACAGGTAAAAAAATTCAAGATTATAAAATAATTTCTTGTCCTGGATGTTATCCGACTTCTATTCTATTACCTTTAATACCTTTGTTAAAAAATAGATTAATAAAAAATCATAATATTATAATTGATTCAAAATCAGGATATTCTGGTGCTGGAAGAGGTGTACATAAAAAATATAAAGATAAAAATTTGTATGAATCTTTAAGCGCTTATGGTGTTGCATCACATAGACATAATTCTGAAATTGAAGAAATGATAAAAAAATATGTTAAAGGAAATATTAAATTTGATTTTACTCCTCATTTATCACCAATGTTTAGAGGCATTTTAAGCACAATTTATGTTGAACTAAATAAGACCTCTTCAGTATCACAAATATTAAACACGTTGAAAAAATATTATAAAAAAGCAAATTTTATAAAAATATTAAATAAAGATAAATTAATTAGCACAAATGACGTAATAAATACGAATAATTGCAATATATCTGTTTGTAAATCAAAAAATAAGAATAAGATAATTATACTTTCTGCTATTGATAATCTTATTAAAGGGGGAGCGGGTCAGGCAATACAAAATATGAATATGAAATTTAATTTTCCAAAAGATGCTGGTTTAAAATGAATAAAATATTATTTATAGCTTTCTTTGTATTTTTAAATGCATGTTCATTGAATATTGACTCTAAATATTGGAATGAAAAAAGTGAAAAAAAAAAGGATAATAACAAATTGACTGAAATAATTAAAAAATCAAATAATATTAGATTAATGACAATTGAAGAGTACGAAATTTATATTAATGATTATATCAAAAAGAGTAAATTTCCGGATATTAATTAATGAGTAAAAATATAAATATTGCACTAATTGGATTAGGTCAGGTTGGAATATTTTTATATAATGAATTAAATTCAAAAAAGAAAGAAATTGAGACAAAAACTGGAAAAAAGATAAATATTGTAGCTATATCTGCTAAAAATAAAAATAAAAAAAGACGTTTTAAAATAGATAAAAAGATTTTTTATTCAAATCCTCTAAAAATTTTTAAAGAAAAAAAAATAGATATTTTATTTGAATGTATTGGTTTATCTGATGGTATTTCCAAAAAAATAGTGGAATACGCTTTAAAAAATAAAGTAAATGTAATAACGCCAAATAAGGCATTAATTGCAAAACATGGAGATCATTTAGCGAAACTAGCTGAAATGAATAAAGTAAATCTAGAATTTGAAGCTTCTGTTGCTGGAGGAATTCCAATTCTTCGAACTATTAAAGAGGGCTTAGCAACCAATACAATTAAAAAAGTTTATGGAATTCTTAATGGGACAACTAACTATATCTTATCAGAGATGGAAAGTAGTAACGAAAGTTTTGAAAAAGTTTTAAAGAAAGCACAGGTGCTAGGATATGCTGAACCAGGTAATCCCAAATTAGATCTTAACGGCTTTGATGCTTTCGCTAAAATTAGAATTTTATCAGCTCTCTCATTTAATATCAAAATATCAAAAAGTAAGTGTATAATGGAAGGAATTGAAAATATTAAACTAGAGGATATTAAAATAGCAAATCAATTAGGACTGAGAATAAAACTTCTTGGGATTTCTGAAATTATTAATAATCAATTATTCGAAACAGTACATCCTTGTTTAGTGAGTAAGAACTCTTACATCGGCAATGTGAATGGTGTAATGAATGCGGTTATTACAGAGGGTAAACCAGTAGGTCAAAGTATTTTACAAGGAGAGGGTGCAGGTCCTGGACCAACCTCATCATCCTTATTATCAGATTTACTATCAATTTTGAGAGGAAATATAAAACCTCCTTTTGGAATTTCTTATAATAAAAGAAAATCTATCAAACCATTTGATAATCAAAAATATTCTAATTCATTATATCTTAGGTTTGAGGTTAAGGATAAACAGGGCGTTTTATCTTTGATAACTAATCGATTATCAAAATTTAAAATCTCAGTAAAAAGAATTATCCAAACTCCTGATAAAAAAAATAAGAAGGCTACAATTGTTATTATAAGCCACAAAACAACTGAAAAAAATATTAGAAATTGTCTGTCAATTTTTAAAAAAAATAGAAATATTCTTAAATTTCCAACTTTAATCAGACTTTATAATTAATGGATATTTATATAAAACTTTTCGAAGTTTTGTTTCCGGTATTTTTTGTTGTCGGTATCGGATATTATCTTGGTAAAAAAAATCCTAAAATTGATACTACATTTATAACAAATTTTGCAGCAAATGTTGGCACACCTGCGATGATAATTTATGCGTTAAATCCAGTAAATATATCATTTGATATTTTCATCAATTATTTTTGGTATTATGCAATCGCTATAGTTGGATTTATTATTGTAGGAATAATTATTTTATACCTTTTGAATACTAAAGATATAATAAGAGAGCTTCCACCTTTGACAATGCCTAATACAGGTAATATGGGTTTACCAATTTGCTTGTTTGCATATGGTTCACAAGGTCTTGGTGTTTCGGCAGCTATATCTGCTCTAATTATTTTGTGTCATTTTACTTTAGGTGTTTTTTTAGCAGATAGAAAATTTAGTTTACAAGTCATACTAAAAAGCCCACCTTTTTATGCAATAATTATTGCAGTTTTTTTACTTTATTATGATTTAGAACTTCCAGGTTTTATTGAAAATACCACTTTTCTATTAATGTATGCCACAATATTTTTAATTTTAATGTCATTAGGAATAGCACTCACAAGACTTAAAGTTTTTTCACTAAACAAGGCAATATTTTCTTCTTTAGGCCGAGTGATTGTTGGACCTATTATCGGTTATCTATTAATATTATATTTTGGACTAGAAGGGTTTGCAGCTGGTGTATTACTGATTCAATGTTCAATGCCTAGCGCAGTTCTTAATTATCTTGTTGCATCAATTTATTCACCTAAAAAAATTGTTGATAGTGTTGCTAGTACTATTGTTGTGTCAACACTCATGTCTTTTATAACAATCCCAATTGTTGTATTCTTTGCTTTAAAATACTTTAATTAATCTATATCCTTCTTATATGAAGGCTATTACATTTAATCTTTTAGCGTGGGTAATGCTTCCAATTATGGATGGTTTTGCTAAATATTTAAGTGCAGAATTACCTGTATTGCAAATCACTTGGGCAAGATATTTTTTTACTGTGGCGTTCACTTTACCAATTATGTTTTTCTTTTTTCGAGAAAATCTTGTTTGGACAGACAAACCGAGGCTACAATTTATAAGAGGCTTAATACTTTTAACAGCCAATATTTGTTTCTTTTATGCCATTTCAGTAATCTCTTTAGCAAAAGCATTAACTTTGGCATTTGTTGCACCTTTGATTGTCACAGCTTTTTCTCCAATTTTTTTAGGTGAGAAGGTTGGATTTAGAAGATGGTCAGCTGTAATTATAGGATTTATAGGATCCTTGGTTGTTATAAGACCTGGTTTTGTAGAGATTAATTTAGCAAGTATTGCTGCGCTTGGAACAGGAATAATGTATGGATTTTATTTAATTATTACTCGCAAGTTAAGTACTTCAGACAACCCTTTATTAACTTTATTGTTAACTGGTGTAGTAGGGGCTGTTATTATTTCATGTGTAATGCCTTTCGTTTGGATCAAGCCAACAATTAATCAGTGGTCAATGATGGCTGCTATTGGTGTATTTGCCTGCGTAGGTCATTTATTTCTAATATTATCTCTAAAATATGCTGATGCTTCAAAATTAGCTCCATTTAGTTACTTTGAGATCATCACAAACATAATTATAGGTTATTATTTCTTTAGTGATTTCCCTGATAATTGGACTTTCTTAGGTTTGTTTATTATTGTATTAAGTGGTATTTACATCTCAAGAAGAGAGAGCTTAGTAAAAAAAGTAAAATAATAGGTAATATTTATTTACTATTATTTAAAGTATTACATTAAGTATTTATTAAAAATAATTGTATTTATTATATTTTTTAAAATATAAATAATATAAATTTATAAATATTTTGGATTATTTAATATTAAAATCACCATAATATGTGCTGAAAGAGTAGAGATTTATAGTAAATTATGAAAAACATCAAATAACCCCTTAAAATAGGGACTTTTTCCGATTGCGGTTATGAAAATTCCAAAAAAGTAGGGCAGTCTAAAAGCATTGATATAGTTGAATAATAGAGCGATGCACTAATTGAATATAGCATTTAAACGCCCATAGAGGGGTCTATTTTTCGTGTATGCTAATATATGGTACAACTGAAGGGTGAATTATGTTATTTAGAGAGAAATCTCGCAAAAAAGTAAAAAAGCATTAATTTTACTCACTTTTTTAACTTAAAAAAATTTTAAAATAGCGTTAAATAGCTACTTTTTCAGATCTTAGTAATCTAAGCTTTTGCCTGATTCCACCTCTACCAGAGTAACCTCCAAGAGCTCCATCAGATCTAATCACTCTATGACAAGGTATTTTTGGAGCATATGGGTTTTCAGCACAAGCATTAGCCACAGCTCTGGCTGATTTAGGGCTGTTTATAGCAGCTGCAACTTGTTTATATGTTCTTATTTTACCTTTTGGTATAGTTTTAAGGTATTTCCAGACTTTTAATTGAAATTTAGTGCCTTTAAGATGCATTTTTTACTAGAAACCCCTGTTTCCTTGCACTTTTAAGGGTGCAAAGAACAGTTGTTTTGGCACGTCGTTGATGCGCTACCGCCATGCCTCCCGTTCTACATGTTCAGCGATGCTTTGCAGAACTTTCTGCCCCTTGGATTTGTACCTCTCGGCTTTTGCCCAATTGGCCAGTTAAGGGTTGCCCCTTAATTCATTTATACATTAACAGATATGATTTTAGAGCTGTATCACCTTTTAATTGATTCTTAAAATTTACAGAAATTCATGTGAATATTGGGGATAAATCAAGCTTTGAAAACTAAGATAAAATAGCTAATTAAAAATAAGATTGCCAAAATAGATAAAAAAATAGTCTCAATGCTTTTGCCATGATTTTTATATTGAATTGAACTTAGAATAATAAATCCTACGGAAGTAATTAAAAACCATACAGCAGGAATTTCTCCATCTATTGAACCCATAAATTTATATTTAAACTATTGACATTAAAAATCACTTGATATATTACTAATGATAATTAATTGTTATCAATAGTAATTATATGAGTGAACTTACAACAGACCTTAAATCACTTCATGAGGCAACTCTTAAAAATCTAAAAAGTTCAAAAGCAAATAACACTTTAAGAGCATATAAATCAGACTTTAGGGATTTTGGAGCTTTTTGTGCTAAGCACGGCTTTAACTCATTACCATCAGAGCCAAAAATAGTTTCTTTATACCTTACGCACCTTTCTAAGAATTCAAAAATAAGCACTATAAGAAGAAGATTAGTGTCAATTAGCATGGTTCATAAATTAAAAGGGCATTATATCGATACAAAACATCCAATTATTGTTGAAAATTTAATGGGTATAAGAAGGGTAAAAGGAAGTATTCAAAAAGGTAAAAAACCTTTATTAATCAATCATTTAAAATCTATAATTAATGTAATTAATGAACAAAAAATTGAGGATGTAAAGAAATTTAGAGATAAGTCATTAATACTAGTTGGCTTTGGAGGTGGATTTAGACGAACTGAACTAATTTCGATTGATTATGAAGATTTAGAATTTGTGCCTGAAGGACTCAAAATAACTATTAAAAGATCAAAAACCGATCAATTCGGTGAAGGAATGATCAAAGGACTACCCTACTTCACTAATGAAACATATTGTCCAATTGTCAATCTAAAAAAATGGTTAGAAATTTCTAGAATTAAATCTGGACCAATTTTTAGAAAATTTTCTAAAGGTTCATCTTTAACTGACAAAAGATTAACCGATCAATCAGTAGTATTACTAATGAAAGAATATTTAAATCTAGCAGGTATAGAAAATAAAAATTTTGCAGGTCATAGTTTAAGATCTGGTTTTGCTACTGTCGCTGCTGAGTCTGGTGCTGATGAACGTAGTATTATGGCAATGACTGGTCACAAAACAACACAAATGGTTAGAAGATACATTAGGGAAGCAAATATATTTAAAAACAATGCATTAAATAAAATTAAGATTTAAACTTGCTATATTAAAGAAGCTTTTTTTCCGATAGATTTATCAACTATATATTTTGAAATTTTTACTTCATTAAATAATCTAAAATATTTTTCTTTACCGTTTTTAGCAATTTTAATTCTTGATTTATCATTTTTTTTATAAAATTTAATTTTTTCTGCAAGATCATCAATGTGATCATAAGAAACTATTTCATTTGAATTGAAGAAATTGCTCATTTTTACTTTTTTATCAATAAAAACTAATAATCCATTTCCCATTAGTGAGGCGATTCTGTTGCTCGAATAATGTTTGGTAGGTTCTCCTCTACTGAGATTTAAGGCCATTTTCGAATTAAGTAACGATTTATAAAATTCATTTCCCCAAATAGGTTCTTGCTTTCCAATTCCATAAAAATCATATTTTACTCCATCTATCTTTTTAATAAGTTTTTCTAAAAAAATGACTCTATTATCTGTTTTCCCCTCCTTAAGTGTAGCTCGATTAACACCATGACTCATTGCATAAAAAACATCGTTTTCTGGTTTTAATTTGAATACATCGAAACATTCAATATTATTATCTACAGGTGTCATAAAAAAATGAATATTTTGAGTGAATTTTTTTGAGAGTTTTAACACAGAAGGATTAGTTGTAATGAATGAATGATCTACCATTGGAAAAAATCTTTTTAACTTATCAACGTTTTCTGAGGTATCTGATAAATTTTTCATTAATGGATCTTCATTCCATTGTGAGATAATTATTTTTTTATTTATTGATCTAAAATCAGATAGGATCTCTTGATTAATGTTATCTGAGTGACCAAAAATTACTAGATCAGGATTATAATTTTTAAAGGTTTCAATTAAATAGTTGTGAAATTTGTCTCTAAAACTTAATAGATTTATACCTTTATTTTGTCTTACATAGTCTCTGTCACTAATTTCAATTACATCATGACCATTTCGGATAAAACCATTGGTAAATTTTTTACCTAGCGAAAGATTGTAAATTCTATGATTTAATTTCTGAGCTAAATTATAGATATTTATAATTCTTAATTTATTGCCATTAATATTAGTTTTCTTGAAAGGAAATAACGAGTTTCTCATTAAATCAATTTTTTGAGAATTCTTTTTTAATTCATGTTTTACAAAATTTTTACTTTTGATTTGAATACTTTTTCTAAATTTATCATTTCTAATAAGTTTTATGATTTCATTTTCAATATTTTTAGTATCTAATTTTTTAAGTTTAATTGCATAATCAGTTGTTTCAGGGAGGCCTCCAGTATTAGAAATTATTGTAGCGCAGCCACGAGAGGAAGCTTCTAAAGCTGTTCTACCAAATGGCTCTTCCCATCTTGAGGGAATAACAGCAATTTCAGATCTGCTTAAATAATCTAAAACTTTATTATGTGGAATTTGACCAAGACTAAAGTGTCTTTTATGAGTTGGGAAATTTTGAAATCGTCTTTCTTCACCAATTGAAATAGCACTCCAATCATTATATTGATCTAAAATTTTAAACATTGATTTGCAATACAGATCATATCCTTTAGACTCATTAAGTTTTCCAACAAAAATTATTTGCTTATTTTTTTTGGTATTCTTCCTTATTGGATCAATACTATGATAGATTATTTGGGTTTTGTTATCTGATAAATTCGGTAAATTTTCAAAAAACCTTTTTTTTACCCATTTTGAGATAAAAATAATTTTATCAACATTTTTTAATAGATAGATTCTTTCAGCAACCGATTTAGCACCTTTCATTGTAGTTGGGTCATTATGAAAATATAAGATAATTTTTGAATTTAATTTTCCAAAAAATTCTTTAACCATAATTGGTCTATTGTGTAACTCTAAGATATCAAAATTTAAATTTTTGATTTTATTAATAATTTTATTTGAATACTCTTTAGTTGTACTATTTAGTTTTGAATTAATATTGTCTATATTCATATAATTTTTTGTTAAATAATTTTTGTTTTTTGTACTACCTATAATGTAAGTATTTTTTTTATATTCAGAATCTCTTATAAAATCACTTATCCATAGAGCAACTGCTCCAGCTCCTTTCAGTGTATAGTTTTCTTTATATGGTAATATTGATGCAATTTTCATATTAACTTATACTAAGTAAGAGTTTTCTTTTTTTTTTGTCTTTTTTTAATTTATACTCAAATGACATGGCTAATCTTTTATCATAAAATCTTTTTTTATAGATAATTTTCCACTTAAATCCTCGAGTCGACTTTGCTCCTTTATTAGTATTGTGTTTTTTAAGTCTTAATTTGAGGTTATTTGTGTATCCAACATAAGTTTTGATAATTTTATTATTTACGCTTTTAAGCATATAAACATAAAATATCATAAATGTGGCGGTCCCTAGGGGAATCGAACCCCTCTTTCGAGGATGAAAACCACGTGTCCTAACCGATAGACGAAGGGACCGAATTCCAGTTTTTTATTGTAAAATATTGTATTTATCAAGTGTTATTAGGTTGCATTATCTCCAGAATTATTTAATAAATCTTTAAATTCCTTTGATGGTTTAAACAGAACAACATTTCTTTTGGAAATTTCTTTTTCTTCTTTGGTTTTTGGATTTCTTCCAATCCTTGAATTTTTTGATCTAATTAAAAAAGTTCCAAAATTTGAAATTTTTACACTTTTTTTTTTAACTAAATTTGAAATAATTATGAAAAAAAATTCTTCAATTAAGTTTTCAGCTATTTGTTTAGAAAATCCGAGCTGCATATATACAGCATTAATAAGTTCTTTTTTTGTTAAATTTATTCTCATAAATTAAATATTATCTCTAATCTTTTGAATTAGATTACCATTTACAATTTTGGTACAAACATTCAACGAATTAGAAAAACCAATATGATCAGTTCCTCCATGACTTTTTACCACTGGTGAGTCTAAGCCAATAAAAATTGCTCCATTATATAGTCTAGGATCTAATCTTTTTTTAAACTTAGTTAAATTAGAGAAATTCAAAATTGCTGATAATTTGCCTAAAATTGTACCTTTAAAAACTTTTTTTAGCTCATCAGTGATAAAATTTGCTGTTCCTTCTGCTGTTTTAAGGGCAACGTTACCTGTAAAACCATCAGAAACAATTACATTTACATTTCCATCCATTAGCTCATTACCTTCTATGTAACCAGAAAAATTAAAATTATTAGATTTTTTTTCGTTGAGTATTTGAAAAGTTTCTTTTATTATTTCGTTACCCTTCAATTCTTCTGAACCGATATTTAGTAAAGCTGTATTAGGTTTTTCATTAGGATAAAGAGACTTGTATAAAGAAGCTCCCATAATTGAGAAATCAACCAAGTTTTTTGAATTACATTCAATATTTGCACCTAAATCCAATACTACACTCATACCTTTTTTATTAGGCCATAATGCTGATAAAGCAGGTTTATCTATGTTTTCAATCATTTTAAGATTTAATTTAGCTATAACAAGTAATGCGCCAGTATTTCCTGCAGATATTACAATATCGGTTTCTTTTTTTTTAACACTCTCAATTGCAAGCCACATGCTTGTATCTTTGCCCCTTTTTGCAGCTTCAAGAGGGCTATCTGTACTTTTAACAACATTATCAGTATGGATTATTTCATAGAAATCTTTATTTATCTTACCTTTAATGAGAGCCTCAATATTAACTTTATTACCAAAGATTTTAAAAAAATTTTTTTTATTCAATTTATGATTATATATAATACCATCAACTATTTTCTTAGGTGATCCATCACCACCCATTGCATCAACTGCAATTTTAGTTAAATCAGACATTTAAATTCTAATTATTCTTCTGGGTCTAAAACTTGACGACCTTTGTACATTCCGGTTTTTAAATCTAAGTGATGAGATAATCTATATTCACCAGATTTTTTATCCTCAATCACATTTTTGGATGAAAATTTCATATTTTGCGATCTCCTCATACCAGTTCTTGATGGTGTTTGTTTTCGTTTTGGAACAGCCATAATTATGGACTACTTACACTTTTTAAAAAAAAATTCAAAGTTTTTTTCCTCAAATTTACGGCAAAATCATCAAAATATTCAACTAAAATATCAATTTCCTCAAAATCTTGTAAAAAAGAAGATAGTTTATTTAATTTTTCATTTTTATCTAATTTATCCCAAAAGTGAATTTCTGAAACAATAGCGTGAAATAAATTCAAATAATTTTTCATTTTTTTATTAATTGATTGATCTCCATATCCTATCTCTCTTATGCTTAATTCTAATTGTCTAAAATTAAAATCATAAATTCTTTGTAAAATATCCTTATTTTCTTTAGTTTTAAATGTTTTTAAAAAGAAAGCAAAATGGATAAGAAAAAGTGTTAATCGATCAGAAAAGTTGTCATCTCGATTAAGTGATTTGTATAGATTTTTATTTCTAGAGTAATTGATTAAATTGTTATAAACATTAATATAGTTTTCAGCCATGTCCAAAATATTATATATATTTTTTTTTGCAATAGTAGTGTCAAATTGTTCTTTTAAAAAAGTTGTAAAGCATCATGGGGTTCCTTTTCTTGATAAAAAACAAAAACAATTAATCATAAATAATTCAACAAGTAATGATATAAGAAAAATTCTTGGCACACCTTCGACACGAAGTAAATTCGATAACGATATTTGGATATACATTGAAAGAAAACAAACCCAATCTAGATTAAGAAATTTAGGTAGAATGAAAATTTTTAAAAATGATGTACTGGTTCTTGAAATTGATGATTATGGAATTTTAAAAAAAAAGGAATTCTATAACATGGAAGATATGAATAAAATAAAGGTTGTTGAAGACACAACCGAAGCATCTTTTGCAAGAAACTCGTTTATTTATGATTTCATGTCTAGTATGAGACAAAAAGTTAATGACCCTCTCGGTGTGAGGGCCAAAAAAAGAAAAGAAATTAGCCAGCGATAACCGCTAATAAAAGTAAAGCAACAATATTAGTTATTTTAATCATTGGATTTACAGCTGGACCAGCCGTATCTTTGTATGGATCACCAACTGTGTCTCCTGTGACTGCCGCCTTATGAGCCTCTGATCCTTTTCCTCCATGATTTCCATCTTCAATGTATTTTTTGGCATTATCCCAGGCACCACCACCTGCCGTCATTGAAACTGCAACAAATAGACCAGTTATAATAACACCTAATAACATTGCGCCAACAGATGCTAAGGCTGCAACTTGTCCACCAATAGCAAATATTATTAAATATAAAACGATTGGTGATAAGACAGGTAATAATGAGGGGATAATCATTTCTTTTATTGCCGCTACGGTTAGTAGATCAACTAACTTTGCATAATCAGGTTTTTGTTTTCTTTTCATAATACCTGGGTATTTTTTGAATTGTCTTCTTACCTCTATAACAACTGCACCCCCTGCTCTACCAACAGCCTGCATCCCCATTGATCCAAATAAATAAGGCAACATTCCACCTATAAGTAGTCCAACAACAACATAAGGATTAGATAAATCAAAGGTTACAACTATTCCTTCTAATTTTGAGCCAACTTCTTTTGAAAAATGTTTAATATCCTCTGTGTATGCTGCGAAAAGAACTAGAGCCCCTAACCCAGCAGATCCAATAGCATAACCTTTTGTAACTGCTTTTGTAGTATTGCCAACAGCATCTAAGGCATCTGTAGTTTTTCTAACGGTGTTAGGTAATTTAGACATTTCAGCAATTCCACCGGCATTATCTGTTACTGGTCCATAAGCATCTAAAGCAACAACCATACCTGCTAATGCTAACATAGTTGTTACAGCAATTGCTATACCATACAACCCAGCGATATGGTTGGTGACCAAAATACCAGCAACGATTATTAAAGCTGGTATAGCTGTAGCCTCTAATGAAATAGCTAAACCTTGAATTACGTTGGTTCCATGTCCCGTGGTAGAGGAACTCGCAACACTTTTTACAGGCCTATAGTTAGTTCCTGTATAATATTCGGTTACCCAAATTAATAACCCTGTAATAATTAATCCTATCACGCCACAATAATATAAGCTCATTCCAGAAAATGATTTATTATTTAAATCATAAGAATTTTCTAAACCTAAAACATAATCAGTAACTGGATATAAAATGACCAAGGAAGCTAAAGCTGACACAACAAATCCTTTATACAATGCTCCCATTACATTTTTACTTTTTCCAAGCTTGACAAAAAAAGTTCCAATAATCGAAGTTAAAATACATGCCCCACCAATTGTTAGTGGATAAATCATCATCGATAAATCTCCTGGAAAAAATATCGAGGATAAAACCATTGTTGCAACAATAGTTACCGCATAAGTTTCAAATAAATCAGCAGCCATTCCAGCACAATCACCTACATTATCACCAACATTATCAGCTATTACAGCAGGATTTCTTGGATCATCTTCTGGTATACCAGCTTCTACTTTTCCAACTAAATCAGCTCCTACGTCAGCACCTTTAGTGAAAATACCTCCACCAAGTCTTGCAAAGATAGAAATTAAAGATGCACCAAATCCAAGTGCAACTAATGCATTTACAATTTCTCTTTCATCAACATTAAATTTTAATAATAAATAATAATAAACAGCTATTGATAATAAAGCTAAGCCAGCAACTAACATTCCAGTCACAGCTCCAGATTTAAAGGCTACAGATAAACCACTAGCTAATCCTTTTCTAGAAGCTTCAGCAGTTCTAACATTTGCTTGAACCGAAACTAACATTCCAACGTATCCAGCTATACCCGATAAAGTTGCCCCAATAAGATAGCCTAAACCAACAAGCATATTGAAAGCAAAACTTACAATAACCAAAACAACAACACCAACAATTGCAATTGTTTTGTATTGTCTTGCAAGATAAGCTTTTGCACCTATTTGTATAGCTGATGCAATATCTTGCATTTTAGAATTTCCAGCACTTGAATTTAAAATATTTTTTCCAGTTAAATATCCGTAAACTATGGATAATAATCCAGCACCAATGGTATATAAAAGAATAGTTTCGATGGTTGATGTCATATAAGCCTTAATTATGTTGTTGGTTGTTAGTTATTAAAAATCGGACAATACAAAAAAAGCTATAAAAGGCAATAAATAACTTTTAAAAATTATGAAAATGACCTTTATTTTTAATGGCAATTTTATTCCCTTTTTCATCAATAATTTGTGATTTTTGACCACCCGAAGAAATGTTTCCAATTTTTGAAATCTTAATACCTAAAGATTTAAACGTTCTTTTGATGATTCTGAACTTCTTTTTTGATGCAGTAAATAATATCTGATAATCGTCACCTTTAGACACTAAGTCGATCTTTTGTAATTTTTTTGAAAGTATTATTTTTTTCAGATTTTTAGAAGTTGGAATATTAGACACATTAACTTTATAAGATAATTTTTGTTTATTAATTAATTTATCCAAATCTGCAAAAAGACCATCAGAAATATCTATAGAGGTATTAGCAAAATTAAATAATTTTTTTGTTAAGTTGACATGTAATTCTGGAAGATAATATTTTTTAAGAAAATATTTATTGAGATCTTTTTTTAAAGTAACCTTTTTTTTTAATATTTGTAAGCCCATGTAACTATCACCTAAGTTACCCGTTACATAGATGTCATCATTAAATTTAGCTTTATTTCTGAATATTATATTTGAGGAAAAACCAACGGAAATTATTGTAAAACTCAATTTGTTTGAAAAAACAGTATCTCCACCCGAAATATGAATTCCAAACTTTTTTTGTTCTTTCTTTAGTGATTGAGAAATTTTACTTAAATTCAATTTTGTAAATGTTTTTTTATTTCCAGAGCCTGAAATAAAATAATATTTTGGTTTAACACCTTTGCAAATCAAATCAGAAATAGAGGATCTTAGAATTTTTTTGATAACTAAATCAGGATCTTTAAAATCAAAAAAATGAGATTTATCAATATAAGTATCTACAGAAATAACTAATTTTTTTGATCTATCAAAAAAAACATCGTCATTTAAGCTAAGTGAATTTCTATTATTTAAAGAGAGTTTTGAAAAATATTTTTTAATTATGTCAAATTCATGCATTTGTTGATCTTAATTTTTTGGCAGTATTGTCTAATAATGCATTTAAATATTTTGTTTGAGAATCATTTAAAAAGAGATTAGATGCATCAAGATATTCTTTAATGATTATCTTTATTGATAAATTTGGTTTATATAAAATTTCATACGTTGCAGATTTTAAGATAATTTGAAATATCTTATCTAATTTAAATAAACTAAAATTATCACCTAAATTTTTTTCTAATTCATCTACTATTATCTCGTTACGTTCAATTGTACCTAAAACAATATCCTTAATAAATTTTTTAAATCTATGTTTTGGAAATTCTATTTTGTCATCTTTATTATACAAAACACCATATAATTTTTGAATGATAATAACTCTAGGGTTATTTTTTGGGCTATACTTTGGTCTCATTTTTGAGACAAAACTGAAACAACAGCTTTTGCTGCCTCAGCACCCTTTTTTTTTCTAGCCTTTGCTTGTTTCATGTTCAAACAAGTAAGTATTCCATTTCCTATAGGTTTTTTTGAGTTAATAGCTAAATCCATAATAGCATTAGTTGAGGATTGAGATATGAAATCAAAATGTGGAGTTTGACCCTTGATAACACATCCAAGGGCAATAAAAGCATCAAATTTTTTTAAATGTTTTGAGATGGTTACAGGTATTTCAAACACACCAGGAACTTGAATTATCCTTATATTAAAATTTTTTGGAAGGTTTTTTTTTGTACTATTTAACAAACCCAAAGAAATATCTTTATAATAATTTGCAGTGACTATTAAAATTTTTTTCATTAAATCAATTCTTGTTTGGTTATCTTAATGTTATAACCCTCTAATCCAATAACTTTTTTTGGTGTTCTAGTAATTAATATCATATTTTTGATTTTTAAATCTTTAATAATTTGAGCACCTATACCATAATTTCTTATAAGATTATCTTTACCTTTCTTTTTAAAAATTTTATTTCTAAAACTTTTAAGTGTTTGAGTGACCGAATTTAAGTTAGTATCTTTAATAAAGATTAGTACACAATTATTGTGTTTCTTAAAATAGTTTATTGTTTTATCAAATGAATTTGGAAGTTTTTGACTTATAAGATAATTATAAACTACATTTGATGAAATAACTCTAACACGTGGTACGATAGATCTTTTTAGAGATCCTTTTATGAGAGCAAAGTGTTCTGATCCATCTAAAAGATTCTCATATATTTTGATCTTATATTTTTGATTTTTTACTTTGATATCAGAGGATTTTTTTAATTTTACTAATTTTTCTTTTTTTAATCGATAAGAAATTAAATCTTCAATTTTACCAATCTTAAGTTTATGTTTTTGTGCAAAATTTAAAAGTGCTTGACCCTTAGCCATTGTTCCATCTTCGTTCATTATTTCACAAATGACTGCTGAATTATTCTTTTTAGCTAACTTCGAAATATCCACAGAGGCCTCTGTGTGACCTGCTCTTACAAGAACACCACCATCTTTTGCAATTATGGGAAACACGTGGCCGGGTGATACTATATCTTTCTTACTCACATTTTTCTTTGAAGCTATTTTAATTGTTCTTGCTCTATCTTTTGCTGATATTCCAGTAGTGATACCTTTTTTAGCTTCTATTGAAATTGTAAATGCTGTTTGATTTCTTGATTGATTTACAGGTGACATTAAAGATAAATTTAACCTTTTAGCTTGAAGACTATCTAAAGCTAAACAAATAAGGCCTCTTCCATATTTAGCCATAAAGTTAATATTCTTTGCATTTGTATCCGAGGTTGACATAACCAAATCACCTTCATTTTCTCTTTTTTCATCATCAACTAAAATGTACATACCCCCTTTTTTTGCAACATTTATTATAGTTTCTATTGATGAATAATTATTTTTTTTCATAAAAATAGTTTCTAACGTATTTTGAAAGAATATCTATTTCTACGTTAACTAAATTACCTTTTTTAAGAGATGATAGATTTGTTAATTTATAAGTATGAGGAATTATCCAGATTTGAAAACCTTTTTTTGTCACTTTAGAAATTGTTAATGATATACCATTTATACTAATTGAAGCTTTTTCAATTATATTTTTTCTCTCTTTTTTATTAATTTCAAAATCAAATAGATAAGATTTATCAATATTTTTTACTGATAATATTTTCCCAACAGTATCAACATGTCCTTGGCAAATATGCCCTGAAATTTTTTGACCATATTTAAGAGGAAGTTCTAGATTAATTCTATCATTTAACTTTATGTATTTAAATTTTGATCTTTTGATAGTTTCTTTTGATAAATAAAATTCCATAGTCCTTTTTTTTATTGAAATGAGAGTAAGACAAACTCCATCGCAAGCTACAGAAACACCTATATCTTTTAAACCTAATTTTAGATCAGATTTTACAAAAATATTAATTCCTTTTGGTCTTTTAATTATTTTTGTTATTAAACCTTTGTTGAAAATAATTCCATTAAACATTTCAATTTTTGTAAATAGTTAATTTATCGCTAGCTAATTTAAAGTTTATCTTATGTTTATTATATTTGGTATTTAAAATGCTGAAAGAGGTAAAATTAACATGTTTTTTGTTTTTAGATAAATTTTTCGAACTTCTAAACATATAAAATTCATTAAATAATTTCTTTTGAAGGAAATTTTTTGTTAATATATCTCCACCTTCTACTAAAAGATTTCTTATTTCCATTCTATATAAATCTTTCAGAATTTTTTTTAGATCTAAGTTTTTGTATTTATATGTAGATTTTTTTATTAGAATAGTACCTTTCTTTTTTAAAAGTTTTATTTTTGATTTATCGTTAGAATTATGGAAAATAATAGTATTTTCATTTTTTATCGATTTAGCTATATAACTTTTCAAATTTATTTCTAAATTTCTATCTAAAATAATTCTTTTTGGGGAGAATTGACTAAAACCCTCCAATCTACAATCTAGTTTTGGATTATCTATATTTAGTGTTTTGCCAGAAATCATTATACCATCACTTTTTAATCTTAAGTAATGAGTCAATTTATCAGATGTTTTATCAGTAATTCTCTTTGATATTTCGCTGTAAATAATCTTATTCTTTGTTACTGCAATTTTTCCAATTACATATGGTAGTTTCTTTTTTCTATTAAAAAAATAAGATCTATATAAATTTTCTGCATCTTTTCTTAAAAGCCCCTTTTTAACTCTAATGTTGTTTTCTCTTAATATTGAATAACTCTTGCCTTTTACTTTTAAATCAATGTCATCCATTGAATAATAAACTTCTCCGATTTTATTCTTTATAATATTTTTGGTACAGGGTGGAGTGTTTCCATAATGATTACATGGTTCTAAAGTAACATACATTTTTGAGTCTTTTAAATTTTCTGAACAATTTAAAATCGCATTATGTTCTGCATGAGGTCTGCCATTATAGCCTGTTTGTCCTATAGATATTATTCTATTATTCTTTACGATTACACATCCAACCGAAGGATTGTTTCCTGTTAAACCTCTTCGCGCATTAGCTAAATTCAAAGCTAATTTCATGAAATTTTTATCTTGATTTGAAAATTTATCTTTTTTTGTAGACATCTAGTTTGTCCACAAATTGTACAAAATCTTGTTCTTCTCTAAAATTTCTATAGACTGAAGCAAATCTAACATAAGCAACTGGATCAAGTTCTTTTAAACCTTCCATGACCATTGTTCCTATTGTATTACTCGAAATTTCATTTTGACCGAGTTCCTCTAGTGATCTTGAGATCCGACTTATAAATTTTTCAACAGTTTCAGTATCTAAAGGTCTTTTTTTAAGAGCGATATAAATTGATTTTGCAAGCTTATCTCTATCAAAAGCAGATTTTCTTCCATTTTTTTTAACTACCATTAATTCTCTAAATTGAACTCTTTCAAAGGTAGTAAATCTCGCACCACAAACACATAATCTTCTTCTACGTATAGCGGTGCCATCCTCTGTTGGACGTGAGTCTACAACTGAGGTCTCACCTTTCTTACATATTGAACAAATCATCTATTCAAATTTTTGTAAATCGGAAATGAAGAGCATAAATCAATTACTTCTTTCCTAACTTCTTCCTCTATTTGACTATTATCTTCTGGATTTTTGGATAATCCTTTTATCACTTTGGTTATTAATTCACCTACTTTTTCAAATTCTTTTAAGCCAAATCCTCTTGTTGTAGCAGCTTGTGAACCAAGTCTTATACCTGAAGTAATCATTGGTTTTTCTGTATCAAAAGGGATCCCATTTTTATTACAAGTAATATTGGCTCTACATAAACTCTCAGATGCTATATTTCCTTTTACACCAAAAGGTCTCAAATCAACTAACATTAAATGTGTATCAGTACCACCTGAGTAAATTTTAAATCCATTATTTTTTAAAGTCTCAGCTAACATTTTAGCATTCGCTAAAACATTTTTTATGTAAGTTTGGAACTCAGGTTTTAAAGCTTCAAAAAAACCTGCGGCTTTGGCAGCAATGATATGCATTAAAGGACCACCTTGATAACCAGGAAAAACAGCTGTATCGAATTTTTTTCCAAGATCTAAATCATTAGATAGAATAATTCCACCACGTGCACTTCTGAATACTTTATGTGTTGTGGATGTTACAACATGTGCATAGTCACAAGGATTTGGATATCCTTTGCCAGCTACTAAACCAGAAAAATGTGCCATATCTACCATAAGATATGCATTAACTTTATCAGCAATTTCCCTAAATCTTTTAAAATCAATTACTCTTGAATAAGCACTACCACCAGCAATAATTAATTTTGGTTTATGTTCTAGAGCAAGTTTTTCAACATTATCATAATCAATTAATTCAGATTTTTTATCTACGTCGTAACTTATCGCATTGAACCATTTACCCGACATTGAAATTTTTAATCCATGAGTTATGTGACCTCCTGAATTTAAACTCATACCCATAAAAGTGTCATTTGGTTTTAATAAAGCCAAAAATACCGCACCATTTGCTTGAGCACCTGAATGAGGTTGAACATTTGCATACTTACAATTGAAAAGCTTTTTTATTCTTTCAAGTGCTAGTTGTTCCGCTACATCAACATGTTCACAACCATTGTAATATCTTTTACCTGGATAACCTTCTGCATATTTATTTGTTAGAACTGATCCTTGAGCTTCTAACACAGCTTGAGAAACTATATTTTCAGAAGCTATTAACTCAATATGATTTTGTTGTCTTATTAACTCATCGTTTATTGCCTTAAATAAATCTGGATCAGATTTTGAAAGACTTTTTTCAAAAAAATCTTGATAAGAAGAATTTATATATTTTGTTTCACTTGACATTTTTTCCTTATATTCTTTTTACTCTTTTTTTATGCCTACCGCCTTCAAATTTAGTATTAATAAATGCTTCAATACATTTAAAGGCAGTATTTTTTTTTGTCAATCTAGATCCTAATGTTATAATATTCGCATTGTTATGCAATCTAGATAATTTTGTGTTTTTTACCGAATAACACATCGCAGCTCTAATTTTTTTATGTTTATTTGCAGCCATAGACATACCCATGCCTGAACCACAAACTAAAATACCCATATTTTTGGAGTTAACACTGACCTTTTTACATAATTTATGAGCATAAAATGGGTAATTAACCGAAATCTTTGAATTATCAGTCCCAAGATCATAAAAATTGTATTTTTTTAGAAATCTTTTTTTAATTTGCTCTTTCAAATTATATCCAGCGTGATCTGAAGAAATGAATATTTTTTTCAAATTAATTAAATTTGTAATCTAAAACGCATGCAACTAGATGGATTCTATTTTCTTCCCCACCATTAAAAAAATTATGATACTTTAAATTATTTGTTATCCAAACTGATCCATCAGCAGGCATATGCTTTGCTACATTATCAATAACCATTATTGATCCAGGATTTGTAATTATAGGAATATGAAGCCTTGGTTCTGGGTCTCTATGCCAGCTTAAAGTCGATCTTGGCTCTTTTAATAAAACTCTTACTCTTCCTAGTTTGTATTTAGAGGATAGAACATCAAAGACTTCTTTGAAATATGTATTTTTATAATCTTCTATAAATTCAGAATATGCTGACTCATTTATCATTACATCTCGCATCGCCTCTTTTCCAGATGAGTCTGGTTTAGTCCAAAATACTCCTCTAGCTTTATTACCTTTAATTGATTCTGGATCACCTGGTATTTGAGTTAGTGATATGGCTCCAAAATTTGAAATACCATCTACACCAGTAAAACCTCTTATAGCTAAAACATCATTGTATGCTTTCTTAAGTTCAGATATGTCAAATTTGACATCTTGCTTTTGAAAGTCATTAAAATTTAAATTCATAAGATAATTTGTCTCCTAACATTGTTTATTATCTTTTTTAAGATATATTTGTATATAACATTTGTCGCATTAATTATAGAAATTTAACATGATTACAGGAAAATATCCCAGTTTAAGAATGAGACGCAGCCGTAAAAGTGATTGGTCTAGACGCTTAATTGAGGAAAATAACCTTACCCCTAGTGATTTTATATTACCAATATTTTTGATTGAAGGAAAAAATAAAAAACAATCTATTAAATCAATGCCAGGTGTTTACAGATACACTTTAGATAAATTAAATAATCTAGTAGATAGAGCAATTAAAAAAGGCATACCTATGATTGCATTGTTTCCATACACTGAAAAAAGAAAAAAAAACGACTTAGGTACCGAGGCTCTTAACGAAAATAATCTGGTTTGTAGAGCTCTACAGATAATAAAAAAAAATTATAAAAATGAGATTGGAATAATGTGTGATGTTGCATTAGATCCATATACCTCACATGGCCATGATGGACTCTTACAAAACAAATATGTGTTAAATGACGAAACCATAAAAATTTTGTTAGATCAATCTTTGTTGCAGGCACAAATGGGTTGTGATGTTTTAGCACCATCTGACATGATGGATGGTCGAATTGGTCAAATTAGAAAATATCTAGACAAACATAATCTTAAAATGACACAAATACTCTCTTATGCTGTTAAATATGCGTCAAGTTTTTATGGTCCTTTTAGAGATGCAGTTGGTTCAAAAAACTCATTAAAAGGAAATAAAAAAAATTATCAAATGGATTATAGAAATAGTGATGAAGCCTTAAGAGAGGTTGCTATGGATATTAAAGAAGGAGCTGATATGGTTATGGTTAAACCAGGTCTACCATATCTTGATATTATAAAAAAAGTTAAAGAAAACTTTAAGATTCCAGTTATGGCATATCAAGTCTCAGGTGAATATTCTTTATTAGAGCATGGAATTAGAAATAATTTGACTGACAAAAACATTATTTTAGAAAGTCTTATTTCGTTTAAGAGAGCTGGAGCAAACGCGATTGTTAGTTATTACGCTGATAGATTAGACCAAATTATTAAATAATTATTTTAAAGTACTTATAAATTGTAATCTGCTGATTGGTTGGTTTAGGTTATTTGGCTTTAAAATTGACTTTTCAAGATAATCACTTAACAATTTAAGACCTGTTAGTAAAGATCCTATATCTTCAGTTGAGTTATTTTTTTCTATTAAAAAATTAGGTATAATTCTTTTTTCTGTTGATGACTTCGATATATATTGTTTTTGATCACCAATAATTTTTTCATTTACTAAATTCTCAAAATTTAAGTCATAGCCTAAAGATTTAAATAATTCCAACTCCCAAAAGATATAATTTTTTATCCAGTCTTTAGTGTTTAATAGAACATAAAATTCTTCTAACAAAGAAAATATTTTTGCATTTTTTTGTGACTCAGCTGTAAGTAATTTAACCAAATTCATGGCTGAGGAAATACAAGTTAATTTTTGATGATTATCAAAATATAATGGAGATAAAGCTTCTTGAATCTCTACTTTAAAATAACCCATGCTATTTTCATTTTTAGAATTATAATTTACATACAGTTTATTTCCTATTTGAAGATAGTTCTTAATTTTTTTTGAAGTTCCACCGAAAATAATTCCGCTCACTTTACCAAAATTTTTAGTATAAATTTCGGATATTAATGAATTTTCATTATATCTATTTTTATTTAATAGAAATCCAATATCGTCCCAAATCATAATTTACTTTGGTTTTGTAAACATTTAATAGCAGCATTTTGCTCAGCATCTTTTTTTGAGCTACCTTCTGCTAAAAAAAACTTGGTATCAATTAATTTTACACCAACTTTAAAAAGAGGTTTATGTCTTGGTCCAGTATTTGAAATAAGTTTATAAATAGGTAATTTTTTAAATCTTTTTAAAGAGAATTCTTGTAATTTTGTTTTTGCATCAATTTGAGTTATGACACTGTCTTTAATATTCTCTGACCATAATTCTAAAATAAATTTCTCTACAGAATTAAAACCTTTATCTAGATAAATAGATCCTATTAAAGCTTCACAACAATCGGAAACAACTTTATCCTCTATTTTATTTTTTTTTTTCTTAATATCTAAAGTTAAAATATATTTATCAAGATTAATTTTTTTCGCAATTTGTAAACAGGTCTTCTTATTTACTAACGCTGCAAATTTTTTATCTAATATACCTTCTTTTTCATTAGGGTAAATTTCTAAAAGTTTTTTTGCAATTATTAATCCTAAAACACGATCTCCTAAAAATTCTAATTTTTCATTATTAATTTCTTTGTTATAGCTTTTATGTGTTAATGATCTAACTAACAAATCTTTGTCTTTGAAATTGATCTTAATTTTTTTTTCTAAAGTTTGATAATTAATTTTCATTATTTGATCTTTTGAAAGAATCTATCAAATCTGATTGATTTGTTCCATTTCCAAAATGAAAAAATACTCCCAATAGATCTATCTGAGGAGAAGAAAATAAATTGTGCCTTTCCTACAAGATTATCTTTGTGTACATATCCTACACTTGATAGATATCTACTATCCTTGGAACAATCTCTATTATCTCCTAAATAAAAGTAGTGATCCTTTGGAACTATAAATTTATCAGAATTTTGAAAAGTATAATCTTTTAAGTAAACAGTTTTATGTTTTTTCCCATTAGGTAAAATTTCCTCAAAAGTAAATACATCAATGTTTCTATTTCCACAGAATATTTTATCACTTTCTGAGATTCTGGATTTTAAAACCTCTGCGTTATTTATAAATAAATTTGAATTAATAAATTGTACTTGATCTCCGGGCAAACCAATTAATCTTTTTATATAATCAGTTCTGTTATCTGCAGGAGTTTTGAATACAACAACATCTCCTCTTTTTGGCTCACTGAACATTACCCTTCCTGTAAAAATAGGTGGACTAAACGGAAATGAATGTTTGCTATAACCATATGAATATTTAGTCACAAATAATCTGTCTCCAACTAACAGATTAGGCTCCATTGATGAAGATGGTATATAAAATGGTTGAAGAAATATAGATCTAATAAAAATAGCAATAATTAATGCATAAAATAAGGTTTTTATATTTTCTTTAAAAAAATTTTTATCTAACATTATCTTTTAATCAAAATTGTAAATGCTATTGAATGATCTTTTTCATCAGATAGTGAAAGAAACAAATCATATTTCTTAATTTTGAACTTTTTTTTTATAATTTTATCAATTTTTTTTGATTTAAAGAAAAAAGGTTTACCCATTTTATCATTTAAAATTTCAATATCTTTAAAACTTAAATTATCTCTAATACCACTACCAAATGATTTTGATAGAGCTTCTTTAGCTGCAAATCTTTTTGCAAAAAAATTTGTCCTATTAACTTTATTTTTTGAAAATTTAAGTTCATTAGGTCCAAAAGTTCTTTTTATAAAGTTTTGGTTTTTAATCAAAGGCTGAATTCTTCTATTATTTACTACGTCAACTCCAATTCCTAATATTTTCATTTCAGTTATTTAATAATTTTTTTAAATTTTTTTATTACATTGGATAAACCAAAAAAAATCGACTCACCGATTAAATAATGTCCTATATTAAATTCTTCTATTTCTTTAAATCTTGATAATAATTCAGTTGTTTTATAATCAAGTCCATGACCAGCATGAACTTCTAAACCAATTCTCTTTGCAATAATTGAACATCTTTTAATTCTGTTAAGTTCTTTGGAATAATTTTTCTTCAATTTTACTAATCTAGAAAGTCTACCTGTATGAATTTCAACACAATCAGATCCTAATTTATATGAGGTCTTAATATCATTAATGGATGGATTTATGAATAAACTTGTTCTAATTTTTTTCTTTTTAAATTTCAAAATTATATTTTTAATTTTATTTTTATTTTTACTTAAGTCTAAACCTCCCTCTGTGGTAACTTCTTTTCTATTTTCTGGCACTAAACAAATATAATTTGGTTTGATTTTCAATGCTTTACTTATCATTTTTGGGTTAGTTGAAATTTCCAGATTAATCAAAATCTTTTTTAGAGAACAAATTTTTTTTGCATCATTATCTTTTATATGTCTTCTATCTTCGCGAAGATGAATTGTTATTGAGTCAGCACCTGCTTTCTTTACAAATTTAGCTGCAAATATCGGGTCTGGATGTAATTCACCTCTAGCATTTCTCAGGGTTGCTATATGATCAATATTTACTCCAAGACGTTTCACTTCGTGTATCTACTTCCTGGTGTCGAAATTGGAATTAATTTCAACTCGTTTGGAATTTTGTTCTTTTTATAAGTTGGAACAGAAATTTTAAGGTGTGAAACTATATCTTTTTTTATTTTTAAATTGTTTTTTGATGACCTATCAATAATTGTTGCAAAACCCATTAATTTTGCTTTTGAATTTTTTATCAATTTTACACATTCCATGCTTGATTTGCCTGTGGTTATAACATCTTCGATAATTAATACTTTTGATCCTTTTTTAATTTGAAAACCTCTTCTTAATTTGAATTTTCCTTTTACTCTTTCACAGAAAATAGTTTCTTTTTTAAGCAGTCTTCCAATTTCATAACCGATTACTATACCGCCCATTGCTGGTGATAAAATCAAATCGAAGTTTTTAAATTTTTTCTTAATTTTACTAGCTAAAGACTTACATATTTTTTCTGCTTTATGCGGAAAACTTAATAGTTTTGCGCATTGAATATATTTTGAAGAGTGTAATCCAGAAGATAAAACAAAATGTCCTTCTAATAACGCATTAGTTTTTCTTAAAATATCTAAGGATTTTTTGTGTGAAAGCATTTCTTTTATCTTCGTGTCTAATTATCTTAAATTTTATACCTTTTTGTTTTAGCTCTGCAATAAAATTAGTGAAATTTTTTAAATCCCTTATGATTAATTGAAATTTAAAATTTATATAGTTCGGGTTTTTGCCTGCCATAACAAGGTTTGAAATATTCAGTTTATGTTCTCCGATTAATGAACTTACATTACCAAGCTGACCGGGTTTATCTGGTAAAGATATCCATAAAGTGGTATTGTATTTTTTTACTCTTTCCTCTTTTCTTTCTCCCTTTTCATGCCAATAACGTCTTATAGCTGCCCTTGCTTTTCCTGTTTTTGTTATTGGGATCCAATGCAATGATGGTGAATGATTTTTAGAGGTAATAATTTTAACTCGATCTCCATTTCTTAAAATAGTTTGGAGTTCACTTTTATTACCATTAATTTCACATCCGATTGCAGTATCTCCTACTTTAGTGTGCACGGCATATGCAAAATCAATTGGAGTAGCATCTTTTGGTAATTTAATAACCGATCCTTTCGGTGTGAAACAAAAAACATTTTCTTGGAACATTTGTAGTTTTGTATATTCATATGAATGTTCTGGATTTTCATTTTTTTCAATGATTTCTACTAAATCTTTTAACCAGTCATATTCTTTCCAAGTTAAAGAATTAAATTTCTCAGAAGATTTATATTGCCAGTGTGAAGCAATACCCCTTTCAGCAAAATCATGCATTTCTGTAGTTCTAATTTGAATTTCTATGGGTTTTTTATTAGATCCAATAACTGCTGTATGAATTGATTTATAACCATTAATTTTAGGTGAAGAGATATAATCTTTAAATTTGCCAGGTATACAATTGTACTCTTTATGTAATATCCCTAAAGTTTTGTAACAATCATCTATATTTTTAAGAATTATTCTAAATCCAATAATATCGGTTATTTGCTCTAGAGAAACTCGCTTCTTTTGAACTTTTCTCCAAATTGAAAAAGGTGTTTTGCCTCTTCCGTAAATTTTAGATTGTATATTATTGTCATTTAATAAAGTATTTATTTCATTAGAAAGGGACACGAAAATATCTTTTTTGTCAGATTTGATTTCATCTAATCTATTTTGAATTAATGTTCTTGCTTCAATATTTAAAACTTCAAAAGATAAATCTTCTAGTTCATCACGAATTCTATGCATCCCCATTCTATCAGCCAATGGCGCATAAATTTCCATTGTCTCTTGTGCAATTCTTTTTCTTTTATCTTCTTTGGTAATAGCTTTTATCGTTCTCATATTATGTAAACGATCTGCAATTTTAACTAACAAAACTCTTATATCTTTTGAGGTAGCTAAAATAAGTTTTCTAAAGTTTTCAGCTTTTGAGTTTGTTGTTGCGGTGTTTTCAAAAACTGAGATTTTTGTGACACCATCAACTAAATCTGCTACCTCTTCACCAAATTCTCCTTTAATAGTTTCGTAAGTAGCGTAAGTATCTTCGATTGTATCATGTAATAAACCAGTGGTAATAGTAGCGCTATCTAATTTAAGATCTGTTAGGATATTTGCAACTTCTATTGGATGCACTGAATATGGATCACCTGAAGCTCTCTTTTGATTACTATGTGCTTTAACAGCAAAATCATAAGCTTTATTCAGTTTTTCAGGGTTTAAAAATTTGTTATAAATTTTTACTTTATTTATTAAATCTTCAGAATTAAGCATTCATACACTATATCACTAAATTAAATTTGTTTAATAGACCTAATGTCTCTATTTTTTAATGATAATAATAGTTTTTTTATAGAATGTTTTGAAACTGGATGTTTCCAAGTTTTATCTATCTCAAATAATGGAAAAAGGACGAAATTTCTTTTATGCATTCTTGAATGAGGTAGATTTAATTCGCCTTTCATTTTTTTTCTATTAAAATCAATTATATCAATATCGCACTCTCTAGGAGCATTTCGAAGTCTTTTCTTTCGTCCTAGGCTTGTTTCAATAGTTTTACAAACACTTATTAATTCAAAAGGTGATAATTTAGTTAGAACCTTAACTACAACATTATAAAATTTAGGATTGTTATTATCAGGCCAAGACAAACTCTCATAATATCTTGATGATTTTACTATTATAATATCATTAAGAATTAATTTTGATTTAGCTAATTCAATATTACTGATTTTATTTCCTAGATTAGAACCTATGCCTAAATAGACAGGACTAACTTGATTTTCTAATATATCTTGCTCTATCACGATTCCAGTCTCTTTGTTTTTTTACTGCTCTTTTATCAAATTGTTTCTTACCTTTAGCTACTGCTAATTCTAATTTTGCTTTTCCCTTTTTAAAATACATTTTTGTAGGTACTATTGTAAGACCATCTCTTTGCATTTTCCCAATTAGTTTATTGATTTCTCTTTTATTTAATAACAATTTTCTTTCATCGGTTGGATTGTGGTTTGAATAACTAGCTTGCTTATAAGATGCAATATGTGAATTTATCAAGACTATTTCACCTTTTTTTTCTATTGCATAAGAATCTGCTATGTTTACTTTACCATTACGAATTGATTTTATTTCAGAACCTTTTAAGACAATACCTGCTTCAAACAAATCCTCAAAAAAATAATTGAAACTAGCTTTTTTATTAAGACAAATTATTTTTAAACCACTATTGGTTTTTTTTTTCATTAAACTAGTTTTGCAGAACGAAGTGCTTTTTTAACAATATCCTTAGTTTCAGCTGTCACTTTTACAAGAGGTAGTCTTACATCATCATCACAAAGATTTAACAATTTTGCTGCATATTTTACTGGGCTCGGGTTGCTTTCAACAAACATCGCATGATGAAGTGGTTGTAAAATCTTATCAAGTTTTTCTGCCTCTGCCATTTCATTATCATTTTTAGATTTCGATAATTTTTGAAAATCAGAGCAAAGTTTTGGAGCTATATTTGCAGTAACACTTATTGCTCCTACTCCCCCTCTTTTATTAAATTCTAAAGCATTATCATCATTACCCGTTAATTGGATGAACTCTTTTCCCATTTTGTTTAAAGATTGATCTACTCTATCTAAATCTCCAGTAGCATCTTTAACACCAATTATGTTTTTTAATTCGAACAATCGAGCCATTGTGTCAACTGACATGTCGATAACAGATCTACCAGGTATATTGTAAATCAATATTGGAATTCCACATTTATCATTTATTGCTTTGTAATGTTGATACAAGCCTTCTTGTGTTGGTTTATTATAATATGGAGTAACAATGAGAGCACCGTTTGCTCCAATTTTTTCTGCATGAGTTGTAAGTGAAATGGCCTCCTCAGTAGAATTCGATCCTGTACCTGCAAAAACTGGTAATTTTCCATTACTTTCTTTTACACATAACTCAATCACTCTTTCATGCTCGTCATGACTTAAAGTTGGTGACTCTCCAGTTGTTCCTGCTGGAACTAATCCATTTGTCCCATTTTGGATATGAAAATGAATTAAATTAATATATGCCTCATCATCAAGTTTATCATTTTTAAACGGGGTGACTAAAGCAACATTTGATCCTTTAAACATAAATACTTATAACATACATTGAAGATTCATATAGTAAAAGATTATGATTAAAAAAATCTTATTTTGGATAATATTGATTAATTTATTCGGTTTACTCACTATAGCTCAATCAGACATAATCCCATTAAAAAAACCAATGCAATCTGAAGAGCTAACCCAAAAAAAATTATTAATAGATGTGCTAAAACCTTTGCCCAAACCAATACCAAAAATAGCAAACGAAGAGATAGAAAAAAAAGTTAAATCTAAAGCTGAAAAGATAAGTGGTCTAATACTTCCTAAAAAAAAACCTTTAATCGCTGGATCAAAAAAAACAACAGAGATAAAAATATCAAAATATTATCGTAAAAAAGATTTTGCATTAGCGAAAAAAGCAATTTCTGAAATGAAAAAAGCTAGATGGACAGATGCAATAAAAACAGCCAAAAGAGCTAAAGATAAATCTATATATGATTTTATTCAATGGAGACATTTGCTTACAAAAGGAAATCAGGCTTCTTATTATGATTACAAAACCTTTATAGACACAAATGAGGATTATCCTAGAATAGGACGAATAAAATATTTAGCTGAGCATAAACTTTCTACAGACAAAGTTAGTCCAAAAAAAATTATAGACTGGTTTGGACCTGCAGAACCTTTGAGTGGTTTCGGTAAAATGATATTAGGTGAAAGTCTTATTCTAAATGGTAATAAAGAAAAAGGGATAGGATTTATTAAAGAAGGCTGGATATCAGCTGAATTATCTAAAACAGATTTAAGATTTTATCGCAAAAAATTTAAGAAATACCTCAATGCAGATGATTATATTAAGCGTGCAGAATATCTTGCCTGGAATAACAAATACTGGGATTTAAAACGATTGTTAAGATATTTACCCAAAGATTATGAGCTATTATATACAGCTAGACAACTATTAATGAGTAAATCTTATGGTGTCGATAATGCTATTTCTAAAGTTCCCCCTAATCTTAAAAATGATGCTGGTTTAAATTACGATAGATTAAAATGGAGAAGAAAAAGAGGAAGAGTTGATAGCTCTGTAGAAATTCTTTTAAAGATAAAAAACACAAAAGATTATCTAGTGCGGCCAGACAAATGGTGGATAGAAAGAGAAATTATTTCAAGATCTCTAATATACAAAAAAAAATATGAATTAGCTTATAGAATTGCTAGTAACCATGGAATGACTGAAGGTGCTGAATTTGCTGCAGCTGAGTGGATGAGTGGTTGGATAGCTCTGAGTTTTTTAGATGATCCTGTATTAGCCAAAGAACATTTTGAAAATTTTTATAACAACGTAGGATATCCTATTAGCACAGCTAGAGGTGCTTATTGGCTTGGTAAAACCTATAAAAAGCTTGGTGATAAAGATCTATCTTACAAATGGTTTAAAGAAGCAACAAGTTATTTAACGACTTATTACGGTCAATTAGCATTTATGGAAATAAGCCCAAATGAAAAATTTGAACTCTCAAAAGATATGATTATTCAAAAGGAATATCGCAATTATTTTTTTAAGAAAGACCTAGTTAAATTAATTTATTTATTAGATGAATTAGATGAAGATAAATATACTAAACATATATTAAGACATTTAGCTAATGATGATGTTAATAGTGGTAGTGAAGTCTTGGCTGCTGAACTTGCAACAAATATAGAACGTTTTGATTTTGCAATTCAAATTTCTAAAATAGCTTCATATGAAAAAAGATTTCATAATAAATACAACTACCCAATTATAAGTACACCAAAATATATTAACGGAAGAAAAATTCCTGATAACGCTTTTATTCTCTCAATCATAAGACAAGAAAGTGAATTTGATTTAAGTGCAAATAGTCATGCTGGTGCCAAAGGTTTAATGCAACTCATGCCTTACACAGCTAAACTAGTTGCCAAACAGGCAAAACTTCCCTACTCAAAATCTCGACTAACTACTGATGCTGAATATAATATTAATTTGGGATCTCATTATATTGCTGGGCTCATACTTGAATATGATGGCGCTTATCCTTTTGCTGTAGCCGCTTACAATGCTGGGCCAAAAAGAGTAAGATACTGGAAAAAAATAAACAAAAATCCGCAAAAAAATCAAATTGATTATATCGATTGGATTGAGTTAATTAAATTTAAAGAAACTAGAAATTACGTACAAAGAGTTTTGGAAAATTATAATGTTTACAGGTATGTGCTTGAGCAAAGACCTATTGGAATGAAGGATTTTTTTAAGAACAATCCCTTATTTTAAAGATGGCGGAAGAGGAGGGATTCGAACCCTCGGTACAAGTTTCCTCGCACGGTCATTTAGCAAACGACTGGTTTAAGCCTCTCACCCACTCTTCCAAGAAATTTGTCGCTTTTGATTGTATTGAATAATCGATATTAATAAAGTAATTATTCAATAATTATGAAAAATAAGTATTCAATATTCTCATTAATAAAGAATGCTTTTTCTTATCACGAAAATTGGGAAAAAGCCTGGAAAGATCCTGCACCAAAAAAAGAATATGAAGTGGTAATCATTGGTGGTGGTGGTCATGGTTTAGCAACAGCTTATTATTTAGCAAAAAAACATAACATGAAAAATATTGCTGTTGTTGAAAAAGGATGGATTGGTGGAGGAAATACTGGAAGAAATACTACTATAATTAGATCAAATTATTTATGGGATGCTAGTGCTGGTCTTTATGATCATGCTCTTAAAATATGGGAAGGTCTTTCACAAGAGTTAAATTATAATGTGATGTTTAGTCAAAGAGGGGTAATGAATCTAGCTCATAATCTTCAAGATGTTAGAGACCTAAAAAGAAGAACACATGCAAACAGACTAAATGGCATTGATGCTGTTTATCTTAATACTGAAGAAGTTAAAAAATTCTGTCCAATAATTAATACCTCTCCTAATATAAGATATCCAGTTTTAGGTGGAACATTACAAAGAAGAGCTGGAACTGCTAGACATGATGCAGTTGCGTGGGGATATGCCAGAGGTGCTGATGAAATGGGCGTTGATATAATTCAAAATTGTGAAGTAAAAGGAATTAAAAGAATTGGTGATTGTGTTGAAGGTATTGAAACAACAAAAGGATTTATTAAAACAAAAAAAATAGGTGTAGTTGCGGCAGGACACTCAAGTGTTATTGCAAATATGGCTGGTTTAAAATTACCTTTGGAAAGTAAACCACTTCAAGCATTAGTATCTGAACCGGTTAAACCAATTATAGATACAGTTGTAATGTCTAACGCTGTTCATGCTTACGTAAGTCAATCCGATAAAGGTGAGTTAGTTATTGGAGCAGGAACCGATGATTACGTGTCTTACTCACAAAAAGGAAGTCATGATATTGTGGAAGGAACTTTAAATGCAATTTTAGAATTATATCCAATATTTAGTAGAATGAGAATGCTTCGTCAGTGGGGTGGCATAGTAGATATATGCCCTGATGCAAGCCCGATTATAAGTAAAACATCAATTAAAGGTTTATACTTTAATTGTGGTTGGGGAACAGGAGGTTTCAAAGCAACACCAGGTTCTGGAGATTTATTTGCTCACACAATTGCAAATGATGAACCTCATAAATTAAATGCTGCCTTTAATATAAATAGATTTGTCAGTGGTGATCTAGTTGATGAACATGGTGCAGCTGCAGTTGCACACTAATGTTTTTAATTAATTGTCCTTTTTGCGGTGAGAGAGAACAAAGCGAATTTAAAGCAGGTGGTGAAGCTCACATAGTAAGACCAAAACAACCTACAGAACTAAGTGATGATGAATGGGCAGAATATTTATTCATGAGAAAAAATATAAAAGGAGTTCAGTTTGAAAGATGGAATCATATTCATGGTTGTAGAAAATGGTTCAATATGGCTAGAGATACTTCAAACGACCAAATAAAAGCTGTATACAAAATGGGTGAGAAACCACCAGTAAAATAAAATGTCTAATAATTTAAGATTTAAAACAAGCAAATTCATTGATGAAACTTATCGAGTTTCTTTTAAGTTTAACAACAAAACTTATTTTGGTTTTAAAGGTGATACTCTAGCATCAGCTTTATTGGCTAATGGCATTCATCTTGTAGGAAGAAGTTTCAAATATCATAGACCTCGAGGAATTATGACATCAGGTTCAGAAGAACCTAATGCAATAATTCAATTACATGATAACTCCTCAAGAACTGAACCCAATGTAAGAGCTACTGAAGTTGAAATTTATGAGGGTTTAGTTGCATCTAGTCAAAATTGCTGGCCTAGCGTTAATTTTGATATTGGTGGAATTAACAATCTATTATCCCCTATTCTACCCGCTGGATTTTACTATAAAACTTTTATGTGGCCTGCAAGTTTCTGGAAGAAGTATGAATACTTTATAAGAAAATCTGCAGGTTTAGGTAAATCACCGAAAGTTGCTGATCCAGACATATATGAACATAATTATATTCATTGTGATGTTTTGGTAATAGGAGCGGGTGTATCAGGAATAATGTCAGCAAAAATGGCAGCAAAAAATGGTTTTAAGACTCTTCTAGTTGATGAAAAACCTTATTTAGGTGGATCATCTATTTATGATAACTCAGAGTTTTCAAAGATTAATAATCAATTAACAAGTTCGTGGTTAGAAAAAGAGATCAATGAAATATCTAAACTAGAAAATTTAGAAATAAAGCTAAGAACTAGTGTTGCAGCGTTTCATGGATACAACTTTTTATTAGCTCGTGAAAGTCTTACTGACCATCTGCCAATTAATCAAAGAGATAATAAAGTAAGGCATAGATTATTAAAAATTAGAGCTAAAAAAGTAATTACAGCTACTGGCTCAATAGAAAGACCATTGATATTCGATAATAATGATCGACCAGGTATACTATTATCTTCAGCAATTAAGAAATATATCGATCTATATGGCGTAGCTTGTGGTGAAAATAATGTTCTTTTTACCAATAACGATACTGCATACGAAACTGCCATGAGCTTAATTCAAAGAGGAATTAAGATAAATGCAATAATTGATAATAGAGAACAAGTTGACTCTAAAATTTGTTACGAGGTTGAGAAAAATAATATTAAAATTTTTAAAGGTTTTTCTGTTGTTGATACTTACGGGTATAGAAGAATTAACAAAATATCCATTATGAAACTTTCAAAAGATGGTCAAACAGTAATTGGAGACAAAACTAAATTAAATTGTGATTGTTTAGGTGTATCTGGTGGTTGGACCCCAGCAGTACATTTGTTTACACAATCTGGAGGCAAATTAAAATTTAGAGAGGAAGACCAAGTATTCATTCCTGATGTCTACCCTTCAGATCAAATAAGTGTAGGATCTTGCAATGGAGACTTTGTTTTAGATGAAATAATAAAAAATACTTTATCTTCACTGAAGAAATTTCTTAATATAGATAATTCTGAATACAAAACTCTTGAAATTATCTCAGGTTTAAATCAATCAAAGAGAAATATTTGGCTATTACCATCTGACAAAACAATAGGAAAAACTAAATCTTTTGTTGATTATCAAAACGATGCAACTTCAAAAGATATTAAATTAGCTCTAAGAGAAGGATTTAGATCTATAGAACATGTAAAAAGATACACCACTACAGGTATGGGAACTGATCAAGGTAAACTTGGTAATATGCATGCTTTAGGAATCATTTCAGAAACAGCCGGAACTAAAATAGGCGAGCATGGCACTACCACTTTTAGACCTCCTTATACACCTCTTACTTTTGGAACTATTGTTGGAAGAAATGTAGGTGAATTTTTTGATATATTTAGACGTACTCCGATACATGATTGGCATGTTAAAAATAATGCTGAGTTTGAAAATGTTGGTCAGTGGAAAAGAGCTTGGTACTATCCCAAAGAAAATGAAAACATGCATCAAGCAGTACAAAGAGAAAGTAAAGCCGCCAGAGACTCAGCGGGTATTCTAGATGCATCTACATTGGGAAAAATTGATATTCAAGGTACTGATGCTTCAGAATTTTTAAATCGTGTTTATACTAATGCTTGGTCAAAGCTTGCTGTTGGTAAATGTCGTTATGGTTTAATGTTAAATGAGGATGGAATGGTTTATGATGATGGAGTAACAACTAGACTAGGTGAAAATCACTATATAATGACTACTACTACTGGTGGAGCAGCTAATGTATTAGGAAAACTTGAAGATTATCTTCAAACAGAATGGCCTGAGTTAGATGTCTATCTATCTTCTGTGACTGATCATTATGCTACAATAAGTGTTTGCGGTCCTAATAGCAAAAAAATTGTCTCAAAAGTTATTCCTGATTTAGATTTTTCTGACGAAAAGTTTCCACATATGTCTTTTAAAAATGCAAAAATTGGAAATATTAAATGTAGAGTAATGAGGATTAGTTTTACCGGAGAACAAAGTTATGAAATTAATATTCAAGCAAATTTTGGAAAATCTGTTTGGGAAAAATGTATGGACGCTGGTAAAGATTTCAATATTACACCTTATGGAACTGAAACGATGCACTTATTAAGAGCAGAGAAAGGTTTTATAATAGTTGGTCAAGATACAGATGCAACACTAACACCAATTGATTTACAAATGGACTGGATAGTAAGTAAAAAAAAATACGATTTTATTGGAAAAAGATCATTATATAGATCTGATACAATTAGAGAAGATAGAAAACAATTGGTTGGTTTATTGACAGAAAATCCAGAGGAAGTTTTAGAGGAAGGTGCGCAAATAGTTTCTGATGTAAAAAAGTCACCTATTGAAATGCTTGGACATGTAACTTCAAGTTATTATAGTCCAAATTTAAAAAAATCCATTGCATTGGGTGTTGTTAAAAGTGGGAAAAATATGGTTGGGCAAAAATTAATTATACCGATGGAAAATAAAAACATAAATGTAATCGTGGCTGATCCTGTTTTTTTAGACAAAGAGGGAAAAAGATTAAATGCTAAATTATAACCATACGATAAAAGAGGAAAAATCATATCAAGGTTTACAATTGAGTGAGATGAAGCCTGTCATGAAATTGATAGTAAGGGGTAAAAAAAGAGAATTTTTATCAGCAATTGGTAAATCTTTAAATATGGTTTTACCCACAAAAGCAAATACTTCAACTCAAAGTGAAAAATTGACTGCCTTATGGTTGAGTCCTGATGAATGGATGATTTTTTCAAATGATGTTGTCAAAGAAAATACAAACACATATGACACCGAAACTATTTTAAATAAAAACATATCTAAATTAGATTTAGGAGCTGTAGTGGACGTTACAGATCAATTTGTAAGGATTAATCTTAGAGGAGATAAGATATATGACCTCTTTCAAACAGGTTCTCCTTTTAATTTTAATGATTTTAAGAGTAAAATTGGCTCTGTAACCCAAACAATTCTCGCAAAAATAGATGTAATTATTCACAATCAAAATAAAAATGAGGTGAATTTATTTGTAAGACGCTCATTTTCTGAACACTTATTTGCTTGGATGAATGATAGTGCGTCAAGATTATAGTCACATTTAGATCTATAATAAGTTAAAAAAAATCATGAAAAAATTATTTTTAATAGCAATATTTGCTCTTTTACCCTTTTCGCTTAATGCGGAGTCTAATTTAGATAAAATTTTATCTTCTGGAACACTAAAAGTTGGTACTACTGGAGATTGGGATCCTATGTCAATTAAAGACCCAGCAACTAATAAATATAAGGGTTTTGATATTGATGTTATGAAGCAACTGGCAAAAGATATGGGTGTTAAAGTTGAGTTTGTGCCCGCAGAGTGGAAAACTATCGTTTCAGGAATAACATCTGAGAGATATGACATTTCTACTAGTGTTACAAAGACACCGAAGAGAGCTGAAGTAGCTGGTTTCACTGATACATATTACAAATATGCAACTGTGCCACTTGTTCTAAAAAAGAATTTAAAAAAGTTTTCAACTTGGGACTCGCTTAATAAATCAAATGTAACAATTGCAACTACTCTTGGTACTTCTCAAGAGGAAAAGGCAAAAGAATTTTTTCCAAAATCAAAATTAAACTCTGTAGAGGCGCCAGCAAGAGACTTTCAAGAAGTCTTAGCAGGTAGAGCTGATGGTAACATCACAAGTTCAACAGAGGCAAATAAATTGGTTATTAAATATCCTCAGTTAGCAATCGTTCCAGATGGTGGAAAAAATCCGGCATTTTTAGCAATGATGGTGCCAAAAGGTGATACTAAGTGGAATGATTATGTAAATAAATGGATACAGGATAAAAAATCCTCAGGTTTCTTCACTAAGTTATTAGCTAAATATAATCTTAAAAGCTTATAAAAAAATTAGTAATTAATTTTTTATTCTTTATAAGTTAAGAGTGAAAAATCTATTTTTATTAATTCTATTTTTTCCATTAACTTCATGCGGTAAAAGTGAACTAAACTGGCTAATCTTATCACCAAATAACATCGAAGGATTAACTAATCTAAAATTTTTATTAAGTGGTTTAACAACTACAATATTTATCAGTGTAATTTCGATTTTTATCTCAATAATTATTGGTCTATTAGTTGCAATTCCATCGTTAGCTAAAAATAAATTCTTAACCTACCTTAATATTGGTTATGTTGAAATTGTAAGAGCAGTACCTTTACTAGTTTTGATTTTGTGGATCTATTACGGTCTTCCAATCATGACGGGTATAAGTTTTAGTCCATTCGTTTCTGGTATCATAGCTTTGTCAATTAGCGAAAGTGCTTTCCAGGCAGAAATATTTAGAGCAGGAATTAATTCAATAAAAAAATCTCAATGGGAAGCTGGAAGCTCTTTAGGATTAGGTTTTTTAAGAAAATTAAGATTAGTTATTCTGCCTCAAGCAATAAAAAATATTTTACCAGCTATAGGTAATCAATTTGTGTATGTACTTAAAATGTCCTCTCTTGTGTCTATAATTGGTATTGGAGATTTAACAAGAAAAGCTAATGAATTAGTTGTGACAACTTATAGACCATTGGAAATATATACATTTCTAATTCTAGAATATTTAGTCTTGATATTAATTGTTTCTTATCTAGTCAGAAAATTAGAAAAAAAATTACAAAAAGATTAATTTTTTTTTCTGTATTCCCAAGGATATTCAAAAGTCATACCCCACATACCATTCTTATTTTTTTTGGCATAGTTTTCATCCTCAATAAATTTTGAAGAATATTTCCTGTAAGCAAAAGCATAACCTTTACGAACAAGATACTTAGATAAACTTTGATTATTTACAAAACATTCAGCTAAAATTCTCTTATATCGATCTACACCTTCTTTAACGCATTTTACCTTGTTATTACTTATCTTATTGATAAGTAATTGTTTTGCTTGTATTCCGCATTCAATAACTTCATCATTCCTATTGCATATTTGTTTTATTTCAGGTGTATCAATGCCGCTAAAACGAATTTTTTCCTTGTTTAAATGAATAGTGTCTCCATCAATGACTTTTACTTTATTAGAGTTAAGATCAAGATATGTTGCCCAAAAAAAAATTAGACAAATACTAGTAAGTAAAAAGACTTTTATTTTGTTTGAAAACATTATTCAAAAAATACCCAATAAACATTAGAACTGCAATTCCCATAAACCAATTTGTTACTAAAATTGTATAAAAAATATCTTCATAATCTCCTCCTTTAATATTAATCACATACCATAAACTTAAAAAAGGAAGGGCTGTTAATCTTAGAATGCTTAAATATAGACTATATAATGGTTTCTTAACTGCTTGGAATACTGCTGTAGTTATAAAAAAGACAGGATAAATTGGGCCAATTAATGCAGCAACCTTTAAGTATATTGCGCCATGCTTAATTGCCTCTGAGTTGTCTGTGAATAATGAGACTAAAAACTCTGCACCAAAAAAAATTACTATTCCTGCGCAGATCATAAAAGATGATCCAAAAAAAAGAGCTTTTCTATATAATTCTCTTAATCTATCATAATTTTTTGCTCCAAAATTTTGTCCACCAATAGATAATACTGCAGTATTTAATCCAATTACTGGAAGCAAAAAGACTTGTTCAATTCTTAAAGCAGCACCATAACCAGCAGTAGCTAAATCTCCAAATTGACCAATAAAGTAAAGAATATTAAATAAACCAACACCTATTAACAGCATACTAAACATCACTGGGATTGTCTGATACAAGAGTTCACCTAGAAGATCAAATTTTGGAATAAAACACTCAGGTTTTAGATATTGTTTTAATTCACAACAATAAACTTTATATGCCAAATATATAAGACCAATAAATTGTGCAACTACAGTAGCTATTGCAAGTCCAGCTATACCAAATGCTGGAATAAAACCATAACCGAAAATAAATAATGGATTTAAAAAGATATTCAAAAAGAAACTAAAAATTAAAACATTCCTATAACTTTTTGTATCTCCTTGTGCATTTAATGTTCCATTTAAAGAAATTTGTATCAAAACAATTAAGGTTCCATAAAAAATTACATCTAGATATTTTCTAGTTAGTATAATTGCCTCTTGATCTGATCCCATAAGAGAAAGTAAAAAATCTGAAACATTTAAACCAAAAAAAGTAACTAAAATCGATAAGAAGATTGCAAAAATAATTGATTGAGCAATAAATAATGATGCCTTATTTTTGTTATTAGCACCTAAATTATTTCCAATTAAAGTATTAGTTCCTGCAGTTAGTCCAACTCCTATAGCAATAATGGTAAAATAAATTGGAAATGATTTTGCAATCGCTGCTATTGCTTCAGCAGATATTCTTCCTGCAAACCATGTATCTACTAGATTGTAAAAAGTTTGAAATAATGAACCAACACTTGCTGGTATAGTTACTTTTCTTAGTAAAAACCATATTGGATCTTTGGTTAATTTGAACGATTGTGACAATTAAATCCTTAGTTAAATTCTTTTTGAAAATTATATTTTTTTCCTGCTAGTTTTGCCTTATAAATCTGACTTTGCCTCATTCTAAAACGAGATTTTTGGTTTTTTGAGAGTTTATCAAAACAATTTGGACAAGTAACACCCTCCTCATATCTTTTAGATTTTTTATCTTTTGTTGAAATTGGTTGTCTACACCCACCGCAAATTGAATAGGTTCCTTGTACTAATCCATGTTTTAGACTTACTCTATTATCAAATACAAAACACTCACCTTTCCATAAACTGTTTTTTTGTTTAATTTTTTTTAAGTAATTTAAAATTCCACCCTTTAATTGATAAATATTTTTAAAACCTTTTTTTTCTAAAAATACAGATGCTTTTTCACACCTAATTCCACCAGTGCAAAACATTGCTATTGGCTGATCTTTTTTTAACTTTTTTAAGTATTTTGGGAAATCTCTAAAGTTGTCTATATTTGGATTTACCGATTTTTTAAAAGAACCAACTTTATGCTCAAAAGGTTTTCTTACATCTAATAAAAAAGTTTTCTTATTTTTTATTAATTCATTCCATTTCGTTGGTTCAATATGATTATTCTTTTTTTTAATTATATTTGAGATTTTAAGATCCATTGGAACGACTTCTTTTTTAATTTTCACTTTAGATTTGTGGAAAGGTTTAAATTTACTTTTTGAATTATTAAAACTATCAAATTCTTTAATATTAAAAATTTTTTTTAATTTAATAATTGTAGCCTTGATATCTTTATTTTTCCCAGATATAGATCCATTTAAACCCTCTTTTGATACAATAATTGATCCATATATTTTTTTATTAACTAAAAAATTATTCAATATTTTTTGATTCTTTTTCAAATTATTCATTTTTTGAAATTTATAAAATCCAAATACAGCGAACATTAAATCTTCCTACAGACAGTCATTCCATCTCCAAAGGGTACCATGACCTTTTCAATTCTTTTGTCCTTTGAAATAAAATGATTTAAATCTCTAATACTTTTCGTATATTTGTCATTTATATCTTTGTTAACAACTTCTCCATGCCATAAAACATTATCGATTATTACTAAACCCTCTTTATTCAATAGATCTAGTGAAATTTCATAATATTTTCGGTAATTCATTTTATCAGCATCAATAAAAACTAAATCAAATTTTTCATTTCTAATACTCATCAAGCTTTCTAAAGCTGGTTTAATTATTGTTTTAATTTTGTGATTTTGATTAGCTTTTTTAAAAAAATTTTGAGCAATTTTATTTGTTTCTTCATTTTTATCTAAAGCAATTATACTACCTTCATCTGGTAATGCTAAAGCCATAGACAACGTACTTAAACCTGTAAAAGTTCCTATCTCTAAGACTTTTGTAATTTTGGAGATCTTAATAATCAAATGTAAAAATTGACATTGGGAAATAGATATCTGCATTCTTTTAATATCACCAAGTGATAAGTTATAGTCTATTATTTCTTTTTGAATTGGATGTAATTTCAAACCATTCTTAAGGATGTAATCTTGTAAATGTTTTGTGATATTAAGGTCTGAACCCATAACCTTATAATTTTTTCTTCAGGATCTCATTGATTAATTGAGGATTAGCTTTTCCACCAGATGCTTTCATTGCTTGACCAACAAAAAAACCAAATAATTTTTCTTTACCTTGTTTATATTCAATAGCTTTTTCTCTGTTATCATTAATTATTTTATCAATTAAAGCCTCTAATGCTTTTGGATCACTTTGTTGCTTTAATCCTTTTTCCTCAACAATCTTTTGTGGGTCTTTATCTCCATCAATCATTAATTCAAAAACAGTTTTAGCTATTTTTCCTGAAATGGTTCCATTCTTAATTAGATTTATCAATATGGCGAAGTTCTTAGCACTCACCGGACTTTGAGAAATTTCTAAACCTTTACTATTTAAAACAGCAAATAGTTCTCCTGTAATCCAATTGACTGCTAACTTAATATCTTTGTTCTTGCCCATTTTAGCTACAACTTCTTCAAAGTATTTTGCGGTATCAATATCAGACACTAAAATATTGGCTTCATAAGGAGACAATTTAAACTCTTCAATAAATCTTTTCTTTTTATCATCTGGAAGTTCTGGAATATCATTTTTAAGTTCTTCAATAAATTTTTCCGATACCTCCAAAGGTAATAAATCAGGGTCAGGAAAATATCTGTAATCATGAGCATCTTCTTTTGATCTCATTGATCTTGTCTCATTTTTCTTCGTATCAAAAAGTCTTGTTTCTTGATCAATAGTTTTGCCCTCTTCTATTAAATCAACTTGCCGATTAGCCTCATATTCTATTGCCATTTGCATAAACTTTATTGAATTAACATTTTTAATTTCACATCGAGTGCCAAATTCTTTTGACCCTTTAGGTCTTACAGAAACATTCACATCCGCTCTTAAAGAGCCTTCTTGCATATTTCCGTCACAAGTTCCTAGGTACCTCATTATAGATCGTAATTTTTTAATGTAAGCATTAACTTCATCTGGGGATCTTAGATCAGGCTTGGTCACTATTTCCATTAATGCAACCCCTGATCTGTTTAAATCTACAAAAGTATTTTGTGGGTCAAGATCATGAATACTTTTTCCAGCATCCTGTTCTAGATGTAATCTTTCTATACCTACTTCTTTTTGACCATTAGGCATATCCAAAATAACTTTGCCCTCACCTACTATTGGATCTTTAAATTGTGATATTTGATATCCTTGAGGTAAATCAGCATAAAAATAATTTTTTCTATCAAATACAGAGCGTTTATTAATTTTTGCATTAAGACCAATACCAGTTTTAATAGCTTGTTTAATGCAAAATTCATTTATTACAGGTAGCATTCCTGGAAATGCAGCGTCAACTAAACTTACTTGTGTATTTGGTTCGGCGCCGAATTTAGTTGATGAAGAAGAAAATAGTTTTGACTCAGATAATACTTGAGCATGTACTTCTAATCCGATTACAACTTCATATTGATTATCTTTCCGATTAATCAAATATTCTGTGTTTTTCTTGTTCACTTAATCCACCAATCAGTAATTTTGTTTTTAAAATTTATTTTCTCCTCCATAGCAAAAGCAATGTTTAATATATTTTGTTCATCAAAGGCTTTACCGATTATTTGTAAACCCAGAGGATAACCTTTAGTATCGTGTCCTGCAGGAATTGATATACCGGGTAGGCCTGCCAAATTAACTGGTACTGTAAATATGTCATTTAAATACATCGAAACTGGATCATTTGTTTTTTCACCTATTTTAAAAGCTGAGCTAGGAGTTGATGGAGTTAAAATTGCATCAACTTTTTTATATGCCTTATCAAAATCATTTTTGATTAGTTTTCTCACTTTTTGAGCTTTAAGATAGTATGCATCATAATAACCAGATGATAATACATAGGTTCCAATCATAATTCTTCTTTGAACTTCTGCACCAAAGCCTTCAGATCTAGTTTTTTCATACATATCAATTAAATTTTCACCTTTGGCTCTGTATCCATACTTTACACCATCATATCTTGCTAAATTAGAAGATGCCTCCGCTGGAGCAACAATATAATACGTTGGTAGAGCATAACTTGTATGTGGAAGAGATATGTCGATTGGTTCAGCACCACAATCTTTTACATATTGAATACCTTTTTGCCAAAGATCTTCAATTTCTTTAGGCATACCATCAACTCTGTATTCTTTTGGAATTCCAATTTTTTTTCCTTTTATATTTTTTGTAAGTTCTTTGCTATAATGATTTCTTTTGAAATTGATTGAAGTAGAATCTTTTGGATCATATGTGCTTATTACTTCTTGCAACAAAGCACAATCTTTAACGTTTTGGGCCATCGGTCCTGCTTGATCTAATGAGGAAGCAAAGGCAACTATCCCATATCTTGAGCAACTTCCGTATGTTGGTTTTAAACCTACAATTCCAGTAAATGAAGCTGGTTGTCTAATCGATCCTCCAGTATCAGTGCCAATTGTGATTGGAGTTAATTGTCCAGCAACCGCTGATGCTGAACCACCCGATGAACCACCGGGAACTAAATTCTTATCAATAGGATTTTGTACGTTTCCAAAATGACTTGTCTCATTAGATGAACCCATTGCAAACTCATCACAATTTAATTTACCCAAAAGTATTGCACCTTCATTCCAAATATTTTCAGTAACTGTAGACTCATAAGTTGGTACAAAATTATTCAAAATTTTACTACCAGCAGTTGTTTTAACATTTTTTGTGCAGAACAAGTCTTTAACTGCCATGGGTATACCAGGTAATTTTAAATCTAAATTTGGGTTCTGATCAAACTTTTTTGCTTTATCTAAAGCCGATGTAAAATCATCTGTGATATAAGCATTTAATTCACTAGACTTTTCAGACCTCTGAATAAATGCTTTGGTCACATCTGTTGAAGAAAGTTTCTTATTTTTAATATTCTCTACTAATTCTGTTAAAGATTGTTTTGTAATGTCTGACATTATTCGATTACCTTTGGTACAACAAAATAATCCTCATTATCTTCAGGAGAATTTTTAATTATTTGTTCTCTAATATTTTTACTTTTGATCACATCAGATCTAAATTTTAAAGTTGTTTCGGCTATTGATGTTAATGGCTTTACATCATCTGTTTTTAATTCATTAAGCTTTTCAATAAATTCAAAAATTGAATTCAAATCATCAGCTAATTTTTCTGCCCTTTTTTCATCGACAGAAATTCTTGATAATTTAGATATGTGTTTTATTGTTTTAAGATCTATACTCATATGCTATTTAGGTATGACGCAAACTATCATTTAAGTTAAAAATATACAATATGATCACGTTAGAGGAATTTAAAAAAAATCACTTAGATAAGTGCAGATTGATAGGTTTAGACCTTGGTTCAAAACGAATAGGAGTTTCAATTTGTGACGAAAAACAATTAATTGCCACACCATTTATAACTATAGAAAAAAAATCCTCTCAAAACCTTATAGATCAACTTAAATCAATAATCATCAAAAACAACATAAAGGGAATCATAATAGGAAACCCCTTAAATATGGATGGCTCTTCTGGCAAATCTTCTCAATCAGTAAAAGATGTTTCTACGTATATTGAAAAGAACATTGATATTCCAGTTTGTTTATGGGATGAGAGACTATCAACTGTTGGTGCATTTAATCTTTCCAGTCAATTAGATGTTAATGTGAGCAAAAGAGAAAAAAAAATTGATGAAAATGCTGCTGCTTTTATATTGCAAGGGGCAATAGATTTTTTGAACAATTAATACTTGCTATTATACAACTTTATAGCTATAGAGTTGGTTTTAATGGCAATTAAAACAAATAAAGCTATTAAAATTTCTCAAAAACATCTGTTAGGTATCCAAGATTTGTCTATAAATGATGTTAGTCTAATACTTGATGAAGCTCACAGTTTTATAAAAGTAAACCAAAGTAAAAATAAAAAAATTGATGCGCTAAGAGGAAAAACACAGATTAATTTATTTTTTGAGCCCTCAACTAGAACGCAAAGTTCATTTGAATTAGCAGGAAAAAGACTTGGAGCTGACGTGATGTCAATGAATATAAGTAATTCTGCAATTAAAAAAGGTGAAACTCTTATTGATACAGCAATGACACTAAATGCTATGCATCCTGACATCATTGTAATAAGACACCAAGACTCTGGCGCATGTAATCTACTTTCTCAAAAAGTTAATTGTGCGGTTTTAAATGCCGGAGATGGAAGAAGAGAGCACCCTACTCAAGCTTTATTGGATGCTCTGACAATTATAAATCGAAAAAAAAAAATTGAAGGTTTAAGAATTGCCATCTGTGGAGATATCCTGCATTCAAGAGTTGCAAGATCTAATATTTATTTACTGAACATGTTAGGGGCAGAAGTAAATATAATTGCTCCCACAAATTTGATGCCAAAGGAGATAGAAAAATTTGGTGTTAATACATTTACCGATATGAAAAAAGGATTAAAAGATTGTGATATTGTAATGATGTTAAGATTACAAAATGAAAGAATGACAAGTTCTTATCTCTCATCTAACAGAGAATATTATGAATATTATGGCCTTACACCAGATAAATTAGAACATGCAAAAGCTGATGCATTAATCATGCACCCAGGTCCAATGAATAGAGGTATTGAGATAGATACTAATTTAGCTGACGATATCAATAAAAGCGTAATTAAAGAACAAGTAGAACTAGGAGTTGCGGTAAGAATGGCCTGTTTAAAAATTTTTTGTAGTTAAATGAAAAAACAATATTTTATAAACGCTAATATAATTGACCCACACAATTCAATTAACGAAACAGGTGGTCTTATAATCTCTGAAGAAGGAAAGATAGAAGCAGTAGGAAAAAAAGTGAATACAAATAATCTTCCTTCAAGAGAAAAACCAGTTGATTTAAATGGAAAATATATATTTCCAGGTTTAGTTGACATGAGAGTATTCGTAGGTGAACCAGGCTATGAATATAAAGAAAATTTTAGAACCTTAAGTAATGCTGCTTTAGCTGGTGGTGTAACTTCAGTAGTAACAATGCCAAATACTGATCCGATAATAGACAACGTATCTATAGTCGATTTTTTAAAAAGAAGAGGAAGAGATAAATCTCGAATAAACATTTTTCCGTGTGCATCACTTACAAAAAATATTGAGGGAAACAATATGACAGAATTTGGTCTTCTCCAAAGTAAAGGTATAATAGCATTTACTGATGGCATTAAAACTATTCAAAATCCCAGATTAATGTCTCGGATAATGAATTCTGCAAAAGATATTGGCTGTTTAATAATGCAACATGCGGAAGATTATGAACTTGCAAAAAATGGGATGATAAATTCAGGCATTATCGCATCTAAATTAGGATTATCAGGTATTCCTGAGATCGCAGAAAGAATTTTGATTGAAAGAGATCTTACTTTACTTGAAAAAGTAAAATGTAGATATCATATTTCTCAATTATCATCACAAAAATCTATTGAAGTAATCAAACATAGGAAAGAAATTGTTAAATTCACATCCGGTGTTTCGATAAATAATCTCTCTTTAAATGAAAATGATATAGGTGATTTTAGAACTTTTTTAAAACTATCTCCACCTTTGAGGCGTGAGGAAGATAGAATTGCTCTAGTGGAAGGATTAAAGGATGGATTAATAGATGTGATTGTTTCAGATCACAAACCTGAAGATGAAGAGTCAAAGAGATTAACATTTTCTCAAGCTGCAACAGGCGCATCAGGTATAGAAACTCTATTATCTCTAAGTTTAGAATTATATCATAATGGATCTTTAAAATTAGAAACATTAATTAAAGCGCTTACTTCAAATCCTGCAAAAATTCTCAAAATAGATAAAGGTAACCTCTCCATTGGTAATGATGCAGATTTTTGTATTGTAGATATAAGTAAACCATGGATTGTAAAAAAAGAAAAATTGGTTTCAAAATCAAAAAATACCTCAATTGAAGACAAAAAACTCCAAGGTAAGGTCACGAATACATTTGTAAAAGGAAAAGAATTATTTAAGCTTTAGTATGGATATTTTTTTGATAGGTATCATTTCCTACCTCATGGGCTCGATACCTTTTGGATATATACTTACAAAGATATTTTTAAAAAAAGATATAAGAGAAATCGGATCCGGTAATATTGGAGCTACCAATGTTTTGAGAACCGGAAATAAAAGTATTGGTTATTTCACTTTAGTATTAGATATTTTAAAAGCAATTATTCCAGTTATTTATGTAAAAATTTTCTACCAAGATTTTTTATATATTGCATCTTTATGTGCCTTTTTAGGTCATGTATTTCCAATTTGGCTTAAGTTTAAAGGTGGCAAGGGTGTTGCTACCTATGTCGGTATTTTATTTGCTATAAATTTATATTTTGGAATTATATTTTCTATTTGTTGGTTTGTAACTTTTTTTATTTCTAAATTTTCATCTCTATCATCTTTAGTGGCTTCGATATCTATACCAATCTATCTATTAATTTCTATTCAGTTTAATCAGGCAATTTTTTTTACGATCATGTTTATCTTGATTTTTTTTACTCACAGAGGAAATATTAAAAGATTGATAAATAAAGAAGAAACTAAGACAAAAATTTATTAAATTGACTATCTAAAGCTTTTGGGTAGTTTGTAGTTTATGAATTTGGTCATTGTAGAAAGTCCTGCTAAAGCAAAAACTATTAATAAATACCTAGGTGATAATTATAAAGTTTTAGCAAGTTATGGTCATATAAGAGATTTGCCGTCAAAAAATGGTTCTGTCAATCCAGATCAAGATTTTAAAATGGAATGGGAAGTTGATAGTTTTTCAAAAAAATATTTAAAAGAAATAACTGATGCGGCTAAAGACTCATCTAAAATTATATTAGCAACTGATCCTGATCGTGAAGGTGAGGCCATTGCTTGGCATGTCAAAGAATATTTGAATGAAAAAAAACTTTTAAAAGATAAAGAAATTGAACGAGTTGTATTTAATGAAATAACCAAAAAAGCTGTTATTCAAGGAATTGAAAATCCTAGACAAATTGAGCCATTACTTGTCGATGCGTATATGGCTAGAAGAGCATTGGACTACTTGGTTGGTTTTAATATATCCCCAATCCTGTGGACAAAACTTCCAGGTTCAAAATCTGCAGGAAGAGTTCAATCTGTTGCTTTAAAATTAATTACTGAGAGAGAACATGCTATTGAGTCTTTTAAACCTGAGGAATTTTGGACTTTAAGTATTAAATTTGCTGATACTGCAAATCAAAATTTCACTGCTAGTATTAGTCAACTTGACAACAATAAAATTGAAAAATTTTCATTCAGAAATAAAGAAGAGATAAATAAAGCTATATCAAGTATTAATAAAAAAAAATTTAGTATAACTGATATTTCTAGCAAAATAGTAAATCGTAATCCCTCTGGACCATTTACGACTTCAACTCTACAACAAACCGCATCGAGTCGACTAGGTTTTGGTGCATCTAGAACAATGCAAATTGCCCAAAAACTTTATCAAGGTATAGAGATGGAGGGTGAGACAATTGGCTTAATTACTTATATGAGAACTGATGGAACTAATCTATCTAAAGATGCTGTTACAAGTTTCAGAAACTATATCCAAAAAGAAATTGGTAATGAATACTTGCCTAAAGATGTTTTGAATTATTCAGGCAAAAAAGCTAAAAATGCACAAGAAGCTCACGAAGCAATAAGACCTACTGATATTATTAGAACTCCTCAAAGTGTTAAAAAATATTTAAGTACAGATCAAAATAAGCTTTATGATCTTATCTGGAGTAGAGCTTTATCTTCTCAGATGGAGTCAGCCAAATTTGATAGAAATACTATCACCATAACGTCAGATAATAATGATACAATTTGTAAAGCCAGTGGATCAGTTTTAAAATTTGATGGTTTCTTAAAGATTTATAATAATCAAAGCAAAGATGATGATGAAACTATTTTACCTGCTGTATCTAAAGGACCTATTAATATTGAGGCGCTAATAGATGAACAGCATTATACACAACCACCACCAAGATATTCCGAAGCTAGTTTAGTTAAAAAACTTGAAGAGCTTGGTATTGGGAGGCCTTCTACGTATGCAAGTATTATTTCTACTATTGCCAATCGAGGTTATGCAGAAATATTGAATAAAAGATTTTTTCCTACAGATAGAGGTAAATTAATTTCAGCCTTTTTAGAAAAATTATTCTCAAAATATGTAGATTACAACTTTACAGCAGGACTAGAAGATCAACTTGATGAGATCACTACAGGCAAAGAAAGTTGGATTAAAGTTTTGGAACTTTTTTGGAAAGACTTCAATAATAATGTTTCGGAAGTGAAAGAAAAAAGAACTAGAGAGGTATTGGATTTACTCAATGATAGTCTAGGTGAATTAATTTTTGATAAGGATAATGAAGGTAATGTAGTAAGAAAATGTCAATTATGTAGTTCCGGAACACTTAGTTTAAAGAATAGTTTCAGAGGTGGCGCTTTTATAGGGTGTTCAAACTATCCAGAATGTAAATTTACACGACCCTTATCTAAAGCAAAAGCTGCTGCTCAAGCACAATTAGCTGAACCAAAATTTATAGGAAAACATGAAAATGGAAATGACATATTTTTGAAAAATGGCAGATTTGGCCCCTACCTTCAATACGAGAAAATCCCTTCTGATAAAGAAGTTGAAAAAATTAGTAAGAAAAAGAAAAAAACTAAAAAATTAAATTCAGATGTAAATGAACTTTTAAAAAATGTTTCAATACCAAAAGGATTAGAATTAGAGAGTATTAATTTGGAAAAAGCTCAATTTTTATGTTCACTACCTAAATCTTTGGGAATAAATCCAGATAATCAAAAAGAGATTACATTAAACATTGGAAGATTTGGTCCTTACTTAAAATGTGAAAATAAATCAGCAAGAATAGAAAATGTTGAGGAAATATTTTCCATAGGTTTAAATAGAGCAATAACATTAATAGCTGAGGCTAAACCTGGTCGAATGTCCTCTTCTATGATAAAAGATTTGGGAGAACATCCCGAGGATAAAAAACCTGTTAGAGTCATGAAGGGTCAGTATGGGCCTTATATAAAATATAAATCACTCAATGCTACTATTCCTGAGGAAAAAGACCCCACTGAATTAACGATGGAAGAAGCTTTAATATTAATTGAGAAAAGGAGAGAATACGATAAAACAAAAAAATCAAAAAGAAAAAAAACAAAATGAGTTTTGAAGATAAAATTAGAGAACTTAATATTAAGCTTCCTGAAGCGAAAGCACCAGTTGGTAATTATGTTGCAACAAAAATTACAGGAAAAATGTTATTCATATCAGGACAAATTTCTATTGATGATAATGGTGAATTGATTAAAGGAAAGGTTGGTAAAGAATTGGATGTCACGGCTGGTTACAATGCTGCTAAGAGATGCGCGTTAAGTATTATTGCCCAAGTTAAAAAAGCCTGCAACAATGATTTATCAAAAATAAAATCATGTGTGAAATTAACAGGATTTGTAAACTCAACAGATGACTTTATTGATCAACCTAAAGTAATAAATGGCGCATCTGATTTGATTGCTTCAATTTTTGGAGACGCAGGTATGCATACTAGAGCTGCTGTCAGCACAAATAGTTTACCATTAGGCGTTTCGATTGAGGTAGACGCAATATTTGAGTTAAATTAGATTTTTACTTTCCAACACTAAAATATTTTAACCCTTGGTCTTTAATCTTTGATGAAGAATATATATTTCTCATATCAAAAATCATAAACTTCTTACCTTTAACTAAACTTTTAAAATTAACAGATTTAAAATCATTCCATTCAGTATGAATAATAACAAGATCAGCCCCATGAACAGCATCTTTTATTGAAGTCTTATTAATTACATTTTTAAACTTCTTAAATTCAGTTTTATAACCAGTTGGATCAAAATATTTTATAATTGCTCCTTTTTTTGATAACCATGGTATCATTTTTAAACTTGAAGAATCTCTCATATCATCTGTATTAGCTTTAAATGTAACTCCTAAAAAGGTAATTATTTTATTTTTAATTTTCCTATTTAGAATTCTATTAATTCTATCTAATAAAATTTTAGATCTATTTTCATTTGATTTAATTACTGATTTTATTACTGATAAATTTGTTTTAAATTTATCTGCTGTTGTAATAATGGCTTTTGTATCTTTAGGAAAACAAGATCCACCATAAGCAGGTCCTGCTCTAAGAAATCGACTGCCTATTCTTTTATCCAATCCCATACCTATTGATATATCCTCAACGTTAATGTTAGTTTTTTCACATAAATTAGCTATTTCATTTATAAAAGTAATCTTTGTTGCTAAAAAAGCATTAGAGGCATATTTAATCAATTCGGCGGCTCTTCTAGAAGTTTGTAAATAAGAAGCACCCTTAGAAATAAGTGGGCTATAAAGATTTTTCAAAATTCTACCTGCTCTTTTATCATTAGTTCCTATAACTACACGATCAGGATAAACAAAATCTCTTATTGCCTCTCCTTCTCTTAAAAATTCAGGATTTGAAACAACAGAAAATTTCTTTTTACTATTTCTTTTAGATAATATTTTTTCAATTTCATCTCCTGTCGTCACGGGAACTGTTGATTTTGTTATGATAATCTTAAATTTATTAATTGAAGAACTTATTTCTTTAGAAACTTTGTAAATTTGACTTAAATCTGCTGAACTACCACCTTTTTTAGTTGGTGTACCAACACAAATAAAAATTATGTCTGAGTCTTTAATTGATTTTTTTAAATCTGTAGAAAAATTTAATTTTTTATTCTTAAAGTTCTTTAGTACTAATTCTGATAAACCAGGTTCATAAATTGGAATCTTTCCTTTTTTTAATAAATTTATTTTGTCAACATTGTTATCTACACAGATTACATCATTCCCTAAATCAGCAAAACACACTCCGCTTACTAAACCTACATAACCAGTACCAATCATACACAATTTCATGATTTAGCTATCTCTAAAGTTGATTTGATGTAACCACTCATGCTTCCACAATCAAGATATTTTCCAGAAAAATTATGAGCAATGAATTTTTTATCATTTTGGATTAATGTTTGGATGGCATCTGTAATATGTATTTCTCCTCCTTTACCTGGTTTTTGTTTAAGCAATTTTGAAAAAATTTCTCTAGGTAAAATATATCTTCCAATCACTGCTTTATTAGATGGTGCTTTTTTTACAGAAGGTTTTTCAATAACATCTGAAATCAAATAATTATTCTTATTTATTTTAGTTTTTAACTTATAAATTCCCCATCTCGAAACATTATTTTTTTTAACATTCATACTGGCCATAACTGACGCGTTGTATTTTTTATGAATCTTTATCATTGATTTAGAACAATTTCTTTTAATAATAAGATCATCTGGTAACAACATTAAAAAAAAATTATGTTTTATGAATTTTTTTGTTTTCAAAACGGCATCTCCAGTGCCAAGTGGTTTGTTTTGATAAACGAATTTTATCATTTTTTTATATCTTAAAATTTTTTCGTATTCTTTCTTAATCCTTTTATCTTTCTTTTTTTTAATAATTTTTTTATAAAAATTATCATTGTAAAAATAAGTCTTTATCATTTTCTTCTTATTTGAAATTATAAAAATAATCTCTTTAATACCGGCATCAATGCATTCATCTAGAATGTATTGAATTCCTGGTTTACCATTAATAGGTAAAAGTTCTTTTGGAAATACACTGGTTAATGGAAGTAAACGTGTACCCAAACCAGCTAAAGGAATAATTGCTTGTTTAATCATTCAAATGTTTTACTTATTAAAAAGTTTTATACAAATGAAAATTTTATTAAATAATAATGATTTAAATGAGGCATTAGAAAATGTGTCTAATCTAGGTTTTGTACCTACCATGGGAAGTCTTCACAAAGGCCATATATCGTTAATTAAACAATCCAAAAAAAAATGTAATAAAACTATTGTAAGTATATTTGTAAATCCAAAACAATTTAATAATAAAAATGATTTTAAGAAATATCCAAGAAATAGAAAGGAGGACTTATCGTTTTTAAAAAGACTTAAAGTTAGTTATGTATATTTACCAACTGTTAATGAAATTTATAGAGTAAAGAGATCCTCTAAGATTATAATTTCAAAAAAAGACAAGGTATTATGTGCTAAGTACAGAAAAGGACATTTCGAGGGTGTAATTGATGTAATGGAACGGCTAATTGAAAACATCAAACCTCAAAAAATTTTTATGGGAGAGAAAGATTTTCAACAATTATATCTTTTAAAAAAATATTTAAGAAAACACTCTTCAAAAATAATAGAATGTAGAACAATTAGAGAGAGAAACAAATTAGCATTATCTTCCAGAAATTCATTATTACAAAAACGTGAAAAAAATCTGGCTGCAAAATTAATTGCCAATATTATGAAGCTTAAAAAAAAGTTAAATAAGGAATCAAATATTAAAAAAGTACTTAATAAAACTAGAAATGAAATAAATAAATTACAAAATGTTAGGATTGAATATCTCGAATTAAGAAATATTAAGAATCTTAAAATTTCTAATAAATTAAAAAATTCAAAAATTTTCGTATCTTTTTATATTAATAATGTAAGGTTGATTGATAATTTTTAAATTTTATAAAAAATAAGCCCCAACACCTAAAAAAGAAACAAAACCTATTACATCAGTTATTGTTGTTACGAAAACACTAGAGGCAATTGCTGGATCAATTTTCATTTTTTTTAATGTGACTGGAACAAGTATTCCAAATAAACCTGCCACTACCATTGTCAAAATCATTGAGATCGATATTATTAATGATAATTGGTAATCTTGAAACCAGACTTGGACGATAAAAGAACTTATAATAGCAAAAATTATTCCATTGAGAATACCAATATTAAATTCCTTAATAATGTTTTGATTAAAGTTATTTTTAGTTAAATCATTTGTTGCTAAAGTTCTAACAGTAACTGCTAAAGTTTGCATACCTGCATTACCACCCATCGATGCAACTATTGGCATTAAAAATGCCAAGACAACCATTTGTTCAATTGTTGCACCAAACAAACTAATACAATAGGTAGCCAGAAATGCTGTGAATAAGTTTAATAGTAACCAGTTAAATCGTCTTTTAGTTTTTGTGATAACACCATCTGTAATTTCTTCATCACCAACACCAGCTAACCTTAAAGCATCTTCCTCAGCCTCTTCTTTTAAAACTGTTAATACATCATCGGAAGTTATCATTCCTACAAGTTTATTATTTTTATCTACAACACAAGCTGAGTTTAAATTGTAATTTTCAAATGAATTACCAACTTCTTCTCTATCCATATCCACTGGAACTAAAAAAATTGAATCATCCATAATTGAGGACATTTTTGTTTCTCTAGGTGTTCTTAATACTTTAGAGGATGGTACAGCACCAATAGGTTTAAAATTTTCATCAACAATGTAAATTTCTAAAAATTCTTCTGGTAAGTCTTTATTCTCTCTTAAATAATCAATAGTTTGTCCTACCAACCAGTTACTTGGGATTGCTGTAAATTCTCTTTGCATTATCCTAGCAGCACTATCCTCTGGATAACTAAGACCTTCTAATAAAGCAAATCGATCTTTTGGGGGTAATAAACTTAATATTGAATTTTTATCTTTTTCTTCAACATTTTCTAAAATAGCAATGGCATCATCAGACTCTAAATTTTTTAAAATCCTAACAATTGCATCTGAGGAAAGATATTTAATGATTTCTGATTGAACAGACTCGTTTAATTCAACAAATACTTCTGGATCAATCTTAAAATTATTTAATTTTATTAAACTTTCTCTGTCATTTTCACTTAAATGCTCAATAATATCAGCAGCATCAGCGGGATGCATTTCCTCAAAAGATCTAGTTATAAAAGATGCATCATTTGAGGTAATTTTGTCTGTTACAACTTTTATATATTCCTTATTAAATTCAAAATTGACTTTTTTATCTTTAATTTTTTTTATTAAAGTCATAAATACACCTATTATTTAGACGGATCTTTTAATACAAAATGAAAAGAATACAATTTTTAAATGCCTATAGAAATTAAAAAGTCCCAAAATCCAATAAAATATGAAGACGCAATATCATTTATGGAAGATCGACTTAAAAATATCGATCTAAAAAAAGTAGATGATTTGATTTGGGTTTTAGAACACGATCATATCTATACATCGGGAACAAGCTATAATGAAAATGAGATAATAGATAAATCTATAAATATTATTAAAACTAATAGAGGTGGTAAAATAACATATCATGGACCAGGACAACTCATTTGTTATTTTGTAATTGATTTAAAGAAAGGTAAGAAAGATATTAGAAAATTCATATCTGTAATTGAAAAATCAATTATTGAAACCCTGAAACTCTATGACATAGAAACATTTGCTGATAAAGAAAATATTGGTATTTGGTACAATGATAATTCAACCATAAAAAAAGTTGCTGCAATTGGGGTCAGAGTAAGTAAATGGATAGCTTATCATGGTTTTTCTATCAATATTAATAACGATTTAAAAAAATATGACGCAATTATTCCTTGTGGGATTAAAGATAAAGGTATTACTAATCTCAAACAAATTAAAAATCAAAATTATGATGATTTAGAAAATAAGTTAATAGAAATATTTAAAACTAATTTGAAAAATTTAATCTTTTAGTCTTCAACAACTTATTGAAATAATCTGGTAATAATGCTTTGTAAGTATATTTTTTTTCATTAATCATAAATTTTATTTGATAGGAATGAAGCATTAAATCTTTATTTATACCTTTCGATGAAACAGATGAATTATATTTTTTATCACCAAAAATTGAATGTCCAATGTTAAATAATTGTTTTCGCAATTGATGTTTTCTTCCTGTGATTGGTTTCATTTCTACTAAACTAGCATTGGTATTTTTATCTATCACTTTAAAAATTGTTTTTGCTTTTTCTGTAATCTTTTTTCCATTGTCGTACCTTATCAAATTATCATTCCATTCACCTGAGTCTTTTTCAATTTCTCCTTTACATATTGCCAAATAAGTTTTGTGCACTTTTCTTAATCTAAATAAAGAGGTCAATAGTTGAGCTGTTTGTCTATTTTTTGCAATAATAAAGACACCTGAGGTATCTTTGTCTAATCTATGAACAGAGAATGGTTTTGTTCCCTGAAATATTTCACTTTTTGCAAATATATCTACTAGATTTTTTTTTGACTTGGTACCACCTTGAACCGATATTCCTGCACTTTTATTTAAAACTATAAAATCTTCATTGTTATCTATGATCAGATTTTCGTTAGATTTTATTACCTCAATGGATGGATTGAATTGTTTTTTTTCGTGTTTAATTTTTTCTTTAAAATCAAAATTGAAGAGTTCTATTTTATCATTTGCTTTAATTTTAAAAGAGCTTTTTATTTTTTTTTTGTTTATTTTTATTTTTCCTAACCTTAAACTCTTTTCAATAAGACTTTGCGGTACTTTTCCTAATTTATTTCTTAACCATCTATCAATACGCATATTATTACACGTTAACTCAACGATAAAACTTCTAATCATGAATATTTAGGCTTTTATTTATGCTGTGGCAGCTTTCTTATCTTCTTTTTTTTCAACTTCTTTTGCTGGATCTTTCTTTTTTTTATCAACTTTTTTGGCTTGAACGTCTCTATCAACAAATTCAATTATAGCCATAGGCGCATTATCTCCATATCTAAAACCTGCTTTAATAATTCTTGTATAACCACCAGCTCTTTTTTCGTATCTTTTAGATAAAGTTTTTTTTACTTTATTGGCTGACTTAATATCCTGCAATTGAGAAATCAAAATTTTAGTATTATGCAAACTATCTTTTTTACCTAATGTGATTATTTTATCAGCCTGTGGCTTTAAAAATTTTGCTTTTGGTAAAGTTGTTTTAATTTGCTCATACTTTATTAAGGAATTAAGCATATTTTTAAGCAACGCTTTTCGGTGTTCAGAAGTTCTGTTTAACTTCTTATTTGCCATTCCATGTCTCATTAGATGCTTTCCTCTAATTTTTTAGACATTTCTGCGATATTATCTGGTGGCCAATTTGGAATTTCCATCCCTAAATAAAGAGACATACCAGTTAAAACTTCTTTAATTTCATTTAATGATTTTCTTCCAAAATTTGGTGTTCTTAACATCTCACCCTCAGATTTTTGAACTAAATCACCAATATAAATTATATTATCATTTTTAAGACAATTCATTGATCTAACAGATAATTCAAGCTCATCTACTTTTCTTAATAAATTTTTATTAAATTCAGGCTCTGTTGAAACTTCTTTAACCGGAGCTTCCACAGGTTCATCAAAATTGATAAACATTTTTAATTGATCTTGAAAAATTCTAGCAGAATAAGCAACTGCATCTTCAGCAGAAATTGATCCGTTTGTCTCAACTTCCATCGTTAATTTATCGTAATCTAAAGCCTTACCTTCTCTCGCGGTACTTACCGAATAAGAAACTTTTTTAACGGGACTATATAATGAGTCAATTGCAATTAAACCTAAAGGTGGTTCTTCAGGTTTATTTAAATCAGCTGGAACATAACCTTTTCCAGTATTAACATTCATTTCCATATGGAAGTGAGTATTTTCATCTAAATTACAAATAACTAAATCAGGATTCAAAATTTCAACATCAGGAACTGATGCGATGTCAGATGCTTTTATTTCACCAGGTCCTTTGGCATCTAATATTAGTTTTTTTGTTCCCTCAGCAGCACATTTTAATGCCAGAGATTTAACGTTTAATACAATATCAGTAACATCTTCTCTTACACCTTTAATAGATGTAAATTCATGAAGTACACCATCAATTTGAATTGAAGTTACTGCCGCCCCTCTGATTGAGGATAATAAAATTCTTCTAAGTGAATTACCAAGTGTTAAACCATAACCTTTTTCTAATGGTTCAGCAATAATTGTAGCGTGAGTTAAATCATCACTTATTTTAACATCAAGTTTCGCAGGTTTGATTAATGATTTCCAATTTTTCACATTTACATTTTCTACATCCATTAAACTCTCCTTTTTTTTGGTGGCCTAGTACCATTATGTGGCATCGGTGTTGTGTCTTTAATTGATAAAATTCTAAATCCTCTCGCTTGTAAGGCTCTTAATGCTGTTTCTCTGCCTGAACCAGGACCCTTAACTTCCACAGATAAAGTTTTCATGCCAAACTCTAAGGCTTTAGATGCAGCAGCATCAGCAGCTATTTGCGCCGCATATGGAGTTGATTTTCTAGAACCCTTAAAACCTTTTTGTCCAGCTGATGCCCATGAAATTACATTTCCATTAGTGTCAGCGATTGAAATAATTGTATTATTAAATGTTGATTGAACATATGCGATTCCATTTAAGATATTTTTTTTAGTTTTCTTTTTTTTTGAATAAGAACTTTTGACAGCTTTTTTTGGCGACTTATCTTGACTCAGTTCTTTATTATCTTTTTTTTCTGATTTTGCCATGCTTATTTCTTAAGTGGTGTTAATTTTTTTCCAGCTATTGCAATAGCTTTTCCTTTTCTCGTTCGAGCATTACATCTAGTTCTCTGACCTCTTACAGGTAATTTTTTTCTATGTCTCGAACCCCTATAACAAGCTAAATCTATTAATCTTTTTATGCTCAATGAATAATCTCTTCTAAGATCTCCCTCAACTTTAAAATTTTGATCAATATATTCTCTTATCTTTAAAATTTCATCGTCAGTAAGTTGGTTCACTCTTTTTTCTTTAGGGATTGCTAAAGATGTGCAAATTTGTTTTGAAAATTTATCGCCAATACCATAGATATAAGTTAGTCCTACTTGAACTAATTTATTTTGTGGGATGTTTATACCTGCAATACGAGCCATAAGTTTTGAGATAAATTTTAGCCTTTTATATAAGAAGATCTTTCAAAGTCAACGTCTTAAACATTAAGAAAAGCATCTATTTTAGCGGTTATTTGTTCAATTTTAAGCGCACCATCTATTTCATAAAAATTTGAATTTTTGGAATAGAAATCTAAAACGGGGCGTGTCATATCCATATAAGTATCGTATCTTTTTAGAATAATATTTGAATCATCATCAGATCTTTTTTCTAGAGTTTTTCTTTTTTCAACTCGTTTAATTATTACTTCTTTTGCAACATTAAGAAAAAAAATATAATCAATCTTTTGATTTGAACTTTCTAAAATAGTTTCTAAATTTTTAGCTTGTTCTAATGACCTAGGATATCCATCAAAAATAAGTTTATTTTTAAATTTTTGATCAAAAATAACCTTTTTAATCAATTCATTAACAATTTCATCGCTTACAAATTTACCATCATTCATGTCATTGATTATCTTTTTTCCTATTTCAGAATTTTTATTAATTTCATCCCTTAGCATTTCGCCTGTTGAAACCTGAAAACCATTTATTTTTTTGACTAAATATTTTGCTTGTGTTCCTTTTCCAGCACCGGGAGGTCCAAATAGGATTATATTCACGAATTATCTTCCGAATTTTGTTTTTTTAATCAACTGTTCGTATTGCGAACTCATTAATCTTGTTTGTATTTGCGTAACAGTATCAATTGCAACAACAACTACAATTAAAATTGATGTGCCTCCCAGATAGAAAGGGATTGGATAATTAGCAATTAAAAACTCAGGCATTAAACAAACTAAAGTTAAATACAAAGCACCTATTGTTGTCAACTTTGTTAAAATATTATCGATATAAATTGCTGTGCTTTCTCCAGGTCTTATCCCGGGTACAAAACCACCGTATTTTCTCAAATTGTCAGCTGTTTCTGTTGGATTAAAAGTTATCGATGTATAAAAAAAGGTAAAAAATATTATTCCTGATGCATAAAGCAACATATACAATGGTTGTCCTTGAGTAAAATATGAACTTAAATTTAAAAAAGTTTCATTATCAGAAAAATTAAAATTTGAAAAAGTTACTGGTAATAATAGTAATGCCGATGCAAAAATTGCGGGAATTACTCCAGCTTGATTAATCTTGAGTGGCAAATGAGATGACTCTCCACCGTACATTTTATTACCAACTTGTCTTTTAGGGTAATTTATTAGTATTTTTCTTAAAGCTCTTTCCATAAAAACAATAAATAAAATTGTTAAGATTAACAAAACGAATAAAGCTAAGATCATTAATGTAGATACTGCTCCTGTTCTACCAAGTTCGAAAGTGGTAACTAAAGCTCTTGGAATTTCTGCAACAATACCAGCGAAAATAATAAGAGATATACCATTACCAATTCCTCTTTGAGTAATCTGTTCTCCTAACCACATTAAAAAAATAGTCCCAGAGACAATTGTGGTGACAGTTGAAATTTTAAAAAAAACACCAGGATTAATTACTAACCCAGCTGAAGACTCTAGTCCTACTGCTAATCCATAACCTTGAACTGTTGCAAGTAAAACAGTTCCATAACGAGTTATCTGAGTAATTTTTGCTCTACCAGTTTCTCCTTGTGATTTTAAATTTTTAAAATAATCAGAAACACCTGTTAAAAGTTGAACAATAATTGATGAAGAGATATATGGCATAATTCCTAATGCAAAAATAGCCATTCTACTCACCGCACCACCAGCAAAAACGTTAAACATTCCTAATAAACCCTTTTGATTTCCTTCCATCATTATTCTGAGTTGTTCAGGGTCTATCCCTGGTAAAGGGACAAAAGTACCAAATCTATAGACCACTAAAATAGCAAGGGTAAATATTATTCTATTTCTTAAATCAGTATTTGATGATGATGCGCTCATTAAATTAAACTATTTTTTTAATTGTATTGAACCACCAATTTTTTCAAGTTTTTCAACAGCAGACTTTGATGCAAGATCTGCTTCAATATTAATTTTATCTTTAATGGCTCCGGAACCTAAAATTTTTAATTTAATTGAATTTTGATCTATTAATTTTAGTTTTTTCAGTAAATTTGAATTCAGCGTATCTGTAGTTTTAATATTTTTTTTATCAATATATGATTGAATTTTATCTAGATTTAATATTGCAATTGTCTTTTTATTAATAGGATTGAAACCTCTCTTTGGAAGTCTTCTGTATAGTGGCATTTGTCCACCTTCAAAACTTTTTATCGCTACACCAGATCTGGATTTTTGACCTTTTACACCTCTTCCAGATGTTTTACCTTTTCCAGAACCAATACCTCTACCAACTCTTAGTTTAGTTTTATTAGTCTTATTTCTATTATTTAATTTAATCATTATCCTCTTTTTTCTATAATCTCAGAAATCTTTTTATTTCTTATTGAAGATATTTGTTTTGGTGAATTTTGCTTCAATAGTGCTTTCATCGTGGCTCTAATCACATTATGGGCATTTGATGTACCCATTGATTTAGCTACAATATCTTTTACCCCCAAAACCTCACACACTGCACGAACAGGACCTCCAGCTATAATACCCGTTCCTTTAGAGGCTGCTCTCAATACAATTCTGCCAGATCCATCTTTAGCTTTTACATCATGGTGAATAGTTCTTCCTTCTCGAAGAGGTATATGAATAAGTTTTCTTCTTGCCATTTCATTTGCTTTTTTTATAGCATCTGGCACTTGTTTTGCTTTAGCGTGAGCTATTCCAATTTTGCCGGACTGGTTTCCAACAACAACTAGTGCTGAAAAACCAAATCTACGTCCACCTTTTACTACTTTTGTTATACGATTAATGTGAACTAATTTTTCTAAAATATCGTCAGTTTTTTTATCTTTATTATTATCCATATTAAAATTCCATTCCATTTTTACGTAAAGTTTCAGCAAAAACCTTTACTCTTCCATGATATTTATAAATACCTCTATCAAAATAAATCTTGGTAATTTTTTTCTCTTGTGCTTTTTTTGCTAACTTTTCAGCAACAATCTTAGATAATTCAGTTTTATTTCACCAGACTTAATATCTTTTTCAATTGATGATGCTGATAATAAAGTAACATTTTTCATATCATCAATTATTTGCGCCGAAATATTCTTTGATGATCTAGAAATACTTAGTCTATATCTGTCGTTTGAAGCAACATTTTTAACCTTATTGCTAACTCTAAATCTTTTTCTTTTACTAGTATCTAATCTCATTATTTCTTCTTTCCTTCTTTTTTCAAAATATGTTGACCCTTTTCTCTCACACCTTTACCTTTATATGGTTCAATTTTTCTAAGAGTTTTTAGTTTAGATGCAATTGCACCCACCTGTTGTTTATCAGCACCACTTATTTTTAGAGTTGTTTGCTTTTCAACA
>CACONR010000002.1 GCA_902628565.1 uncultured Pelagibacteraceae bacterium
CTGTTTATCATCACCTTAATCTCATTGTCCTGACCAAATTTAGATTTTGCTGCCTTAGCGATCCCAGTTTCCATAGAACTTATTATTAGTTCTTTATCTATCGATTTTTCCAAGGCTACAGCCTCTGCAATTCTTAATAGCTCAAGTTTATCTGCTCTTTTATTTAACATAATTTTGTTTACTCCAAAAAAAAATGGGCCAAAGCCCATTTTGATAATTCAACAATGTAAATGAATATATAAAAGTTTTTTTTTATTTTTCAATAAAAACTATTTTAAGAAAATGTCAGATTTGTTGGTATTTTCCCAAGAAAAAGCACCTTCTTTATCTGGCTCTCTTCCAAAATGTCCATAAGCAGATGTTTTTTCATATATAGGTTTATTAAGCCCCAACATCTCTCTTATTCCTCTTGGGCTAAGATCAAAACTTTCTTTAATCTTATCCTCAACAAATTTATTTTTATCTAAATCATTATCAAAAAGATTTACATAAATAGATAATGGTTTTGAAACACCAATTGCATAAGCCAATTGTATCAAACATTTTTCAGCAATTTTAGATGCAACAACATTTTTGGCAATGTATCTGGCTGCATAAGCTGCAGACCTATCTACTTTGGTTGGATCTTTTCCAGAAAAAGCACCTCCACCATGTGGCGCAGCACCACCATAAGTATCTACGATAATCTTTCTGCCCGTTAAACCACAATCCCCATCAGGACCACCTATTACAAAATTTCCAGTCGGGTTAACATAAAATTCATTCTCATTAAAATCTTCTAGAAAATTTTTTGGTATAGAATTAATTAAATATGGTCTCAATAATTCCCTTACCTGTTTTTGATTAACATTTGCGGTATGCTGAGAAGATATCACAACTGATTTAACTTTTGATGGTTTGCCATTTTCATATTCAAAAGTTACTTGACTTTTAGAGTCTGGTTCTATGTTTCTTAATTTACCTAATTTTCTATCTTCCGCCATTAACCTTAAAATTTTATGGGAAAAATGAATTGGTGCTGGCATTAAAACATCAGTTTCATTACAGGCATAACCAAACATAATACCTTGATCTCCTGCACCCTCATCTTTATTTCCCGAAGAGTCTACACCCATAGCAATGTCACTTGATTGTGAGTGAAGATGACTTTCTATTTTTGTAGCCTCTTTCCAAGTAAAACCATCTTGATCATATCCGATATCTTTAATGCATTCTCTTACCTTATTGATCAAATCATCTTTTTTAATTTCTGGTCCCCTAACCTCACCAGCTAAAACAACTTTATTGGTAGTTGTGAGAGTTTCACATGCAACTCTTGAATATGGATCGTTAGATAAATAAGTGTCTACCACCATGTCAGATATCCGATCCGACACTTTATCTGGGTGTCCCTCTGAAACAGACTCACTTGTAAAAAGAAAATTTTTTAAATTACTCATTTTTAATCCTATTAAATGAAAAAGTTAAAACAATATACAACAAAATTAATGTGAAAAATATGTTATTTCCATATTTAGAAAACAAGGTTGGTTTAAAATCTCTTATGCCCTCTAAATCAATATAACCTGAAACTCCATAATCTATTTTATTCTCAATATAACCTAATGGATTTATAATTGCTGCCATCCCGTTATTAGATGATCTAATTAAATACTTTCCATTTTCAACTGCTCTAAATTTACTATGAATAAAATGTTGTTTGGGTCCAATGGATTTACCAAACCATCCATCTTCTGAAATATTCAATATAAAATCGAAATCAAAATCTTTAGTCAAATTCCCACTATATATAATTTCATAACAAATTAATGGCAAAAAATTTATTTGTTTGAGATCATCTTGGATTTTAATAATTTTTCTGTGAACACCTTTATCAAATGATCCAATATTATTTGTAATTGTTTTTAAACCGAATTTATTAAGAATATTTTCAATAGGAACAAATTCACCGAAAGGTACAAGTTTAATTTTGTTATAATTGTCAATTAAATTTAGTTTACTATCAAATATTGAAAATGAATTATAATAATTGTAATCATCGTTAATAGTTTTTCTGCTTGATATTCCTAAACCGATTAAGTGATTTTCACTAAAATATTTTTCAAATATGTCATAATATAAATCTAATTGATCTTCATAAGTGTTGGGTATTATTCCCTCTGGCCATACAAAAAATGTCTTTTTTTCTTCAATGGGTGAACTAATTGAAATTAGCTCATTAATCACACTTTCCGCATTAATGTTTTTATAGTACCTATCTAAACTTATATTTGCTCCAATTACTCTAACTACAAAAGAAAGTTCTTTCTTTTTACTATTATAAAAATTTTTTTTTAAAAATTCCCCGTATGTATAAAAAGTGATAGGCAATAGCAGTAAAAAGATACACACAACCACTTCTTTTTTAGATTTTCTAAATATGAAAAGGGCGGGAGCTGTAAAAAAACTTACTACTATAAGATTTAATGAATAAGTTCCTATTATTGACAAAATGCTCAAGAAACTATTAATTTCAGAGAAACTATAAATTACCAAGTTCCAAGGGAACCCGGTTAAAATTGTTCCTCTAATAAATTCTATTAAACCAAATAAAAGAGAGAATAGGAAAAAAGCACTTAATATATTTTTTGGTTTGTATAGGTAAAAAATAGCAACACATAATGCATAAAATAAACCTAAAAATGCTGGGATGACAATTAAAGATATAGGAATTAAAAAATTAAAACTTTGATCAAAACTTAAGGATATGGTTAACCAATACAAACTGGACAAAAAATAACTAAAACCAAACAACCATCCATAATAAAAGGATTTTTTTATTCCTTGTTTTAGTCTCTGAAATAAAAAAACAAAGAAAACACTAAATGTGAAAAAATTTAAAAAAAAAAAATTATAAGGGGGTAAACTTAAGGAAGTTAAGCTTCCTAAAAAAATTATCAATAAAGTCTCAAATATAAAATTTTTTTTCAATTTAGAATGAAAGTTTTTCTATAGATTTAAAAATTTTTTTTTCTTCATTTAACATCTGTTTATACTCTTTGCTTTTTTGATGATCATGACCCAATAAATGTAAAAAACCATGTATAAAAATTTTTATTGTTTTAATTTTAAATTCATAATTATCTAGATTTTTTGGCTTATTCATATAATTAAAACTTATGATTATATCACCAAGATAATTCTCCTTTAATTTTTTTTGTTTTTTATTAAATGGAAAAGAAAGTACATCAGTATGTTTATTCTTATTTCTAAATTTTTTATTTAAAATTTTTATTTCTTTATTATTTGATAATAACAACGTTAAATAGATCTTTTTGTTGATAAATCTATATTTTTTTGGGAACTTGTTACAAATTTTATTAAAAAATAATTCTTTTTTTTTTATTTTTTTTGACCAAGAATTTTCCTCTGAAAGCACATTAACTTTGATCATTATTGTTGTACGCTTTCACAATTTTTGAAACTAAAGGATGCCTCACAACATCTGAGTGATCAAAGTCTAGAACAGCAATCTCACTTAAATGCGATAATATCTTTTTTGATCTTTCTAAACCTGACATTTTTTTATTAGGTAAATCTATTTGAGTAGGGTCACCATTGACAACTATTTTTGAATTTTCGCCTATCCTGGTAAGAAACATTTTGATCTGTGTATCAGTGGCATTTTGAGCTTCATCTAAAATTGCAAAAGAATTTTTTAAAGTTCTTCCCCTCATAAAAGCTAAAGGGGCAATTTCAATGTCACCAATTTCTATCATTCTTTGAATTTTTTCAAAATGAAACAGATCATACAATGAATCATACAAAGGTCGTAGATATGGATCAACTTTCTCTTTCATATCTCCTGGAAGGAATCCTAGTCTCTCACCTGCCTCAACCGCAGGTCTAGAAAGTATAATCCTCTCTATTTTTTTTTCTAACAACATTGTTAAACCTACAGCAACGGCAAGAAAGGTTTTCCCTGTACCAGCAGGTCCAGCAGATATTATTATTTCATTTTGTCTCAACGCTCTAACATACTCTTTTTGTTTTTCTGACCTTGGAATTATAGATTTTTTTGGAGTTTTGATTATATCAGTAACGTTGGTATTTTTTACTTTTTCATTTATCATAAATTGGTCAACTGAGGATAAAATATCTTTTTGTTCTATACTACCATTATTTTTAAATTGATTTGCAAGAAATTGAATTGCATTCTTCAATATTTCATTTTTTTCTGAAGTTGATTTGATTAGGATTGAATTTCCTCTGGAATAAATACTTGAATTGGTTATTTTTTCTAACTCTTTCAAGTTTTGATTAAATTCACCAACTACTCCCATCAGAAGGTCATTCTCATGAAAAATTACACTAATTGAATTATTTTCTGAGTAAACAAATTTTAGTGATGAATTAATGTCTTTTTTAATAGTATTACTCAAACTTAAGCCACTCTTTGTTCTGAATTATCTAAACTTTTACCAAATAATGTATTTTGATTACTACGATTTATTTTTACTTTTATAACATTTCCCATATCTAAATCATTACCATCAAAAATAACTGAAGTCATATACTCTGAACGACCAAAAAACTTTGTGCCACCATCTATTTTATTTTCAACTAAAACATCTATTTCCTTACCCTCAAGTGATTTATTCATATTAATTTGATGAGTAAATAACTGTTTTTGAACTTTTTCTAATCTTGTAAGAGAAATTTTTTTATCAATTAAATCAAAATTTGCTGCGGTTGTTCCTGGTCTTGGGCTAAATATGAAAGAAAAAGAATTAATAAATTTAATTTTTTTAATTAAATCACAAGTTTCATTAAAATCCTTCTCATCCTCACCCGGATAGGCAATTATAAAATCACTCGAAAACTTTATTTTTGGATTAATTTTTTGAAGTTTTTCGTAAGTATTAACATAATTACTTATCTGATGTTTTCTATTCATTAACTTTAGGATCTTATCAGATCCACTCTGAACAGGTAGGTGAACTAAAGGCATTAATTTCTTTGAAACACTATATACATTGATAAGATCTTCTGTCATATCCCGTGGGTGAGAGGTTGTGTATCTAATTCTTTTTATTCCATCTAACTTTTCTATTTCTAATATTAAATCTGACAACCTATAATTCTCATAATTATAAGCGTTAACATTTTGACCTAGTAGTGTTATTTCACGAACACCGTTTTCTGATAAATTTTCTGCTTCCTCTAATATTTTTTTGAATGGTCTTGAATACTCTGGACCTCTTGTAAATGGTACTACACAGAAATGACAAAATTTATCACAACCTTCTTGAATAGTTAAAAATGATGAAATTTTTTTTGATGAATTCTTAATATTATCTAAATAGTCAAATTTTGTGATGGCATCAAATTCAGTTTCATCTATTTTTTTTTGTTTGGATAAAAATTCTCCAATTTTATCATTTATTTTATGATAGGCTTGCGGTCCAATAACAATATCGATATAAGGCTCCCTTTTGATCATTTCCTCATTTTCAGCCTGAGCAACACATCCGGCAACTATTACGATTGGTTTTTTTCGTGATCTAAAATTTTTTTTAACCCGTCCAATCTCATGATAAACTTTTTCTTTAGCTTTATCTCGAATATGGCATGTGTTAAGTAAATAACAATTAGACTCCTCTAAATTTTCAGTTTTTACAAAACCTATTTCTCTCACAGTATCAAATATTCTGTTAGTATCATATTCGTTCATTTGACAGCCGAAAGTTTTGATAAATATCTTTTTATTCATCTTTTGAGTTTACTTTAACACCATATAACTCAAGTTTATGATCTACTAACTTATAACCATATTTTTTAGCAACTTTTTTTTGCAAATCTTCAATTTCTTCATCTACAAATTCAATTATTTCACCAGATTTAATATCAATTAAATGATCGTGGTGACTTTCTATCATTGCTTCATATCTAGCCTTACCACCTTTAAAATCATGTTTAGTTAAAATTCCTGCCTCTTCAAAAAGCTTTACTGTTCTATAAACTGTGGCTATGCTTATTTTTGGATCAATTTTAGATACACGACTATATAACTCATCAACATCTGGATGATCAGACTCTCCATAGGCAGCTTTTGACTCAGAAATAACCTTTGCAATAATTCGCCTCTGCTCAGTTAACTTTACACCCTTTGATAAACATTGTTGTTCAATTGTATCTGACATAATTGATTTTAACTCAAATAAATAGGATTAATCAAATTTTTTTCAACTCTCAATTTATCACAAAGTTTTGGGATATTTTCGTATTTAATCTCATTTTTTTCATTAAAATCCTTAAAACTGAAACAATAATAATCAATTTTATTGGCTAAATGAAAAGCTTTAACAACTGATAAGGAATTTCTTATCCCTGCAAAACTACCTGGGCCACGATTAACATAAATTTGAGAAATTTTATCTAAATTTAATTTTTTTGTAATTAAAAAATCATCAATTAACATTGATAATTTTTCATAATTTATTTTGGAATTTTCATATGTAATGCTGTAGTTATTATCATTATTAATGATCATTAAAAAAATTTTATCTTTGGCAGCATCAATAATAAGCTTATTCATTTTACAATTTATATTTTTAGTTAATTCTATTTCACAAGAGAATAATATCAAATCTTATTCTAGAGACAGTGGTGTTTTATCATTGATGTATCATCGCTTTAATGAAAATAAATATCCATCAACAAATATTAGAATGGATATGTTTGATGAGCAAATGAAAATCATTAAAAATCAAGGGTATGAATTTTATGACCCTAACAATTTTTTAAATGAATTTAATAAAGTAAAAAAGAATAAGAAAATTTTAATTACAATTGATGATGGATTTAAGTCATTTTACAATGAGGCCTGGCCATATCTTAAAAAAAATAAAATTCCATTCATCTTATTTGTATCTACTGAACCTGTAGGTAAAAAAGGGTATATGACTTGGGATGAAATAAAAGAAATTAGTGACTCCAATATAGGCTTTATAGGACACCATTCACATACACATGAATATTTAATTGATATGACAGAAAAAGATTTCATAAACGATATAGAAACAGCAACTGAAATTTTCAAAGATAAACTAGGGTATGTGCCACCAATATTTTCATATCCTTTTGGTGAATATTCTCTTTTTATGAAAAATTATATATCGAAAAATTTTGAAATTGCTTTTGGACAACACTCTGGAATAATTGATAACAATAAAGATAAATTTGAATTACCAAGATTTCCAATAAATGAAAAGTACGGAGATTTAAAACGATTTAACTCACTAATAAATTATAATCCTCTAGAGTACAAATCTCTTAAACCAATAGAAAAAAAATTAACAAATAAAGATAATCCTCCTCAATTAATTGTGGAATTTTTTGAAAATCAAAAAGATATTAAAAATATTAATTGTTATTCAAATGATGGTGGTTCATGGAATCAACCAAATTTAGTTTTTAAAAAAAATGTTCTTTATATCGATTTCAAGTCTAAGTTTTTACCAAGACGTGGAAGAATAAATTGTTCCTTAAATGATAATGGTAAGTGGCGCTGGTTTGGAACCCAATTTGTTATAATGGAAAATTAAATTAAACTTTCTAGCTCTTTGCTGGAAGGAAGTAACTTAGCATCATCAAAATCTTTTAAATTATTTTGCTTGATGATTTTTTGTAAAACCTCCACATATTGATTTCCAGTTTCCGCATACTTTTTTAAAAATTGAGAAAGAATTAAACTATCTAACGGTTGATTATTGTCTCTTAAATGTGCTCTTGCCAATCTAAAATTTTTATATGATGCATGTGTATTTAAATTTCTTTGATAAGCTCTAACTGAAGCTTGTAGTACATTAAATTTCATAACTTTGTGACCTTTGTTCTCATCTGCTTCTTTGGGTTTTAAACCCTCGCCTGACCAGGTCCATTGACCAAAAAGTGCATTTCCCTCTTGCGCAAATCTTGATGTTCCCCATCCTGTTTCTTTTGCAGCTTGAGCAAGTGCTAAAGAAACTGGTATTTCATCCATCCTGATTTTAAGTGTTGTTAAATCTTTAGATGTTACTCCATATTGTTTATATTTTTTTTCAAGCCATTTTTTTTCTAATTTAGTATTGTTGCTTTTATTTATAATTTTAAACAATGTCTTTCTATCTAATCTAATATTATTATTTTCTTTTAAAACTAAAGGTAAAACAATTTGAATAAAAAACTCTTTTCTTCTTTTGGTGCTTTCAATCATTTTGATTTCACTAGGAAGTAGAGTTAAGGCAACAGGCTTAACTAACTTTGTCTCCCTTACATCATCTAGTTTATAATCGGTATCTTGAAATAATTGCTTAATTGTAGATGCATTTAATCTCACTGTGTCTGTTTCAAGATCGTTTAAACTAAAAATATCAATTAACAAATCTTTTTCATTTAAATCTCCTCCATCAGACTCAACACCCTCTTTTTTATTTAACGTATAAGCTAATATAGCTTTTGAATTGTTTTGAAATTCTTTATCTTCTAAAAGTTGCTTATTGGCAAAATTAACTATTGAAGGCATATGATAAAAAGAAAATACAACAAAAATACTTGTTAAAAATATTCGTGGGAGTGCACCAATTCTTCTATCATCAAAAAACTTAAACATTTTTAAGTTTTTCCTTCTCATTCTAACAAAATAAAATTTTGACTTAAAAAAAATAAGTTGGTTGAAAAACTTAAAATTTTTTAATTTAAAATTCATCATCTAAAGGGCCTCGACCTTTTTAACTTCTGGAAGATAGTGACATAGAAGATTTTGAACACCTTGTTTTAATGTCATAGTTGAACTTGGGCAACCAGAACAACTTCCCTGAAGCTGTACTTTGACTATACCATCTTTAAACTCTTTAAATTTAATATCCCCACCATCTTTTGCGACTGCAGGTCTTATTTTTTCGTCTAATATTTTGATTATTTTTTTTTCTATCTCTTCTAAATTTTCATTATTTTCAATTAAAGTATTTTCAACTACACACTCTTTTCCACTTGAGTAAAAATCGTTTATTAAAGAAATTACTATGTGTTTAATTTCATCCCATGATATATCGTCATATTTATTTATTGAAATAAAATCTTTACCTAAAAAAATGCCCTCAACTCCATTTACGGATAACAAATTTTTAACTAATTCATTATTAGTTTGATCTTTTTGTGTAATTTCAAATGACCCTTTATTCGAAACAATCTTACCAGGTAAGAATTTCAAAGAATTTGGGTTTGGAGTTATTTCAGTCTGCACAAACATGATTTATATATAGTCAATAATTATAAAAATGAAACTTGTTAATAGAATAATCTTAAAAACCAACAAGTTCTTGGATTTTTTTTACTTTTTTCGAGGCTATTTTATCTGCTTTTTGAGATCCCTCTAACAGTATTTTATCTAAATACTTTTTTTCACTTAACAATCTTTTAATTTCCAAGGATATTGGGCAAATTTTATCAACCATAACTTGTGATAAATTTTCTTTAAATTCCGAAAAATTTTTTCCAGAAAATTTATTTATTGTATCTTCTAAATTTATATCCATTAAACTTGAATAAATACCCATCAAATTTTTTGCTTCAGGTCTTTTTTCTAAATCTTTATTAGTAGAAGGTAACGGTAAAGTATCAGTTTTTGCCTTTTTGATTTTATTTATAATTTGATCTTTATCATCAGTTAGGTTTATTCTACTCTGATCTGATAATTCAGATTTACTCATTTTCTTTGTACCATCTCTCAAACTCATAATTCTTGAAAACTCTTTTTGAATTAATGGCTCAGGAATTTTAAAAAAGTTATCAACATTGAAATCATTATTAAACTTTTGAGCAATATCTCGACACAGTTCCAAATGTTGTTTTTGGTCGTCTCCAACAGGCACATGAGTTGTGTCATACAATAAAATGTCCGCTGCCATCAAAACAGGATAAGAGTAAAGACCAATACTTGCTTTTTCTTTATCTTTTCCAGCTTTCTCCTTAAATTGTGTCATTCTATTAAGCCATCCCATCCTAGCCACACAACTTAATATCCAAGCTGTTTCTGAATGAGCACTCACTTTTGATTGATTGAATATAATGCTTTTTTCAGGATTTATGCCACTCGCAATAAAAGTCGCTACAGTTTCATAAATATTTTCTTTTAATTTTTTTGGATCTTGGGCAACTGTGATAGCATGAAGGTCAACAACACAGAACACACACTCATTTTGATCTTCATTGTTAAGTTTTACAAAGTTTTTGATTGCTCCCAAATAATTTCCTAGATGAAGGTTTCCAGTAGGTTGAACACCTGAAAAAATTTTTTTTCCCATGTTTAATACTTTAGTTTAATATCCCCATATTTGAAAGCTTTGATAAATAATGAAAAACTCAAATAAAATATAAGACTTAAAAAAGCTGAAAGTATCAAATAAAGAGATTTAAAATTATATTCATAAATCAATTTATTTTCAAAAAACAAAATTAAAGAATTAAAAAATATTCCCATCAGTATTGATGCCAGAAGTATTTTGATTAATTTAGTGAAAAATAATTTATTAAAATTGAATAAATCTTTGTTTTTTAAGTAAACAAATAATATTATCGCATTAAACCATGATGAAATTGTCGTAGCAATAGGAATAATTATAAAACCAATTTCTCTAAAAAAATAGACACTTATTAATACATTTAAAATTACCGAAATTAATGAAATATAAAAGGGTGTTTTAGTATCCTGATTTGCGAAAAAAAATGTTGAAAATACTTTAATTAGTGCAAAAGCGGGCAATCCCAATCCAAAATAGTAAAGTGCGTTTGCCGAGTTAGATACTGACAGTTCATCAAAAGAACCATAACCAAATAATGCTGAAATAATTTGCTCTGATCCTACAATTAAAGCAACTGCAGCTGGTAGACTTAAAAACATACTAAGCTCAAGCGCTTTATTTTGTAATAAAAGAATTTTATTTTTCTTTTTTAAAAAAACATGTTTTGAAAGTTGTGGCAGAACAACCACACCTATCGCAATTCCTGCGATTGCAAGGTTTATTTGATAAATCCTATCAGCATAATATAGATAAGATACGGCACTGGCTTGAAAAGATGCAATTATAGTACCGACAAGAATATTGATTTGTGTAACACCAGATGAGAAAATACTTGGTAAAAGTTTTTTGAAAAAAAATTTAACCTTATTATTAATTTTGAAATTAAAGTTGAGATTTATAGAATAAAATTTTTTCGCAAATTGATATAAAAAAACAAGTTGTAATAAACCTGCAATAGAGACTCCATATGATAAAAAATAAACTAGTTCATCGTTAAGAAATTTGCCAAAAAATAAAATTCCAATCAAGACTATATTAAGGATTATTGGAGCTGCAGAGGCCGCAGCAAACTTATTTTGAGAATTTAGAATTGCAGCAAAAAAAGAGGACAGACTCACAAATATTAAAAATGGCATAGTTATCCTTGTAAGATTGACAGCTAGCTGAATTTTTTCTGAATTATCAACAAAACCTGGCGCTATTAACCTTACAAAAACTGGCATGAAAACTTCTATAATTAAAACTAAAAATAATAGTCCTAAAAACAACAAATTGAAAATTTCGTTAGCAAATTTTTGTGCTCCAGTTTTTTTTTTTATTAATTCTGAAGTATAACTTGGTATAAAAGCTGCATTAAAAGTCCCTTCTGCAAATAATCTTCTAAAAGTATTAGGTATTCTGAATGCTACAAAAAATACATCTGCTAAAAAACTTGTTCCAAGAAAGATCGCTATCAAAACATCTCTTAAATAACCAAGTAATCTACTGATAATAGTATAAAAACCAAAAGTCCCTGTTGACTTAACTAAATTCATAAATCATATTAGTCTTAATTTTACCCCATTTGTACACCTAATTAGCATAAATGAAAAAAACAAAAATTGATCATTACACAGATAAAGAAGCTTTAGATTTTCACAAAGATAAAAAGCCAGGCAAGATTGAAATATCTTCCTCAAAAAATATGACGACAAAAAGAGATCTGGCTTTAGCATACTCGCCTGGAGTAGCTGCTCCTGTAAGAGCGATCAGTGATAATCCTGAGGCTGCGTTTGATTATACAAGTAAAGGAAACCTTGTTGCAGTAATTAGTAATGGCTCAGCAATTTTGGGAATGGGAAATTTAGGTGCGTTAGCATCTAAACCGGTGATGGAAGGTAAGGCTGTTTTATTTAAAAGATTTGCTGATATTGACTCTATTGATTTAGAGATAGACTCCGAGAATCCAGATGAAATCATAAATAGTATAAAAAATTTTGCTCCAAGTTTTGGAGGTATTAATCTTGAGGATATTGCTGCTCCTGATTGTTTTATTATTGAAGAAAAGCTTAAGGAAATACTTGATATACCTGTGTTTCATGATGATCAGCATGGAACTGCGATTATCACAACTGCAGCACTTATTAATGCTTTGGACATTAGTAAAAAAAAAATTGATAGAGTTAAAATAGTTGTCAATGGTGCCGGAGCTTCGGCTATGGCTTGTGTTAATTTATTTAAAAAGACTGGTGTACCCCAAAAAAATATTACAATGATAGACAGAACAGGGGTCATTTACAGAGGTCGAGATAATTTGAACCAATGGAAATCAAGTCATGCAATTGAAACAAAAGATAGAACTCTAGATGATGCTATTACTAATGCAGATGTTTTTTTAGGCTTATCTGCGAAAGGAGCGTTAACTAAAGACATGGTTAAAAAAATGGCAAAAAATCCAATTATATTTGCATGTGCTAACCCTGACCCTGAAATTACACCTGAAGAAATTGAAGAGGTTAGAGATGATGCAATTATAGCGACTGGAAGGTCAGATTATCCTAATCAAGTAAACAATTTAATTGGGTTTCCATACATTTTTAGAGGTGCATTAGATGTACGATCAAAAACGATTAATGAAGAGATGAAAATTGCAGCTGCAAATGCTATAGCAAAATTAGCGAAAGAAGATGTGCCAGATGAAGTCATTGCAGCAATGGGGGGTGAAAGGCCTCACTATGGAAAAGATTACATAATTCCATCAACATTCGATCCAAGATTAATTAGTGTTATACCGGCTGCAGTTGCAAAAGCTGCTATTGACACTGGCGTAGCAAGAAAGAAAATTGATAATTTTGAAATCTATAAGGACCAACTTAAGCAAAGATTAGATCCAACTGTAACGATTATGCAAGGTGTAAATAGTTATATAAAGAAAAAACAAAAAAAAGTTGTTTTTGCTGATGGTGAGGATGAAAATACACTTAAAGCTGCTATAGCTTTTAAAAACTCTGACTTAGGAATACCCATCTTAGTTGGAAAAGAGGAACTCATTAAAAATCAAATAAAAAAAATTGGTTATAATGAAAATTTTGATATTGAAATTGTAAACTCAAAAGACACAGCTAAAAGAGAAAAATATGTCAAATATTTATTTAAAAAACTTCAAAGAGAAAAAGGAATGTTAGAATGGGATTGTGATAGACTTGTAAGAAACGATAGAGTTATTTGGGCTTCATGCATGGTTGCGTGTCAGGATGCAGATGCGATGATAACTGGGAACACAAGAAGATACTCATCTTCACTAGAAAAAATTATTAAAGTTGTTGATCCAAGACCTGGGGAAATTATGTTCGGGTTAAACCTGGTTGTAAATAGAGGTAAAACAATCTTTATCTGCGATACATCGGTCATAGAGTATCCAGATGCAAAACAATTGGCTGAAATGGCAAAATCAGCAGCGAGGGTTGCAAAATTATTTGGTTTTGATCCAAAAGTTGCTTTTTTATCTCACTCTACTTTTGGGGAGCCAGCTACAGATAGAACAAAAAGACTTAGTGATGCTGTTGAAATTTTAAAAAATGATAAAGTTGATTTTAAATTTGATGGTGAGATGCAACCAGATGTTGCTTTAGAGGAAATGTACAAAGAACTTTATCCATTTTCAGAAATAGTTGGTAACTCAAATGTTTTAATTATGCCCAGTCAACATAGTGCAGCTATTTCATATAAAATGATTAAGTCAATGAGTAGAGCAAAGGTAATAGGGCCTTTATTAATTGGTTTGGGGTTACCTATTGAAATAGCACCTTTGAGATCTTCAACTTCCGATATTTTAAATTTAGCTTCTATTGCAGCTTACTCAGCTGATGTAATAGATTACAAAAAAACTAATTAGTTTTTATTCTCAAATTATCAACTAGTAAAATACTAGCAATCACATCCTCAACATCTAAAATTTCTTTTGCCTCTGTAATAACCAGGTCTTTTTCATCTTTTGTAAGTGAAATTCCATAAATATAAATTTTCTTTTTATAAGTATCTATTTGATAGTTGGTTGCCTTAATTTCTTTATTTAAAATTAATGCAGTTCTTAATTGTGAGGTTATTAACAAATCTTTGGCTGATTGTTTGAAATTAAATGCTTCCTTTATTTTAATATCATTTCTAACTGACCTTACTCCATCAGTTTCCCATGCAATTTTTGTTAATTTTAATTTTTCTTCTGGTTCATCAACTTTTCCAGTTAAAAATATTCTACCATCCAAAACTTTTGATTTTACTGATAAAAGATAGTTTTTATTTAGGAGTAAAATTCTAGCAGTCAAATTTTTTTGCATTAAAGAATCATCTATCTGGGTCCCTAAAGATCTTGGATCGATAGCAACACTTACACCTGTTCCAAAAATTCCTGAGGATGATACGCCTGCGCATCCACTTAAAATAAAACTGACAAAAAGTACAATAAGTATATTATTTTTCATTTTTAATTTTCAAACAATAATCATAGATAATTTTTTTTGAGATATGATTTTTATGAATTATTAAATCTGTTATTTCTTTTATGCTTAGTTTATTTATCATAGCTTTAATCAATCTTTTATCTGATTCATCTAAAGTTTGTGAAGCTTTTTTGTCATGAATTTTTTCTGAAATAACGATAGTCAATTCACCTTTTAAATTACTTTTTAATGGTTCTAAATCTTGAACTTTTGATCTTTTGTATTCCTCATAAAACTTTGTCATTTCTCTACAAATCAGGATTTTTCTTCCCATAAAATTTTTTTTAATTAAAGGAATAATCTTATTAATTTTCTTTGGTGATATAAAAAAAACAATTGAACTATTTAATTTTGATAAAGTTTCCAAATCCTCTTTTAAAATTTTATCCTTTTCAGGAAAAAATCCATAAAAGAAAAACTTTTCTGAAAATCCAGATATTGAGACTGCTGATGTTACCGCCGAAGAACCTGGTATAGGTATAATATTTATATTGTTCTTAATACACTCATTAACTAATATAGAACCTGGATCAGAAATACCCGGAGTCCCAGCATCTGAAATTAAAGAAATAAGTGATCCTTGATTAATTAATTTAATAATTTTAACAACATTTTTTTTCTCATTAAATTTATGATTAGCAATTAGATTTGATTTGATTTGGTATTTTTCTAATAAATTTTTAGAAATTCTAGTATCTTCACATAAAATGTAATCTGATCTTTTTAGAGTTTCTATGGCTCTAAGACTAATATCACTTAAATTCCCGATTGGAGTCGAGACTAAATATAGACTTTTTTTGAACACTCTATTAGCAGATTTTAAATTTTCAATCATATTTATAATTAAAATATTATAGTATCATTAAAATGAAAAAAATTTTTAGAATTATTTTTACATTAATAATTATCTATCTAACAAATCACTCATTTGCATTTTCACAAAATGAAAAAATTAAAATTGGACTACTTGCACCTTTATCTGGTGAATACAAAGAATTAGGGCAATCAATAATTAAATCAACCCGAATGGCTTTGAATGATATTGGAACAGACAAAATTGAAATTTATCCAATGGACACTGGTATAGATCCTAATCAAACTTTAAAATCGGCTGCTAAATTAAAGAATGAAGGAATAAAGATTTTTATTGGTCCAATTTTTTTTAAAAGCTTAATATATTTGGATGAAATACAAGATGTTATTTTTCTATCATTAACAAATAAAACAAATGATCTACCGAAAAACGTGATAAGCAGCGGAGTAAATTCTTTATCTCAATTAAATGCAATTAAAAATTTTTTAGAATTAAGTGAAGTAAAAAAAACAATTTTTTTAACACCTGACCTTGATTACAAAATTGAAATCAAAAAAGCTATTAAACAATCAAAAATCAAAATTTCTAAACAATACACTTATGACACTGAGCCAACTAAACTGACAAAGCAAATTGAAAAGATAACAAATTATGAGGTGAGAAAACAAAACTTGGCCGATGAAATTTTAAGAGTTGAAAACTCAGATTTAGTGGATAAAGAGGATCAAATTAAGAAATTGGAAAAGAAATATACAATTGGTAATGTAAATTTTGACTCCGTTATTATTTCTGATTTTGATCAAAATCTTAAAAGTGTAATTACTTCCCTTATCTACACCGATGTATCACCAAAAAATAAATTATTTATAACTCTTAATCAATGGTTTGATGAAAGTTTATTTTTAGAGGAAAATATCCAGCCTTTATATTATCCATCAATCAATAAACAAAATTTAGAGGCATTTAATAAAAAATTTGTAGATATCTACAATTCAAAACCAAATCATTTAAGCTTATTAAGTTATGATCTTTTAGGATTGATTTATTATTTATCCTTAAAATCTGATTTTTCTGACATAAACAATATTTTTAAAAAAGAAAATTCATTTAAAGGTAAAATTGGTATTTTTGATGTAAAAAATAACAAAATTAATCATAGATTAAACTTTTACAAAATTGATGAAGGAGAAATTAAAGAAATTTTCTAAGCTTTTTAAAAGCATCAGATCTGTGGTCTAATTTGTACTTTTGAGATGGCTTCATCTCACCAAATGTTTTTATTTTATTTTTAGGAATAAATATTGGATCATATCCGAAACCATTTTTACCTTTAGGTTCTTTAGAGATATACCCCTCAACTTTTCCAACAACACAAGCTATTTTTTTATTTAAATCACTTATAGATAAAGCACAAACAAATCTAGCATTAATTTTTTTATTTCTCCAATTTTTATCTTTTTTATCTAATGCCTTATAAACTTTTTGAATTGCCTTATTAAAATTTAATTTTTTTCCAGCCCATCGTGCTGAAAAAATTCCTGGTTTTTTATTTAAAATATCAATTTCTAAACCAGAATCATCAGCTAAGCAGATTAGATTTGTTTTTTTTGAAAAGAATTGAGATTTAATCAGAGAATTTTCTTTAAAAGTCTTTCCTGTTTCTCTTGGGCTCTTTAAATTAAACTTTGAGGTAGGAAATGTTTTAATATTAGCTGGTAATAAATCTCTAATTTCCTTTAATTTTCCTTTGTTATTTGTACCTATAAGGAGTTGTTTAATTTTTTTTTTTAGCATCTAGAAATTTAATTTTTTCTTACCATATATGTCCATATGGAAAAAGATCAAAACCAAGATAATACAGGCAAAGCATCAGAGAAAGATCAAAAAAGTTTAAATCAAGATCAAAAAACTGAAAATTTAGAAACAAATAATAAAGAACAAGACCAAGAACAGGATCAAGAGCAAGAAAAAACCCCAGAAGAGAAAATTTTAGAGTTAGAAGATAAGCTTGCAAGATCATTTGCTGAAATGGAAAACCAAAGAAGAAGATTTGAAAAAGAAAAAGAAGATGCTTTTGAATATGGAGGTTTTTCTTTTGCAAGAGAAGCTTTAAATTTAATAGATAATCTTGAAAGATCAAAACAAATTTTATTAAACGATGAAACTTTAAAGGATACTGAGGCATTAAAAAAAACACTCGAACATTTTGACATTATCAATAAAGATTTAATTTCAATTTTTTCAAAAAATAAAATTAAGCCTATTGAATGTCTCAACAAAAAATTAGATCCAAACTTTCACCAAGCAATGATTGAAATTGAAGATGATCAAAAAGAACCCGGAACAATTGTTCAAGAAATACAAAAAGGTTTCACAATTAAAGATAGATTGTTGAGACCAGCTCTAGTGGGCGTAGCAAAAAAAAGTGAAAAAAAAGAGGAAAAAAATGAGGAAAATAAAGAAAATTCAGGAGATAAATAATCTTTAAATGAACTTGTAGAATTCAATTTCAACCCTATATGAGGATAACAAATAACTGATATGAGCAAAATAATTGGAATAGATTTAGGAACAACAAACTCTTGTGTGGCTATTATGGAAGGAAGCCAGGCAAAAGTTTTGGAAAATGCAGAGGGTGCAAGAACGACACCTTCAGTAGTTGCTTTTACTGAAGAAAAAGAAAAATTAATAGGACAACCTGCTAAAAGACAAGCAGTAACAAATCCTGAGAACACAATTTTTGCAGTTAAAAGATTAATTGGTAGAAATTTTGAAGACCCAACTGTTAAAAAAGATATCGAGGCTGCTCCTTTTAGGATTGTAAATTCTGAAAAAGGTGACGCATGGATTGAAGCGAAAGGAGAGAAATATTCGCCTTCACAAATTTCTGCTTTTATTCTCCAAAAAATGAAAGAGACTGCTGAAAAATATTTAGGTCAAGCTGTTACAAAAGCAGTAATAACAGTCCCTGCATATTTTAATGATGCACAAAGACAAGCTACAAAGGATGCTGGAAAAATAGCTGGGTTAGAAGTTTTAAGAATTATCAATGAACCAACCGCAGCTTCACTAGCCTATGGTTTGGATAAGAAACAAAATAAAAAAATTGCAGTTTATGATCTAGGTGGTGGAACTTTTGATGTATCGATACTTGAATTAGGTGATGGAGTTTTTGAAGTAAAATCTACAAATGGTGATACTTTTTTAGGTGGAGAAGATTTTGACAACGCTGTTGTAGAATATTTAATTTCTGAGTTCAAAAAAGATAGTGGTATTGATTTAAAAACTGATAAGTTAGCATTACAAAGATTAAAGGAGGCAGCTGAAAAAGCAAAAATTGAACTTTCAGCAGCAGAGCAAACAGATATTAATTTACCGTTTATAACTGCTGATAAAACTGGTCCTAAACACATTAATTTAAAAATGACTAGAGCTAAGTTGGAGGCTTTAGTTGAAGATTTAATCGCTAAAACTATTCCACCATGTAAAACTGCTTTAAAAGATGCTGGAATTTCAGCTAGCGATGTTGATGAAGTAGTAATGGTTGGAGGTATGACTAGAATGCCAAAAGTCATTTCTGAGGTTAAAAATTTCTTTGGCAAAGAACCGAACAAGAGTGTTAATCCTGATGAAGTTGTTGCCATGGGTGCAGCAATACAGGCTGGTGTTTTACAAGGTGATGTAAAAGATGTTCTTTTATTAGATGTAACGCCATTATCTTTAGGGATTGAAACTCTAGGTGGCGTTTCTACAAAACTTATTGAAAAAAATACAACAATACCTACGAAAAAAAGTCAGGTATTTTCTACTGCTGAGGATAATCAGCCAGCCGTCTCAATACGTGTTCTTCAAGGTGAAAGAGAAATGGCCACAGATAATAAATTACTTGGTAATTTTGAACTAGTTGGTATTGCTCCAGCTCCAAGAGGAGTTCCTCAGATTGAGGTAACTTTTGATATAGATGCTAATGGTATTGTCAATGTGTCTGCAAAAGACAAAGGTACCGGTAAAGAGCAAAAAATTCAAATTCAAGCCTCAGGTGGATTAAGTGATGAAGAAATTGAAAAAATGGTAAAAGATGCTGAAGCTAATAAAGAAGCAGACAAGAAAAAAAGAGAGTCTGTTGATGTTAGAAATCAGGCAGATACTTTAATTCATTCAACTGAAAAAAATCTAAAAGAGCATGGATCTAAAGTTTCAGATGTGGAGAAAAAAGCAATTGAAGATGGATCAAATGCATTAAAAGAATCTCTTAAAGGTGAAGATATTGAGGATATTAAGAAGAAAACAGAGGCATTAGTACAAGCTTCAATGAAACTAGGAGAAGCTATTTACAAGTCACAACAAAGCACAAAACCAGATTCTGGTAAAGATGATGGAAAAGATGAAAAGGGAAAGAAAGACGATAATGTTGTTGATGCGGACTTTGAAGAAGTAAAAGACGAGAATAAAGAAAAAAGCGCTTAACTGACATCTATTTGTCCAGGTTATATACATGGCTAAAAGAGATTATTACGATGTCTTAGGAGTGAGTAAAAGCGCAAGCCCCGATGAACTAAAATCAGCCTACAGAAAATTAGCCGTTAAATATCACCCTGACAAAAATCCTGGGGATAAATCTGCAGAAGATAAATTTAAAGAAGCTAGTGAGGCTTATGGTGTCCTCTCTGATAAATCAAAAAAAGAGAACTACGATAATTTTGGACATGCTGCATTTGAAAATGGTGGCGGTGGCAGAGGTGGTTTTGGTGGTTTTGGAGGTTTTAGTGGTGCAGATTTCTCTGATATTTTCGAGGATTTTTTTGGAGACTTTGGTGGTGGAGGCAGAAGAAGTTCAAGAAGAAGCTCAAATAACAGAGGTTCAGATCTAAGATATGATTTATCAATTACACTAGAGGAGGCATACACTGGAAAAAAACAGAATATTCAGTTCTCCACGTCTGAAAAATGTAATACTTGTAAAGGAAATGGTTCTAAACCAGGCTCAAGTCCAGATAGATGTACCTATTGTGGAGGAAATGGAAGAGTTAGATCCAATCAAGGTTTCTTTACAGTTCAACAAACTTGTCCTCAGTGTGCAGGAAGTGGAGAAGAGATTACCAATCCATGTGGGGATTGTAACGGACAAGGAAATAAACAAACAAATAAAAAAGTATCTGTAACAATACCCAAAGGTGTAGATGATGGTACGAGAATAAGACTTGCCGGCAAAGGTGAAGCTGGAACTAGAGGGGGTACCAGTGGAGACTTATACTTATTTATTAATGTTAAATCGCATGAATTATTTAAAAGATCTGATGTAAATTTATTTTTTGAGTTTCCAATTTCTATTGCAGATGCAGCTCTTGGTACAACAATAGAAATACCTACAATTGATGGGAAAAAGGCAAAGATTAAAATACCAGACGGAACTCAAGACGGTAAACAATTTAGATTAAAAGGAAAGGGTATGCCATTTATGCGAAGAGGTGATTTTGGTGACCTATATGTTCAAGTTAAAACTGAGGTACCAGTATTTTTAAATAGAGAACAAAAAGAATTGTTGGAACAATTTAGAAAAATAGAAAATGAAAAATCAAACCCAAGTATAAAAAAATTTTTTCAAAAAGCAAAAAGTTTTTGGAATAGTTAGAGAATGGGGTTAGAAGAAATCGTTCCAGCTATTTTTTTGATAGCAGTTTTAATTCTAGTGCTGCCTGAATTTTTAAGATCTAATTCAAAAACTAAGAGATTTATCAAAAATTTATTTATTTGGTCTATAATTGTTGCTTTCATTGTGATACTTTCTATCTTTATCTTTAAATGAGAAAAATTAAATTATTAGTGACCGGTTGCATGGGTCGTATGGGCCAACAAATAATTACATCTGTAAAAAAAGATAAAAATTTTAAACTTACCGCTCTTACAGAAAATATAAAGATTAATAAAAAGATTAATGGAGTAAAAGTTGAGCTAAATAATGAAAAATTATTCAAAAAAGTAGACCTAATTATTGATTTCACGATACCTAAATGTACTTTTCAGGTTTTAAAAATAGCAACAAAGTTAAAAAAAAGAGTAGTTATTGGTACTACTGGTTTTACTAAAAAAGAAGAAGAGTTAATTAAGAAATTTTCAAAGAGAATACCAATTTTAAAAGCTGGAAATATGAGTTTAGGTATTAATCTTTTAATGTATTTAACAGAAATTGCCTCAAGTTCATTAGGAAAGAATTTTTTAAGTAAAATTTTTGAGATTCATCATAAACATAAAAAAGACTATCCATCAGGAACTGCATTAATGTTAGGCAAAGGAATAGCTGTGGGTAAAAACAAAAATTTTTATAATTTGTTAGGAAAAAAATATTTAAACAAAAAAACTTTTCCCTACGGAAAAAAGATAAATTTTAATTCTATAAGAAAAGGAGAAATTATTGGAGAACATGAAGTTAAATTTTCAAATGGTAAAGAAATAATTACTTTAAATCATGAAGCCTTCGATAGAGCACTTTATTCTGAGGGTGCTTTGTCAGCAGCAAAATGGCTTATTAATAAAAAGCCAGGTCTTTACTCGATGAGAAGTTTGATGAATTTCAAATAATGAATGAAATTCAAAGAGCTAAGATAGTTTCACAAATTTTAGACAAAACTTATCCAAAAATATATGTGCCTCTCAAAAGTAGAAATGTTTTTACACTTCTGATTTCAGTTCTTCTTTCTGCACAATGTACTGATGTAAATGTCAATAACGTAACTAAAAATATCTATCCAAAATTTTATAAACCTAAACACTTTGTTAAATTAGGAAGAAAAAAAATTGAAAAATTAATAAAAAAAATTGGCATTTTTAGAATTAAAGCGAAAAGTATTTTCAATTTGTCTAAAATACTAATCAAAAAACACAGTGGCAAAGTACCAAAAACTTTTGAGGAATTAGAAAACCTTCCTGGAGTAGGTCATAAGACTGCTGGAGTTGTAATGTCTCAGGGCTTTGGGTATCCTGCATTTCCAATTGATACTCATATACACAGATTGGCTCAAAGATGGGGTTTAACAAACGGAAAAAATGTTGTTCAAACTGAGAAAGATTTAAAAAGACTTTTTCCTAAAAAAAGTTGGAACAAACTTCACCTTCAAATTATATATTATGGAAGAGAATATTGTAAAGCAAGAGAGTGTTATGGTGTGACTTGTAAAATTTGTACCAGTTGTTATCCTAAAAGAAAAAAACCTATTAAAACCAAAAAAGCATAATATGAAAATTCTTGGTATTGGAAATGCAATTATTGATGTCATTTGTAAAGTAGAGGAAAATTTTCTAACTGAAAATAATCTTACAAAAGGCACTATGAAATTAATTTTTGATGATAAAGAATTCAAAAATATTTTAGCGAAACTTAAAATAGAAAAAACTGTTTCAGGAGGTTCTGTTGCTAACTCAATCGTTGGTCTATCTCAACTTAAAAATGAAGTCGGATTTATAGGAAAAATATCTGATGACGATTTTGGTGCTAAATATGAAGAAGGATTAATAAAAGAAAATGTGAATTATTTTTATTCTAAAAAAAAAGAGAGTTTTCCTACGGGATCTTGTCTCATTTTAGTAACACCTGACTCTGAGAGGACAATGTGTACTTTTTTAGGTATTGCAGGAAAAATTGGTGAAATTGATATAAATGAAGAGCTAATAAAAAAAAGTGATTTGATTTTTTTAGAAGGTTATTTATGGGATGAAGGGGAACCTAAAAAAGCATTTGAAAAAGCAATTAAGCATTCCAACAAAACTGCAATGTCATTATCTGATTTATTCTGTGTAGAAAGGCACAAAAAAAATTTTTTAATCTTAGTTAAAGAAAAACTAGATCTTATTTTTGCAAATGAGAGTGAAATTATGTCACTTATAGATACAAAAAATTTTAATGATGTTGTCTCTTTTACTAAAGAAATAAAAAAGCATATTATAATTACCCGTGGGGAAAAGGGAGCAATTTCTATAATTGGGGACAAACTAATTGAGGTAAAGGCTAAAAAAAATCTCACAATAAAGGATTTAACTGGTGCAGGAGATCTTTTTGCAGCTGGTTACTTACATGGTGTCATCAACAATCTATCTAGTGAAAAATGTTTAGAGAAGGGGATTGAATTATCATCAAAAGTAATTCAACAAATTGGTGCGAGGCTTTAACTCTTTTTTCTCTTAAAACTACCTTTACCTTTTTTTGGCTTTATTACCCTGGGCTTATATTTTCTTGAAAAAAGCTCTCTTGCAAACTTATTTTTTTTTGTCAACTTCGTAGCCATCGTCCTTGCTTAAAATAAAACTCTCATCTTTAAAAACTTTTGAAATTTTTTTTCTTAATCTATAAATATGTGTTTCGACAGTATGTGTCTCTAACTGAGATTGATATCCCCAAACATTTGATTGTAATTCTTGAATTTTTACGGGTTTTTTGGATTTTGATAAGTATATTATTGAACTTATTTCTTTTTCTGTAAGTTTAAGTTTATTATCAGTTGAAGACATTTCACGTGAATTTATATTAAATATATAACTTCCTATTAAAATCTCAGATTGTTCATGAAAATTTTTTTTTATAAATTCAATATTAATTTTTTCTAATATTTTAAATATTGAAACAGGAAATTTGTTGAAAATTATTTGATTATCTAATCCTGGTATTTCATTTTTCGTTAATATTAAACACTTTGAATTAGGGTTTAACTTTAACAATTCGTGTTTATTAATTTTCTCAAAATTAAAATTTATATCTTTTTTAATTTCTTCAAAAATCTTATATAATTCATCAAGTTCATAAATAACAAGATTATGAGTATTCATATAAGAAGATAATATGATAATTTATATTAAAAATAAACATTCACTTAAAATTGATGATTTTTATTTCAAGTGTAGCATTGGTAAAAATGGATTAAGTAAAAACAAAAGAGAGGGTGATAAAAAAACACCAATTGGTTGTTTTTGTATTGAAAAATTATATTACAGATCAGATAGGATTAAAAAACCTATAACCAAATTAAAATGTATTAAAATTGAGAAAAAAATGGGTTGGTGTGATGATCCATTAGATCAAAAAAATTATAATAAGTTAATTAACTTAGAAAAGAAAATTAAATGTGAAAAACTTTACCGACAAGATCATAAATATGATTTGATGATACCAATAAAGTATAATTATTTAAGACCTATCAAATTTAAAGGAAGTTGTATTTTTATACACGTAACAAATGATTATAAACCAACCGCAGGATGTATAGCACTACAAAAAAAAGATTTTTTAATAATGTTAAAATTATTAAATAAAAAAACAAAAATTCAAATAAACTAACTTCTTGGTCCAAAAATATTAGATCCTATCCTGACATAAGTAGCAGAATTTTTTATAGCATCTAGATAATCTGAAGACATTCCCATACTAAGTTCATTAAAATTTAGATTTGTATTTAAAATATTCATCTCCTTAAAAAAGATATCTGACGATTTTTCTAAGGGCGGAATGCACATTAAGCCAACCACATCTAGATCAAGAGTTTTACAATACGAGTATAGATGAGTCACTGATGATTTGCTTACTCCGTTTTTTTGCTGTTCATCTCCAATATTTACCTGAATAAAAATTTTTACTTTTTTTTTTTGTTTTTGTTGTTCTTCTGATATTTTTTTAGCAAGCTTTTCGCTGTCGACTGAATGAATAAAATCAAATATTTTTACTGCTAATTTTACTTTATTTGTTTGTAACTTACCTATTAGATGTAATTTTAGGTTCTTATTATTTGTCTTAACATCACTCCACTTTTCAATTGCCTCTTGAACTTTATTTTCACCAAAATCCAAATGGCCGTATTCTATTAAGGGTGAAATTTTATCCATTCCAAAAGTCTTTGATACTGCGATAATTTTTGGTACTTTACTAATTTTAAGGGTATCTAAAATTAAATTAATTTTTTTTTGGATATCTAATAAATTTTGAATAGTTTTATGCATTATAATTTACTAAAAAAATATTACTTTATAAATTCTTTTGATACAAATGTTATCAATAGACAAGATAAAACAACTTCATTTATTTACAGAGATTACAGCTCTTCAAAATTTGATATTACTAAAATTTTAAAAATAAAAACTTATCTTAAAAAAAGAGGTAATAAATTTTTATTGGCAAATAATTTCAAAATGGCTCTAAAATTAAAATTAGATGGTGTTTATTTACCATCTTTTTATAAAAAATTTAATCATTTAAACTATTTAACCTACTCAAATTTTATTGTTTTAGGATCTGCACATAATTTAAAGGAGATAAGAATAAAAGAACTTCAAAAAGTTCAAGGTATATTTATTTCATCAATATTTAAAAAAAATGATAATTTTCTTGGAATAAATAAATTTAAAATAATTTCGGGGTACACAAGAAAAAAAATAATTGCCTTAGGTGGAATATCAAAAAAGAATATTAGGATGCTTAATTTATTAAATATCTCTGGTTTCGCGGGAATTTCATATTTTGATCAAAAAAAAAGGCCCCTAAAAAGGGGCCCTTTTTAAATTTGTTTTCTAAATTAATTAGAATGCAAATGATAGACCAAACTCGTAACCTTCAAAATCATTTGAACCAGTTCCGCCCATGTTATCAACTTCGTTCATAGCTCCACCAAGTGTAATTCCACCTTGTGTGTATGAGAAAGAAACACCAGTTGATTTTTGATCACCATCACCTGCAGTTTCAGTTTCTAACTCATGGTAGCTGTAACCAATTGATAAGTCATCATTTACTGCATATGTAATACCATAAGCAATTGACTCTTGATCAGAGTTAGCAGTTGTGTCATCCATATCAGACGACTGAACACCTACTGTGAAACCACCTGTTGCATATGTTGCATACAATGTAGTTTCTTCTTGGTCTCTGTTAAGTGCAACTGTGTTGTCAGAACTTGCAAATCCAAGAGTTAATCCTTCTAGCATTTCTGGTGATACTGCAACTGCAAAGTCCATATATGACTCTGCTGCATCACTTACGTGATTTACGTAAGCAGCTGTTACTGTTACACCACTTACTGATGGAGAAGTGTAGATAAACATATCGTCTGTTCCACCACCATTAATTACTAGAGGTGTACCACCTGTTGTAGCACCATTTGTATCGATGATATCCCATGCTTCTTCGTAAGCATTTGGAGTTTTGTCATCAACAGCACCGAATGCAGATGAACCACCATGACCATCGAACGTTAATGTTCCAAAGTCACCAGTTAGTTTCATGTTATGATCGTCAAGTGCACCATCATCAATTTCATAGTACAACGAAACGCCAATTCCATTATCTGTTTCACCAGATGCGTTAAACTTAAGACTATCACCCATGTAGAAGCCGTTACCTCTATCACCAAATCCTCTGTTACTATCGTCGAAAGTTAATCCAGCCGAACCACTTACTGACATGTCAGCAGCGTTAACAGAAAAAGTCGCTAGAGAACCAGCTAAAGCTGACAATCCGATTTTTCTTAAATTGTTCATATTAATTACTCCTTTAGTTTGTTTGATTATTAATAATAAACACTTGCAAATTAGCATTTCTGGCTCAAAAAACGTGATTAATACTCGGTTTTAATAAATTATTTGAAAGTTGTTGCATTTATGCAACACTTCTATGTTCAATTTTTTCATTAATTAATGATTTAGAGTGTATTAATTCTAGTTTCATTTTAAAAACTCATAGATGTACAAAATACTAAAAAATAAATTACTCATCACAATTATCTTTATTATTTTCTCATTAACCTCCTGTGCAAAAGAAGGTTTTTTCAAAACTGGAGATGCAAGAAAAAATCCCCCTGATCCTAAATTAAGAGTCAAAAAGAATTTAGAGGAAGGAAAAGGCTTTCGTTTAAGTAACGCTATGAAAGGAAATAAAGGTACCAATTTTGAATTTGCAAGTTCAAATGAGTTGTGGAGAGCCTCCCTTGATGTTTTAGATTTCATGCCACTAACATCTGCAAATTATAGTGGTGGAGTTATAATAACTGATTGGTATTCAGAACAAGGTAATGCTGAGGAGTCTATTAAGATAACAATAAGATTTTTAAGTAATGAAATTAGATCAGACGCTATAGACGTTGATATCTTTTATAAAAAGTGCATTACAACAAACAATTGTAAAATAAATAAACAAGACGGCCAATTGAAAAAAGAAATAACAAGACAAATACTTGCAAAAGCTACTATTTATAAAAAACAATCTAAAGATAAAAATTTTCAACCCTACAATAATCAATCTTCCTCGAAAGACTGATTATTATATTGTCAAGTTGAATATTTATGAACAGATACAACTTTAAATCCATTGAAAAAAAATGGCAAAGTTTTTGGGAAAAAAATAAAAGTTTTCGAGTAAAAACTGATCCTTCAAAAAAGAAATTTTATTGTCTTGAAATGTTCCCTTATCCTTCAGGCAAAATTCATATGGGTCATGTTAGAAATTATACCATAGGTGATGTATTGGCACGTTATAAATCTCTTCAAGGCTATAATGTCTTACATCCAATGGGATGGGATTCTTTTGGAATGCCGGCCGAAAATGCTGCTAGACAGAATAATCTTGACCCAAAAACTTGGACGGAAACGAACATCAAAAATATGAAATTACAATTAAAAAAACTTGGCCTTTCAATTGATTGGGATAGAGAGATATCTACCTGCGATAAGAATTATTACAAACATCAACAAGAATTCTTTTTAGAATTATTTAAAAAAGGACTTGTTTATCGAAAAGAAAACTATGTGAATTGGGACCCTGTAGATGAAACGGTTCTTGCAAACGAGCAAGTAATTGATGGTAAGGGTTGGCGATCAGGCGCTCCTGTGGAAAGAAAAAAATTAAGTCAATGGTTTTTTAATATTTCAAAATTTTCTCAAGAATTATTAGATGGTCTTGATCAGTTAGAGTCATGGCCTAAAAAGGTAAAAATAATGCAAAAAAATTGGATAGGTAAATCTTTTGGGTGCGAAATTGATTTTAAAATTGAGGGTGAATTACCCATAAAAAAAGTAAAATGTTTTACCACCAGACCTGACACTCTTTTTGGTTTTTCATTTTTAGCATTATCTGTTGACCATGAAATTTCTAAGTTTTATCAAAATAATAAAGACTTTATAAAATTTAAAGAAGAGTGTTCGAAAACTGGCACCACTGAGGAAGCTATTGCAGTAGGAGAAAAAATTGGTTTCAAAACCAATTTGAAAGCTATTAATCCATTAAACCCACAGCAAACAGTTCCGGTGTATTTTGCAAATTTTGTTTTAATGGATTATGGATTTGGTGCTGTATTCGGGTGTCCAGCACATGATCAAAGAGATTTTGATTTTGCAAAAAAATATAATCTAGATATTAAGACAGTTGTTCGTCCAAATGATCAAGATGAAAATTTTAAAGTTGATCAAGAGGCATACCCTGGACCAGGAATATTAATTAATTCTGATTTTCTAAATGGACTTGAAGCACCAGAAAATTCTATCGTTGAGACAATTAAAATTTTAGAGAAAAAAAAATTAGGTAAGAAACAAATAAATTTTAGACTTAAAGATTGGGGTGTATCAAGGCAAAGATATTGGGGATGTCCAATTCCGATAGCATATGATGAGAATAATAATGCGCACCCAATACCAAAAACAAACCTACCTGTAGAACTTCCTGAAAATATAGACATTAACGTTAAAGGTAATCCACTTGATAATCAAAAAGATTGGAAAAAAATAACTTTAAATGGAAAAGAATTATCGAGAGAAACTGATACTTTAGATACTTTTGTTTGTTCATCATGGTACTACCTAAGATTTTGTTCACCAAAAGAAACTGGGTATGGATTTAAAAAAGAAGATATTGATTACTGGATGCCAGTAGATCAATATATCGGTGGTGTAGAACATGCGATTTTACATTTACTTTACTCAAGATTTTTCATGCAAGCTTTGTCATATGAAAATGATAATTTTAATATAGCTGAACCTTTCAATGGACTATTTACTCAAGGAATGGTTTGTCATGAAACTTACAAAGACCCTGACAATAACTGGGTGAGTCCTGATGAAATTGAAAATATAAGTGGTAAAAAATATCTTAAAAAAGATAAATCAAAACTTATTTCGGTTGGGCCCTCAGAGTCGATGTCCAAATCAAAAAAAAATACAATAGATCCGGAAGACATAATTTCTAATTATGGAGCTGACTCTGCAAGATTATTTATTTTATCTGATAGTCCTCCCGAAAAAGATGTTCAATGGTCTGAAGAAGGAATAATCTCATCATTTAAGTTCATTCAAAAACTTTGGAATTTAAATGAAAAAGTAATTAATGAAATGAACAAAAAACATAGTAGTGATTTTGATGACGAGATAAACAAATATACTAATAAATATTTAAAAAAAGTTCACGATAATTTAGAAAGTTTTAGTTATAATAAAATTGTAGCAAATTTATATGAAATGTACTCTTTCTTGAATAAACAAATTGAGAAACAATATACAAAAAATACAATTCTTGAAAATTACAGGAAAATATTAATTACAATGACTCCTATTCTTCCCCATTTTGCAAATGAATGTTTAAGTATTATCGAAACAAAAAATTTCTGTTGGCCCGATTATAATAAATCAATGTTAAAAGAGGATATAGTCAATATTGTAGTTCAAATTAATGGAAAAAAAAGAGCATTAATTCAAACAGAACCAAATATAATTGAGGAAAAACTCTTTGAAATTGTAAAAAATGATGAGAAAATAAGTAAATATTTACATCAGAAAAATGTAAAAAGAAAAATTTATATTAAAGATAAACTTTTAAATATAATTGTTTAAATGCTTAGAAAAATACTGCTTATAACCTTTTTATTAAACTTTTTAAGTCATTGTGACTACAAACCAATTTATTCAAAACAAAATAATATAAATTACAAAATTAGCATTAGCAGTTATACTGGTGATAAAGATATCAATAATGCAGTAGCTGCAAATTTACAGCACAAAAGTAAAAATCAATCCAAAGATATAATTAATATTAGTTATGATACAAAGTATACAAAAATCATTTTAGCTAAAAATACAGCAGGCACAATTACTGATTATCAAATCGACGTTGTGACAACTTTTTCTATACAAAAAGAAAAAGATTCTGAAAATTTTATAGTAAACGAGAAATTTAATTTCCAAAAAATGACTGATAAATATGAAGAAAAAAATTATGAACGTAATATTAAGAGAAACATTGCGAACTCAATATCACAAAAGCTAATTCTTAGATTGGCAGTAATGGAATGATATTAAAGACATTTGAACTTAGAAAAATCTCAAATAATACAATTTTTTATTTACTATATGGCAAAAACGAGGGTTTAAAAACTGAATGTATTAATAAAATAATAAATAAAAATAATGGAAAAATTTTTAATTACGACGAGAAACAAATTAAAGAGCAACTTGAACCTTTTTATGAAAATATTTTATCTAACTCTTTATTTGAAGATGAAAAAATAATAATAATAAATAGAGGGTCAGATAAAATCTATGAAATAATTGCAGATTTAATTGATAGAAATCTAAATAATATAAAGATTATAATTAATGCAGGAATTTTAGAAACAAAATCAAAACTAAGATCTTTATTCGAAAAAGGTCAAAATCTAGTTTGTATACCAACTTACCCTGATAATCATGTTACTCTCTCAAGGTTAACTTCAGATTTTTTTAAGAGTGAGAAAATTTCAGTTTCACAACAAAATATAAATTTAATTGTTGAGAAATGTAATGGTGATAGAAATAATTTATACAATGAGCTTAGCAAAATTAAAAACTTCGCAATAAATAAAGAGAAAATATCCTCTCAAGAAATATTAAAATTAATTAATTTAAGTGAAAATTATGGATTATCAGAACTAATTGATAATTGTTTATCTAAAAACAAAAAAAAAATTATAAATATTCTTAATGAGAATAACTATAATACAGAAGACTGCATTATTATTCTCAGAACTTTTTTATCTAAAGCCAAAAGAATTCTTAAACTTGCAAATCAACTTGAACTAAATAAAGATGTTAATAAAACAATAAATACTGCTAAACCACCAATTTTTTGGAAGGATAAAGATATCGTTAAAATTCAACTGAATAAATGGAAACCCAAGAAAATAAAAGAACTTATAAAAAGTATCAATAACATCGAACTTGAAATTAAAAAAAGCTATGGGAATTCAGTACTAATTATTACCAACTTTATTTTAGAAAAAGCTAGTTCAGATATTAATAATTAGACTTAATTATATCGATTATTTTGTTTAATTGTTCAATATCATGATAAACAAAAGTAATTGAACCTTTGTTTTTTTTGTTGTTTTTAATTAATACATTTAAACCTATCTTGTCAGAAATTGATTTTTCAAGATTTTGGATATTTGGATCTGTAAATTTAACATAAGAACCTTTTTTCTTTTTAAAAATTTTAACAAAATTTTCTGATTGACGAACAGAGAGTTTTTTTTCAATAATCTTTTGTGCAACAAAACTTGCATTTTCAAGACCGACCAATATCTTAGCGTGACCAGGAGATAACTTTTTGGTTTCAATGTAAGTCAACACATCACTTGGTAAAGTTAATATTCTTAAACAATTTGTAATGTAACTTCTGCTTTTACCAATGAATTTTGATACCTTTTCTTGATCATAAGAAAAATCATTTATTAATCTTTGGTACCCTTGAGCTTCTTCTAGTGGGTTAAGGTCACTTCTTTGAACATTTTCAACAATTGCGAATTCTAGAGATTTTAAATCATCTGCTTCAGTGACAACGACTGGAACTTCATGTAGGCCAGCTCTTTGAGCTGCAAGCCAACGTCTTTCTCCGGCGATAATCTCATATTTTGAATTTTGATCAGATTTTCGAACTATAATTGGTTGAATAATACCTCTTTCTTTTATTGATTTTTTAAGATCATCCAAACTATCCTCATCAAAAAATTTCCTAGGTTGAAATTTATTTGGAAAAAGATCTCCGATTGATAATTTATTAGTATTTTTCTCAATCTTAGTTTCACCTATTAATGATGACAATCCTCTACCCAATCCCTTTTTAATTTTATTCACTAAGCTGCACTTCCAATTTTATTTTCTTGATTAAGAAATTCATCTGTAAAACTATAATATGATTTACTGCCAGGACAATTTTTATCATAAATTAAAACTGGTACTCCATGAGATGGTGCTTCAGATAATCTTACGTTACGTGGAATTACTGTTTGATACACTTTTTCTTTAAAATAATTTCTTGCTTCTTGTTCAACTTGTGATGATAACTTATTTCTTCTATCATACATTGTTAAAAGTATCCCTTGGATTTCTAAACTAGGGTTCAAATTGATTTTTATGCGATCAATTGTTTTCATTAATTGAGTTAAACCCTCCAAAGCAAAAAATTCTGTCTGAAGTGGAACTAAAAGTGAGTTTGAGCACACAAGAGCCATCACAGTCAATAAACTAAGAGATGGTGGACAATCAATAAATATATAATCGTATGATCCTCCAGAATCATTTAAATACAATGCTAATTTAACCTTTAAAATAAAGGCCCGATCATTATCCCCAGCTGTTTCGACCTCTAAACCAGACAAATCAACATTCGAAGTTATTAAGTCAAGATTATCAAATTTTGTTTTTTTTATTACTTCTGAAATAGACTTAGTTCCATTTAAAATACCATAAATCGTTTCATCAGATCTTTCCAAATTAGATAAGCCGAGACCAGTTGTTGCATTTCCTTGAGGATCTAAATCAATAACTAAAATTTTTTTTCCTTGCTGTGTTAAAGCAGAAGCGAGATTAATAACTGTTGTTGTTTTACCAACTCCACCCTTTTGATTTATTATTGAAATAATTTTTACCAAATTTTTTTTTCCATTTTCTTTATGTTTAACAAAAATGAGTCTTTACTCGTTAAACTCTCTCTTTCCTCATAATCTAAATTCCAAATTTTAAGAGTATCATTTAAAATTTTTCTTCCACTTTTACCCATGAATAAAATTATATTTTTATATTTCCAGAAATTCTTTTGTACCAAATCAAGAATTATAGGCATTGGCTTAAACGCTCTGGACATAATGGTTCCCGTTTCAATATTTTTAATTTTAAAAATGTCTTTTTGTATTATCTCCGTATTCAGTTCTAATTTTTTTGAAACATCCTTTAAGAAAACACATTTATGATAACTTTTTTCATAAAGTTTTATTTTCATTCTGTTTTTCAATTTTTTCATTAAGATTGCTATAATTAATCCTGGCATTCCACCCCCAGATCCTAAATCAGAGGTTGTATTAGTATTTAAATCAACAAAATCAATAATTTGCGCAGAATCAACAATATGTCTTTGTCTAATTGCCTTTTTTTCTGAGTTTTTTTTACTAATTATGTTAATTTCCCTATTTTTCTTTTGTATCATGCTTATTAAGCTTTCAAGCTCATTACAAGTTTCACGTGAAACATAAAATTTTTGTATTTGAGAGTAATTTTTAGAAATTAACGAATCCATTAAGCTATATGCTTAATAGACTTTCTTTTAACGTGTGACAACAAAATATATACAGCTGCTGGGGTAATTCCATCTATTCGTAAAGCTTGCCCCATTGTTTTGGGTCTTATTTCTTTAAATTTGGCTTTTACTTCGTTTGATAAGCCTGAAAATTGATCATAATCAATATTTTCCGGTATAACGAGATTTTCATCTCTTTTAAAAGCTATAATATCTGCATTTTGCTTTTTTAAATAACCTCTATAATGAGAATTAATTTCTATTTGCTCATCAATTTCAGACCCAAAATCCTTAATTTCAGTCCAAATCTCTCGCATTTTATTCATATTAGCACCTTTTTGAGCTAAAATTTCATCAGCTGATCGCAATATACCATCCTTTGCAATTTTAATACCATGTTTTTCTGCTTTTGTAGGAGATATACTTAGATTAGACATTTGAAGAGATATTTCACTCATTTTAGCAAATTTATCCTCGAACTTAAACTTTCTCTCGCCTGATACTAAGCCAATTTTAATACCCTTATTTGTAAGTCTCAAATCAGCATTATCTGCTCTCAGGCTGAGCCTATACTCAGCTCTTGAAGTAAACATTCTATAGGGCTCTGCTACACCTTTAGTAACCAAATCATCTATCATCACTCCAATGTAAGCATCAGATCTATCGAGGATGAATGGCTTTTTATTCATGAGCGACATAGCTGCGTTTACACCAGCTATAAGACCTTGGGCTGCAGCCTCTTCATATCCAGTGGTTCCGTTTATCTGACCAGCTAAATATAAGTTCTTAATTTTTTTAGTCTCAAGAGTTAGAAAGAGTTCCCTAGGGTCTACATAGTCATATTCTATTGCATATCCTGGTCTAATCATTTTAACATTCTCTAAACCATTGATATTATTGAGTATTTCAGCTTGTACTACCTCAGGTAGAGAGTTTGAAATTCCATTTGGATAAATTGTATGATCATTGAGCCCCTCAGGCTCTAAAAATATTTGATGTCTCTTCTTTTCTGCAAACTTAACTATTTTATCTTCTATTGATGGACAATATCTTGGACCCACTCCTTTAATGCTACCTGAGTACATTGCGCTCTTAGATAAATTTTTCTCAATTATTCTATGTACCTTTTCGTTAGTGTAGGTCATTGAACAAGACACTTGTTTATTAGTTACAGATTTTGTTAAAAACGAAAAAAAGTAGGGGTTATCATCAGCTACTTGTTTTTCCAAATTTTTAAAATTTATTGTCCTTGCATCCAGTCTCGGAGGAGTACCAGTTTTTAATCGCCCGATTTTAAATTTATATTTTTCTAATTGTTCGCTCAAACCTGTACTAGGTTTTTCATTGTATCTTCCCGCAGGCGTACGCTCATCACCTATATGTATCAATCCATTTAAAAAAGTACCGGTTGTGAGTATTATTTTATTACAAGTAATCTTATTACCTTTTAATGTTAAAAAGCCATTTATTGTATTTTTAGAAAAAATAAACTTAATTACAGGATCAGAAAAAATGCTTAAATTACAATAGTTTACAAGTTTTTTTTGCATAAATTGTTTATATAATGATCTATCAGATTGAGTTCGCGGACCTCTAACAGCTGGTCCTCTGCTTCTATTTAGTAACCTAAATTGTATTCCTGATTTGTCAGCAATCTCTCCCATAACGCCATCTAGTGCATCAATTTCTCTTACTAAATGACCTTTGCCCAAACCACCAATTGCGGGATTACATGACATCTCACCAATAGTATTTTTATCATGAGTGAATAGAGCAGTATTTACACCTAAACGAGCTGAAGCTGCTGCTGCTTCACAACCAGCATGACCACCTCCTATTACGACTACATCAAATGAAAATTCTTTTTTCATGATGTAAACTTATATTTGAAAAAAAATTTTACAAGTTTCTTATTTTCCAATGCAAAAATCGTTGAAAATGCTGCCTAATATTTCCTCTACATCCACCTTTCCAACAATCATACCCAAATGTCTTGTAGCTAACCTTAAATCTTCAGCAGCTTTATCAAAATCCTTTTTATCATTTTTTTCTAGAAAATTTGCTAAATTATCTGAACACTGAACCAAATGTTGCCTGTGTCTTTCTCTGGTAATTAATATATCCTCATTCATGATAAATCTTGTCTTTAACTTATTTTTGATTTTTGAAATTAATTTATCTAAATTTAGGTTTTTCTTTAATGAAATTAAAACATGATCTAACTTTCTCACCTCTGAGTCTAATTCACCATTGATAAGATCTGACTTATTTACAACTAAAATAGCATTTTCTTTCAATAAATCATTTAAAAATCCGCCTAAATCAATGCTTTTAGCATCTACTACCACTAATTTTAAATCAGCATTTTCGGCCTTATCTAACGATAATTTTATACCTTTTTTCTCAATTTCATCTTTAGAATTTCTTATGCCAGCTGTATCTGAGATTATAACAGGATAGCCATCAACATTTAAGTGTGTTTCAATTACGTCTCTTGTTGTTCCTGCAATTTCGGAAACTATTGCTACATCTCTATTAGATAAATTATTTAATAATGAGGATTTACCAGCATTTGTTGGGCCAACTATAGCTATTTTAAAACCTTCACGGATAATCTCACCTACTTTTTGATCATTTAAAATTTTTTTAATTTGATTTAAAACTTCAGTTGAATCATTTTTAATTTGTTGAATATTTTCATTAGGTAAATCCTCTTCAGGAAAATCTATTTTTGCTTCAACATAAGATAGTATCTTTAATAACTTTTCTCTTAAATTATTGAATTTCTCAGCCGAATTACCTTTCATAATTTTTACAGCTTGTAATCTTTGTATTTCAGTTTCAGCGGAAATTAAATCGGCTATACCCTCAGCTTTTAGCAAATTAATTTTACCATTTTGAAAAGCTTTCTTTGTAAATTCACCTGGCTCAGCCAATCTGAAGTTTTTTATTTTAGACAATTCGTTTTGTATCGCTAAAACAATTGCTTTCCCTCCATGAACATGAACTTCAGCCATATCCTCTCCTGTGTAGCTCTCAGGACCGGGAAACCAGATAATAATACCTTCGTCAATTAACTCAGAAGTGTTGATATTGTTTATTTTTCTTAGAGTAGCTATTCTGGGAGTAGGTAGATCTTTCTTGGTGAGTAATTTAATTGCTTTTGATGCCTCGGGGCCAGAAATTCTTACAATTGCTACTCCAGATACACCCGGACCAGTTGATAAAGCATAAATAGTCATTCAAATATTATAACTTCAATTATGTGGTATTGGGAAATTAAATTATGCTGGTTTGTTCATTGAATTAAAGAACTCAGCATTGTTTTTTGTATCTTTTAGTTTTGAATTAATAAACTCAATAGCATCCATGGTTCCCATTGGTGCAATTATTCTTCTCAAAACATTCATCTTTTGTAAATCATTCTTATCAAACAATAATTCTTCTCTCCTTGTGCCTGATTTCGTAATATCAATAGCTGGATAAATTCTTTTGTCTGCAATTTTTCTATCGAGAACTGTCTCACTATTTCCAGTGCCTTTGAATTCTTCAAAAATTACTTCATCCATCCTGCTTCCAGTGTCAATTAATGCTGTAGAAATAATTGTTAACGATCCACCCTCCTCTATATTTCTCGCTGCACCAAAAAACCTCTTAGGTCTTTGAAGAGCATTTGCATCAACACCACCTGTTAAAACTTTACCAGAACTTGGTATTACCGCATTATAAGCTCTTCCTAGTCTTGTAATTGAGTCTAGTAATATAACAACATCCTTTTTGTGCTCTGTCAGTCTTTTAGCTTTTTCTATTACCATCTCAGCAACAGCTACGTGACGTTGTGCTGGCTCATCGAAAGTTGAACTAATTACTTCTCCTTTTACAGTCCTCTGCATATCAGTTACTTCCTCAGGCCTCTCATCAATTAACAAAACAATTAGATAACATTCTGGATAATTTTTTGCTATTGAATTGGCTATGCTCTGTAAAATCATAGTTTTACCAGCCTTTGGAGGTGAAATAATAATTGACCTTTGACCTTTTCCGATGGGACTTACAAGATCTATAAGTCTTGGGGTTAAATCTTGTTTTTTATCAGGTTTTACTTGCTCCACCTCCATAACGAGTTGTTTGTCTGGATAAAGGGGCGTCAAGTTATCAAAAGCTATTTTATGTCTGGATTTGTCAGGTTCTTCGAAATTAATTTTACTTACTTGTAGCAACGCAAAATATCTTTCTCCCTCTTTTGGAGCTCTAACTGGCCCTTCCACAGTATCACCTGTTCTTAAACCAAATTTTCTAATCTGACTTGGGCTTACATAAATATCATCTGGACCCGGTAAATAATTTGACTCCATCGCTCTCAGAAAACCAAAGCCATCTTGAAGTAGTTGTAATACACCTGCGCCGGTAATCTCTTCTTTTTCTGCTACTTTTTTTAAAATTGCAAAAAGTATCTCTTGCTTTCTTAAAGTACTTGCATTTTCAATACCAAGCTCTTCTGCTTGAGCAATAAGTTGTTCAGATGATTTAAGTTTTAATTCTTGGATATTCATGAATGAATTATTAAGGATTTAATAATGAGACTAATATATATACTATTACAACTTTTACAAGAGTTTTACTTGTTTTATTAAAAAAAATGAAAAAATCCTAATATTGAGGGCTTTTTTAAGAATTTATATCTAATTCCCTTGCAAAATTATCTACCTTTGACCAATCAGTAAATTCATATGATTGAGAGGTGTCTGTTGGGCCATTAGTTAAAAACATAATAAGTTTAATGGCATATTTATCAAAAAAACCATAATTTGGATAGTCTACTTTACCTGCAAAAACACCAATTTTTTTTGGTTTCCATTTAGAAATTTTAAGAAATTTTTTTACATATGGATTGGTATTAGGTGTATTTTTTTCGGGTTTCCTCGCCACTACATTTACTGAAAAAAAAAAACTATTTTTTTGTTCCAATATATCTTTATTCGAATTAATAAATTGATAAAGATCTTTTGAGTGTTTTCCATATCTTATACTTGCCCCAATAACAATTTGGTTAAATTTAGTTAAATCAAATTTGGTTGCCTCAAGCAAGGATATGATTTTAGTAGTGTTGGTATTATTAAAAAAATTAGCTAACCTTTCACAAATATTTTTGGTATGACCATTGGTGCTAGAATAGATTATTAAAGTTTCTGGCATTGCTAAAATGCTATGATTTGTTCATTATTTGTTGAGGCATTTTTTCATAATATTTTTTCTCAAGTTTATATTCTATATTTTCTTTATCTTGTGCTGATCCCTCTGCTTGAGTAAAGGTATATTTCGCGAAATCTTTGCACCAGTCCTTTTTGGTATTAAGACACTCCACAGGGTAAATATTGCCGCCTAATTCTTTTGCCTCATTAACTAATTCGTGACCAAGTTCATCTGTGGTTTCCAAGCAGTCTGCAACAAAACTTGGTGAATAAATCGCAATTTCTTTTTTTCCCTCTGATATTAACTTTTTAACTACATCTTCAGTATAAGGGGTTATCCACTCCTCAGAGCCAAATCGACTTTGAAAACTCATCATGCAGTGTTCGGGTTTTATATTTTTCAAATTTTTTGTAATCAGACAAAATGTTTCATAGCAATGTCTGTAATAATCATCGCCCTTATTTACAATTCTTCTTTTTTGCATCCCATGAAAAGTAATTATTAAATTATCAATTTTTTTACCTTGACTAATTAGCTCACTCAATTTCGCATCAACCTGATTAACAGAATTATTAATGAATGCATGAGTTCTATGAAAGTTAGTAATTACTTCAAATGTTGGAATTTTTACTCTTTTTGATAATTCTTTGGCTAAAGCATCTATTCCTGAAGCTATTGTGCTTTCAGAATATTGTGGGAACATCGGTATGACAAGCAGTTTTGTTGCACCGACGCCTTTCTTCAAGTCCTCTTCCCAACTGTCATATACTTCATTTACATATGGAGGCGATAAAAGGAAAGCATGATTTACCTCTACATAACCCTCTGGGTCAATTTTTTTAAGTTCTTCTCTTACATTTTTTGTAAAATCTCTAGTGTTAGTAATTAAAGGAAAGTTTTCGCCATCCCAAATTCTTGCATATAATTTAGCGGATTTTTTTGGCCTGAAAGGCAAAACAAAAAAATTTAAAATTATTTTCCAAAGCCAAGGATTAATATCGATAACTCTTGGATCTCCTAAAAATGCTCTCAAATATTTTCTTAAAGCTTTAGTTGTCGGCGCAGAAGGTGAGCCAAGCTGAACAAATACAACTTTTGTTTTTCTTTTTGGGTGCGAATAAACCATATTTAATAATCTTTTACTATTTTAACTAAATATTCCATCATACTAGGGTCGGTCTCTGGCAAAATACCATGTCCTAAGTTGAAGATATATGGATGATCCTTAAATATATCTAGATATCTTTTTGCCTCTTTTTTTAGATTTTCTTTATCAGCAAGTAGAATTTGGGGTTTCATGCCCCCTTGAACAGGTATTTTGACGTTTTTTACAATTTGATTAGGGTCTACTTCGTAATCAATACAAATAACGTCTGGATTTATAATTTCACAATATTTTTTATAATCTTTTATTCCTCGAGGAAAACATATTACAGGGACATTAAGTCTTTTAATATATTTAACTAACGATAATGTTGGGTTGTAAATATAAGTATCAAGATCTTTATCTTCCAATAGTCCTGCCCAACTATCAAAAATTTGAATTATTTCAGCACCACTATCTACTTGGTTTTTTATATGAATTTTTAAGAATTTTTCTATTATCTTTAAGATTTCTGTTATTAAAACATTGTCTTCAAAAAAGTTTTTTTTTAAACCTTGCTTAGGTGACTTTTTATTCAACATATAAACTAGTAACGTCCAAGGCGCACCAACGAAACCTATAGTGCTTTTATTTTCAGTGAGTTTATTATTTTGAACTAGATCAATCGCTTTATAGACTGGATTAACTCTTTCGGTAAAAACATTTTCTGTAAATTCAGACATTTGGTTAATATTTAAATCACCAAGGATAGGACCAACATTTTTTAAAAATTCTACTTTTTGATTTAATCCATAAGGTAAAATTAATATATCAGAAAAAATTATGGCAGCGTCCAAATCAAATCTTTTAAGTGGTTGAAGTGTAATTTCAGCTGATAAATTAGAATTTAAACATAATTTTATAAAATTAGTATTTTTTTCTCTGATTTTTCTAAATTCTGGTAGATATCTCCCAGCTTGTCTCATAATCCAAATGGGGTTCAAATCTGTTCTTTTATTGTTAATAACTTCTTTAATGTCAGACATATTAATAATTAAATTTATTTAATAGTATTTGTAGTATGTATTGTGAAATACGTGGATTAAATTTTATGTACATTTTATAAACTAGTTATTAACATTTAAAGTTAAATTTCTGATATATATATAAGTAATATTGAAGCTTATTACCAATATTTCAATTTAATGAAAAACTTTATACAAATGTTTAATAATGTTAATAAAAGCCATGTTTTACAACATAAATTTAAAATTTATAAAACCAATCAACTTTGTTTAAATAAAATAAAAATATTAACACTTTATACATGACTAATATTTATCAAATTTATTTAATATCAGACTCTACAGGAGAGACTTTAGACAGAATTTTCACCGCAATAAAGGCTCAGTTTAAAAACATAGATTATAAGATACACACATATTCATTTACAAGGACCGAAAATCAAATTTTAAAAATATTATCTAGTGCTAATGAAAACCCGAACTCTATAATTTTGTATTCAATCGTAGATAGTTCACTTGCAAAATATCTTGCAAAAAATAGTGAAGAAAAAAAAATTCCGTGTTTTGGAGTTTTAGGAGATCTTATTTTAAGCTTTTCAAAACTCCTAAATCAAAAAGCATCTCATGAACCCAGCGGGCAATATAAACTTAATGATGAATATTATAAAAAAATTGAGGCGATTCAATTTACAATGAATCATGACGACGGAAACCTTATTAAAGATATAAAAAAATCAGACATTATTTTGTTGGGAGTAAGCAGAACAAGCAAAACACCAACCTCTATTTACTTGGCAAACAAAGGTTTCAAAATATCAAACATTCCTTTAGTAAATGAAAAATCTATACCTGGAATTTTAAAAGAAAAACCTAATTTAACATGTGTTGTTGGTTTAAATACCGAACCAGAGAGGTTAGTAGATATTAGAAAAAATCGAATGAACTCTTTAAAAGAGTCACAAAATAAATCCTATACAGACTTGTCTAAAATTAAAAAAGAAGTTGAGGACGCCAAAAATACTTTTAAAAAATATAAGTGGCCGACAATAGATGTAACTAGAAAATCAGTAGAAGAAACTGCGGCCTCAATTATAAAGATATACGAAATATATAAAAATAATGGTTAAGATTATCCTTGCCTCAAAAAGCAAAGTAAGAAAGCAAATTTTGGATAATAACAATATATACACTGAGGTACAAAATTCTAATTTAGATGAAGATATTGTTAAAGAAAGTTTAATTAAAGAAAAAGCATCTCCCGAATTAATATCAAAAAATTTAGCTGAATTAAAAGCAAACAAAATAAGTCAAAAAAACCAGGGTTTTTTAGTTATAGGTGCTGATAGCGTAATTGATTTAGATGGCGAATTAATTTCTAAACCTATAAACAGAGATCAAGCTTTAGAAATTTTAAAAAAGCTTAATGGAAAAAAACACAATCTCATCAGTTCAGTTTGTATCTCTCAAAATGGTGCCATGATTTGGAATTACACTGACAAAGCAACTCTAACAATGAAACAATTTAGTTTAGATGAACTTAAAAATTATTTGTCAAAAATTACAGATGAAGCATTATATGCTTACAATGTTTATCAAATAGAGGGAGAAGGTAGAAAACTTTTTTTAAATATAGAGGGAGATGAGGATACTATTATGGGTTTACCGATCAAAAAAATAAAACAATATTTGAGCAATTATAAATGAAAAAATATTTAGTAATAGGAAATCCAATTGACCATTCTTTGTCTCCCAAACTTCAAAATTGGTGGTTAAAAGAAAATAATATTGATGCAATTTATGATAAAATTAAGCTTGAGGATAATGAAATTAAAAATTTTATTCAGGATATCAAAGAACAAAAAATTGCTGGTTGTAATGTAACTGTCCCTTTCAAAAAAACAGTTATACCTTTTTTAGATAAATTAAGCCCAGAGGCAGATCAGACCCAATCAGTAAACACAATCACTTTTGAAAATGGTGATCTAGTTGGACATAATACAGATATAGCTGGTTTTGATACTGCGATTAGAAAGTTAAACTTTAGTGTAAAGGACAAGAAAGTTTTAATCTTGGGTGCTGGTGGTGTAGTTCCCTCACTGATTTTTGCATTAAAAAATATGCATGCTCAAGAGATAACAATCAGCAATAGAACGAGAGAGAAGGCAGAAAATTTAAAAGTTTTATTTAATAATCTTAAAATTTTAGATTGGGGAGATTTAACTGATTTTCATATGGTAATAAATGCCACAAGCCTTGGTTTAAATAATGAAACAATAGATTTAGATTTCTCAAGTTTTGGACGGGATAAATTATTTTATGATGTGATTTATAATCCTCAGGAAACCCATTTTTTGAAAATGGGAAAACATTTAGGATGCAAAACAGAAAATGGAAAAACTATGTTTGTTTACCAGGCTCTAGAGGCTTTTAAGTTATGGCACAAGATAGAACCAAAAGTAAATAAAGACACATTTAAATTTTTAGATAATGATTAGAATAGGAATTTTAGGAGATATAGGATCCGGAAAAAGCTTTATAGCCAAATCATTTGGTTACCCAGTATTTAATGCTGATAGTGAAGTTGGAAAATTATATAAAAAAAATAAAAGAATTTTTATTAAACTAAACAAGTCTTTACCTAAACATATCACTCAATTTCCAATAAAAAAACAAGAAGTAACAAGAGCGATATTGGTAAATAAAAATAATTTAAAAAAGATTATTCAAATCATTCATCCCGAAATAAGAAAGAAAATAAATATCTTTTTAAAGAAAAACAAAAAAAGTAAACTTATCGTTTTAGATGTTCCTCTATTACTTGAAAATAGATTAAATAAAAGAAAAGATATTTTGATATTTATTCAATCTAGGAGAACTGAAATTTTAAAAAGATTGAAAAAAAGGCAAAATTTTAACTCAAAAATTATAAATAGATTCAGAAAAATACAACTACCGCTCGACTATAAAAGAAAAAAATCAAACTTTATAATTAAAAATAATTTTACAAACAACAATATTAAAAATCAGATAAGATATATTCTTAAACAAATAATTAAATGAAAGAAGTAATTTTAGATACAGAAACAACGGGATTGTCTGTCAAAGAGGGTCACCGAATAGTTGAGATAGGATGTATTGAGCTGGAAAATTTAATCCCTACAAACAATAACTTTCATTGTTATTTAAATCCCGAAAGAAAAGTTTCTGAAAAAGCTTTAGAAACTCATGGATATACAGATAAATTCCTTTCAGATAAAAAAAAATTTAAAGAGGTAGCAGATGATTTTTTACTCTATATAAAAGGGAAAAAATTGATTATTCATAATGCTGAATTTGATTTATCGCATTTAAATAATGAACTAAAAATAGCAGGTAAAAATTTAATTAATAATGAAATAATAGATACAGTTATTTTAGCTAGAGATAAATTTCCAGGATCATCAAATAGCCTAGATGCTTTATGTAAAAGATACAGAATAGATAATTCCAAAAGAGAAAAACATACAGCTTTAATTGACTGCGATTTATTATCAAAAGTTTATATTAATCTAATAGATCAAAAAGAACCAAAACTGAATTTTAGTAATGAGATTAGTCATGATAATCAAACATTAAAAAAAAATATTTCGTATTTTAAAAAAGTTATAAGACCTAGTGAAAAAGAAAAAATAAATCATGAAAAATATTTAAAAACTAGTTTAAAGAAAAATTTTTTTAATTAAACTTTTTGTTATAAAGATCTTCAAAATCTATTTTTTTTTCAAATTTAATATTTGGATAGCCTGATGTATGCAAAAGATTAAGCAAGGCCTTTTCTATTTCTGGATAAACTTCTTTTTGAACATCACATAAGATTATTTTTTGAAGAACATTTTTATCTTTGATTTCTTTATTGAGCTTTATTACAGAAGTATAGGTCATTTCAAAATGCGATTTTTTTTTACTTTCTGTATTATCATGAAATTTTAGATTTGTATTTATCTCAACAAACTGAGTTTTTAAGGGTTTTGAGTTTATCTCAATATGTAATTGATATTTAGATATAAAATCTTTTACGTATAAATATGTTTCAACATCAGGTGTTTCACCAGAAAGGTCTTTTATAAATTTACTCATTATTTTATAATTTTCGTTCATCATCTTCCTCAATGTCTTCAAATTCACCCTCTATATATGGTTTTTTAATTTTTGTCTCACTCTTAAATTTTTTAATAATTTTCCCAAAAAATAATTTTCTTGTAAGAGGAAAAATTAAAAGAAACCCAAGTAAGTCAGTTGCAAAACCAGGAATTATTAATAATAAGGCCGCAAATGCTATTGCTGCACCAGAGATAATTTCATAAATCGGTGCTTCATTTTTTATTAATTGCGAAAAACCAGATCTCAGAGTATTTAAACCTTCATATCTTGCATAAATAACGCCAATTATCGCCGTGATAAATATGAGTGAAATTGTGTTAAACGCACCTATTTGGCCACCTATTTTAATAAATAGATAGATTTCTACTATAGGTACTAAGATAAGAGTAATCAATACTGAGTTCATTTGTCTTTAATCTAATTGCTAGTTGAAATTAATCAACATAGTAATTAGATTATTACTATGAATTACAGTTTTGAATATATCGATATTATATTACTTGCAATGATAGCTGGATTTATTTTTTTAAGATTAAGAGGTATCCTTGGAAAAAGAACTGGCTTTGAAGGGAAAAACCCACAACAATTCCAAGAAATTTTAAAAGAGGTTCATCAAGAAAGTAATTTAAAACAAGAAGAGAATTTTGATAAAAAAGCACAAGGCGAATTTTTAAAAGGTGCAAAGATCGCTTATGAAACTATTATCACTGATTTTAGTGATAATGATAATAAGCTAATAGCAAGTAAACCTTTACTAAGTAAAGAAATTTATAATGAATTTAACAAAGCTCTTAAAGATAGAAGCAATAGAGGGCATTACGCTGAAATTACTTTTATTGGAATTAAATCAGCTGATATAAAAGAACATAAAAAAATAGATAAAGCTTTGCAAGTTACGGTAGATTTTGTAAGCGAAATTATTACTTGTATTCGAGACAAAGAAAAAAAAATTATTTCAGGTAGTCCTGATAAGATAAAAACTATTTATGATACTTGGACCTTTTCAAGGGATATGAGATCAAATAATCCAAATTGGTTGCTGGTAAATACACTTAATTAAGTGAATAGTAAAATTTCAGAAAAAGATAAAAAAATTTGGAACGAATTTTTATCAAACGATCAAAAATTACCTGATAAGGATAACTTTCAAACAGAAATAAATGTCAAAAAAACTAGATCTTTAGATCTTCATGGCAAAACTCTTGATGAGGCAAATCGAGTTATAGAAAATTTTATTAGAAAATCTTATCAAGAAAAAGTTCATAAATTAATAATTGTTACTGGCAAGGGCCTTCACTCTAAAAATGAAATGGATCCGTATGTATCTAAAGATTTAGGAATCTTAAAATATTCTATACCTAATTTTTTGAAAAATAATTCAGAGTTAATGAAAATGATCTCGAATATAAGCGGTGCGAGCATAGCAGACGGGGGAACGGGAGCTTTTTATATTTTTTTAAAAAAGAATTAATCTATATATTTTAGATATTTTAAACATATAATGATTTAAAAAATGATAGTTTGGTTAGCATCATATCCAAAAAGTGGAAATACTTTAGTAAGATCTTTATTATCATCATATATATTTTCTAAGGATGGAATTTTTAATTTTGAATTATTAAAAAATATCAAGCAATTTCCAAATAATTCATTATTCAAGCAAATAGGTGTTGATACTAATAATGATGAGGAAATGTATAAAAATTATATCAATACTCAAAAGATTTTTAATAAAAAAGATTCAATTAGATTTTTAAAAACACATAGTTGTTTTATGAACACCAAAACATTTCAATTTACTGATCGGCACAATACCCTTGGAGTAATATACATAGTTAGAGACCCAAGAAATATAGTCACTTCTCACTCACACCATTTTCAAAAAACTCCACATGAGTCTCTCGAAAGTTTATTATCACATCAAGTTCTCACTAAAGATGCTAGACATTGCACAACTTATCTAGGCTCATGGAAATTTCATTATAATTCATGGAAAGTCTTTAGAAGATTTAATAAATATTTGCTGGTCAGGTATGAGGATTTGATAAATGATACTGAAAAAACTTTTTTAAATATTTTAAAATTTATTGCTCACCTTGGTCGGGTTAAGTTTTCATTAGACAAAAAAAAATTTGAGAATACTCTTAAAACAACAGGATTTGAGAAAATGCAGGCTCTTGAGGCCAAAGAAAGTTTTGCTGAGGCAAAAGAGGATAAAAACACTGGAAAAAAAATTAAATTTTTTAATATGGGAAAGAGAAATGATTGGAAAAAACTTTTAGATAAAAATATTAAAGAGAGTTTAGATAAAGAATTAGCTGATGAAATGAAAGAGCTAAATTATCTTTAATACTTTAAAGAATAAATTTTGATAAGTCAGTATCTTTTACAAGTGTATCTAAATTTTTATCTATATAATCCTTATTTATTGTAATTTTTTCACCTGCTCTATCAGTTGCTGTGAAGCTAATTTCATCAAGTATTTTCTCAATAATTGTATGTAGTCTTCTAGCCCCAATATTTTCCACTGTTGCATTTACTTCAGATGCTATATTTGCAATTGCATCAATCCCATCTTCCGCGAACTCTAAATCTACATTTTCTGTTTTTAACAAAGCTACATATTGTTTAATCAAACTATAGTCTGGTTCTTTTAGAATTCTTTTAAAATCTTCGCTTGTCAAAGCCTCCAACTCTACTCTAATGGGTAATCTACCTTGTAGTTCAGGTAATAGGTCTGATGGTTTTGCTAGTTGGAAAGCTCCTGATGCAATAAATAATATATGATCTGTTTTAATAGGACCATATTTTGTATTAACTGTTGTACCTTCAATAAGAGGTAATAAATCTCTTTGTACTCCTTCTCTTGATACATCTCCTCCAACTCTATCAGTTCTGCCAGAAATTTTATCGATTTCATCTAAAAAAACTATTCCATTATTTTCAGTTGAAATTTTAGCTGCTTTAATAATTTTATCCTGTTCAATCAATTTATCAGACTCATCATTAATTAATATTTCATGAGATTCTTTTACAGTCATTTTTTTCTTTTTTTCTTTTGTGCCCATCGACTTTCCAAGCATTTCCCCAATATTGATCATACCAACATTCGCTCCTGGCATACCTGGAATTTCAAATGAAGTACCACTGCCACCTGTGTCACTTACAGCGATTTCTATTTCATTATTGTCTAAATCACCATCTCTTAATCTTTTTCTAAAACTTTCTCTTGTTGCAGTGCTTGCCTTTTTTCCAACTAAGGCATCTAAAACTTTTTCTTCTGCCATTTTCTGAGCTCTTGCATAAACTTCTTTTCTTTTTTTTATTTTTTCCATTGAAATAGCTATTTCAATTAAATCTCTTACTATTTGTTCAACATCTCTTCCCACATATCCAACTTCCGTAAATCTTGTAGCTTCAACTTTAACAAATGGAGCTTCAGCAAGTTTTGATAGTCTTCTAGATATTTCAGTTTTTCCAACTCCAGTTGGTCCAATCATGAGTATATTTTTTGGTAAAACTTCATTCTTCATTTCACCTTTTAAAGCTTGTCTTCTCCATCTATTTCTAAGTGCAACAGCTACAGCTTTTTTTGCTTTATTTTGACCGACTACAAACCTATCTAATTCTGAAACAATTTCTCTTGGCGATAATGAACTAACTAAAGTTTCATTATCTTTGGAATTTTTATCTTTTGGAACAAGAGGTGTAACGTTAGATTTTTCCATTATATTTTTTCAACCTTAATATTATTATTTGTAAAAACACAAATTTCTGAAGCAACTTCAATAGCTTTTTTTGCTACCTCTTCAGCACTCATATCTGTACCCATTAAAACTTTCCCAGCTGCCAAAGCATAATTACCACCTGAGCCAATTCCAATGACATCGCCCTCTGGCTCCAGCACATCTCCAGTTCCAGAAATAATATAACTATTATCTTTGTCACCAATAGCCATAAGTGCCTCAAGTCTTCTCAGATATTTATCTGTTCGCCAGTCTTTTGCCAATTCAACAGCGGCTCTTGATAAGTTTCCTGCATGTTTTTCTATTTTTGCTTCTAATCTTTCGAACAAAGTTAAAGCATCTGCAGTGGATCCTGCAAATCCTGCCACAACATCTCTTTTTTCAATTTTTCTTACTTTTGACGCAGTACTTTTAACAACAGTATTTCCCATACTAACCTGTCCATCACCAGCAACTACTACTTCATTATTTTTTCTTACCAAAACAATCGTTGTCATAGCTTATAAATGGATACTAAATTTGATAGTTCAAGCCCAGGTTTAGTATTATTGCCATATTTGGATAATATATGTATACCTCTTTTTTAATTATGAAGCGTAAAGGTAAAATAAGTCGAAAAACAAAAGAGACCAGTATAAGTGTTGATCTCAACATTGATGGTAAAGGTAAGTACAAGATTGATACTGGAATAGGATTTCTAAATCACATGCTAGAGCAATTATCCAAGCATTCATCAATTGATATGAATATAAAAGCTAAAGGAGATACTCATATTGATCTTCACCACACAACAGAAGACACAGGAATTGCAATCGGTGAGGCTTTAAAAAAAGCACTTAAAAAATCTGTTGGTATTAGAAGATATGCACACGCAATGATACCAATGGATGAAACTTTATCGCGAGTTGCAATTGATATTTCGAACAGACCTTATTTAATTTGGAAAGTAAAATTAAAAGTCGAAAAGCTAGGCGAGATGGATACAGAACTTTTTAAAGAGTGGTTTCAGGCTTTTTCTCAAGCGGCAGGAATTACTTTGCACGTAGAAAATATTTATGGTGATAATAGTCACCACATTATTGAGTCCTGTTTCAAAGGATTAGCAAGATCATTAAGAGCTGCATTAGAGATAGACCCTAGGAATAGTAAATCAATTCCATCTACTAAAGGCTCATTATAAAATTAATGAAAGTTACTATTGTTGATTACAACTCGGGCAATATAAGCTCGGTGATAAACTCTTTTAAAGAAGTTGCCAAAGATAAGGTAAATATTGAGGTTACTGCTGATTTAAATAAAATTAATTCAAGCGACAAAGTAGTTTTACCAGGGCAGGGCTCATTTAAAAGTTGTGTAGAAGCTCTAAATAAAATTAATGGTCTAACGGAAACATTGAATGATTTTGCAATAAATAATAAAAAACCATTGCTTGGAATTTGTGTTGGCTTACAAATGTTTGCTGATATTGGTTATGAAGAAACAGAAACTAATGGTTTAGGTTGGATTTCTGGAAAAGTTTCAAAAATAGATAATCAAAATGGAAAATATAAACTTCCTCATATTGGTTGGAACCAGATAAATATTGTAAAGGATAGTAAACTTTTTAAAGATATTGCAAATAATTCACATATGTATTTTGTGCATAGTTATGAGTTTTTGCCAAATGATAAAAATGTAATTTCAGCAACAACAGATTATTCATCAAATATTGTTTGCTCTGTTGAAAAAGAAAATATCTTTGGAACACAATTTCATCCTGAAAAAAGTGATAAGATTGGACTTACAATAATAAATAACTTTATAAATATTTAGATCCATGAATAAACTTCTTCTAATAATCCTATGTTATTTTTTTCTTACTTCGTGCCAAAACATACAAAATAAAGAAAATAAAGAGAAAAAAAGTCTGAATAAAGAATTTACAATTTCAATTGAACCAAATGTAAAAGTCAATAAATGAAAATATTTCCAGCGATTGATATTAAAGATAAAAAATGTGTGAGGTTAGTTAAAGGAGACTTTGATAATAAAACTGAGTATGAAATGTCTCCAGTTGAACAAGCTAGAAAATATAAAGATCATGGCTTTAAAAATTTACATATAGTTGATTTGGATGGAGCTTTAATTGGCGAAACTACTAATTTAGATATTATCCAAGATATAGTAGCTAAATTTGACCTCAAAATTGAGGTTGGTGGAGGTGTAAGAAATTTTGAAAGTATTCAAAAGTATACGTATGCTGGTGTTGAAAAAGTAATATTAGGCAGTGCTGCAATAAAAGATAAAAATTTTTTAAAAGAAGCATGTGAAAAATTTCCAAACAAAATTGCCTTAGGTTTAGATGCTAAAGATGGATTTTTATCAGTATCTGGTTGGAAGGAAAATTCTAATCAATTAACTTTAGATTATTTAAAAGAAGTAAATGGTTATGGTGTTAGCAGATTGATTTATACAGATATCAACCGAGATGGTATGAAACAGAGCCCAAATTTTGAAGAGACTTCAAAAGTTGCGGAGAAATCGAATTGTCCTGTGATTATTTCTGGCGGTGTTTCATCAATAGATGATATTAAAAAAGCTAAAACTTTAAAAAATATTGAGGGTATTATAGTTGGTAAAGCTATTTATGATGGAGATATAAAGTTAGAGGAACTGGTAAAAGAAGATGCTTAAAAACAGAATAATTCCTTGTTTAGACGTTAAAAACGGACGTGTAGTTAAAGGGATTAACTTTGTTGATTTAAAAGATGCAGGAGATCCAGTTGAACAAGCAAAAATTTATTCTGATGGTGGTGCGGATGAAATTTGTCTTTTAGATATTACCGCTTCCAATGAAAATAGAGAGACAATTTATGATGTGGTTGAAAGAACATCAAAAAAATGCTTTGTTCCTTTAACTGTCGGTGGTGGAGTAAGAAGTATAGAGGATATAAATAAATTATTAAATTGTGGTGCTGACAAAGTATCTATTAATACTGCAGCTGTTGAAAATCCAAAAGTTGTTTTAGAAAGTTCAAAAAAGTTTGGTTCACAATGTATTGTTGTTGCAATTGATGCAAAGAAGAATGGCGATAAATGGGAAATATTTACCCACGGAGGGAGAAACAATAGTGGTCTTGATGCTTTAGAGTATGCCAAAAAAATGGAAGATAGTGGGGCAGGAGAATTACTTGTAACGTCAATGGATAGAGATGGAACACAAATAGGTTATGACGTTGAATTAATGAGTAAAATTGCATCAAAAGTAAATATACCTTTAATTGCCTCAGGAGGCGTTGGTAACTTAGATCATTTGGTTGATGGTATTAAATTAGGAAATGCAAGTGCAGTTTTGGCAGCATCAATATTTCACTATGGAAAACATTCAGTTCAAGAGGCTAAGGAATATTTGGACTCAAAAGGAATTCCTGTTAGAATTTAGAATGTTAAGTGCACTAGAAAATTTGTTTAAACTTGCACGCGAAAGAAAAGCAAAGCCAGTCGATGGATCTTATACTAATAAATTACTATCAGATAAATCGCTTAGTAAATCAAAAGTTTTAGAGGAAATAAATGAATTAATCGAGGCTGTAGACAAAGATATTAATAAAATACACGAAGCTGCTGATGTATTTTATCATTTGATAATTTATCTAGAAGCAAATAACATTAAAATTGAAGACATTGAGATTGAGTTAGAAAATAGAAAAAAATAAAGTTAATGAGCAAGATTAAGATAGTATTTTTTTTAATATTAGGTTTTGTTTTCTATAAAGGTTATGAAGCTTTTACAAAGTTTGAGATAGGAGTTTCCGATAGAGTAACTGAATTAGAGGAAAAAGCTGATTTTGAGAGACAAGGAGAGGTTATAGCTTTGATGATGTATTTAGGTGATCCTCCCAAATTAACCGAACATTTATTGGTTAAAAATGAGTCTAAATGCATAGAGATGAAGCAAATTGCTGAGGAAACGTCATTTGCCTATTACGAATGTGCGATTGTTGATGCTAATTTAAAAGGTGGAAAAATAACCAGTATAAACCAAGAGCTCAAAGTTTTACAATGACATATGATGACAACAACATTTTCGCAAAAATTCTAAGAGGTGAAATTCCTTGTAAAAAAATCTACGAAGATGACTTTGTGTTATCTTTTCACGATATAAATCCTCAAAAAAAAATTCACGCATTAGTAATTCCAAAAGGAAAATATATAGATTTAGATGATTTCAGTAATAAAGCTTCACCAGATGAGATGGTAGGATTGTTAAAAGGTATTAATATAGTAGCAAAGAAACTTGGTATTTCAGTCGATACAGGTAAAGGATATAGAGCCTTAGCAAATATAAACGAGCATGGTGGTCAAGAAGTACCCCATCTTCATTTTCATTTATTCGGTGGTCAACCAGTTGGTAAGATGGTGCAGTGAATAAAAAAGTAGAGAGAAATTATTTAGAAATATCTTTTTTGGAAGATCTAAAGGACTCTACAAATTTATCAGACCATTATTCGATAAATTTAGTTGACCCAGTTGATTTTCAATTAAATAAATTTTTTTATAAAAATATTGGCAAAAGTCATCATTGGGTAGACCGATTAATATGGGGCGAAAAACAATGGTTAGATTACGTTTCTGACAAAAAAGTTAAAACATACGTATTAAAGGATAAGGACGAACTAGCAGGTTATTTTGAATTAATTTTACATAAAGATAAAAATGAAGTCGAGATAGCTTATTTGGGTTTATTGGAAGAATATCAAAATAAAAAATTAGGTTCATATCTATTATCAGCAGCCATTAAAAATTCTTTTAAAGAAAAACCTAAAAGAGTTTGGGTTCATACATGTTCATTAGATCACAAAAATGCGTTAAATAATTATATCGCAAGAGGTATGAAAGTTTTTAAAAGAGAAACTATATTAATTTGAATTAGTTTTGTTGAGGAAGTTTAAATATTTTTTTGTTTAATTTTTGATTTCTTTTAATTGAAGAAAGATAGGTAATGCTTACATTTTGATAGATATCCACTGTTTGCCATCCGACTAAGTTAAAAGTTTTCTTATCAAAAAATAAATTTATCTCATTTTCGTTTTCTACAAAATTAAAATTTATAAAATCATTACCGATATCTCTTTGATCTAAATTTTTTAATTTTTTTAATAAATATTCTTTATTAAGAATTGTTTCTAAAGGTGTTTTTTCAAGTGGATAAAAGTAATAACTGCTTAATGTTTTAATGACTAATGATTTTCCATTTGAAACTAAAACTTTTTTGTTACTTAAATTGTATCTACAAAAAATTTTTTTTGGATACTCAATTACACAATTGCCATTCTCAATTTTACCATTAATATTTTGCTCAAATTCAAATGATACATTTTCAATATCTGTAAACTTTTTAATTATATTCTCTTTAATGGATGCTGAAACGCTAGAAATTGTCGATAAATAAATAATGAGAAAGATTAATATTTTCATTTAAGAACGTCTCTTTTGCCAACATGATTTGCTTTACTCACTATTCCCTCAGACTCCATCATATCAATTATTCTTGCAGCGCGATTGTATCCGATTTGAAGTTTTCTTTGTAAAAATGAAGTTGATGCCCTTCCCTCAGTTTTAATTATTTCAATAGCAGTTTGATATAATTCATCCTTTTCACCTTGATTTTTTGACTCACTCAATTCTTTTTCATCAGCAAAATTGAGTATTTCATCAACATAATTGGGCTCTGCTTGAGACCTTAAAAAGTTATTAATTTTTTCAATTTCAGAGTCTGAAACAAATGGAGCATGAATTCTTACAATTCTATTTGCGGATGACATATATAACATATCGCCTTTTCCTAATAATTGCTCAGCTCCTTGTTCACCTAAAATCGTTCTACTATCTATTTTAGAGGTGACTTGAAAAGAAATTCGGGTTGGAAAATTTGCTTTGATGGTGCCTGTTATTACATCAACACTTGGCCTTTGAGTAGCCATAATAATATGAATACCAGCAGCTCTGGCCATTTGTGATAATTTTTGAATATAATTTTCAATTTCTTTTCCTGCCACCAACATCAGATCAGACATTTCATCTACCACTACTACGATGTATGGCATCGGCAGTTTATGTTTTGAATTATAGCCATCAATATTCCTAACCCCTTCTCTGGTCATTAGCCTATATCTGCTCTCCATTTCTTTTACCACCCAACCAAGAACAGAGGCAGCCTTTTTAGCCTCAGTGATGACTGGGCAAAGTAGATGTGGAATACCCTCATAAGTAGAGAGTTCTAACATTTTAGGATCAATCAAAATAAATTTACATCTTTCTGGAGTATGCTTGTAAAGAAGAGACAAAATAATTGTATTGATACAAACAGATTTTCCTGAGCCTGTAGTACCAGCAATAAGTAAATGAGGCATTGCAGATAAGTCTCCGATTATTGGAGTGCCAGAAATATTTTTTCCTAGAGCAATAGGTAATTTGATTTCTTTCTTTTTAAAGTTTGAATTATCTAGAATTTCACTTAGATATACATTCTCTCTGTTTAAATTTGGAAGTTCTATACCTATGGTATTACTTCCTGGAATGGTTGCTATACGTGCTGACTCTGAACTTGTATTTCTTGCAATATCATCAGATAGATTAATTATTTTAGAAACTTTGATACCCGCCGCAGGTTCAAATTCATTTAGAGTAACTACTGGGCCGTGACTAACCTTTTTAATCTTTCCATTAACACCAAAATCTAAGAGAATTTTTTCTAAAAATTCTGGATTATTATTTTCATTTTTATTAAGACTTTCTCTTTCTTTTTTGGTTGGAGTTTTTAACAAATCAATTGAGGGCAGAGAAAATTTCGTTTTTGTAGACCTATTATTTTCAGCTTTAATAAAAGGTAAATCTTCTTGTATTATGTCTTTTATTTCATCTTGAGGAATAAATTCGTTTATAAGCTCATCTTTATTTGTATAATTTTTAGAATTTTTATTAAATAAATTATTTAATATTTTTTTTACACTCGAAATAAAATTTTTTAAGTTAAAATTTATACTTAAAATGAAAAATAATAGAGTCAGTAGTATAAGTAAATAATATGAAAAATTATCATATTGATTTAATAAATTAATCAAAAAGTTTTCTGATAGGTAATTTCCAACAAAACCACCACTACCATTAATATAAAGTGTAAAATTTTCAGAGTAAAATTTTGAAAAAAACAAAGATCCAAAGAATACATAAATTGTTACAAAAAAAGTGTTTTCTATGATAACTAAGATTTCTTTCCTTCTAAAAATGTTTAAACCTGTAAAGATATAAGTGATGGGTAATAAGTAACCTATTAAACCTATAGATTGTAAAATAAAGTCTGAAGTAACACTTCCCTGATAACCTAAAACATTTTTTATAACAGTATTTTCTGGGAAAATAAAATTTGGGTCTTCTGGAGAGTATGAAATTAAGGCAATTAAAATTAAAAACCCCATTAAAAGAACACAAATACCAAAAATTTCAATTAATCTATTTGTAATGAATGTTAGAGCTGTGTTTGATAGTTTTTTTATATCCATATCAGATGAATCAAATTTACCACTTTGTATCATCTAATTTTTATTGTTAAAATTAAAATTTAATATGAAACTTTGTATTCTAGGTGGTGGATTAACTGGATTAAGTTTAGCAAAATCTTTACTTAAAAAAGGATTATCTATTGATATTTTTTTAAATAAAAAAAAATCAGATTTTAATAGGAGTCGAACGATTGGTATATCTAATGAAAATTTGACGTATTTTAATAAAGAAATATTAGATATCAAAAAATTATTCTGGGATATAAAAAAAATTGAAATTTATTCAGACAATCTAAGGAATGAAAAAATTTTAAATTTTGAAAATAATAATAAAACTATTTTTGCAATAGTTAAAAATTATCAATTACAAAGCAAACTACTCAAAAGTTTAAAAAAAGATAAGTTATGTAAATTTAAACAAAATTTTGATTACAATCTCTCAAATTTGAAAAAATATAAGTTAATAATCAATTGTGAAAATGATAACTATTTTACAAAGAAGTTTTTTGCAAGAAGTTTGAAAAAAAAATATGATAGTCTTGCGTATACTACAATTTTAAAACATAAAAAAATTCAAAATAATACAGCATCTCAAATATTTACGAAAAATGGACCATTGGCATTTTTACCATTATCAGAAATAGAAACTTCTATTGTTTATTCAATTAAAGGTAAAAAAAATATTAATCTCAAAGAATTAATTAAAAAATATAATACCAAATATTCAATTACAGATTTTGGTATTTGCAACTTTTTTGAGTTGAAAGCTTCGAATTTGAGAACTTATTATCATAAAAATATTCTGGCTTTTGGTGATGTATTGCATCGCCTTCATCCTTTGGCTGGCCAGGGTTTCAATATGACTTTAAGAGATATTCGAGATTTGGGTAATTTAATTGAACTTAAGTTAAAGAATGGATTAGAGATAGATAATTCAATTTGTGAAGAATTTCAAAATATGACTAAGCATAAAAACTATCTTTTCTCTACTGGAATTGATTTTGTATACGAATTTTTTAATTTTGAAAGCAAGATGAATAATAATATCCTTAGCAAATCAGTGAGATTTATAGGAAGAAATAAATTCCTAAATAGATCTTTCAAAAATATAGCTAATAGAGGTTTTGAAATTTAGTTTTATTGAACGGTTGTATTATTATAATTGTCAAAAGAATATGTAGTTAAAATTTCTGAAATTTTAGTTTTTCTAAGCTCTAAATTTTTGGCCTCTAATAAGATTTGTTTTTCTTCTAGCGTAAAAGGAGATGCCATTGCTAGAGCGTTAATTGTTTCATCTAAACTTTGTTTCTCTAATCCTTTCCAATTAATAATAAATCCTCTTTTTTCAAAAAGATTTTTTAAGTCTTTAAATATCAATTTTAAATCAGAAAATTGTAGATTTTCACTTTGATAACTTAGATCATCATAAAAATTATTAAAATTTACATTGCATTCTCTGTATTTTTTATTTGATTTTACTTCATCTGTTTTTTTAAATCTGATTATACCCTTAAGTTCTATCAAAAATTGACCGTTATCATTTTCTCTAAAGCTTGTAATTTTGCCCATACACCCAATGTCATATAATTCAGGGTTAACTTCACTTTCTTTTGAATTTTTAGGTTGTATCATCCCAATAAGCTTGTTTGACTTCATACTATCATTAATCATATCGACATATCTTGGCTCAAATATATTTAATGGAACAGTAGTTCTTGGAAAAATGATAAAGTTACTTAATGGAAAAACTGGTATTGTTTTTGGTAAATCTTCTTTTTTCATGAAAAAAACATACCATAATTAATATTACTTGAATTAAAAAAAACGACACACTATATTAATTTCTTTTGCGGGCGTAGCTCAGTGGTAGAGCGTCTCGTTGCCAACGAGAAGGTCGAGGGTTCGATCCCCTTTGCCCGCTCCATTTTTAAGTAATATAATAAAAAATTTAATTAGATAAGGATGTAAATTAAATGAGTGAACTATTCGATAAAAAATGTGTTCCTTGTGAAGGTGGTGTACCTGCGCTTGATATAAGTGAAATACATAAATATCAAAAAAAAATTGATGGATGGGATGTTATTAAAAATGAAAAAAATATACATTTTTTAGAAAAAAAATTTACATTTAAAAACTTTGTTGAGAGCCAAAAATTTGTAAATGAAGTAGGTAGAATATCAGAAGAGGAAGGTCATCACCCTGAAATTTTATTTGGATGGGGTTATGCGAAAATAAACATCTCAACCCATGCAATTGAGGGATTATCAGAAAACGATTTCATATTAGCTTCAAAGATTGACAAGATTTAATGTCTAAAATGTCTTGTTTTAGAAAAAATTAAAATAGTATTAGTTTTATCTGCAAACTTTATAATTTCTTTATCTCTGATTGATCCTTTAGGTTGGATTACAGCAGAAACACCAGATTGAATTAATTTTTCAATACCATCAACAAATGGAAAAAAAGCATCAGATGCGGCAACAATTTCTTTTTCATTTTTTTTGAACTTTCTCATTTTATTTATTGCAATTTGACAGCTATCAAGCCTACTAGGTTGTCCAGATCCGATACCAACTGTTGTTTTATCACCAACAAGCACAATAGCATTGGATTTAACATGACGTGAAATATTGAATGCAAATAATAAGTTTTCAAATTGTATTTTGTTTGGTTTTTTCTTTGAAACAACTTTGAAATCTTTTCTTTTAAAAACAAGGTCATCTTGAGATTGAATTAACATTGAGTTTGATACAGAGTTAATTTGAAGAACATCATCAAAATTAAAGTTTGTTGAATCTATAATTCTAACATTCTTTTTAGATTTTAATAATTTAAGAGCGCTTGTTTCAAAACCATTAGCAATAATTACTTCTAAAAAAGTTTTGTTTAACTCAACAGCTAAGCTTTTATTAATCTTAAAATTACAAGAGACAATACCTCCAAATGCGCTCACAGGATCACATTCAAATGCAGATTTATAACTGCTTACTCTATCCTTTAAAATAGAAACTCCACAAGGGTTAGCATGTTTGACAATTACAGTGCCTATATTTTTTGGTAGACTTTTGGATATCGTTAAAGCAGCAAAAATATCATTATAATTGTTATAGCTTAATTGTTTTCCATGAATTTTTCTTAATTTGAAATCTTTATTTTTAGAGTAAATAGCAGATATTTGGTGTGGATTTTCTCCATATCTTAATTTCTCAATTAAGTTACCATAAATAATTTTTTTCTCTGTAAAATTTTCACTAGTGACTGAATTGAAGTAATCTGAAATTACGGAGTCATAATATGCTGTTTCATTAAAGGCTGATTGAGATAATTTTTTTCTAAATTCTAATCTTGTTGCACCCTTAAATCTTTTTAACTGATCAATCAATGCTGAATATTGATTGGTGGATGTTATTACTGCAACGTCATTGTAATTTTTTGCAGCACTTCTAACTAAGGCAGGACCACCAATGTCAATTTTTTCAATTATTTTATTATGATTTTTTGTTGTGTTTAAAGTTTTTTCAAATGGATAAAAGTTGACTATAACTAAATCAATATTTTGAAAATTATTTTTTTTTATTTCTCTTTTATGAGAATTATTGTTTCTTTTATTTAGGATTCCCGCATGAATTTTAGGATGTAGTGTTTTAACACGTCCATCAAGAATTTCATTAAAACCAGTATAATCAGAAACTTCAACGCATCGATAGCCTAATTTTCTAATTGCCTTAAATGTACCCCCTGAACTAATCAGTTTAACATTATACCTGTTTAAAGTTTGTAATAGTGGTTTTAAGTTTGATTTATCTGAAACAGATATTACAGCTGATTTTATTCTTCTTACTATATTTTTTTTATTTGCCATTTAATATTTTCGGTCTGGTTATTTGAAATTCCAGAAATAAATATATTTTGATTATCAATATATGAATTTTTATTACCGAAATATAAACCATTATCAATATTTATATCATAATTATCACAAGTAAATTTCCAACCCTCATTTTCCAATTCAATTAATATTGATTTACCATCCTGAGTTTTCATTAATTTTACGTCAGGTTCTACATGAAATCGAATATCAAATTTATAATTTTTATTAATCTTTTTTAGAATTTTATCACAACCAACGAAAGTTTCTTCTTCGGGATAAAATTCTATATTTCTTTCATGAATAGTATTATATTTTTTTTGGTATCCATCATGAGAAGCATTTATTTTCCAATAGTTTTTTTCAAAAATAGTTTCTCTTTTTGTAATTTTTAAACCCCTGGTAACAAAAAAAGATTTATCACTGTTTGTAAATTTGCAGGAAGAATTATCATCGATTACTAAGGTATTCTGAGCGGCAGTTGATCTTGATAAATGATTTAGTTTTATATTTGTTTCACTATGAAAGCCACAATTGCTAATTAATTTTTTTCCATTAGAAATTATTTCAAGAGATAAAGCTCCAGATTGATAATCTTTTGAAAAAAATGAATTTGGTGAAGAACCAGCATCCATAGTGAGACACATCTTTTTATTTCTCAAAATTATATATCCACCATAATCTTGATTGTCATTTTTGAATTTATAACCTAGTCTTTGAAGATAATTATCAAAATTATTATTATCTGAGATATTATTACCGTTATAAAGAATATCACTTTTTAGATTTTGCCAAACAAAAGCGTAACCTTGTCCAAGATAGTATATTGTTTCATTGATATGTTCTGGGATATTAATTTGAGATTCTTTAAACCACTCTCTGATTAAAATATAATATTTCAAATAAAATATTAATTGTTTAATACTCCTTGATTTAGGAAAACCAGAATTATCAAGAGTAATTTTAGATATTTTTTTTAGTAAATTTAAACCATATGGCAAATACTTTTTTTCATCCTGATAACAAAGGCCAACTAATATAATAGATGCACAACCTATCAATTTATCTTCAACAAATTTTGATTTATTAATTTCATTTATGAGGTGATTTGCTTGTTTTTGTACCATAGTGTTGAAATCAATTTTATATTGTCCGTTACCATCTTCATAAGTGAGATTATGACTAGATAACCAAGCAATAATTCTTTTTGCAGTTAAATCGAAATTCCAACTTTTTGCATTGTATTTATGATTTAAAGTCATCCAGTTTTTTATAACTGATTGGGTATTTTTTTTTGAAGACTTAAGATCTAAACTAAAAAGCCAATAAAAATTATTAAGTTTTCTTAAGTTTTTTTTGGTTATTTCTTTATTATCCCAAATTTCATTTAATGCAAAATCTTCAATCCTAAATTTTTTTTTTTGATATTTAATTAAGGATGAAAGTAAATGAGGGCTAGGCTTATAAATCAAATTTTGATAATAAGTTTTCGAAATTTTTTTATCGTACAGACTAGAATTTAAATATAATTCTCTTATTTTATCGAAAATATTAAAAAAAAACCGATTTATGTAAATCATGAAATTATTTTGATTTTAATAATTCAATATTCTTTTTTATATCTCCATTATTACTTTTAAAAATTGTTGTTCCAGAAACGAGTATATTTGCTCCTGCTTCTATTACCTCTTTTGAATTGTCAAAATTAATACCTCCATCAATTTCAATATCAAAATTGAAATTTTGAGTTTTCTGTATTTCTTTTAGCTCTTTAATTTTTACTAAAACTTCTGGCATAAATTTTTGACCACCAAAACCGGGGTTAACACTCATTATTAAAACTAAATCAATTTTGTTCAAGTGTTCTCTAATTACATCAACTTTAGTTTCAGGATTTAAAGATACTCCGACCTTTTTATTTAATTGTTTTATCTTTGAAATAGATGAACTTAGATCGTCTGTAGCTTCTGGATGAATAGTAATAATATCTGCACCTGCATCAGAATATGCATCGATATATTTGTGTACTGGAGAAATCATTAAATGGACATCAAATATCATTGATGATTTTTTTTTTAATGCTTTTATAACTGGAGGTCCGATGGTTAAATTTGGAACAAAATGCCCATCCATTACATCTACATGGATCATATCAGCCCCAGCATCTTCTAAACGTTTTATTTCGTTTCCTAATTGACTAAAATCAGCAGATAAAATTGATGGTGATATTTGTATTTTTTTCATTGATAACTAAATTACTAGTACCAATTTTTAAAATTTAATTGAATTAAAAAATTGATAAATTTGTCTCGAAATTTCACTTTCCAAAGGAAAAGATAACATTCCCATGACAGAATATCCCAAAATCCATGGCATTAAATAAAATCTTATCATAAAGAAAAACCAAGCAACATATAGTGGAACTATTGGTTGAATAATAAATTCGGGCGTAATTGGTTTAAAAATTCGTAATAATGGATTGGTAAATTTTACGAATACTTTCATAAAAAAAAATTGAGAGTCCTCTTTTTGAAAAATATTCATCGCAACCCTGCCAATTAATGTCCACATTATTACTCCAAGTATGTAATCAATAATGTACACCATTGGGTGAAAATTAGCTGACATCTAAGAATTTATATTGGAAAAAGACGTTGATTAAAAGGGGCGAAATTAATCGCCCCTTGAAATAATTATTTAGTGTTGTTTGCCAAGGATCGATTTACCTGATGGTACACGAACCTCATCAACCATTCTCTGCGTAGCAGCGCTTGGCGCTGAAGTCATTAAACTTACAACTACCATTGCTACTAAGCTGACAGCTGAACCAAAGATACCAAACGTTAACTGCGTAATACCTAAGAATCCACTTCCGCCGTTTCTTACCCATATTAGGTAACCAGCACCGGAAATTAATCCTAAAGCCATACCAGCTATAGCACCTTCTCTGTTAGCTCTCTTCCACCATACACCTAGTACAAGTGGGAAGAACAATCCAGACATCGCAAAGTCAAAAGCCCAGATAACTGAACCTAAGATACCCTGGATTTCCATTGCTGCAATAGTTGCTCCAGCAAAACCAATTACTACAAGTAGTACCCTTGCAACAACTAGTCGTTTTGCAGTCTCAGCTTTTGGATCGATGATTTTATAGTAAACATCGTGTGAGATTGCATTTGCAATTGCTAGAATCAAACCATCGGCTGTTGACATGGCAGCTGCCATACCACCAGCAGCAACTAGACCTGAAATTACATATGGTAATCCAGCAATTTCTGGTGTTGCTAACACAACGGCTTTACCACCCATGAAAAACTCATTTAATTCAAGAGTTCCATTTCCGTTAAAGTCGCTTACAAACATTAAGTTTGCTTGGTTCCAGTTTTGATACCAATCTATCGATTGAACTTCTGAAATTGATTTACCAATAATACCTGTCGGTAGTGATGGATCAATCAATGACAACTTAGATAGTGTCGCTAACATTGGAGCAGAAGAATAAAGTAGGAAGATAAAGAATAAAGACCAACCTACTGATTTTCTAGCTGCTTTTACACTTGGCGTAGTGAAATATCTCATCATCACGTGAGGCAATGAAGCTGTTCCCATCATCATTGCTAGTGCTAATGAAATAAACGCCCAAGGCGTTGCATTCACCGCTGAGTGAGCTTTAGTTATTCCAGCCAAACCTTTTGGCACTTCTTTTAGATTTTCAGCAGAGTTTTTTACAAAACCAAACTGAGCTTCTAATTCAGCAATTCTTGAAACTTCATCAGCTAACATGAAGTGTGGGAAAAAACCCGCACCCATTTTGTTACTGATCCAGAATACTGGTAATAAGTAAGCTATGATTAGTACAATGTATTGTGCAACCTGTGTCCAAGTTACTCCTCTCATACCACCTAGCATTGAACATAGTAAGATACTTACTAAACCAACATATACAGCGTATTGAAATGGAATATCAAGTGCAACAGATGCTATTGTACCTGTAGCGTTAATTTGAGCAGTCACATAGGTAAATGAAGCAACAGTTAAAACCACTACTGCAAGAAACCTTGTTAGATTACCACCATATCTTGTACCAATGAAATCTGGAACTGTGTAACAGCCAAATTTTCTTAGGTATGGTGCTAATAAAGATGCGACTAATACATATCCACCAGTCCAACCTACAAGCAGCGCCATATAGCCGTAACCTTTAAAATAAATACCACCAGCCATTGCAACGAATGATGCACCAGACATCCAGTCTGCTGCAGTTGCCATTCCGTTGAACACGGTTGGTACTTGTCTTCCAGCTACGTAATACGCATCAGCTTGAGCTGTTCGTGATAGATAACCAATTATAGCATAGATGGCCACAGTAAAAGCAACGAAACAAATACCAATTGTTTTTGCTGTCATACCCATCTGCTCGGCAATTGACATAATGATTATGAAAGCTAAAAAACCACCTGTATAGATTCCATAAACCTTAGGCAAATTGTCTATAAAATTACCTTTCATCATTAGTCATCCCCTCTTTCTGAAAAGCCAAACTCTTCATCAATTTTTTCCTGTCTATTTGCAAACCAAAAAATTAGTATTACAAATATTCCAAGAGAACCCTGACAAGTGAACCAATAAGTTAACGGGTAACCAAACGGACCAGTAACTTCGTTCATTTCAGCTCCAAATAGGAAGATGCCAATTGAGAATACAAACCAGATTGCTAGTGTCATGAATAGCAAACCTCTGGATTTTTCCCAGTGTTGTTCTTGTTTTGACATTTATACCTCTCTCTTTTTAGTTATAACTGGCGAAAACCATAACCATTATGAAGAAGATTTAAAGTGTTAAAATTGCTCTAATTAACAACCTTTTTGGGATATAAATATGAAAAACAGCATATTTTATGGGAAAATATAAACTTACCTGGAAAGATCTTACCTGGAGAGATTTTAAAATATATCTATTTGCGCTTTTCAAGGCGTTTGTTCCGAAGAAAAAAATTAAATCATTAGACGAATTGGAGGAATTTATACAATCTAAATCAGCTTGGGTATCCCAAGTTACATTGTATGGTTATTTAAAGACTAGAATGGGAACTAGATATGTTCTTCATTTCGAAAATGATGAATTTATGAAGTCAGTAAATCTAGCTAAGTGGAATATTTACGCAGTAGCTTTACAAGATCTTACTTTTTTCACTTTCTCTTATTTAAAAGCGGTGACACAATATGAGGACACTAATAAGGCTAAAGAAATTTTTTTTAAAATCCTTGATGATGAAATTTCAAATAAAATGCCTTTAGATATAATTGAAAATACAAAAAAAGATTTTGATGAAAGATTCGAGAAAATAAATTGGGAAACCTATCATAATGATCTTCCATTTAATCCTAGTGCTTTATCTTTGTACAAGTGGGCTCCAATTGCAGAAGAATTAAAGACTTTAGATCGTAAAATAGTTTTGAACTCAGTAATTCTCAAATGGGGTGTTGTTAAAAAAGAATTTATAGAGAGATTGGGTTTTTAAATATTTTTTCTATTGTCAACTAAACTATCAACAACACTTGGATCAGCTAAAGTAGTAGTATCACCTAGTTGACCATGCTCATTAGCGGCAATCTTTCTAAGAATTCTTCTCATTATTTTTCCAGATCTTGTTTTTGGAAGTCCAGGGGTAAAATGAATCAAGTCAGGAGTTGCTAGTGGACCTATTTGTTTTCTAACCCATAACTTAAGTTCTCTTTCAAGATCACCTGTTTCGGTTTCACCTGCATTTAGAGTTACATAGCAATATAATCCATTTCCTTTAATGTCATGTGGATAACCAACCACAGCAGCCTCAGCAACTTTAGGATGAGCTACAAAAGCACTTTCAATTTCAGCAGTACCCAAGTTGTGTCCTGATACAATAATTACATCATCTACTCGTCCAGTGATCCAGTAATATCCATCTTTGTCTCGTCTGCACCCATCCCCAGTAAAGTATTTTCCATCAAATTGAGAAAAGTAAGTATCAATAAATCTTTGATGATCGCCATAAACAGTTCTCATTTGGCCTGGCCAAGACTGAGCTATACAAAGTCTTCCTTCTCCTGCACCTTTAATTTCTTTTCCATCTTTATCGACAAGAACAGGTTTAATTCCATAAAAAGGTTTTGTTGCTGATCCAGGTTTTAAAGGTATAGCTCCTGTTTGAGGCGCAATTAAAATTCCGCCTGTTTCGGTTTGCCACCAGGTATCTACGATTGGACACTTTGAGTTACCAACTATTTTGTAATACCACATCCAAGCCTCTGGATTTATAGGCTCTCCGACTGTACCCAATAATTTTAAAGATTTTCGAGAAGTTTTATTTACTGGATCATCACCCTCTCGCATAAGGGCTCTGATAGCTGTTGGAGCAGTATAAAAAGTATTAACTTTATATTTATCAACAATCTGCCACCATCTTGAGCTATCTGGATAATTTGGTACTCCCTCAAACATTATTGTAGTAGCTCCGTTAGATAAGGGACCATAAATGATATAACTATGACCTGTTACCCAACCTATATCTGCAGTACACCAATAAATATCTTTAGGCTTATAGTTAAATATGTATTGATGAGTCATGGAAGCATAAACCATATACCCGCCCGTTGTATGTAGTACACCTTTCGGTTTACCTGTAGATCCAGACGTATAAAGAATAAATAAAGGATCTTCCGCATTCATTTCCTCAGGTTCACAATGACTTGGGACATCTTTAATTAGATCATGATACCAAACATCTCTGTCGTCATCCCAATAAACATAATTTCCTGTTCTTTTAACAACAATACATTTTTTAACATCAGGACAATTACTTAGGGCTTCATCGGTTGTTGCTTTCAATGGAATTGTTTTTCCACCTCTAACACCCTCATCAGCGGTGATGATGTATTCTGATTTGCAATCATTTACTCTTCCAGAAATAGACTCTGCTGAAAACCCGCCAAAAATTATAGAATGTATGGCTCCTATTCTTGCACAAGCTAACATCAAAACAGCCAGCTCGGGTATCATCGTTAAATATATTGTTACTCTGTCTCCTTTTTGTATTCCTAATTTTTTTAGACCATTAGCTGCTTTTGAAACTTTTTGATGAAGTTGTTTATAAGAAATTTTTTGAGTATCTTTGGGGTCATCACCCACCCAAATTATAGCTGTTTTATCTTTTTTATCTTTTAAATGTCGATCAATACAATTAGCAGAGGCATTTAAAGTTCCATCTTCAAACCATTTTATTTTAACTTCATCTTTACTATATTTGACATCTTTAATTTTTTTATATGGTTTTATCCATGTAATTCTTTTTCCTTCTTTTTTCCAAAAAGCATTATTATTTTTGATAGAGTCGGTATATTTATTTTGATATTGAGATTTATTAATTAAACCACTTTTCACCCACTCTGGTTTTGTTTTAAAAATTAATTCTTGTGTTGAACCTTCATTATTAATTTTAACTTTTTTATTATTAATTTTAATATTTTTTTTTCTTTTTAGAATTTTTTTTCTTTTTTTAACCTTCTTTTTTTTTGAGGCCTTTTTTCTTGATTTAGATTTTTTCTTTTTTTTAGGCATAAATATTATTTCTAAATCTTACCCATGTTATTTAAAATTTTCCAGCTTTTAGAATCTATTGGCATTACAGATAGTCTGCTTTGTCTAATCAGTGATAAATGGCTTAATTGCTTGTTTTTCTTAATATCCTCGAGACTTACTGACTTATTTAATTTTTTTAGAAACTTCACTGTTACAGCAACAAATCGACCAGATTTATCTGTCTTGTCTAAATATGCTTCTTTGATAACTTCAACAATACCAACAATTTCTTTTCCAATGTTTGAATGATAGAAAAAACATTGATCTCCCTTTTTCATTGATTTTAAATTTTTGGCAGCTTGATAATTTCTTACTCCATCCCATGGAGCTCCTTTAAAGCCAGCTTTCTTTTGTTGATCAATTGACCATACGTCTGGCTCTGATTTAAGTAACCAATATTGCATTAAAGTTTAACTCCAGCACCTTTTAAAAATAATGCTTTTTCATCTAAAGGCCACCTCGGTTTTGCTGGGTGATCTAATTTATTAAATTGTTTTAATTTGTATTTTTCTAAACCTACCATTGCTATCATTGCAGCGTTATCCCCACATATTTCTATTGGTGGAAAAATACCTTTATAATCATTTTCTTTACATAAATTTAGTAGCATTGTTCTTATCTTTTTATTAGCAGCAACACCCCCAGCAACAACAAAAGTTTTTTCTTTTAGATAATTTTCTTTTTCAAATTCACTAAAAGCAACTTGTGTTTTTTTTTTTAATATTTCTTCGATTGTTTTTTGAAAAGAAGCTGCCAAATTAAATTTATCTTGCTCTGTTTTAATTGTTTTACTTATCTTAAGGATTGCAGTCTTAAGACCAGCAAATGACAAATTACAACCACCCTTATTGAAAATAGGTTTAGGCAAATCATAAGAATCTGGATCACCTTTTTCTGCCATAAGCTCGATTTGGGGCCCTCCAGGAAATTCTATTCCTAAAAGTTTTGCAGTTTTATCAAAAGCCTCACCTAGTGCATCGTCAATCGTTGTTCCTAGCCTTTTATATTTTCCAAGACTTTGAACGTTTAAATATTGTGAATGGCCACCTGAAATTAATAGTAAGAGGTAAGGATAACTTAAGTTTGAAAATAATTTTGGGCTCAATGCATGTCCTTCTAAATGATTTACAGCTATAAATGGCTTATTTATTGAAGAGGCAAAAGCTTTTCCAAAACTTAAACCTACTGATAAACAAACGATTAGACCAGGACCTGCAGTCGAAGCTACCGCATCAATTTCTTTAATTTTTATTCCACTATCATCCAAAGCTTTTTTCACGATTAAATCTATTTTTTCGATATGAGATCTGGCTGCCAACTCTGGAACTACACCTCCAAATTCTTTGTGGACATCAGTTTGGCTAGAAACAATGTTTGATAAAATTATCGGTTTCCCTTGGTCATTCTCAGTTATTACTGAGGCAGCTGTTTCATCACAACTAGTTTCAATTCCAAGAATTAAGGGTTTTTTACTCATACAAATAGTTTTTAATAATTGTACATTTCCAATACAAGAAAGAAATAAATTTATTTATGACTAAAAAAATTATTATTGGTTCAAGAGGTAGTAAATTAGCATTGCTGTATGCTCAAAAAGCTAAAGAACAAATAGTTAAAAAAACTACTTTAGATACAAATGATATAGAAATTAAATCTATAACAACAAAAGGTGATCAGGTTCAAAATACTAGATTGTCTGATATAGGTGGCAAAGGACTATTCTCGACCGAAATTGAAAAAGAGTTAGAGAATAAAACTATCGATATTGCAGTTCACGCATTAAAAGATATGCCAGTAATAGAAACTAGTGGTCTTAAAACAGACTCTTTTTTAAAGAGAAACGACCCGAGAGAAATTTTGATAACCAATGATAAAAAAAAATTTAATGATCTTAAGTTGAAATCAATTGTAGGAACATCTTCATTTAGAAGAGAATTTCAAATTAAGAAATTAAGATCTGATCTAACATGTAAAATAATTAGAGGAAATGTGGATACACGAATTAAAAAATTAAAAGATGGAAATTATGATGCAATAATTTTGTCTTATGCAGGGATAAAAAATTTAAATCTTGAAAATGAAATAGCAGAAATTTTTTCAGCACAAGAAATTATACCAAGCGCCGGACAAGGCATAATCGCACTCCAATGCCGTGAAAAAGATAAAGAAGTTATTTCAATTTTAAAAAAAGTAAATCATGAAGAAACTTATAAAAGAGCTCATGCAGAGAGAAACGTTCTTAAAGTTTTGGAAGGGGATTGTGAAACTGCAATAGGTGTTTATTCAAAAATAAAGGGAGAGACAATTGTAGTTGAGGCAGAACTTTTTTCACTAGACGGCTCCCAAAGATTTTATGAAAAGAAATCTGACAGGATTGATAAATTCAAAGAAATTGGTAGACAAATAGGACAAAATTTAAAAATTAAATCAAATAATTCTTACAAAAAATGATATGCATATTTTATTAACAAGACCACTAGAGGATTGTTCAGAGATGATTTTAAAATTTAAATCATTAGGTCATCAAGTTTCTCACATTCCACTGATTAATATTGAAAAGGTTAATTATGAGGAAATTAAATTTTCTGACTATGGGGGAATTATTTTTACCAGTGCAAATGCTGTGAAATATTTAGATCAAAACAATATAGATAAAAAGATAAAATGTTTTTGTGTTGGTAACTTTACTGAAAAAAAGGCTAGATCTTTAGGATTCCAAAATACAATTGCCGCGGAGGGTAATGTCTCTAATTTAAAAGAGTTAATTTTGCAATCTTACGAGACAAAAAGTAAAAATTTACTTTATATCAGCGGAGAAATTATATCTGTTGATCTAGATCAACAACTAATGAAAGAGGGTTATGGAATAAAAAGGGTGATTAATTACAGGGTAAAACATAATCAAAAATTCAATGAAAGTTTCGTAAAAGATTTAAAATTGAATATGCCTGATATGGTTTATATTTACTCACAGAACAGTGCTCAAAGTTTTTTGAGTTTTGTTAAAAATTATCAATTTGAAAGCTTATGGATGAATACAAATTTGTCATGTATTGGTGAGAAAACTTCATCTATATTGAATGAAATTAAATGGAAAAAAATATTTCTTTTTAATCCTGGAGAAGAAGAGTTTTTGTTATATAAAATTTAACTATGGAATTATTTAATAATTTTTCTGAAATATTTTTATCAGTATGGAACAAAGGTATTTTGGGTGTTGATATTTTTCAAATATTAATTGGACTTGGAATTTTTTTAATATTTTTAATCTTTAGGGGTTTGATTAGTAAACTTGTTATCAAAAAATTAGAAATTATCTCAAAAAGAACAACAAATAAGTTGGATGACACTTTTGTAAAATCTTTAGTTGGTCCTGCACGATTTTTACCAATTGTTTTAGGTTTTTTTATAGCAAGTTACTACATGACGTTTTCAATGGAAGGTAGAGAAATTGTCGATACTATAAATAGAACTCTAATAACCATATTAATTTTTTGGGTTATTCATCAGATTATAGAACCAGTCTCATATATCTTAAGTGGTCTTGATAAACTATTAACAAGAGAACTCATCGGATGGATTATTAAATCTTTAAAGATTTTGATATTCATATTAGGGCTTGCAGCAGTCTTAGAATTATGGGGAATAAAGATTGGACCAATTATTGCAGGTTTAGGATTGTTTGGAGTAGCAGTTGCATTGGGTGCACAAGATTTGTTTAAAAATTTAATCTCTGGAATTTTGGTATTAGTTGAAAAAAGATTTAAAATTGGTGATTGGATTTTAGTTGATGGAATAATTGAGGGTATTGTTGAAAAAATTGGTTTTCGATCAACAACAATCAGAAAATTTGATAAATCATTAGCAATAATTCCAAATTTCCAATTTGCAGAAAATGCTGTAGTAAATGTGAGTGAAACTTCAAACTGGTTAATTAGTTGGATTATTACTCTCCAATATGACACCTCAGTCGATCAATTAAAAAATATTAGAGATCAAATTGAAGATTATATAAAAAAAAGTGACGATTTTGACACCAATATAGGAATTGCAGTTAGGGTCGATAAGTTTTCAGATAGTTCTATAGACATGTATGTGCGTTGTTTCACAAAATCAGATAGTTGGAACGAGTGGCTTTCAGTAAAAGAGAAACTTGCAATTGCAATAAAACAAATTGTTGAAAACAACAAGGCCTCTTTCGCATTTCCGAGTTCTTCGATTTATATTGAAAAAAAATGATTGCTATCTTTTATTTGGTTTTACAATTATTAAAACTTTATTCGTATGTAGTGATTGCCAATGTTATTATCAGCTGGTTAATCGCTTTTAATGTATTAAACACTCAAAATAGATTTGTTTATGCAGTTTTAGATTTTACCTACAGATTAACAGAACCATTTTTAAGAAGAATAAGACGATTTTTACCAAATTTGGGTGCATTAGATATTTCTCCAATTATTTTACTGCTATTGATTTGGTTCATAGAAATGTGTATGAAGCTCTACATCGCACCAATGATATTCTAAGATTTATGATTTTAATTGATGGAAAAAAAGAAGCAGCATTATTAAGAGAACAGCTTAAAAAAGAGGTATCTGATCTTAAAAATAAGTATAATAAAGCTCCAGGTTTAACAGTAATTCTGATTGGGGATTTAACCCCTAGTCAGATTTATGTTCGAAACAAAGAAAAATCTGCTACCGAAGTTGGACTTAAATCTGATGTGATTAAATATCCAGATAGCGTTGAAGAAAAAGTTATTTTAGAGAAGATAGATGAACTAAATAAAGATAATTCTGTGTCAGGTATTTTAGTTCAACTACCATTACCAAAACATATTGATAAACAAAAAATTATTGAAGCGATTGATCCATCAAAAGATGTAGATGGATTTCATCCAATGAATGTTGGAAATCTTTCATCAGGATATGAGAGTTCCGTTCCATGTACACCATTAGGATGTTATTTGTTAATCAAAAAGATAGAACCTAACTTAAATGGTAAAAAAGCAGTTGTAGTTGGTCGATCCAACTTAAATGGTAAACCCATGACTCAACTTTTACTAAAAGAAAATTGTACTGTTACAATAACACATTCTAAAACAAAAGATTTAAAAGCAGAGTGTCTAGAAGCTGATATTATTATTGCAGCTGTTGGTATTCCTGAGCTAGTAAAAGGTGATTGGGTTAAAAAAGATACAATAGTGATCGATGTTGGAATTAATAAAACTGAAAAAGGTATTGTTGGCGATGTTGCATTTGATGAAGTTTCAAAAAATGCCAAAGCACTCACGCCTGTTCCAGGCGGAGTTGGTCCAATGACAATCGCATGCTTGCTAAAAAATACGATCGACTGTTTCAAAAGATCGCAAGCATAATATTTAATTCAATAAATTTTTTTTGATAAGATAGGTTATGAAAAAACCTAAATACCCGTATAGAATTGCAATTCTTATGCTAATACTGACAGTTCCGCCAATTGGCGCGACACAATTAGGCTGGTATTTATATGATAAACAAACTGGATTTGATTATGGTATGATAGTTGGAACATTTTCAGTAGTTTATGCTGCATGGTTGATGTATGAAAAAAATTGGCGAGAAGATGATGAGGATTAAATTGTGGAAAAAATAATTTTTTTTGGATTAGCGATACCAATTTTAGCATTTGTCCTTTACTTGGGTGGAACAGCTATCATGAAAGGCTTTGAGGCTAAAAGAGAAAATAAATCCAATGAGAGCTTAGAAGATCAGGACTATGAAGACAACTTATCTGATAATAATGATAAGTTAACAGATGAATTGGATAAATTAAATCAACTCCTTAAAGATGGTGTTTTAACTGAAGAAGAATTTAAAAAGGCTAAAAAGAAAATCCTAGATAATTAAATATAATTTATTTTTTTTAATTGTGAGATTTTATAATTATATTTTCTAACGTTCTACTAATTATTTTTGTGCCCTTTTCATTTGGATGTATACCATCACTTAGATTAAACTCAGGTTTCATAGCCACTCCTTCAAGTAAAAAAGGAATAAGTTCTATTTTAAATTTTTTTGCTAAATCAGGAAAAATTTTATCAAATTTTTTTTTATAAGTGAAACCATGTGAGGTTGGTGCAATCATTCCGGCAAGAATAATTTCAATATTTTTATCTTGTGCAATTTTAATAATTTTTTCTAAATTACTTTTAGTTTCTTTTGGCTGGATGCCTCTTAACATGTCATTGGCGCCTAAGCACAAAATTATTAGATCTATATCTGGCTCTGTTAAAGTCCAATCAGCTCTATTTAATCCTCCTGACGATGTACTACCAGAAACACTGCCATCAACAATCTCAATATTGTAACCTTTTGCTTCTAAATTCTCTTCTAAAACCACTGGTAAACTATTGTCATCAGATAAACCATAACCAGCCATTAAACTATCACCAAATAATACAATTTTTTCGATTGCATATACATTAATGGTTAGTAGACAGATAATAATAATTTTAATAATAAAACTTTTGCTCATGAGTACTCTTCTTAAATTAAAAAAAATAAATCTTAAATACCAAACTGGTAAAGATAATATCAGTGTTTTAAAAGATATAAATTTGACCACAAAAAAAAAAGAAACTATTTCAATAGTAGGTGAAAGTGGTTCAGGAAAAACAAGTTTAATCATGTTAATTGGCGGTTTAGAGCGTCCAACTTCAGGCAAGATATACTTTCAAGACCATGAAATTACAAAATTGAGTGAGGACGAAGTATCAAAAATTAGAAAAAAAAATATTGGTATAATTTTTCAGTCTTTTTATTTAATTCCAAATTATACAGCCCTAGAAAATGTAACCTTAATTCTTGAATTGAATAAATTCAAAAATCCTGAGAAAGAAGGAAAATCTCTTTTAGACAGATTTGGCTTAAAACATCGACTAAATAATTTACCCAGTCAGTTATCTGGAGGAGAACAACAGCGTGTCGCTATCGCGAGAGCTATTGCTATGAAGCCAGAGCTAATTCTAGCTGATGAACCTACAGGAAATTTAGATACAGAAAATTCCGATATGATTTCTAAAATTTTATTCAGATATGTTAAAGAGGAAGGCTCCGCATTAATTATGGTTACACACGACCTAAAACTTGCCAATCAGGCAACCAGAAAAATTAAAATTAAAGATGGAAAAATTAAATAATTTTTATCAATACAAGTTTATCCTAATATATGCTCTAAGAGATTTAAAAAGGAATTATAAAAAAATCTCAAGTATAATTGTCACTCTGTTCATAAGTCTTTTTATATTAAGTGCAATATTTACTATTGAGGATAGTTTAAAAAAAGAACTCAAAGAAAATGCTAAAGAGCTTTTAGGTGGAGACGTAGAAATTGATTATAATAGAAATCAAGGAAATATAGATTTATTAAATAAAGTTAAGGAGTTTACAACTATATCAGAGATGGTTGAATTCAGCACAATGCTTTCGACAACAAATCGAAAAAAAAATAAATCTTTATTCACCAGAATAAAAACAGTTGATCAAAAATATCCTTTATATGGTGAGTTAACTTATGAACCTGCTGATGCTTATGAAAGAATGCAAATTGAACCTTATACAATTTTAATTAATGAGAGTTTATCAAAAAGTTTAGATATCAAAACAAATGAAATTGTAAAAATTCAAGATCAAGAATTTCTCGTTATTGGTAAGATAAGATCTGTTCCAGATGTTAGTGGATTTGTGACTTTTGGAGATTGGGTTTTAACAGGTAAAAAAACATTAGAAATTTTAAAACTTAACGGAATAGGAAATTTTTTAAATTATGAGTACAAAGTAAAATTTAATAACAATGATGACCCAGAAATAATTATAAAAAAAATTGAAAGTATTTTTAAAGATGATCAAAAGGTAAAAATTAGATATCCTGAAAATGCAGCAAGTGGATTGAAAAGAGTAATTGGTAACTTTTCACAATTTTTATCTCTTGTCTCAATAAGTGCGATGCTAATCGCTGGTATTGGAATTGCTAATACCCTTTTGTCCTTCATAAATCAAAATAACTTGTCTATAGCAGTAAGAAAGGCACTAGGTTTTTTTTCTGGTAATATTAAAAAACTTTATTATCTCCAATTAGTAATATTATTATTTATAATTACTATTTCGGCGTATCTAAGTAGTCTATTAATTGTGCCATTAGCAGATAAATATTTGTCAAGTAGCTTTGGACTTAACATAAATTTATTTTTTTCTTTTTTTAATTTTTTAAAAATATTTTTAATAGGTTTATTAGTTTTGGTAATTTTTTCAATTCCTACAATTAGTTCTATCGATCAAGTCAAAGCTTCAAGTTTATTTAGAAATGTATTCCAGAACTTACAATTTTATTACTCAAAAAAATTAATTGGTATGAGTATTATTATGCTATCGATTTTGATTTTAATATTTACTTACAGGTCAGAAAATCTTGCTTATAGTCTAGGGTATTTTGGGGCATTTTTTATTTGTTTGATTATCTTTTTTCTACTTTCAAAGTTAATTATATTTTCTTTAAAAAAGTTAAAATTTAATTCGAGTATTCCTCTAAAAGTATCTATAAAAAATATTACACAATCAAAAAGTATTACACCTATAACAATTATGTCTTTAGGCCTGGGTGTTACATTACTTTTGACCTTGGCATTAGTTGGAACTAACTTTAAAAGAGAGATAGCAAAATCAATACCTGACATTGCTCCTGATTATTTTTTTGTGGGTATTCAAAATGGAGAGCGTGAAAAGTTTAAACAAAGAATTTTATCAATGGATCCTGATGCAAATATTGAAATTGTGCCGATGGTATCTTCAGGAATAGTAAAGATAAATGGTGTAAATCCAAATACATATATCACACCTGAAAATGATAGTTATTGGGTTATAGGCAGTGAACGTAGATCATCTTGGACAAAAAAAGTTCCTGAGGATAATCTAATTATTGATGGTAAGTGGTGGGATTTGTCTAAGCCAAACCAACTTCAGATATCATTGGATGCTAAGGTTGCAAAAGATTTTAATATTAAATTAGGGGATATATTTACTTTAAATATCTATGGTAGAGAAATTGATGGTGAAATAGTCAACTTTAGACAAGTTGATTATAGAGATCTTAATATAAATTTTGCAATGCTCTTTAATCCTGATTTTGCAAAAAATATTCCTTATGAATATTTAGCAACCACAAAGTTCTATAGTTTAAATAAATTTGATGAGACAAAAATGCTTGAAATTTTGCCTAGTTTATCAATGATTAAAATTGCTGATTATTTAAATAAAGTAACAAATATATTAAATAAAGTTTTCATAGCAGTCATCGTCATATCAACAGTCACCATTGTTATTGGTTTAATTGTAATATCAAGTGCAATTATGGTCCAAGGAAAAGTAAGAGAATATCAAAATTTAGTTTTTAAAATTTTGGGCTTTTCAAGAAAAGAGATTATTTTTTCTTCGCTAATTGAATTTATGATTATTTTTATGTCTGTAATAATGATTGCAGTTTTTTTTGCTGTAGTTGGTTCAAAATTTATTATTGAAGATATATTTGAATTATTCTGGAAGTTTGATCTTAAGGTTTTGATTTATCTTGGTTTATCCATTGGTTTGATAACTTTAGTGTTAATATTATTGACTAATGTCAAATATCTAAATCCAAAGGTTTATCCACTTATACGAAATCAATAATCACTAGGATTTATTTAGCTTTCTCCATCAGCCAAAGGTTATCACCTGCTAAAAAGTAAATTTTCCCATTTTTTGGATGAACTTGTATATCTCTAATTCTTCCTATTTCATCTTTAAAAATTACATCTTCTTTTATTTTGGACAAATCATTGAAGATTAGTTTTCTTAGGGATTGATCTTTTAATGATGTAATTAAAGCATGACCATTCCACTCATCAAATTCTTTTCCTTCATAAATTGTAATTGCACTAGTTGCAATTGAAGGTACCCAATATTGGATTGCTTTTGTAAAGCCAGGTTTCCACTTTGGACCAATCGGAAAGCCAGAATAATTTTTTCCTCCCCAACCTAATATTTTCCAACCATAATTTTCACCTTTTTTTACTTCACCAAACCAATCACCACCTTTGGCACCATGGTTACTCATATAAATTTTACCATCATATGATGATAAAGTTAGACCTTGTGGATTTCTTATACCTATTTGATAAATTTCAGGTAGCCAATCTGGCTTATCTACAAATTTAGGATTGTCCTTTGGAATACTTCCATCAAGATTAATTCTTATGATACTCCCAGGATGTTTTGAGGGGTCCTGGGCAATCATGCCTTTACCTCTTTCACCAGCAGAGGCAAATAAGTAATTATCTTTAATCGCTAACCTTGAACCAAAATGATAACCAGAGTCAATAGGAGGTTCTGCTTGAAAAATATTTTTAAAATTTAATTTTTTTTTATTAAAAATTGCTTTTGCAATAGAGGTACTTGTTTTCCTATTTCCTCTATTTTCAGTGTATGAAATGTAAATATAATTATCTTTAGATAAAATATCTAAAAGACCGCCCTGTCCATGTTCTAAAAAATTTAGGTCATGATTAACTTCAACTGCTTTTTTTTGGATTATATCTATAATCTTTATTTTTCCACTTTTTTCAGTAATAATTAATTCTTTATTATTTAAAAAAGATGAACCCCATGGGTCGTTAAGAACAACTAATTTTTCAAACTTTAAATTTTGAGCAAATGAATTTTCTGAATTGAATAGAAAAAATATGATTAAAAAAAAAAGTTTTTTCACTTTACGAAAGCTTTGATCTTCCGCCATCTACTGCAATAATTTGCCCTGTTATCCATGAGCTATCTTCGGTGATTAAAAATTTAGCTAATGATGCGGAATCTTTTCCTTCACCCAATCTTTTTAAAGGATGAGCCTTTGCAATTCCATCTGCCAGCGCTTTATTTTTTAACATGGGTTCAGCAATTTTTGAATTTGTTAAGCTTGGTGCAATACAATTAACTCTTATATTGGGAGCAAATTCAGCTGCAAGTGAAACTGTTAAACCTTCCACAGCTGCTTTTGTTGATGCAATAATTGCGTGATTGGTAAATCCTCTTTGAGCAGCAACAGTTGAAAATAAAACGATTGAGCCCTTATTCTTCTTTAAACTTTCCTGGTATCCTTTTATAATTTCAACAGCAGAGTAAAGATTTAATTTCATACAATTTATGAAATCTTGCTCTGTTACCATTCTAAAAGGTTTTAAATCAATTGAGCCAACACAATAAGCAACGCCTTTTACTTCAGAAATATCATTTTTAACTTTTTCTATAAATCCCTCTTCCAAAACATCTGCGATAGTAAAAGAACACCCTAATTTCTCCGAAATATTTCTAACTTCATTTTCATCTCTACCCACTAAATGAACATTATTTCCAGAATTTACTAATTCTTCTGCTAAGCTCGATCCGATTGAACCTGTCGCACCAAAAATAAGATATTTTTCTGACATAAAAAATTTAATTAGTTATATTTAATTATGAAGTTATTTTTTATACTGGGCAATCAATTATTTCCATCAAAATACTTAGACCGCTTCAAAAAAGACCACCTTTTTTTCATGGCTGAAGATTACGAGTTATGTACTTATGAAAAACATCATAAACAAAAAATTCTTCTATTTTTATCATCAATGCGATCCCATGCAGACGTGCTTAAAAAAGATAAATTTAAAATTGAATACTCTAAAATAGAGGATAAAGAATTCAAAGATAGTTATTTTAAAAAGCTTAAAAAAGTAATTAACTCAAAAAAAATTAAGGAAATATCCAGTTTTGAAGTTGAAGATAAGTTTTTTGAAAAAAAAATAAATCAATTTACCAATAAAGAAAAAATAAAATGGAATATTATCCAGACACCAATGTTTTTAAATTCAAGAGAGGATTTTAAAAAATATTTATCTAAATCTAAAAAACCATTTATGGCAACTTTTTATAAAGATGTCAGAAAAAAATCTGGAATATTAATGGGTTCTGATGGCAATCCCACTGGAGGTAAATGGAGTTTCGATGAGGATAATAGAAACAAATTACCGAAAAATATTTCAATTCCAAAATTTCCAAAAATAAATGAAACTTCTCATACTAAAAAGCTAAAACCTATTGTTGAAAAATTATTTAAGGATCATCCTGGAAGTACCAAAAATTTCTGGTTTGCCACAGAATATAACGATGTTTTGAAACTTTTAAATTTCTTTATTAAAGAAAAATCAAATTTATTTGGTGATTATGAGGATGCAGTTGATCAGAAAGATAATATTTTATTTCATAGCGCACTAAGCCCTTATGTAAATTTAGGTCTTATTACTCCAGAATTTATAATAAAAAAAATTTTAGATTTTCATAAAAATAAAAGAATAAGACTAAATTCTTTAGAGGGGTACGTTCGTCAAGTAATTGGTTGGAGAGAATTTATGAGAGGAATTTATCAAAGTTATTCTAATGAAATGGAGACAGGAAACTTTTTTAAACAAAATCGTAAAATGAAAAAATCCTGGTATGACGGGACCACTGGATTACCACCATTGGATTATGCAATTAAGAATGCATTAAACTATGGATGGTCTCACCATATTGAAAGACTCATGATTTTATCAAACATCATGAACCTTTGTGAGATTAAACCTAATATTGTTTACAAGTGGTTTATGGAGATGTTTGTGGACTCTTCAGATTGGGTGATGGTTCCAAATGTTTATGGAATGGGATTGTTTAGCGATGGTGGAATATTTGCAACCAAACCATACATTTGTGGATCAAGTTATTTTATGAAGATGATGGATTTTAAAAGAGGTGATTGGTGCAATATAATGGATGGTCTTTATTGGAGATTTATAGATCGAAATAGAAAGTTTTTTTTAAAAAATCCAAGACTTTCAATGATGGTAAGAATTTTTGATAAGATGAAAACTGATAGAAAAAAATTGATTTTGTCAGCTGCAGATAAATTCATTAAAGAAAATACAATTTAGTGAAAAAAGAAAATTTACCAATTAAGGTTTGTCCAATATGTCAAAGGCCATTCAAATGGAGAAAAAAATGGAGACTTAATTGGGAAAAAGTAAAGTATTGTTCAAAAAAATGTTCATCAAAAAAATAAAAAATTTTTATAAATACTTAATTTTATTTTTATTCATAATTCTCACAAATAATGCTCGTGCAGAATTTTTTGAGGATCTATCAAAAATTATTGAGAATAATGAAAAAAGACTTAGCTATGGTATTTCTGTGACGGATTTTAATATGGATGGAAATAATGAGTTTGTAGTTACAGGTTTTGGTTTTCCAAATTTAGCGTTATCTTTTCAGAGTGGAAAATTAATAAATATAAACCAACAAAAAATTTTTTCAGATTCTTTAAGGAAAACCATAGGAGTTGCTGCTTGTGACATTGATAAAGACGGCTTTGAAGAAATCTACTTTTTAAATACTGATACATATAGTGGAGTTAAAAAATATTCAGACAGATTATTAGATTTGGAGAAAAATAGTTTTTTTGATTTATTCGAATTAGAGAAAAATAAAGAAAATTTAAATTTAACTGCGGGTAGATCAGTAGTTTGTGTTGATAGAAAGGGAAATGGTGAATATGGTATTTACGTTGCTAACTATGGAGGGCCAACAAGATTTTATGAAGTAGAAAATGATTTGATTAAAGATAAAGCAAAGGAATTAAATATTGATAATATTACTGGTGGAAGAGCTGTAATTTCAGGACATATTCTTACTGAAAGAACAGATATATTTGCAGCAAACGAAAGAGGGGCAAATTATCTTTTCAAAAATGATAATGGAAGTTTTGAAGATGTGGCGTTTGATTATAGGGTCGATGATGTAATCCAAAATGGGAGAGGAACAACCTTATCAGATATATATTATCGTGGAAGATTGGATATTTTGAGTGGTAATTGGCTTGGTTATCATAGAGCGTATGTTTTAGAAAATAATTCATTTAAAGACATAGGAAATAAAGATTTTGATGAACCTTCAAGGATAAGAACAATAATTTCCGCAGATTTTGATAATGATGGTTATGATGAAGTTTTTATGAATAATATAGCGGAACCAAATAAATTATTTCGTATTGAGGATAATGGAAAATTTAAAGAGATAAAATTAGAGACAGGCTTAGAGGCTGAAGGATTTGGAACTGGGGCCGCAGTTGCAGACATTGATAATGATGGAATTTTAGAATTATTAGTTTCTCGTGGTGAAAGTAAAGAGCAACCATTAACTCTGTATAAAGCAAAAGTTAAAAAAGATAGTAAATATTTAAGGATAAAACCATTAAATAAATTTGGTGCACCAGCAAGAGGCGCCACTGTAACATTAATATCCAATCAAAGAAAACATTCAAAAACTATTGATGCAGGGTCAGGTTATTTATGTCAAATGGAGCCTGTGGCACATTATGGAATTAGAAAAAATGAAAAAAATTTTAAATTTGAAATAAAGTGGACTGATGGAAAAAAAGAATTAATTGATATAAATGAGCTTAATCAAACAATTACTATAAAGCAAAAATGAAAAAAATTTTCAATCTAACTTTATTTTTAATCCTAATATTATTTCAGCTCAAGTTGTTTGCTGAGGAAAGAAACTATCATAAAGAGTTAATAACTGATTGGTCTAGAATATTTCCTGATCAAAATAGAAACGCAGCTGGTCCCAAATTTTTTAAATATATTATAGATAAAAAAATTACCTATAAAGATTTTATTGAATTTAACAAATTATATTGTTCCGTTTCAGGATCATTAATTGATCCAAATAGTGAACCAGATTTTTTATTTGTTAATGAAAGTGAAACTAATGTTAAAATTTGTGGAAATTACTATAAATGCTGTATTCCTTGTTCGTGTGATATCATGAAGTACTCCAAAGTTCAAAAAATGAAATATAAATTTGAAGATGGCATAAAAGAGTTTTTTGTTTTTACAATTAAAAATCCTTGTAATAAAAATGATTTTCCAAATAGAGTTAATAAAGATTATTTCTGCGATGGAAAAAAAATTAATGATAAACAAGTTTATAATCTTAATGACCGAATTGTAATTGGTTTATTACATGATGGAAGGAATTGTAATAAAGACGAGATTGATTTTGTCAAAAGTCACCAAGTCACCGGCAGGTATTGCGATTTAAGAAATAACACACCATTGGAAAATTTAGATGCTGGAATGGGTGATATATTTATAAAACTTGCAAGATAGAATTTTTGAAAAATTCAAAAATAAATACAAAAAATAGTTAAATATTGTTAAACGATTAATTCTGAGATAAAAATTAGATATTGAATATTATCATTTTGCAGCACATTAAAATTGAGGATCCAGGTTATATAAAAGATCTTATGTTAGCTGATGGACTTAACCTAACTACGATCGAGCTTGATGAAGGTGAAAAAATTCCTAATGATCTAAGCAAATTTGACGGAATGTTCTGTATGGGTGGTCCGATGGATACTTTTATGGAAAAAGAATATCCTTGGCTTGTTGAAGAAAAAAAAAGAATTAAAGAATTTGTTGTTGATTTAAAAAAACCTTATTTAGGTTTTTGTTTAGGCTGCCAGTTATTAGGTGAGGTAATAGGAGGTAAGGTCGTGAAGTCCAATCCTGCAGAAATTGGGATGATGGATATAAAATTTACTACAGAAAAAAATCATGACAATTTATTTTCAAAATTTCCTGATAAAATTAAAAGCTTGCAGTGGCATTCTTACGAAGTTCAAGGAATTGAAAATAATCAAGACATAACCTTATTAGCTTCATCTCCAATTACTAAATACCAAATATTCAAATATAAAGATTATGCTTATGGCATCCAATTTCATATTGAGATTAAAGATACGACAGTTAATGAGTGGGGATGTGTACCAGAATATAAAAAAGCTCTTGAGGATCAATTAGGAGGTGGAGCATTAGAAAAATTTAACCAATCTGCAAAAGATAATATGACAGATATGAATAATTATTCTAAGATTCTTTATAATAACTTTAAAAAACTTTTATGAATAATAAAATTTTTGAGTGGGCAGGAGTTATTACGGCAATTTTATATTCTTTATTTGTAGCAATGAATATCGGTATAGAGTTTTTTGGTTTTTGCTTACTACTTATATCTGCAATTCTAATTGGAATTTGGGCTTATCGAGGTGGTCATAGAGGAATATTATTTTTACAATTCTTTTATGCTACAGCTGGGATTATTGGCATGTTTAGATGGTTTTAGTTAAGTGTTGAAATAATTTTTGGAATATAATTTTTAAAGTTAAAGAAACCTTTATTACAATATTGCCAAGAGTTTTGATCAAGTTCTCTATAAAGGAAATTGATTTTAAAAGTATTTGAATTTAAATAATCTAAATTTTCTCCAATAGTTGGATACAACCCGACTGCTTTTTCTATCTTTTTAATTTCGCTAATATCTATAACTTCACAATCAATAGATTGATTTTTAAATCTTTCTTCCTGGTCTTGAATAAGTGAAGACTTAAATTTAAGAACTTTTTCACTAAGTTTGATGCATCTATTTTCATTTTTATTCGAAATTATATAAAATTTTTTAAATTTATTATTTTGAAAATCACTTGTTTCAAAACAGAGGTTATTCTCAAATATTATCAAATTATTTTGATCAATATTTTCAGGATTAATAAAATCCTGTTTTAAAATTGAGTATTTTTTTTCAGAAATCTTGGGTGGAGCGTTTTCATTTAATTTAATATTACTAAATCTATTATTAGTAAATTTTTTGATATTCCACTCACTTGCTAAATAATGTTTTCCCTGTGTTTGAACACCTGCAACCCATCTCCATCCAAGAGTGTTTGAAGCAGCGTCTCCGTCATAAAGATGTTGCATAAAAAATTCTGCCCCTAATTGCCATGGTAAATCTAGTGTAAAAATCCAAATACTGGCAAACCACATTCTTGTATGATTATGCAAATAATTATTTTCTTTGAGTTCGTTGATCCAATAGTTAAAGCACTCAATGTTTGTTTTTCCCTCAATAGCATTTTTATAAGTTTGATTGTTCTGAAAATCCTCTTTAATCTTTTTTAATTCAATTAAAAAATCATTCCAAACACTGGGTCTTAATTCTAACCAACCTTTCCAATATGTACGCCACAATACTTCTTGAATAAATTTTTCATTTTTAGAAAATGAAAATTTATTAAGAGATTTTTTGATAACTTCTTTTTCACTAATAATTCCGTGAGTAATATATGGAGATAAACAAGAAATATTAGACCTATTATCAGGTCCATAATCAAAGTTTCTCAGTTTTGAATATTCTGAGAGATTGTTTTCCACAAAATAATTTAATTTGTCTAAGGCCTTAGCCCTTGAAGCTTCAAAATTCATTTTTAATTATTTCGATTTTTTTTTCTTTAGACCTAATTTATCGCTATGTCTTAATCTCAAGATTACAATGGCACCTGCAATTAAAACTATTGCTACCGCTTCATATACTAACGCACTTGGATCCATTTCTTTTCCTTGAAGAATAATAAATCGTGCTAATGCTGTTATAGCTATAAGTAGCGGTAATGTAATACTTATTGACTGCTGGTTCCAAAAAACTCTTACCATCGCTAGTACTTCTAAGTATAGAAACATCAGCAGCAAATCAGCTAAGGTTACCGATCGATTGTCAAACATTTTATAAATTTCCATTCCAACTGCAATTACAGTGCTTATCAGAATGATACACATTAGAAGGAGTTGTAAGTTTTTAGCTATTTTTTCCATTACTTATCTTTACTAAATGGTAACCATTTTTCAAATACTGATTTTGAGGAACCATCATACGGAATTGAATAAGAATATGGATTTGGACTTGTCAACACTTCAATTCCTTTTGAAAACACGAATATAAAAACAATTACAAAAACGAGCACCATTATTTTAAAGGGGTCAAAATTTTTTGTTTTAAAAACGCTGGCAGAATTTTCCTCAGCTCTATGAAAGTGTTTAAATGTCAAATATACCGCAAATATTAATCCAATGTGAGCTAAAAAAAGTCCAGTCCACCCAAATACAAAAGTTGTATATGAGAAAACGTATAAACTAAAAACAGTAGTCCAAATAAAACTTAACACCAATAAAATTTGCAATCTTACAGTTTTAGGTAACGATCTAAGATCATTTTTGCTATCATCGAACAAAATGTTTGCTGTATCTTTCATCCAATTTTTAAACGATTCCATAAATTTAAATTAAGTTTTTTTCAAAAATAAACAATCCCCAATTTGTCATCAAATAATTAGCTAGTTTCTTAACTTTTTTTTATGAAAATTTATAAATTTCTCAACATTTGATTTAATAAATGATTTATTTTCCTCAAACGAAACTTTTTTCATTGAGTAAGCATTGCTTTTTGTCATCCTTGATTGAATTGTAACATTTCCCTTATAAAGTTTTAGTTTAACAGATCCATTTATTTTGTTTTTTTTCAAATCCACAATTTTTTGAAGTTTAAACCTTTCTTTTGAAAACCAATATCCATTATAGATCAATTCTGCGTACCTTGACATTATTGCATCTTTTTTGTGCATTGTTTCTTTATCAAGCGTAACTGACTCAATTGCTCTATGTGCATGGATTAACAATGTACCTCCTGGAGTTTCATAAACTCCTCTAGACTTGATGCCTAAAAATCTATTTTCAACAAGATCAACTCTTCCTATTCCATTTTTTCCCGCCAATTGATTAAGTTTTAATAATAATTTTGCTGGTCCAATTTTTTTTCCATTAAGACCAATGGGGTCACCATTTTTAAAATTAATTGTTACATGAGTTGCTTTGGTAGGAGCTTTTTCTGGAGAAATAGTTCTTTGAAAAATAAATTCTGGTGCAGAATTTTTTGGATTTTCTAGCAACTTACCTTCAGTTGATGTATGAAATAAATTATCATCTACTGAAAAAGGAGATGCACCTTTTTTATCTTTTGGGATAGGAATTTTGCGTTTCTTCGCATAATTAATTAAATCTGATCGAGATTTTAGATTCCATATTCTCCATGGTGCAATAATTTTTATTTTGGGACCAAAATAATGATAACCAAGCTCAAATCTTATTTGGTCGTTTCCTTTTCCAGTAGCCCCATGAGATACTGCATATGCTTTGAATTTTTTTGCAACCTTTATTTGATCCTTTGCTATCAGAGGTCTGGCGATTGAGGTTCCTAATAGATAAACACCCTCATAAATTGCATGACCACGGATCATAGGAAATACATAGTCCTTTACAAAAACATTTTTTAAATCATTAATAATTATTTTTGTGACACCAAATTTTCTTGCATTTGAAAGAATTTTTTTTCTATTTATTTCTTGTCCGATATCTGCGGTGTAACAAATTACTTCTGCATCATAATTTTCTTGAAGCCATTTAAGAATAATAGATGTGTCTAAACCGCCTGAGTAAGCTAATACAATTCTTTTTTTTGATTTCATTAACTAGCTACAAGCTTTTTTTGCAGTGTTATATGCTTTAGTGAATCCCAATAATGAATAATGGTCGATTGTTTGAGAACCTTTTTCATTGTATCCAGTTACCATTATTCTTGAACCTTTTTTCATAATCTTGACCATAATCTTTTCTTTTTTATTACTAGTCATCCATGCAAAACCTTGTTGCTTAATATCAAATTTAAATTTGTTATTTCCAGAGGTTGCTAATACAGTATTATTTTTATTAAATTCGTAACCAGCAGTAGTACTGATTTCATTCGCAATTTTTTCACCAGGTCTAAATGTTACAAATAATCTAGCATCTCTTTTATTTGTTTTAGGAGATTGCAGAATTGGAGAAGACTGAGCAAAACATACTTTACCAGATGTTTGCGCTAAAACCATCGTTTCCCAATCTTTATATTTACCAATTTTTTTTAGATCCTCCCCAAAAGATTTCGATGTGAATAAAAAAGTAAAAAGTATAAATATGAATAAAATCTTTTTAATCATGGACATGGGTTTGGGAACATTTTTTGAATTTCATTTATCTCATTTAAAATTTCGCTTGTTAAACTTACATTTACACTTTCTATGTTTGTTTTCAACTGTTCGATTGTAGTTGCACCTATTATAACACTTGTCGTAAATGGCTGAATTTCGCAAAACTTCAATGCCATTTGAGTAAAATCAATATTGAATTTTTGCGATATCTTATAATATTCCTCAATAGCTTTTTGACCATTTTCGTTTTTGTATCTTGTGAATTGCCAATTAAATAATTTCATTCTAGATTTTTCAGGTAATTTATTATTTCTATATTTTCCTGTTAAGTAACCGAATGCTAAAGGTGAGTAGGCTAATAAACCACTTTTCTCCCTAACAGAAATTTCTGCAAGTCCAACTTCATAAGTTCTATTAAGTAAATTGTATGGATTTTGCACTGACATCATTTTTGGCAAATCTTTTAATTTTGATATTTCTAGGAATTTTGACAAACCCCATGCAGTTTCATTAGATAGACCAATGTATCTAATTTTGCCCTGATCAATAAATCTTTTTAAACTTTCAAGTATATCTTCAAATGGTGTCCAATCTTTATCGTTTTCGTCGTGTTCGTAACCATGCTTACCAAAAAAATTTGTATTTCTCTCTGGCCAATGAAGTTGATAGAGATCGATATAGTCAGTTTTTAATCTTTTAAGACTTTCTTCTAAAGCTTGGGAAATTTTTTTTTCCCCAAAATTATAACCACCACCTCTAATATATTTATTTGAGGTATTACCACAAACTTTTGTTGCTATAATAACCTTGTCTCTTTTTTTAGTTTTTTGAAACCAGTTACCAATTATTTTCTCTGTTTCACCATATGTTTTCTCTCTCATAGGAATGGAGTAGATTTCTGCAGTGTCCCAAAAGTTAACACCATGATCTAAAGCATAATCCATTTGCTGAAATCCCTCTTCTTGGGTATTTTGTTCGCCCCAGGTCATAGTACCGAGACAAATTGTACTCACATTAAGATCCGTATTGCCTAATTTTTTATAATTCATAGTGATTTTAAAGTATAATTTTTATTAATCTTTTAAGGTATCTTGAATATTTAGTAAAAGACTATATATCTATAAAATTATGGCAACAGATAAAAAAGGTATTTTAGCAAGAGCGAGATCAGCAACACGTGAAACCACTGCGGTTACTGATGAGGGCTTAAGAGCCTACATGTTAAAAGTTTATAACTACATGGCAACTGGAATATTACTTACAGGAATTATAGCTTTAATTACATTTAAGATGTCAGTTGTTACTGATGCAAGTGGTTCTATTGTGGCTTTAACTGAAGTTGGAAATGCCATTTATTTATCAGGACTTAAGTGGATTGTAATGTTAGCTCCTTTGGGTGTCGTGTTTTATATGAGTTTTGGGATAAACAGAATGAGTGCATCAAAAGCTCAGACAACTTTTTGGATTTTTGCTGCTTTAATGGGTTTATCACTTTCTTCAATTTTATTAGTTTACACAGGTTTAAGTGTAACAAGAGTATTTTTTATTTGTTCCGCAACTTTTGGTGCTATGAGCATTTATGGTTATACAACAAAGAGAGATTTAACTAAGTTTGGATCATTTTTGATGATGGGATTAATTGGAATTATTATCGCATCATTAGTTAATATTTTTCTAAAATCTTCAATGATGTATTTCGTGATTTCAATTTTAGGAGTTTTAATTTTTGTTGGTCTTACTGCTTATGATACTCAAAAAATAAAAAATATGTACTCTGCTAGTGATACTGGTGAGTTAATGGGTAAAAAAGCGGTGATGGGTGCTCTTACTCTTTACTTAGATTTCATTAACTTATTTATTATGCTCTTAAGACTTTTCGGTCAAAGAAGATAATTTTACTTTAAAGTTTTTTCCAATTAGTATTTTTTAACAACAAATTAAGTTCTGAGGAATTCTTTAGTATTTTACCATTGGTATCAGTAATTAAATATTTTAAATTTTTATTTTTTGGCTTAAAGTTTTTGCAAATTTTATAAATAGCATTTTCAGCTGCATTTTTAAAAACACTAAATCCTACCTGTTTGCTTGAAATGTTAAGTCCGTAATCTTTCCAAGAACCTTCAGAAACCATTTTTGCATATAAATCTAATATTATTTTAAGCTCACTTTTTTCAAAAAAATGATTTTCATTAAATTTTTTTTTATCAAGATTATTGACAACCAGTCTTAAGTTATTCTTCATGAGTTTTATATTTATTGATTAAACCGATTTGAAAAGCTGTAAAAATGAAAGTTATTGGAAGTAAACCCCAAACTTTAAAGTTGACCCAAAATTCCTCAGACTGTGTTCTCCAAACCAATTCATTTAAAATAGCAAGTCCAAAGAAAAAGTATATCCATCTTTTACTTAACAATTCCCAACCTTCGTTTGTAAGTGGTATTGATTTTCCCATTAATTTTTTTAAAACAGGTTCATTAGTAAAATATCTTCCAAATATTAAAGCCAGACCAAATAAAATATTAATGATTGTTGGCTTGATGTAAATAAAAACTGGATTATCAAAATAAACTGTAAGGCCACCAAAAAAAGTAATTAATATTCCGCTCAACAAAGGAACTTTGGGTATTTTTTTTTCTAAAAACCAAACAATCGCTAATGCTATAATTGTCGCAACTATAAATGGTGGAATGGCTACTCTTAAATCTTTTCCACTATCGTAATAGTAGTAAAAAAAAATTACTAAAGGTCCAAAATCAGTAAGAAACTTTAAAAAAGATTTATTCACTGGAAGAATATTAACATAAATAATATTTTCACAAAAACTATAAATTTTTCTTATTGATTTTTATTTTTAAATACCCATACTTATCTTAATGGCAATTCAAAAAGCTAAATTTTCAATAGGCGATATTGTAAAACACAAACACTTTGAGTTTAGAGGTGTGATTTATGATGTAGATTTTGAGTTTAATAATTCTGAAGAATGGTATCAATCTATCCCTAAGAATGTTAGACCAAGAAAAGATCAACCATTCTATCATCTGTTAGCTGAGAATGATGAAATAACTTATGAAGCCTACGTGTCAGAGCAAAATTTATTGACTGATGACTCTGACGAGCCAATAAAACATCCATTAATTGAGGAAATTTTCTCTGGTAAAAAAGGTTCAAGCTATTTTAAGCCTTCAAATTAAGTAATTTCACTTTTTAAACACATTTAGCTCAAATCTTTGTCACAGGGCATTGTTAGATTTAATTAATTCTGATCAAGAGTGTTAAATTTTACCCTTCGTTATTATCTCCCTCTACATTCTTGATCAGATAATTATTTCGTACTAAATAACTCTAATACTAATTTTAAAAATAAAATTTTATGTTTCAATTACTAGAACCTAATAGAATTTTTTCTATAACTTCTAAAGCACCAAAATACGTTTTATTATTATTCATTTTGGTAGTCTCTATAGGTTTGACTGAAGCTCTGATTCTCTCACCAGAAGATTATAAACAAAGTCACTCTGTAAGAATAATGTATGTTCATGTTCCAGCTGCATGGATCTCACTAGGTATCTTTTCTACTATTACTGTTCTTTCTATCGTTGGTTATATATTTAAGATTAAAAATTTCTTTTTAATTTCAAAGAGTTTGGCGCCGTCAGGATTTGTTTTTAATGTAATTGCTCTTGTAACAGGTTCTATTTGGGGAAAGCCCACGTGGGGAACATGGTGGGCGTGGGATGCCAGAATTACATCTATGTTAATATTGGCATTATTTTATTTGATGTATTTAATTGCTTGGAGAATTTATGAAGATAAAGAACAAGTTTTTAAGGTAACCTCAATTATTACAATTTTAGGAATAATAAATGTTCCTATAATTAAATATTCTGTAGACTGGTGGAACACACTTCATCAGCCTGCATCAATTAATATATTATCAAAATCTACTATTCATTCTTCTATGCTCGTTCCTTTACTGATTATGACTGCGGCATTTGCCCTATTCTCATTGCTAATTTTTTTAATGAAATATAATACAGAACTGATAAAAATGAAAAATAAGGGTTTAGATAGATTATGATAAGTGAAATTTTTTACATGGACGGATACGGAACTTATGTTTGGGGTTCATTTACTTTTACTTTTTTAAGTTTTATATCATTGTATCTGGTAATTAAAAATCAATATGAAAGAGAAAAAAATAAGTTTATTGTTAAATTTGGAAACCTAAACTCTGAAAGAGCTGCCTCTGCTAGACTACAAAGAATTAATAGAGAGATTCTATCCAACACCTCAACTATTTAACTTTTAAACCATGTATGGTCGTAAAGTTAAACTAAGATTTTTTTTTATATTCTTAATCGCTGTTACATTAAGTTTAACGATATTCCTTATTCTAAAATCATTAGAAGAAAATGTTGTATATTTTAAATCTCCATCTGAGATAAAAACTTTATCTGAAATGCAGCAGAAAAAGATTAGAATTGGAGGAATGGTAAAAAATGACTCAATTTCTATTGTAAATAAAGAATTAAGTTTTGTTATTACAGACTTTAAAAGTGAAATTAATGTTGTTTACTCAGGATTAATACCCAACCTTTTTGAAGAAGGTAAGGGTGTTGTTGCAGAGGGATTTTTAAAAGACAAGAATTTTTTTTCAGCAACGAAAATTTTAGCTAAACATGATGAAAATTATATGCCTCCCGAAGTAAAGGCTGCTTTAGAGGAGAAATAAATTGTCAAGTTTAATTGGATATTATTCTTTAATTTTTGGTGTCGGCGTTTCAATTTTAGTTATATTTTTTTCAATTAAAAATTTTAATGATACTCAAAAGTTAGATACTAAAGTAATATCGCTAGTATTCTTACAACTTTTATTTGTAATAATAAGCTTCTCAGGCTTAATTTTATCTTTTGTTAACTCGGATTTTAGTAATGAGACAGTTTTTAATCATTCCCATACAACTAAGCCCCTTTTTTATAAAATCTCTGGGACCTGGGGCAATCATGAGGGTAGTCTATTATTATGGTTGTTAGTTTTAACATTATTTATATTTGTCTTTTTACTGAGTTCAAAAAATCAACCAAAACAATATAAAATTTTAACTTTATTATTCCAGCAGATAATAATAGTTGGTTTTTTCATTTTTCTAATACAAACCTCTAGTCCTTTTAATCATGTTTTTCCAGTTCCAAAAGAAGGATTAGGTTTAAATCCTATATTGCAAGACCCTGCATTAGCAATTCACCCGCCGATTTTATATTTAGGCTATGTTGGAACTTCCATAATTTTTTCCTCAGCACTTGCAGCAGTTTGTTCAAATAATATTACAAAAATATGGGCATCACATATCAAAAAATGGGTTTTAGTTTCATGGATTTTTTTAACCTTAGGAATTTTACTTGGATCTATTTGGGCTTACTATGAATTAGGATGGGGTGGTTTTTGGTTTTGGGATCCAGTTGAAAATGTATCTTTAATGCCATGGTTTGCATTAACAACATTATTACATTGTGTATTAGTTTTAGAAAAAAAGCAAATTCTTACCTCGTGGGTTGTTGTGTTATCAATTGCAACTTTTACCCTAAGTATGTGTGGTACTTTTTTAGTTCGATCAGGTATTTTAAATTCTGTTCATACATTTGCCAACGATCCAGAAAGAGGCTTGTATATTCTAATATTTTTATTTATTTTAATATTTCTATCTTTTTTTATTTTTTTAATTTTTCATAAAAGTGATGATAACAGTTCTAAAACTTTCTACTTATTAAGTAAGGAAACATCAATTTTAGTGAATAATTGGTTTATGATGTATTTTTTGTCTGTTGTTTTAATTGGCACAATTTATCCAATATTTTTAGAAGTAATTTCGTCTCAAAAAATATCTGTAGGTCCACCATTTTTTAACAAATTGATACTACCATTTTTAATTCCATTTATGTTAGCGATGGCAATAGGACCTAAATTAAAGTGGATTAAATCGGATATTGAAGACAAAATTTATTTAATTTTATTTTTTGTTATTTCTTTAATTTTATCCGTATTGATAATTAGAAATTTAGATATTAATTTTCTTTACAATACTATTTTAATTACAGCAGCTTTTTATTTATTTTTTATAACTCTTAGAGATTTTTTTCAGAGAAAATATAGAAACCTGTCGCAAATTACCGCTCATTTTAGTTTTAGTATTTTAATACTTAGTATTTTATTTAATAATATTTTTTCTTCTGAAGTTATTACAAATTTAAAAATTAATGAAACTTACCAAGCTCAAAATTTGAAGATTAATTTTGAGAGCATTGAACAAGAAAATAAACAAAATTTTAAAGCAATTAGAGGTAAGTTTATTGTAGAGGATAAAAGTGGATTAATTGAGGTCATGCAACCTGAATTAAGAATATATAATCAACCAAATATTGTTACTAGTGAAGCTGATATCAAAACTAATATATTCACTGATAAATTTATGACAATGAATTATGTCCAAAATCAAGATTATTTTAATATTCGTTATCAAGCAAAGCCATTCATGATTTGGATTTGGATTTCTACAATTCTATTGTGCTTGAGTGGTTGTTTATCTTTAATTAGAAAAAAATATGAGAACTAAAATTTTTCCAATATTTTTAATTTTTACTTTCTCAATAATTTTCTATGTTTTTTACAAAGGATTACAAAATACAAATATTTATACACCTGAAATAAAATCTGAAATTAAAATTCCAAATTTTGACGCAAAAGAGTTTTTTTCAAAAGACAAAGTAAATTCAGATCAGATTTTTATAGGAAGTAATTATTATTTATTAAACATTTGGGCTTCGTGGTGTGTTCCTTGCAAAGAGGAACATAAGTATCTAATAGATTTAAGTGAAAAAGAGAATATCAAAATTATTGGACAAAACTATAAAGATAATTTTGATAATGCAAAAAATTTTTTGATAAATTTAGATAATCCATACGATTATATTTTTTTAGATTATGATGGTACGATAGCTATTGAATGGGGCGCATATGGTGTACCTGAAACCTTTTTAATTCAAAACAATAAAATAATAAAAAAAATAATTGGTCCCTTGAATGAAAAATTAGCTTTTGAGATAAGAGAATTGACACAATGAATATTTTAAAATTTTTAGTTTCTGTGATTTTTTTGATTTATTTTTTTTCCTCTGATTTAAAAGCTAAAAACTTAGAAATTGAAATAACAAAAAATTTAAGATGTTTAATTTGTCAAGGACAATCAGTATACGACTCAGACTCTGAATTTGCTAATAGTTTAAAAATTTTAGTAAAAAAAAAATTAAATGAAGGCTTAGACGAAAAACAAATTTATGTTTATCTTAAAGATAAATATGGAGATTGGATTCTGTATGACCCGGGATTCAGTAAAAATACCTATTTTCTTTGGTTAATACCTATATTGATGTTTGTATTTGGTGGTGCAATAATACTCAAGAAAGTTATATTAAATAAAAAAAAATTATGAATTATCTAAGAATTTGTTACTTGGTAATATTGTCTTTTTTAATTTCTTCTTCAATTATTGCAGAAGATACTAAAGTAAGTAATGATAATACAAAGTTTAATATTTATTCAGGGATGTTTGACTTTAGTGATAATGGAAAGAGATCAGCTTTAATTGGGTTTCAACATCAGAATATTGATTTAAACAGAGATACTTTTCTTGGTAATCTTTCTCCAATAACAGGATTTATGTTTACTGCTGATAGTGCAGCTTACCTGTATACTGGTGTGCAGGCACAATATTCCTTAGGAGCATTGAATATTATTCCTAGTTTTACTCCTGGACTTTATAACAAGGGAGATGGAAAAGATCTTGGGCACCTACTAGAATTTAAAAGTGAAGTCCAGATTTCTTTGAATTTATTTCAAAATAGCCAATTAGGCTTATCATATAATCATTTATCCAATGCAAGTTTGGGAGATAAAAATCCTGGGGCAAATAGTTATATGTTTAATTTTCTTAAAACCTTTTAAAAAAACATTCTATGATAATGAGATTGAAAGATTGTCACAATTTTGGTGATTTTAGAAAACTTGCTAAGCTAAAGCTTCCATCGCCTATTTTTCATTATATTGATGGCGCTGCTGATGATGAAATTACATACGCTAGGAATACTAGCGCTTTTGACGATGTAGATTTAGTTCCAAATGTTTTAAGAGGTGTTGAGAATGTAGATTTGTCTACGACGATTTTTGGTAAAAAATTGGATTTACCATTTTATCTTTCACCAACAGCATTACAAAGACTTTTCCATTATGATGGTGAAAGAGCAGTTGGAAAAGCAGCTAAAAAATTTAATACAATGTTTGGTGTTTCTGCATTAGCAACTGTTAGCGTAGAGGAAATATCCTCTTTGATTGATACACCCAAAATGTTTCAGTTTTATTTTCACAAAGACAGAGGTTTAAATGACTCTTGTTTAGAACGGGCTAAGGCTGCTAAATTTGATGTAATGGCTCTAACAGTCGATACCATTACAGGAGGAAATCGTGAAAGAGATTTAAGAACTGGTTTTACTTCGCCGCCAAAATTGACTCTATCTAGCTTATTTAGTTTTGCGACCAAACCTATGTGGGGAATAAATTATTTAACAAAAGGAAAATTTGAATTACCTCACCTTCAAGACTTTGTAAAAGAGGGTACAAGTACAAACTCTTCGATAGGAAATTATTTTTCAACAATGTTAGACCAGTCTATGAATTGGAAAGATGCTGAAAAACTTTGTTCTCAATGGGGAGGTCATTTTGCACTTAAAGGTATAATGAGTGTAGAAGATGCTAAAAAAGCAGTTGATATAGGATGTACTGGTATAATGGTTTCAAATCATGGTGGCAGACAACTTGATGGATCGAGATCACCGTTTGATCAACTCGCAGAAATTGTTGATGCAGTTGGAGATAAACTTGATGTTATATGTGAAGGAGGAATTCATAGAGGAACACATATGCTTAAAGCACTATCTCTTGGTGCAAAAGCATGTTCTGGTGGAAGACTTTATCTTTATGCGCTTGCAGCAGCAGGCCAACCAGGTGTCGAAAGAGCTCTTGAATTGTATAAATCTGAGTTAGTGAGAGACATGAAGCTCATGGGATGTACAAAAATTTCAGATCTTAATAGAAATAATCTTAGATTTAGAAAATAGTGAGTTTACAAAATTGTTATAATTTTGACGATTTTAGAAAACTTGCGAAAAAAAAATTACCTTCGCCAATATTTCATTATATTGATGGAGGTGCAGATGATGAAATAACTCTCAAAAGAAATACAAAATCTTTTGATGAATGTGATTTAGTTCCTAATATTTTAGCAAGTGTTGGAAAACCAGATCTCTCAACAAATATTTTTGGAAAAAAAATTGATATGCCACTATTTTTATCACCATGTGCCATGCAAAGACTTTATCATCATGATGGTGATAAAGCATCTGCTAGAGCAGCTGATAAGTTTGGAACATTTTATAGTATGTCTACGATGGCAAATAATACTATAGAAGAAATTTCAAATATTTCAGGTGGACCAAAGTTATTTCAACTTTATGTTCACAAAGATCAATCAATTACTGATGATTTAATTGATCGCTGTAGAAGATCAGGATTTGATGGAATGTGTTTAACAGTAGATACTTTAGTGGCAGGTAATAGAGAAAGAGATCATAGAACAGGTTTTACAACCCCTCCAAAGTTAACTTTACAAAGTTTAATGAGTTTTGCTCTTCACCCTAGTTGGGTATTTAATTATCTTACGCACGGGAAATTTAAATTAGCAAATGTGGCTACAAAAACAGATAAGGGTACTAACATTGCAAAATCAGTTATTGAGTACATTAACGAACAATATGATCCAGCAATGAACTGGAAGGATGCTGAATATTGTGTGAAGAAATGGAATGGACCTTTTGCACTTAAAGGTGTTATGTCTGTTGAAGATGCTAAAAGAGCAATAGATATTGGTTGTACCGCAATTATGATTTCAAATCATGGTGGAAGACAACTTGATGGATCAAGATCACCATTCGATCAAGTTAAAGCAATCTCTGACGCAGTTGGAGATAAATTGGAAATCATTTTAGACGGGGGAGTAAGAAGAGGAACTCACGTATTAAAAGCAATCGCTGCCGGCGCAAAAGCCTGTAGTTTTGGTAAAATGTTTTTGTTCTCTTTAGCCGCAGGGGGACAACAAGGTGTTGAGCATTTGCTTAAAAATATGCATGAGGAAATAAATAGAAATATGGTTTTAATGGGTTGTAAGAACTTAAAAGAGTTGAATAGTTCAAAATTAATTTATAGAAATGGATATTAAAAATTTTATTTTATGAAGTTAGCAAAAAATTTAAATAATTTAGGAACAGAGACAGCTTTTTCAGTTTTAGCAGAAGCTAAAGCATTAGAAGCAAAAGGAAATCCCATGATACATTTGGGCTTAGGTCAACCAGATTTTAAAACTCCTAAGCATGTTGTCGATGCAGCAAAAAAAGCTTTGGACGATGGACATCATGGCTATGTTTTATCTAATGGAATTTTAGAGTGTAGACAAGCTGTCACAAGATGGATTAAAAAAAGATATAGTGCTGATGTAGAAGCTGATAGAATTTTAATTATGCCGGGTGGTAAACCAACTATGAGCTATGCTATTCAATGTTTTGGAGAACCTGGTGCAGAAATTATACACCCAACACCTGCATTTCCAATTTATGAGTCAATGATCAACTATACAGGCTCAACTCCAGTCCCTTATGATTTAACTGAAGACAAAGATTTAAAATTTAATCCTGAAAAAATATTATCATTAATAACTGATAAAACGAGATTACTAATATTAATAAATCCAAATAATCCCACAGGAAGTTTTGTGGAAAAATCAGACATAGATGTATTGGCTGAAGGATTAAAAAAGCACCCACATGTTACCATTTTGAGCGATGAAATTTATAGTAGACAAATTTTTGATAATAAAGAAATGCCTTCATTTTTTAATTACCCAGAGCTAAGAGAAAGATTAATTGTCCTAGAGGGATGGAGTAAAGCTTATTCTATGACTGGATGGAGATTAGGCTGGAGTTTTTGGCCTAAAGAATTAGTACCACACGTTAATAAACTTTTAATAAATAGCGTATCTTGTGTAAATGCTGCAGCACAATATGCTGGAATAGCTGCCCTGGATGGACCAGATGACTCAATTAACGAAATGATGGAAAAATTTACAGCTAGAAGAAATTTAATTCATAAAGGTTTAAATGATTTACCAGGTGTAGAATGTAGTCTACCTGGTGGAGCTTTTTATGCTTTCCCAAAAGTTATTAAAACAGGAATGAATGGATCTGAATTTTGTAAAAAAGCAATGCATGAAGCTGGAGTTGCAATAGTACCTGGTACTGCATTTGGGAAAACATGTAATGATTATGTAAGATTCAGTTTTGCGGCATCAAGAGATAATATTTCTCAAGCATTAGAAAATATAAAGAAAATGCTTACTAAATAAGCTGTATTTTTGATAAAATTTTTACTAATATTCTTTCAATGAATGAGCAAGTCCAAGCAGAATTTAAAAAAATTTTTAATGGAAGATTTTCAACTTCTGAGTCAACGAGAGCAAATTATGCAAGAGGTGAAGATACATATGATCCTGTCTTGTCTCAAGCTGTAGTTTTTCCTGAAACTAATGAGGAAGTTTCTAAGGTACTACGTCTATGTAATGAACATAAAATTCCAGTTGTACCTTTTGGTACTGGAACATCATTAGAAGGTAATGTTGTAGGTAATGAAAAAGGCATAACTATATGTCTAGAAAAAATGAATAAAATTTTAAGTGTAAATGTTGAGGACTTTGATTGTAGAGTTCAGGCATGTGTAACTAAGGAACAACTCAATGATTATTTGAGGGAGGATGGTGTTTTTTTCCCAATAGACCCTGGCGCGAATGCAGCAATAGGAGGTATGGCATCAACGTCAGCTTCAGGAACAATGGCTGTGAAATATGGAACAATGAAAACTGTAATATCAGGACTTACAGTGGTTTTGCCTAATGGTGATATTGTAAATACTGGTAGTAGAACTAAAAAAACGTCTGCAGGTTATAATTTGACCAATCTTTTCATAGGCTCTGAGGGAACTTTAGGAATAATTACAGAAATTCAATTGAGGTTATCGCCAATACCAGAGAGTATAATGTCTGCAGTTTGTCATTTTCCAACTTTAGAAAATGCTGTCCAAACTGCTCAACAAGTTATTCAATATGGAGTTCCTATTGCGAGAATTGAAATGCTTAATAAAGATCAAATGGGTATCAGTATTAATTATTCAAAATTGAAAAACGTTGAAGCTGTACCAACTTTATTTTTTGAATTTCATGGGTCTGAGGCATCCAATAATGAGAACATTAAAATTGTTGAGGAAATATCAAAGGATAACAATGGAAGTTCTTTTAAATGGGCAAAGGATTTGGAAGAGAGAAATAAACTTTGGAAGGCTAGATGGGATGTGTATTATTCTGTTAAAGCATTGATAAATAACGGAAGAGTTTACTCAACTGATGTATGTTTACCAATTTCAAATATAACTGAATGCGTAAATTATGCAGAAGAACAAGCACAAAAATTTGGGTTAAGGGCTCCAATGGTTGGTCATTTAGGAGATGGCAACTTTCATGTACTTTTACCTTTTGATCCAGCAAAAAAAGAAACATATAATAAAATTAGAGAATTTAATGATTTGTTAATTAAAAAAGCGCTTGAACTAAAGGGTACAATTACTGGGGAACATGGCGTTGGTCTTCACAAAAAAGAATATCTTTTAAAAGAACATCCTGACAATATTCCATTAATGAAATTGATTAAAAGAAGCATTGATCAAAATAATATAATGAATCCGGGTAAAATATTTGATCTAAACTAATTGTATAACACTCTCATGAAAAAAATTTTAATTACTAGAAAATTAATTAAAGAAAGTGAGGATAAAGCTTCGCAAACTTTTGACCCAATTTTTAATACAAATGATGAGTTGTACTCTCAGTCCAAAGTTATAGAAATGAGCCAAGGATGTAATGGAATTCTAACTTCTCTGACCGATAAAATGGATAAAGAAACAATAAATAAATTACCAGATACTATTAAAGTTATTTCAAATTTTGCTGTTGGATTTGGAAATATTGATTTAGATGCCGCAAAAAAAAGAGGCATTGCAGTGACCAATACTCCTGAGGTTTTATCTGACGCGACAGCTGAAATTGGGATACTTTTAATTTTAGGTGCATGTAGAAGAGCCTCTGAAGGAATAGTATCTGCTCAAGAAGGTGGATGGAAGTGGTCAGCAGACTACTTAATAGGTAAGCAATTGACGGGCTCAAGACTTGGTATTCTAGGCATGGGAAGAATAGGACAAAAAATTGCAAAGATTGCAAAGTCGTTAGGTATGATAATTCATTATCACAATAGATCAAAGTTAAGTGATGAAAAAGAACAGGGAGCAATTTATCACGATAATATCAAAAGTCTTTTTTCAGTTTCTGATGTCCTATCAATTTGTTGTCCTGCTACTAAAGAAACAGAAAACATGATTAACAAAGAAACAATTGAATATTTTCCTAAAGGAGCAGTAATTACTAATGTCGCTAGAGGAGATATAGTCGATGATGAAGCTTTAATTGATGCATTAAACCGGAGAAAAATATATGCAGCTGGATTAGATGTTTATAAAAATGAGCCAAACTTAAATCCCGGTTATAATAAAATTAAGTCAGCATTTATTCTTCCACACCTAGGAAGCGCAACAAAGGATACAAGAATTGCAATGGCAAATTTAGCAATTGATAATATCGATGAGTTTTTTAAAACTGGAAATTGTAAAAATAAAGTAAATTAATTCTACTCTGGATTGAATCTAATTCAACTATTGCGACATCTACGCTTTTTTTTAGAAAGACTCTAATCTGATTCTATGTTTTAATTATTCAAGTTAATTAACTTTAATAGGAGTAATAATGACTAAAGAAAATAAATCATTGAAGGTGAAAACATCTTCAAGACGTAAGTTCTTTAAAACTGCTGCTAAGACTGGTGCTATAGCTGCAGCCGCTGTTGCAATGCCATATGTGAAGGCTAATGCAGCAACAACTTTAAAGATGCAAGCTGCATGGCCAAGTGGAGCTAACATCTTTTTCGAAATGGCTGGAGACTATTGTAACATGGTTAAAGAAATGTCTGGAGGATCTCTTCAGATTGATCTTCAACCGGTTGGAGCAGTTGTAAAGACTTCAGAAATCGGACAAGCGGTTAGTTCCGGTGTAGTAGATATGGGTCACTGGGTGACTGCATATTGGTATGGTAAAAACCCTGCTGCATCATTATTTGGAACTGGTCCTTCATATGGAATGTCATCTCAAGAAGTTATGGGATGGATGGAGTATGGTGGAGGAAGAAAATTATATGACGAAACACTTGCAAAAGTTGGTTTCGATTATGTTGGTTTTTTCCATATGCCTATGCCAGCTCAGCCTTTTGGTTGGTTCAAAAAGAACGTAACTAAAGTGTCTGATGTAAAAGGTATGAAGTACAGAACTGTTGGTTTAGCGACTAACGTTTTAACTGCAATGGGAATGGTAGTTAGACAATTACCAGGTGGTGAAATTCAACCAGCTATGAAAACAGGTTTGATTGAAGCTGCTGAGTTTAACAACCCTACTTCAGACTCTCAGTTTGGTATGCAAGATGTTTCTAAGCACTATCATTTAGGAAGCTTCCACCAATCTCAAGAGATGTTTGAGATACCAGTAAACAAAAAAACATATAATAGCTTATCACCTGCACACCAAGCAATATTGAAAAATGCTGCTTATGCTGCAAATAGTGATAACTACTTTAAAGCTTTAGTAAGATACTCAGCTGACTTAGCTAAGTTAATGAATGAGCACAAAGTAAATGTTTACCAAACCTCTGATGAAATCTTAGCTCAACAATTAAAAGGTTGGGATAAGGTAATCGGCGATTTCAATAAGAAAGATCCTTTCTTTAAGAAAATTGTAGATTCTCAGAAAGCGTATGCGAAGAGAGTAATGAAATACTTGCTGATGAATCAGCCGAATTACAAACTTGCGTATGAAAATGAGTTTGGTCCAATAGCAAAAGTTAAGTTATAATTAACTTTTTATAAATTTTAATGAGGGGGCCTCGGCCCCCTTTTTATTTGATTAATTCAAAACAATTCAATAAGAGTCTATATCTATGATGAGATCTTATATAAAATTTGCCGATCGATTAAGCGTCTCAATGGGTAAAGCATTTTCCTGGTGTATTGTAATTTTAATGGGTGGAACGTGCTATGAAGTTTTCATGGCATATGCTTTAAACGCACCAACTTTATGGAATTTCGACTTTAGTCTCCAAATGTATGGTGCAATTTTTATGATGGCTGGTGCATATACTTTGTGTACCGAGGCACATGTAAGAGGAGATGTCATTTACAGATTATTTTCTCAAAGAGTACAAGCCTGGATAGATGTAGTTTTATATTTTATTTTCTTTTTCCCTGGCGTAATTGCATTAGCCTTTTATGGTTACGAGTATGCTGCGCTAGCTTGGAAAATAAAAGAAACAAGTTGGAATAGTCCAGCTCAAATTCAAATTTATATGGCTAAATCTTTAATACCTTTATCTGGTAGCCTGTTAACCCTTCAGGGAATAGGTGAAGTGTTCAGATGTATTATATGTATAAAAACTGGTAGTTGGCCAGAAAGAGGAACAGAGCGTGATGCCGAAGAAACTGAAAAAGTATTAATGAGAACTTCACAAGAGGGAAATAAAGAAGATGTTATTTAGTCTGACAAATCCTGAAGTGGCAATTATGATGATGGGCATATTTTTATTTGCCGTACTCTTAGGTTTTCCGATTGCCTTTACTTTAATGGCGATGGGACTAGGTTTTGGATATTATGCTTACTTTGATCCAACTAAGATGGAACATCTTTTTGATAATAGGATATTCCAACTTTTTGTTCAAAATACCTACACAGTTATGGATAATAACGTCCTTACTGCTGTCCCGCTCTTTTTATTCATGGGATATTTAGTTGAAAGAGCAGGTATTGTAGCAAAACTATTTTTTGCAATTAGATTAGCATCTCATAAGCTTCCTGCATCAATGGCAGTTGCAGCACTGATTACTTGTGCCCTATTTTCAACAGCAACAGGTATTATAGGTGCAGTTGTTACTTTAATGGGGCTACTGGCATGGCCTGCTATGATTAAAGCTGGTTATGATAAAAAATTTGCATCTGGAATAATTTGTTCAGGTGGGTGTTTAGGAATCTTAATTCCACCTAGTATTATGTTGATCGTTTACTCCGTAATTGCTCAACTATCACCACTAAGATTATTTGCAGCCGCTATTTTTCCAGGACTGATGTTAGCTGGACTTTACATTGCATACGCAGTGTTCAGAGCTTGGTTAAATCCATCGATAGCACCAAAACCTGCAGCAGAGGAAATACCTCCTACAGCAGTAATTCTTAAAGAGGTTCTTATTTCCTTCTTACCTTTGTTTTCATTGATAATTTTAGTTTTAGGCACAATTTTAGCTGGAATAGCAACACCCGCTGAAGCTGCAGCAGTTGGTGCATTTGGATCGTTGGTACTTTCATATTTTTATAAAACTCTTAAGTGGAAAAATTTCAAAGAGTCTGTTTTTTTAACAGCTAAAACAACTGCAATGATTATGTGGCTATTCATAGGATCGTGGACATTTGCTTCTGTATTTTCTTATCTTGGAGGTCACGAAGTTTTCGAACATTTCTTTAAATCTCTAAATTTACAGCCTTGGCAATTTTTAGTAATTACACAATTGATTATATTTTTATTAGGATGGCCATTAGAGTGGACAGAGATATTAATTATTTTTGTACCAATATTTTTACCATTAGTTGAATTTTTTGGAGTAAATCCATATTTCTTTGCAATGTTAATTGCTTTAAATTTACAAACCTCATTTTTGACACCCCCCATGGCAATGTCTGCTTACTATTTAAAGGGAGTTCAATCAAAGAATGTTGAATTGATGCAGATCTTTGCAGGAATAATGCCATTTTTAGGTATTGTGATTTTAGCTATGGTTCTAATGTATTTATTTCCAGGTATAGCACTTTGGTTACCAGAGACATTATTTGCAAATTAATTTTAAATGACAGATATATTTTCTTTAAGTCTTGAAGAACTTGCCACAAAGATTAAAGATGCTCAACTAACCTCTGTTGATGTTTGTGAAAAGTATATCGAGAGAATAAATAAATTTGACAAAGATATAAAGGCTTGGGCTCATTTTGATAAAAAAGTTTTATTAGAAAAAGCTGCAGAAGCTGACGATCATAGAAGATCTGGTAAACCAATTGGCCCACTTCATGGAGTACCCATTGCGGTTAAAGATATTATTGGCACAGTTGATATGCCAACCGAATGTGGAACAATTATCAGAAAAGGAAAATCATATTCACAAAATGCAGAAATAATTGATCTGCTTCATGCATCTGGAGCGATTGTGATGGGCAAAACAGCAACCTCAGAACTTGCTTATTTAGGGCCTCCAGCAACCACAAATCCACACGATAAAACAAGAACACCAGGCGGTTCTTCAAGTGGATCTGCTGCTTCTGTTGCTTCTTTTATGGCACCTGCATCAATCGGATCACAAACTGGAGGATCCATTATTAGACCAGCATCCTATTGTGGAGTTGTGGGTTACAAACCTAGTTATGGTTTGATATCTAGAAATGGTGTTTTAAGAACTTCTTACAGCCTAGATCATATAGGAATTTTTGGCCGAAAAGTTGAAGACGTGGCTATGTTGGCAAAAGTATTAATAAAAAAAGATAAATTTGATCCAGCAACTATACATTACTCAACAGAAAATATTCTATCTGAAACAAAAAAAGGACCTTTATTTGATCCTAAATTCATTTTTTACAAAACTGAACATTGGAAATTAATAGATAAAAAGTCTAGAGAGTCATTTGAATATTTCATTAATTCATTTAAAAAAAATATTGAGATTTTTGATACACCCTCTTATTTTAAGGATATTCACAAGTATCACCAAATTATTCATGAGACTGATTTAGCCAATAATTTTTCAGTGTATTTTAAAAAATTTAAAAAGAAATTGTCTAAGTATATGCAAGATGCAATTACCAAAGGCAATAAACATTCCGCGAAAGAATACGCAGAAGCAATTGATTTTATGAAAAGAAGCTATGAATCTTACGAGGAAGTTTTTGAGGATTATCATGGAGTTTTGTCACCAGCTAGTCCAGGTGTTGCACCGAAGGGTTTAAAAAGTACAGGAACAGCAGAATTTAATAAAGTTTGGTCTTATCTTGGCACACCATGTATTTCGTTACCTTTACTTGAAGGAGAAAATAATTTACCATTAGGTGTTCAATTAATTGGCAATAAATATGATGATCATAGATTTCTAGGAATTGCTAATTGGTTAGAAAAAGAATGTCAGGAATAAAATGAATAAAATTACTACAATCATAGGATTATCTTTTGCAGTTTTCTTTTTAATTGGTTTAGCAACAACTTTAACGAGATCAATGATGATAGGCTTCTTGGATGTTATTCCAGTTTATCTTTTAATGGGTGCAGCTATCATCATGATGATATACGAAGCCTTCTTTGATAAAGATTAATATCAATTAAATTGAAAAATATTAAGATAGATATATTTCCATTATCACTACTATTTATACAACCAATCTTTATGGCTAGTAACTTAGTTGTTGCCAGAGGTGGTGTTGAATTTGTTCCACCTATTTCACTTGCTTTTTGGCGTTGGACAGTAGTTTTTTTGATTTTATTACCATTCACTTATGTGACTTTAAAAAATAATTTTCATATAATTAAAAAGGAATATAAAAAATTATTTTTTTTAGGGTCAATGGGATGTGGTGTATGTGGCGCTTTCCCTTTTTTAGCTGGTGAGACAACAACAGTAACTAATATGGGGATAATTTACACATCCTCTCCAGTTTTTATAATTTTGATTTCATATTTTTTTTTTCAAGAAAAAATTAATTTGACAAAGGTAATTGGTTTAATTGCTTGTTTAATTGGTGTTTTCGTCATTATTATTAAAGGTGATATTGATTTATTAATTAATCTTAGATTTACAATTGGTGATTTATGGATGTTAGCTGCTGCAGTTGGTTGGGCTTTATATTCTATTTATTTATTTTATTGGAAATCAAAATTAAAAATTTTCGATAGATTTGCTATGATTTCTTTTTTTGGTGCTTTAAGCTTGTTACCTTTTTATGTTGGCGAGGAATTATTTTATAAAGAAACTATTTTTGTAACAGAATTTTATTTGTGGGTAATTTTTGCCGCTATATCACCAGGTATAATTGCTTTTACGTTATATACAATCGCTCAAAAAAAATTAGGTGCTTCTTTGACTGGTTTTACACTTTATGTCTTTACAATTTATGGAGCAATTTATGGATATTTTTTATTCAATGAAAAATTTGAAAATTATCATATTGTAGGAACTATTTTGGTATTTTTTGGCATATATTTAGCGAAAAAAAATAATGATAAAAAAGTTTAGGAATAATTTGTTATTTTTTATTCAACTAATAGTTATAGGTTATTTTTTTCTTTTAGTATTTCTATATTTTTATCAAAGAAATTTAATGTACCATCCAGATGAAAATAATTATTATAACGATAAACTCTCAGTTAATATTGAAAAGATAAAAGTTCAAACACAAGATGGATTAGATTTACTGGGTTGGTTTCATGAAAAAGATATAAAAAAATATAAAACTATTTTATATTTTCATGGAAATGCTGGATCTTTAGAAAATAGAATTCATAAGTTAAATCATTTTCAAGATATGAATGTAAACTTTTTAATTTTTGCATGGAGAGGTTTTAGTGGCAACGAGGGCAAACCATCAGAAACTGGATTATATGAGGATGGTGAAAGTGCAATTAAATGGCTGCTAAAAAAAGGTGTAGATGAAAAAAATATTGTAATTTATGGAGAGTCATTAGGAACAGGAGTTGCAACACATTTATCCCAGAATAAAAAGTTTGCGGGTGTTATTTTAGAAACTCCATTCACATCAATGATTGATGCTGCTAAAAAATTTTATCCATATATACCCGTTAGTCTTTTGCTTAAAGATAAATTTGAAAATAAAAACAAGATTAAAAATATTAAATCTCCAATTTTGATAATGCATGGTGAAAAAGATCAAATAGTTCCTTTTGAAATGGGTAGAAAAATGTTTGAAATAGCTAATGAACCCAAATATTCATATTTTACCAAATATGACAATCATATGATGGAATATGATGAGAGTCTTGTAAAAGCATTAAACTCTTTTTTAATTAATTTAAATTAAGCCATATTCTAAACAAATATTTTTCATGATTTAAGTTTAAACTTTTAAAGTGAAAAATTTTTTTTTAATCATAATTCTATTTATAACATTAAAAAGTTTTGCTTTTTCGAAAGATAATTCATTTTATCCTGACGATTTATTTCACATAGATCATATGGACTCACATAATAAAAAATTTGCGCTATATTTTAAGGGGCGAGAGAAATCGATTTTAGCTAGAGGTGAAGAAAGTAATTATATAAATGATTATCCAAAAGATCTTTATATCTACAATTATTCTACAAAGTCTTCTTCACCATTGATCTCTTATGATTGGTTTCCCTCTCAAGCCAAGTTCCACTTAGAGGAATATGACTTTCCAGTGTTTCCAGACGACTTTGCTTATTATCTTTTAAAAGATGATAAAACGCTGGTAATGATTAGTGCAGTTAAAAGTTTAAATGCAAACTTTAAATATGATATTTTTAATAAGAAACTTGAACTTTACCCTACCACAGGAAAATTTGATTTTATTATTTCGTCTTTTTCTAAGGATTGTGGGCATTATAAATTTAAAGATAATTACAAGTGTAGTATTTATAAACCTTTAATCTCGAGTAATTTGATCAACTAATTTGTGTAAAAGCCTCTGCAAATTTTTCTGCATTGAATAATTGTAAGTCGTCTTCTTTTTCGCCCAACCCTAAAGCAATAATAGGTAGTTGATATTTTTTTGCTATCGCCAGTAGAATACCGCCTTTGGCAGTTCCATCTAATTTGGTCATAATTAAACCAGTCAATGGAATAATTTTGTTAAATTCTTCCACTTGATTAATTACATTCTGTCCCGATGTTGCGTCTAAAACTAAAATAATGTTGTGAGGGGCATCCTGGTCAATTTTTTTTGTTACATTGGCTATTTTTTTATATTCCTCCATTAAGTTTTTTTTATTTTGTAGTCTTCCAGCAGTATCGATTAATACTTGGTGAAAATTATTTTTGATTGCTTCTTCAACTGCTTTATATGCGACTGATGCTGGGTCAGAACCTTGAGATGATTTAGTTATTTTAACGTCAATTTTATTTGCCCAATTTTCTAATTGTTCAATAGCTGCTGCTCGAAAAGTATCAGAAGCAGCAAACATAACTTTGTTTCCATTAGTTTTAAAAATTTTACCTATTTTACCAATAGTTGTTGTTTTGCCAACACCATTTACTCCTGAGATTAATGTTGCATTGAGTTTATCTTTTTTTTCAAAAAAAGAATTATTCTCCAAAGGCTTCATTAGATTAATAATATATTCTTTTAAAATAAGATTTATTTCGGTTGATAAATCTTTATTTGGATCGATTTTTTTACTTGAAATGATCTCCTTGATCTCAGACGCAGCCTCAACACCTACATCTGACTCAATTAAAAACTCTTCAATTTTATTTAAATTTTTATCGTCAATCTCTTTTTTTATTATTATTTCTTTTAGTCCAGATGTCAGTGCGGATGCACTTTTTTTAAAGCCTATCTTAAATTTATCAAAAATTCCCATTATAGTTTAAACTCAATTTCTTTTATTTCTGAAACGGGTCCTTTCATGTGGATTGAATTTTTATCATCTATAAGGATTGATAATTTACCTGTTTGAAATTCTATGTCTGTTTTATTTTCAGTAAGATCATTTAATTTACCAGCAAATGCCGTTGCACATGCAGCTGTTCCACATGCTTTAGTCAGCCCCGCTCCTCTCTCCCATACCTTCACTCTAATTAAATCCTTATTAATTATTGTAGCAATTGTAACATTACATTTTTCTGGAAAAATTTTATGATTTTCAATTTCGGGTCCAATTTTTTCAATATTAAAATTTTCAATTTCATTTACAAAAAAAACAATATGTGGATTTCCAACATTAACAGCTGTGCCGCCTGAATGCTCTTTGTTATTTAAATCAATAATCTTAATATTTAAATTTTTTGTATCTAGTTTTTCAGATAAAGGAATTTCGTTCCATTGTAATTTAGCTTTACCAATTTCAGTTGTAACAATATTTTTATCTAATATTTTTGACTCTAAATTTCCATTTGAAGTTGATAAAATGATCTTTTCAGATTTTGTCTCCTCAGAGATTAATTTTGCAACACATCTAGTACCATTTCCGCACGCACCAGACTCTCCTCCATCAGAATTAAAAAATTTTAAATTTGCATGACTTGATTTGCTAGACTCAATAAATATTAATTGATCACAGCCAATAAAATTTCTATCACAAATTTTTATGATTTGATCTTTAGTAAAATTGGTAATCTTTTGTCTATTATCAATTATTACAAAATCATTACCTAATCCATCCATTTTAAAAGCCTGTATATCCATATATAGTTATTTAACTTATTTATTGACTTTTTGAACCTCTATTATAGTTTGTGGCAGTTTCCGCAAAAACGTTAAATTTGCGGTGTCTTTGGAAACAAAGAGATCGACACTAGTCAGCGAGGGTTCGCCCACTAGTGCGGTTACTGCTGTGTGAAATAAATATGTTTGAAAATTTGACAAATAAATTTGAGGAAGTTTTTTCCTCTCTGAAAAAAGCCCCTTCGCTTGATGAGAGCCAAGTTGATGAAGGCCTTAGAGCTATTAGACAAGCCTTACTAGAGGCTGATGTATCACTTGAGGTCGCAAAAGAATTTATTGAAAAAGTTAAACCTAAAGCTTTAGGGCAAGAAATTATCAGGTCTACATCTCCTGGTGATATGGTTGTGAAAATCGTTTATGACGAATTAGTTAATTTATTAGGTGAAAAAAACATTGATGTAAATTTAAATGCCGTTCCTCCCGTGCCAATGATGTTAGTTGGTCTACAAGGTTCAGGTAAAACTACCACTACTGCTAAGCTTGCAAGATATTTAGAAAATGCAAAGAAAAAGAAGGTAATGATGGTCAGCTTAGATATTTATAGACCAGCTGCACAAGAACAGTTGAAATCTTTAGGTGAGCAAAATAATATCTTAACTTTACCAATTATAGAGGGTCAACAACCAGCAGATATTTGTCAGAGAGCAATTAGTGCTGCAAATTTAAATGGTGCCGACATTATCTTATTTGATACAGCTGGCAGAACACAAATAGATCTTCAAATGATGAGTGAAATAAAGCAGATTGAAAATATAATCAATCCTGCTGAAACTTTTTTAGTTGCAGACTCCTTAACCGGTCAAGTAGCAGCATCGGTTGCAAAAGAATTTAGAAATACTGTAGGTTTATCAGGAATTATTTTAACAAGAGCTGATGGTGATGCCAGAGGTGGGGCCGCGGTAAGTATGAAATTTGTATCAGAGGTTCCAATAAAGTTTTTAGGGGTAGGAGAAAAGATTGAAAATTTTGAGGTGTTTCATCCTGATAGGATTGCAAATCGAATTCTTGGAATGGGAGATATTGTATCTCTAGTTGAAAAAGCAGCACAGGATCTAGGTGAAGAAAATATAAAAAAAACAGAAGAGAATTTAAAAAAGGGACAATTCTCAATGCAAGATTATTTAACACAATTAAGACAGATGAAAAAAATGGGTGGAATAGAAGGCATTATGTCTTTTATGCCTGGGATTTCTAAAGTGAAATCACAAATGGATGCTGCGGGTATTGATGAGAGTGTTATTACAAAGAACGAGGCTATAATTTTATCGATGACAAAAAAAGAAAGAGAGAACCCAAAAATAATTGATGGTTCTAGAAAAAAAAGAATTGCTAATGGTTCTGGAACTGATCCAGCCACTATCAATAAATTGTTAAAACAATTTAAAATGATGTCTGAAATGATGAAAAAGATGTCTAAAGGAAATCTGAAAGGTATGTCTGATAAAGGAATACCTCCAGAACTATTTAATCAATTAAAATAAAAAAGGAGAGTAAATGTTAAAACTTAGATTATCAAGAGGTGGAACGAAGAAGAGACCAGTCTACAAAGTTGTTGTAGCTGATAGTCGTTTTGCAAGAGATGGACGTTTCATAGAAAAAGTTGGTTTTTTTAATCCCCTACTACCTAAAGAAAAAAAAGAAAGAATAGGATTAGAGGCTGAAAGAATTAAATATTGGTTAGGCCAAGGTGCACAACCGACAACAAGAGTTGCAAGAATCTTGGGTGAAAATGAGTTAATGCCAATGCCCGCTAATGGTAATAATCCTCAAAAGGCTATTCCAAAAAAAGATAGAAAAAAAGAAGGGTCAGATGATGCTAAAAAGGAAGATGTTGCAAAAGCAGA
>CACONR010000003.1 GCA_902628565.1 uncultured Pelagibacteraceae bacterium
TTATGTTTAAAAGCATGTACTGTGTTGTAAATTGTAGCTAGAGATATTTTTTCATTAAACTTTTGTGAAATATTTTTTGCTAAATCACTAATAGTAAAATGAAATGTTTTGTCTCTATTAAATAAGACTTCACAAATTTTAAGTCTCTGTTTAGTTGGTCTAAGACCAGAATTTCTTAATTTGCTAACAAATTCGCTATTTTTTAACATTGTTAATTATAATAATTCTAAACTTTATGTATATTATAATGGTTTAAAATCAAGTATTAAGGTGATCTATTGTATGAAAAAAAACTCCTATACTTATGAAGAACTTATAAGTTGCGGAAACGGAGGTCTTTTTGGTCCAGGAAATGCAAAATTACCGCTTCCACCAATGTTAATGTTTGATAGAATTACAGAAATTAATGATAAGGATGGTGCTTTTAAGAAAGGTTCTTTAAAAGCTGAATTGGATATTAAGAAAGACCTTTGGTTTTTTGATTGTCATTTTAAAGAAGATCCTGTGATGCCAGGATGTCTTGGGCTCGATGCTATGTGGCAACTCGTAGGATTTTATTTGGGCTGGATTGGAAATCCAGGAAAAGGTAGAGCCTTGGGCGTTGGAACCGTAAAATTTACAGGAGAAGTTTTAGTAAGAGTTGCGAGTGATACTCAAAATCAAAATTAAAGAATCTTTCTCTCTAAATTTATATTATAATCATTCTAAACTGTTGACATTTAGTTTAGAACTATTATAAATTAATAATTCTAATAACCATGGGGAAAATACAAAATTATGAGCACTGAAGATTTCAAAAACAAGTCTTTTAAAGTTAATCAAATGAGCAAATGTCCTTTTACCGGTGCAGGAACACCTGCAAAGTTTTCTGCAGGAAGAGGTCAAACAGTAAGAGACTTTTGGCCAAATAGTTTAAATCTTAAAATTCTTAGTCAGCATTCAAATTTAACGAACCCTATGGATAAAAAATTTAATTATGCAAAAGAATTTAAAAAACTAAATTACAAAGCATTAAAAAAAGATTTAAAAAAATTAATGACAGACTCCCAAGAGTGGTGGCCAGCAGATTATGGTCATTATGGTCCATTATTTATTAGATTAGCTTGGCATGCCGCAGGAACTTACAGAACTGGTGATGGTAGAGGTGGAGCAGGAACAGGTAACCAGAGATTTGCGCCACTTAATTCTTGGCCAGATAATGTAAACCTAGATAAAGCTAGATTACTTTTATGGCCTATTAAAAAAAAATATGGAAGAAAAATTTCATGGGCAGATTTATTTATACTTGTTGGAAATGTAGCTTTAGACTCAATGGGTTTTAAAACTTTTGGTTTCGGAGCTGGCAGAACTGATATTTGGGAACCAGAAGATGATATTTATTGGGGCTCAGAAAAAGAAATGTTAGGTGTGGAAAGATATAGTGGAAAAAGAGATTTGGAACAGCCATTAGGAGCTTCACATATGGGTTTAATCTATGTAAATCCGCAAGGTCCTGACGCTAATCCAGATCCAAAACTAGCAGCACATGATATTAGAGAGACATTTGGCAGAATGGCTATGAATGACTATGAGACAGCAGCATTAGTTGCTGGAGGACATACGTTTGGAAAATCTCATGGTGCAGCATCTGAGTCATATAAAGGACCCGATCCTGAGGCTTCAAGACTTCAAGACCAGTCAACTGGTTGGAATAGTGGATATAAATCTGGAAAAGGTGTTGATACAATAAGTAGTGGTATTGAGGGCGCTTGGACTCAAAATCCAATTCAATGGGATATGGGTTATTTAGATTGTTTATATGGACATGACTGGGAACTTACAAAAAGCCCAGCTGGTGCTCATCAATGGACTCCGAAGAAAAATGGGCAAGAGATTAAAATGGTTCCCGATGCACATCAAAAAGGTGTGCTTCATCCACCAATGATGCAAACAACCGACATATCGATGAAAGTTGACCCTAGCTATGGACCTATCACAAAACATTTTCACCAAAATCCAAAAGAATTTCACGATGCTTTTGCGAGAGCATGGTTTAAATTAACTCACAGAGATATGGGACCAAGAGTTTGCTATCTTGGTAGCGAGGTTCCAAAAGAACAACTAATTTGGCAGGATCCAATTGATAAGCCTAAATACAAACTTAAATCAAAGGATGTTAAAGATTTAAAAAGTAAAATCTCTAAATCAAAAATATCAATTTCAGATTTAGTTTCTACCGCATGGGCTTCAGCATCTACGTTCAGAGGCTCTGATAAAAGAGGCGGCGCTAATGGTGCAAGAATAATGTTGGAACCACAAAAAAATTGGAAAGTAAACAATCCAAAAAAATTATCATTTGTAATTAAAGCTTTAGAAAAAATTAAAAGCAAATTCGATAGTAAAAAGAAAGGTGTTTCAATGGCAGACTTGATTGTACTAGCTGGTGGTGTTGGTATCGAAATGGCTGCAAAAAAAGCTGGCTATAAAGTTCAAGTTCCATTTTCAGCAGGAAGAGGAGACGCAAGGCAAGATCAGACTGATGTTAACTCATTTAGTCTTTTAGAACCACAAGCAGATGGTTTTAGAAATTACCTAAATAGTGGATCTTCAAATGTTTCTGCAGAGGAAAAACTGGTTGATAAGGCTCAATTGATGGGTTTAACAGCTCCAGAAATGACTGCACTTGTGGGTGGAATGAGAGTATTAAACACAAATTTTGATGGCTCAAAACATGGTGTTTTTACAAACAGACCTGGTTCGCTTACTAATGATTATTTCATAAACCTTTTAGACATGAATACCACTTGGAAAGAAGAGGATAAATCTGAACAAACATTTATTGGTAAAGATAGAAAAACTCAAAAAACTAAATGGAAGGCGACAAGAGTTGATTTAATTTTTGGTTCAAACTCTCAACTAAGAGCTCTAGCTGAGGTTTATGCATGTGAAGACTCGGGTGATAAATTTGTTAAAGATTTTATTGCCGCATGGGTAAAAGTTATGAATTCAGATCGATTTGACTTGAAGTTAAATTAAGCTATAAAGCGGAACAAAAAAAATGGTAAAAGCAATTTTTGAAGATTTCTATGAAGTTCCTAATCTTAATTTTGATATATCAAAGTTAAGAGAGGACTTAGATAAAATTTTAAAAGCTAAAAAATTCAACTCTCCTGGTGTCACACACTTTGGTGCAATACCATTAAATCAAATACCAAATGATAAAAGTTCTATCGAGGGAAATAATATTAGAGGAAAATATTGGACTATTGCAGATGAAACTGGAAAAGAAGTTTCTCGAGATATTGACATTGATGAGTCAAAATATACCCAATTAGTTCCTGAATTTGAAAAAACATATTTTAAAGAAGTTTACGAAACTTTAAGTAAAACGTTTAAACTAGGTAGAGTAAGACTTTTATTAAAAGAACCAAGATCGACATTGAGCTGGCATAAAGATCCTGAATGCAGACTGCATGTACCTATTATTACTAATAAAGGTTGTTCTATGGTAATTGAAAATGTAGCAAAACATCTTCCAGCTGATGGTAAGGTTTGGATAACAAATAATACAAAATACCATAACTTTTTTAATGGTGGAGAACAGGCTAGAGTGCACCTAGTTGCATGTGTACTTGAAAGTCCGTTTAAAAAATAATGGAATTGACAACCGGCATATTTAAAGCTGCTGGACAGATCTACACAAATAATAGAGGTTCAATTTTAAGAACTATTATTTATACAATTGGTCATTTTGCAATAGCTATAACTGTTTTAATGCTTGTTGCAGATGTTTCGTTCATGATAGCACTAACAGACGCAATAGTAGAACCAATAGCTAATTCTATATGGTATTTTATTTTAGATAAGTGGTGGGCGAGTAAATCAAAAAACTCTTAATCTAATACACCCCAAATATTGTCCGTTTTTATCCAACCTTCAAAATCATCCGTATTTATTTTGCACCAAATTCCATTGCATTTTTGAACTATTAGAACTCTTCCACTTTTAATTTTAGCTAATGGTTTAGAAAAATTTGTCGGATTTTCGAATAAAATTTTATCTTTTATGGGAATAATTGAATTTATTTTTTTTAATTGAGACCAATGTATCCATCCGCTGTTGTTTTTAAAATCAATTACTCTTCGCCAGTTCTCTTTTTTATCAATTTGCTTTAGGGGCAAATTTACTTTTTTATAAATAAATTTTATAGGAGACCCAAAACTTGGTCCATACCTTACATTGACCTTACTTTTCTTTAAAGACAAGAAAATTTCTTGAGCACAACTTAATGAGGTAAAAAATAATAAAAATAAAGTAACAAGAAAAAAATTAAATTCTTTTTTTTTTAACATCTTTTAACTTTTTAAATTTAATTTTTCTAAAATTCAGATTTAATAGGTCTAGAACCAAAACTTGACCGTTTAAATTTTTACCGATAGATAAAATCTTTTTTAAAATTTCATTCGCCTGCATAATTCCTATTATACCAGCCACCGTACCCAAGATGCCTTCATATTCACAATTTAATATATCGTTTGAAATCTCATATTCTTGATAAAAAGATCTTATACAAGGTGTTTTTTTATTTTTAAAATCAAAACTAAAAATATGACCATCAAATTTACTTATTGCTCCAGATACTAGAAATTTTTTATATTTTCTTGAAAAATCATTAATTAAAAACTTTGTCTCAAAATTATCTGATCCATCAATTATGTAGTCATAATTTTTTATAATTTTTTGATAATTGTTAATATTTAATCTTATTTTATACGAGTTTATTTTTATTTTTGAGTTTATCTTTTTTAATTTTTTTTGAGCAGACTTTACTTTGGATTTTTTTAAGTCTTCGATGTTGTAAAGACTTTGTCTGTGAATATTTGATAAATTAACAATATCATGGTCAACAATGCCCAAAACACCTACGCCTGCTCTTGCTAAAAACTCAGCCGCAGGACAACCTAAACCTCCCATTCCAATAATTAAAACTTTTGCTTTAATAATTTTTTTTTGGCCCAAACTTCCAATATTTTTTAAAACTATTTGTCTTGAAAATCTCTCTATTTGATTTTTATCTAAATTGATATTCATTTACCTGTTGAACCAAATCCACCTTTACCTCTGATAGATTTAGGTAAATCATTTATTTCTTCTAATTCCATCTTGACCACAGGCGCTAATATCATTTGAGCAATTCTATCACCATTATTAATTGAAAAATTTTTATTTCCATGATTATAGATGATAACCTTTATTTCTCCTCTATAATCACTATCAATTGTTCCTGGAGTGTTTAATACGCTAATATTATTTTTCGCTGCCAAACCTGATCTTGGTCTTATTTGCATCTCGTAATCTTCTGGGAAAGCAACAGATAATCCTGTGGGAATTAAAACAGATGTTTTGGGTTCTAGATTAATCGGTTCTTTTATAAATGCAATTAAGTCTACACCTGATGCGCCACTGGTTTTGTATTCGGGTAATTTTACAGCTGGGTCAAGTTTTTTGATTAAGACTTTAACCATTAATTTATTTGAGCAACTATTCTATCTACAATTTCCTCTGATATCTCTGACTTCTTTTTTAATGAAAGTTTCTCTTTTTTTATTTCTTTGTTTTTATAGAAAATTGTAACTTCATTATTTTCATTATCAAAACCACTTTCATCTTTTGAGACATCGTTAGCTATTATCCAGTCGCAATTTTTATCTTTTAATTTTTGCAACGCATTTTTCTCTAAACTTGTTGTTTCAGCAGCAAAACCTATAACCATTTTTGGTCTCATAGAGTTATGATTTGAAACATAGCTCAAAATATCGATATTTCTCTCTAAATTTAATGTTAAATTATCAACTTTTTTAATCTTTTCTTTATGTTCATGACTAGCTTTGAAATCAGCAACAGCAGCATTAAATACAGCTATATCAGTTGGAAGATTTTTTTGAGTGGCCTTAAACATTTCTTCAGTAGTCTCAACTTTGATTAATTTAATATTTTCATCTATTTTTAGGTTTGTTGGTCCAGATATTAAAGTTGTATCAAAACCTCTTTTACAGAGAGATTTTGCTATCTCGTAACCCTGTTTACCGCTAGATTTATTTGTAATAAATCTTACAGGGTCTATATATTCATTTGTAGGACCCGCGGTTACTAGAGCTTTGAGTTTATTATTTTTGATTTTATTAAATAAAAAATTTTGAATTTCTTTATAAATAACTAAAGCTTCAGACATTTTACCCTCACCATATTCACCGCAAGCCATATCACCTATTTCAGGGCCAATAATTTTGTAGCCAAAACCTTTCAATGTTTTTAGATTATTTTGTGTAGACTGATGTTCCCACATTCTAACATTCATTGCTGGAGCTAAAAAAACTTGTTTATTTGAAGCTAATATAACTGTGGATGCTAAGTCGTCTGCGTTACCCTGGCTTAATTTGGAAATGGTGTTGGCAGTTGCTGGAGCGACGATGATTACATCGGCCCATCTTGATAAAGAAATATGGTCCATTTCTGTCTCATTCTCTAGGCTAAATAAATCATCATAAACTTTACCTTGAGATAATGAGGCTACAGATAATGGGGTTACAAACTCCTTTGCACTTTTAGTTAGTATTGTTTTTATTTCAGCATTATTCTTTCTAAACATTCTTATTGTTTCAAGACTTTTGTAAGCAGAAATTCCACCACATATTATAAAAAGAATTTTTTTGTTTGATAAATTTCTCATCGACTGAATTAAAATATTAAAAGACCAAAAATTACAAGGATTAATAAACCAATAATAGATTGGTTTCTAAAAGCAGTCATTTCTGATTTTTGAGTGTTTAAGGCCGTATAGGAATTTGAGTTTTGTGGGATTTGTCCACTAGCAAGATAAGTAAGAGCTTGATTAGCTTTATCCATAATTTCAGGAAATTCCGGTAATCTTTTTATTACTTCAGATGTATTTTGAAGTGTCTCATTTAGTTTTGTCATTGGATCTTTTGTTTCTTTTAGCCAACTTTCAAGAACTGGTTTTGAAGTGGTCCAAATATTTGTGTTTGGATTTAATTTTCTAGCTACACCTTCAACAACAACCATTGTTTTCTGTAACATTAGAAGCTGAGGTTGAGTTTGCATGTTAAATTTTTCTGTGACATCAAATAGTTGCTTTAATAATTTTCCTCCAGAAATATCTTTAACTGCTTGACCAAAAATTGGTTCACCGATGGATCTTAGGGCTTGAGCCAAATCATCTATTGGAACTTCTTTTGGCACAAGACCTGCAATCAAATGTACTTCAGCAACTTTACGATAATCTCTTTGAATAAAACCAAATAAAATTTCAGCTAAAAATCTTTTACTCATTTTATCTAATCTACCCATAATTCCAAAATCAATAGGAACAATTTGACCATCATTATCTATGAAAATATTGCCTTGGTGCATATCTGCATGAAAAAAACCATCTCTTACAGCATGTCTTAAAAAATTTTGAATAATATCTTCTGCAATTTTTTCAGTATTAAATTCTTTATTTTTTAGTTCTTCTGTTTCTCTAATAGATATTCCATCCACCCAATCTAGAGTCATTACATTTTCGCTTGTATAATTCCAATAAATTTTAGGAACTCTAAATCCAACATCATTCTTTGTATTTTCAGCATATTCATTTGCAGCAGCTGCTTCAAATCTTAAATCCATCTCTAGATTTGTGATTTCTTTTAATAAAAATACTACTTCTACCAGCTTGAGCCTTTTTGTCTTTTTAATAAATGATTCTATTAAGAAAGCAAAAAGCATTATTGCATCAATCTCCTCATTAAATATTTTTTTTATGTTTGGTCTTAGAATTTTAATTGCAACGTCCTTAAGAACTCCATTGTCATTAATTTGAGCTTTGTGGACTTGAGCAATTGAAGCAGCAGCAACTGGTTCACTTAAATTTATTATAGAGTCATAACTTTCGTTACCTAGATCATTTTTAATTATTTCTTTAGCTTGTATCAAAGAAAAGGGTGGTAATTTATCTTGAAGGTTCTCAAGTTTTTTGGAAAGTTCCTCGCCAATTATATCAGGCCTGGTGGCTAAAAATTGACCAAGTTTAATAAAAGTTGTTCCCATTGACTCTAAAGAGTCAGACAGTCTCTCTCCCTCGTCTTTATTTGCATCTATTTGTTTTTTTGGTGAAAAGGAAAATGATAATATCTTAAATAAAATCTTTATAGATAAAGGTGGTTCCTTAAATTTTGATACAATATTTAAAATATCAGAACAAGCTACTTTCCTTCCAAGTTTAAAGAGAATAATTAATTTTTTTACCATCAAAATTTCCATCCACTATGAATAGAAACTATTCCACCTGATAAATTTCTATAGGTACATTTTTCAAAATTGTTTTTAACCATTGCGTCAATTAATTCCTCCTGGTTTAAAAAATCTTCAATACTTTTAATTAGATATTCATACGGCTGCTTTTCACCAACAACAAACTTACCAATAGAAGGTATTAGTTTAGAGTAATTTTTATAAAGGGTTTCTAAATTTGTATTCTGAATTTTTGAAAACTCTAAGCATAAAAAACGACCCCCTGGTTTTAAAACTCTATAAGCCTCAGAAAGAGCCTTATCTATATTGGCAGTGTTTCTTAAACCAAAACTTATAGTATAAAAGTCGAATAAATTATCAGATAAAGGAATTTTTTCGGCTGGAGATATAATCCAATTTATATTTTTAAACTTAGATAACTTTTCTTTCCCTTTACTTATCATCCCTTTATTTGGATCGACACATGCAATACGAGATAATTTATTTACATGTTTAACAAATAGTTTAGCTATGTCTCCAGTACCACAAGCAACATCAATTAAATTTTGATTACTGGATGGATTCATCATATTTAATAGACTTTTTTTCCACAATCGATGAATCCCTAATGACATAAAATCATTCATTAGATCATAACGATCGTACACTTGATTAAACACATTTTGGACTAATCCTTTTTTATTTTGTAGATATTGTTGCATAATTCAAAAATATATAATCAATATAGTATTAAATGCCAGAATTACCAGAAGTAGAAATTGTACGTCAATCTTTAGACAAAAAGATTAAACAAAAAAAGGTCAAAAAAGTAATAGTTAGAAATAGAAATTTAAGAACTAAAATCCCACTTAATTTTCCAAGATTCCTTGAAGGTAAAAAAATAATCAAAGTAAAAAGATTTTCAAAATATCTGATTATTTGCTTGTCAAATCAAAGTTATTGTCTTTTACATCTGGGTATGTCAGGAACTATTCATCTAATTTATAATCAAAAAAAAAGTTTGGTAACTAATACCAGTTTTTATAGCTCACCTACATTGCCTAAAAAACATAATCACGTAGAAATAGTTTTTGATGATCTTAAAATTGTATACAACGATCCAAGAAGATTTGGTTTTTTTGAAATAGTGGTTAATGAACATTTTTTGGATAAAAGATTCTCTAAACTTGGACCAGAACCTTTTCAATCAGAATTTAACTTAAGTTATATTTATTCTTTTTTAAAAGGAAAAACAAAAAATATAAAAAACTTTCTATTAGATCAAAATTTTGTATCGGGTATAGGAAACATTTATGCAAGTGAAATTTTATTTTTATGTAAAATTAAACCTGATAAAAAAGTATCTTTATTAAATAAAGAAGATTGTAAAAAAATAATATTTAATTCTAAAAAGGTTTTGATTAATGCTATCAAAAAGGGAGGATCAAGTATTAGAGATTTTAAAAACACATCAGGTAAATCAGGAAATTTCCAAAAGAATTTTAATGTTTATGAGAGAAAAGGACTTAATTGTAAAAGGTCTGGATGCAATGGAATTATTAAAAAAAAAATGATTTCCAATAGATCTTCTTTTTTTTGTAATATCTGCCAAATATAACAATTATTTAATTGACCAAAATTCATTCTCAAGTTATACCCCTGCGCATATGGCTAACACAAAATCAGCAATCAAAAGAATTAGAAGAATTTCAAAACAAACAGCTGTTAATAAGGCTCGAAAAAGTAGATATAAAAATGCTTTGAAGAAAATGAATTCTTTAATTGAAGCTAAAAAGAAGTCTGAGGCTTTAAAGTTCTTACCTAAGTTGAATTCTGAGTTGATGAAAATAGCTAAAACAGGCATCGTAAAAAAACAAAACGCTTCTAGAAACGTTTCAAGGTTTACCAAAAAAATAGCATCAATCTAGTTTAATAACACTTCAGGTTGTTAATCTTAATACAACTTTTAAATCTACAAAATCTGTGATCTTAAAAATTCTCCACACAATATTTAGATTTAGTAAATAAACAAACTTATTTAATTCAATTATAAATTTTATTTATATTTTTTTTTTATTTTTCTTTATTTTTTTTTGTCAAATACTTTTTTTTAAAAAAAAAATATTTACACAATCCTAGATTTTATTTTTTTTTTATTTTTGAAAATTATTTGTTGCAATAATTTTATTATGGTTCTAACTGAACACTCTCCGCGTTTATGAACAATTCTATAAATAATAATAGTTTAAAAGATTCTAAATCCGATATTCTTGATTGGAATTTAGTTCAAGCTGAAATGAAAAATAAATTAGGACTAGATATTTACGAAAGTTGGCTTAAAAAAATAACTTTTGTCGAGGAAATCAATAATTATATCTTATTATCTGTACCTACTAGATTCATTCGTGATTGGATTACATCTAGATACTTAGATCAAATCTTGAAAATTATAAAGAATTATAAAAAAGAAATTGTTCGAATTGAATTCAAAATAACTGAAAATAAACCTACTTCAACTCAGGATGAAAAAAATACTAATGTCATAGAAAATAAAGAAAATGTTTCTTTTATAAAAGACTCTTATTTACAATATAATCGAATAGATCCTAACAAAAATTTTGAAAACTTTATTACTGGCTCCAGCAACAAATTAGCATACGAAGCTTCTGTAAAAGTTTCAGAGAATATTTCACATTATAATCCACTTTATCTTTATGGTGGTGTTGGAATGGGCAAGACACATCTTTTAAATGCAATTGGTTATCACCTGAAAAAAGACAATAAGGTTATGTTTATATCGGCAGAACGTTTTATGTATCAATTTGTAAAATCAATCAAATCTAATGATATGGTTAAATTTAAAGAGTATTTTCGTAATACAGATATTTTGTTAATTGATGATATACAATTCATGAATGGTAAAGAGGCAATGCAAGAAGAATTTTTTCATACTTTTAATGCATTATTAGACAAAGGTTCTCAAATTATAATTTCTGCTGATAGATCTCCTAATAAGCTGTCAAGAATTCAGGAGAGGATAAAGTCAAGATTTGCAGGAGGTCTAGTTGTGGATATTCAAAAAACTGATTTAGCACTCAGAAAAAAAATCCTTGAAAGTAAAATTAGTGACTTAAATAACTTGTATCCTGAAAAGTTTAATATACCTGAGGAAATTAAGGATTTTATAAGCATTAAAATCACAACGAGTGTAAGAGAATTGGTGGGTGCAATAAATAGAATTATATCCTTTTCAAGAATTTATAACAAAATACCAAGCTTAGCTGAGACAAAAGTTATATTAAAAGATTTACTTAATTTAAATGAAAATAAAGTAACTATTGATCTCATTCAAACTATTGTGTGTAAATTTTTTAAAATTAGTAAAAATGAAATGCTTTCATCAAGAAGATCTAGGTACCTAGTGAGACCACGGCAAACAGCAATTTATTTAACAAAAATTTTGACTTCAAAATCTCTTCCTGAAATTGGAAGAGAGTTTTCAAATAGAGATCACACAACTATAATTCACTCAGTTAAAACTATTGAAAAATTAAAAGAAAAAGATCCAGATATGATTGCAAATATAGATAAACTAAAAAATCAAATATTATATAGCAATAAAGAAAATGAAATTTAATGTAAACCAACAAGACCTACAGCAAGCATTAAATTATTGTCAAGGAGTCATAGAAAAACGAAGTACACTTCCAATATTGTCAAACATATTGCTCGATGCACAAAATTCAAAACTCACTATAACAGCGACAGATTTAGACTTAATATTTATTAATCAAATAAATAACGTCGAAGTCATAGAGGAAGGAAAAACAACCACTACATCGTCTACTATGTATGATATTGTTAGAAAACTCTCATCAGGAAAAAAAATAAATTTAACTTTAACAGACAATAGCAAACTTCATCTAGAATCAGAAAAATCTATTTTTAATTTAAACTGTATGCCCGCTTCGGAATTTCCTTTAACAGATGAAAATTTTAATGAGAATGAATTTAGCCTTAAATCAAAAGACCTATTAAAGTTGCTAAATAAATGTAAATTTTCTGTGTCAAATGATGAGACCAGACATTATTTAAGTGGAATTTATTTTCATCAAACAGAGGTTGAGGATAAGAATTACTTAACTGCAGTATCAACCGATAGTCATCGTATGTCCATTTCTAAACTCAGATTAAATGAAAAAAAAATTTTTGAACCGATTATATTACCTAAAAAGACTATTTTTCAATTAAGTTCATTATTAGAAAACTATGATGGTGAAGTAAAAATTTCAAATATGAAATCTAAGATAAAATTTGAATTAAATAATAGTATTTTAATTTCTAAGTTAATAGATGGAAAATTTCCTAATTACATTCAAGTAATTCCAAAAAATAATCAAAAAAAATTAGAAATTGACCTTAAAATTTTTCAAAGTTCGGTGGATAGAGTAGCCTCAGTATCGCTTGATAAAAAAGATGGTGTAAAATTTAGCTTAAGTAAAGATAAACTAGATTTGTCTGTAAATAATACCAACAGCGGTGACGGAAAAGAATCCCTTGTAGTGAAATTTGATCATGATTTAGAAATTAGTTTTAATTCTAAATATCTTATAGATGTTGCCTCACAATTAGATGGAAATAATATTGAAATGTTTCTAAATGATTCAGGTTCACCTGCGCTAATCAAAGATCCTGGCGATTTCGATAGTATTTTTGTAGTTATGCCTATGAAAGGTTAATTTAGCAATTTAAGTTCAGAATATATAGTTTTCTCTAAAATCCCTAAAAATTCTTCCTTGGAATAATCAGGTTTGATAGGTTCCAAAATTGAAATTGTAATTGTTTTGTTAATATCTTTTTTTCCTTTTTTTGGCCAGACGTAACCGGAATTAATAGCAACCGGTTGGCATTTTATTTTCAATTCTTCATAAATCCTTGATGCACCTTTTTTAAATGGAGGTTGTTCGTGGGGTAATACTCGAGTTCCTTGAGGAAAAATTATTATTGGTCGATTTGTATTTGCAATTATTTTAGAAATATCTTCAAAAAAATTGATGTTTTCTTTCGATACCTTATTTCTTTTGATAGAAATTGATCCTATTTTTTTTAAGTACCAGCCAAAAATAGGTATCATAAGTAATTCTTTTTTTAAGATAAATACAGGAGAATTAAAAATCGTTTGTAGGAAAAAAGTTTCAAACATAGATTGATGAGAGGAAGCAATAAAAAATTTTTCATTTTTAATTAAATTTTCTTTACCTTTGACAATGATTTTTGTGGACAAGAAAATTTTTAAACAAATAGCAGCCCAATAACCCATTAATTTCCCACCAAAAAGTGTAAATTTTTGCGGTAAGATTAACGCTGGCAAAAAAATAATTGAAATTAAAATTATTCCTGAAAAAAAGAAAATTGAAAATAGAAAATTTCTTATCATTAATTATCAAAAGCTAAATTATCTCATGGTGCTTTTGTCTTTTTTTAACTACTCTTATTTTAGATCCATTAATTAATATTTCTATAGGTTTAGGTCTAAGATTATAATTAGAACTGAGTGATATACCATATGCACCTACATCGCAAATTGCGATAAAATCTTTCTCTTTTAGTTCTTGAAAATTTTTTATGGACGTAAACTTATCAGTGCTTTCGCAAATTGGACCAACAAATTCATAAATTTTCTTTGATTTTTTACCTCTTTTTAACAAAGGTAAGATGCGATGTACTGCACCATAAAGTGCGGGTCTCATTAAATCATTCATAGCAGCATCTAGAATAACAAAATTTTTTTTATAACTCTCTTTTATGTAAATTACTTTTGATATTAAAACTCCTGTATTGCCGATTATCGATCTACCTGGCTCAAATATAATCTGAGATTTTTTATTTTTTAAAAATTTTTTAATTGCTAAATGATATTTTTTATAATTTAGTTTTTTATCATTATTGTATGGGATGCCCATACCTCCCCCAAGGTCAATAAAATCAAATTTATATTGGGTTTTTTTGATGATTTTATCTAATATTCTTAACATTTTTTCATAGGGTTTATGATCTAAAATTTGACTTCCAATATGAACACTTAAACATTTTAAATTAATATTTTTAGAATTCTTACAATATCTTACAAGTTCAAAAAATGTTTTATCATTAACTCCAAATTTATTATCTTTTTTACCAGTCGATATTTGGCTCAAAGTTTTCGCATCAGTATTTGGGTTTAATCTAATACCAATATTAACTTGTTTTTTTTTTATTTTAGCAATTTTATCAATTTCTATGATTTCGCTTTTGGACTCTGAATTTATTAATAAAATATTTTTATCAATTGCAAAATTAATTTCTTTGGAAGTCTTACCAACTCCTGAAAAAACAATCTTCTTTGGACTAATTCCAGCCTTAAGAGCTAACATTAATTCACCCATTGATACAACATCTGCCCCAAGTCCAAATTTTTTTATTTCTTTTATTAAATTTAAGTTAGTATTTGATTTAATAGCAAAACAAATTAATGGTGATATGGATTTAAAATTTTTTTTAAAATCATTTATATTTTCTCTAAGTTGTTTATACGAGTAGCAATATGCAGGTGTTCCATATTTTTTAGCAATATTTTGCAGGATTGTATTTTCAATCTTAAGTTTACTATTTAAAAATCTCATTAAGCTTTATTTTGAAAGTAGCTTGGTATTTTTGAATTACTTTGAGATTCTTTATAGACTGGGTCTCCTTTTTTTCCACAAGCGATCAATGTAGAAAATACAATTATTGCTAAAATAATCTTTTTTTTCATTTTTTTCTTTTATATTTCAATATCATTTTTTTAATATTATCAAAAGATGTTCCACCATATGATTTCTTAGAATTTACAGAATTCTTTAAATCAAACACTTTTAATACATCATTTGATAGTTTTGGTTCAATTTTTTTAAGTTCAGCCAGCGTTAATTGATCGAGATTTTTTTTCTTTTTTTCAGCAAAGTTCACAATATTAGCAGTCACTTTGTATGCTTTTCTAAATGGCATTGAGTGATTTTTTACGAGATAATCTGCAAGATCAGTTGCAGTCAAATATCCTGAGTTAGCTAATTCTATCATTTGCTTTTTATTTGGTGTAAAATTTTTAAGAATCTCATAAAGTATTTTTAAACAATTTTGTAGTGTATCATTAGATTTAAAAACAATTTCCTTATCGTCCTGAAGATCTTTGTAGTAAGATAAAGGTAAACTTTTTAAAACTGTAAGCATAGAAAACAAATTACCATAAATAATTCCAGACTTTCCTCGTAAAAATTCCAGTAAATCTGGATTTTTTTTTTGTGGCATTATCGAAGAACCAGTTACAACTTTATCTGATAAAGTTATTAACTTGAAAGCATCAGAGTTCCATATGATAAGTTCCTCAGCTATTCTAGAAATATGCATGGCACAGACTGAAACAGAGTAAAGAAAATCTAGCACAAAATCCCTGTCAGAAATTGTATCTATTGAGTTATTAGTTGGTTTTGTAAATCCAAGTTTTTTTGTAGTGTAATTTCTATCAATATTAAAAGAGGTTCCAGTTAAAGCAGCGACACCTAAAGGATTTTCATTTAAACTATCTAGATTATTTATGAATCTCTTTTGATCTCTTTTAAACATTTCAACATAAGCCATCAAATAGTGGCCAAATGAAACTGGCTGAGCATTCTTTAAATGAGTAAATCCAGGCATAAGAGTATATATATTTTTCTCTGCTGCTCTTATTACACTTTTAATTACAGTATCTAATAAAATATTAATTTCTTTGGTTGATGATTTCATCCAAATTTTCAAGTCTGTAATCACCTGATCATTTCTTGATCGTGCTGTGTGAATAAAACCCGCATCTTCACCAATTATTTCAAAAAGTCTTTTTTCAATATTTATATGAATATCCTCATACTTTTTATAAAATTCAAATTTTTTGTTTGTTATTTCTTTTTTGATTTTGTTTAGACCATAAACAATCTTATTCTTTATTTTAAAAGTAATAATTTTTTGTTTAAATAGCATTTCAACATGTGCAATAGATCCAATTATATCCTCTTTATATAGTCTCTTATCAACATCAATAGAATTTCCCACTTTTTGAAAAATTGATGAAGTGTTTTTTTTTATTCTATTGCCCCATATTGCCTGGTTGTTTTTATTTTTCGACATGATAATTAATTATACCTATTTAACATGAGATTTTTAATAATATTTGCTTTTTTAATATCTAATTGTGTAGCGGTAGAAATTAAAGACATAAAAAATCTTGTTATCAATAAAGAGCTTAAAAAATATGATGGATTAACGTTTTTAGATGATCAGAGTAATGAAATTCAACTTGATCAATTTGAAGGCAATTTGGTTTTGCTCAATTTTTGGGCAACTTGGTGCGCCCCATGCAAAGAGGAAATGCCATCTCTTGATCAATTGCAATCTCAAAAAAATTTAAACAATTTAAAAATATTTCCAATTAATGTTGGTCAGGATAATTTAGAAAAAGCCTCTAAATTTTTTGAGGATTTAGGTATAGATAATCTTAAGATATATTTCGACTCACCAATTACCTTAGCGAAAAAGTTTGGACTAAGAGGAGTGCCCACCACAATTTTGATAAACAAGGATGGATATGAGTTTGCAAGAATTGTTGGGTCAATAGATTTTAAGGAAAAAAATTTTGTTGAATGGTTGGCTAGTTACAACTAATTTTTGAAAAAATATGCAAAACCAACCAAAGCTATTATTGCAATAAATTGAAGCAAAACTCTTAACTGCATTAATTTATTTGAATATTTTTTGCTGGTTTCACCACCTTTAAATAAAGTTCCGATACCAAGAATTAAAACAATCCCAACCGCCATTAACAAAATTATAGATAATATTTTAACTACTATTCCAGATAACATGAAGGTATTGTAGGGTGTTTTTAAAATAAAAAAACATAATTCACACACTATGACATTTTGCCTAGATTCAGTAATGGTCAAACCAGAGACTAATAAAAAGATTAAAAATGCTATCATCTTACTTCATGGATATGGTGGTGATGGCAAGGATATTAGTATGCTCTCACTGAACTGGAAAAGACATTTACCTAATACTATTTTTATTTGTCCTAATGGTCATGAACCATGCAGTATAAACCCAAATGGATATCAGTGGTTTGATTTAAGCAAAGATGATCCAGAGTATATTTTGGATCAATCTATAAAGGCTGAAAAAAAGTTATCAAAATTTATTGATGAAATTAAAAATGAATTTAATTTTGAAAATAAACAAATTTGTTTATCTGGTTTTAGCCAAGGCTGCATGATGTCAATTAACTTAGGACTTACTTCTGAAGAACCTTTTAATTGTGTTGTGGGTTTTTCTGGAAAAATTATTGATGAAAAGGATTTGAAATTGAGAAAAAAAAACTCATCAAGTATTTTGTTAATTCATGGTGATTCTGATCAAGTTGTATCACCAAATTTTATGTTAGAGGCAAAAGATTTTTTTATGAGAAATAACATAGACATTGAGACGCATCTCATAAAAAATTGTGACCATCACATTCCTGTAAATGCTTCAAGTATTGCATTGAATTATATCTTAAAAAAATTTAATAATTCCTAAATATTGAAAAAAATTTTTATTTAAGTTAAAATTTGATATGAATAATTTTATTGATCAAGATGTTTCACTAGAAAAATGTCCTGCACTAGTTTTAAATGCTGATTATAGACCATTGAGCTACTATCCTCTATCACTATGGTCATGGCAGGATACTGTTAAATCAGTTTTTTTAGATCGTGTAATTATAGTAAGTAATTACGATCGTGTAGTAAGAAGTCCTTCATTCAATATGCAATTGCCTAGTGTAATTGCTCTAAAAGATTATATTGTTCCTCAATCTAAACCAAGTTTTACAAGATTTAATGTTTTTCTGAGAGATAAATTTTCCTGCCAGTATTGTGGCAGCAACGAGGAATTAACTTTTGATCATTTATTGCCTAGATCAAAAGGTGGAGAAACTAATTGGGATAACGTCGTTACAGCATGTTCTGCTTGTAACGTTAAAAAAGGAGGCAAACTATTAAAGTTATCGGGCATGAAACTGGCCCAACATCCTTATCAACCTTCAACAGAAGATTTACATCGTAATGGAAAAAATTTTCCCCCAAATTATTTACATAAAAGCTGGATGGATTATTTATATTGGGATGTTGAATTAGAAGCTTAAGTTTTATACTTTTTCTGATATTCGAATTGCAATTTTTGAACCTGTTTTTATTATTTTATCCATAATAAAGTATAGCCCTTTTTTTGAAGCACCTTCCTCATAAGCGATATCTTTATGATCTAATTCATCTTGTCTAAATTTAGTGATTTTTTTTTTTAATTCTTTTTCCTCTGGGCCTAATTGATTTATTTGATCTTGGTAATGTTTATCTATTACTTCTTCAACGGAGGCAGTACATAGCATAGCTGCTTTTTTCCCAAGAATAGTAGACCCAAAACCTAAACCTACACCTAGCAGATCCCACAATGGCAAAAATTTTGTTGGCTCAATATTTCTTTTTTTTATTTCGTTTTCAAAAAATTGACAATGTTCAACTTCATGTTCTTTCATATCCTCAATTGTTTTTTTTAAATTGTCATTTTTAACAATTGTATTTAAAGCTAATAACTGACCTTCATAAATTTTGACAGCACCCCTCTCGCCTGCATGGTCAACTCTAATAAATTCTTCAACTCTTCTATCAGTTTTTTTCATATTTAGTAAAAATTTTTGCTAGCGTTATAATAAATAATATACTTATTACAATATTAATAGTAGTTAGTGATAATCCTAAAATCCTAAATGTCACATCTTTACAGCTTATAGTCTTTTCACTTAGTTGATTTAGTAATTCCTCTTTACTTACATTTTCAGAAAAGTTTTTTACACCACAAACAGTTGATTCTTGAAAAATGCCTTGTTCTATGCCGAAATGATACAATGAAATAAAAAAAGAAAAAATAAAAGTTAGTATTAAAAGTAAAATAAAGAAATTTTCATTTTTCTTTATAATAAATATTAGAGATATCAAAATTATACTTAACCCATAAGGAATTCTCTCTATCAAACATAAATTACATGGTTGGTGGCCCAGAACATGCTCTATAAAATAAGCAGAAACTAAAGCTATTAAACTAAATAGAAAAATTATTCTCAAGTAAATTTCAGTTTTAAGATTAAACATGAGATTTAAAAATCAGATAAATTATTAAGCCAATAATAACAATTAATATTCCAATTATTGTAAACCATTTTGACCCATGCCTATTCATATATTCATTAAATAAATCACCGAACTTATAAGAAAGGTATGATACGATAAAAAATCTTAATCCTCGGGAAATTAAACTTATTAAAATAAAGATTAAAAAGTTAAATCCTATAAGGCCGCTTGCAATTGTAAAAACTTTATATGGAAGAGGAGTAAAACCAGCTAAAAAAAGTACTCCTAACCAAGCGTAAAAACCATCACTATTAACTAAGTTTTCTTTAATTTTTGATAACTTATCCTCATAACCATAAAAACTCATAATATGTGCTCCAAATTCAAAAAAGAACGCACCAATTAAGTAACCAAGCATACCACCCAAAACTGAAAAAATTGTAGTTATAAGAAAGATTTTAATAAAATCATTTTTTTTTGATATCACCATTGGAATAACCATTACATCTGGCGGGATAGGAAAAAATGAACTTTCAATAAAAGAGACTATTGCCAAATAATATTTAGAACTTTTGTGAGCCGCTAAATCTAAACATTTTTTGTAAAGACTTCTAAACATTTTTTGGTTTTAATATAATTTTAGTTCTTATACTATTTAATAAATTATTGAATAACTAGGGCGAATGGCGGAACTGGTAGACGCGCACGACTCAAAATCGTGTTTCGCAAGAAGTGAGAGTTCGATTCTCTCTTCGCCCACCAAATTATGGAATTAAGTAAAATTAACAGTTTAGTAGAACTTTTTTTCACGAAGTATAAGGAGTTTAACTCTACTTCTGATAAGCCATTTTTAAAATGGTTAAAAGATAATAAGAAAGATTTTCTTTCTTGGGAACAAGTTGAAGGAAATATTCAAATTTTATCTGAATATTTAAGAAAAAATTTATCTAAAGGGGATAGGTGCATTTTATTATCTGAAAATCGACCTGAATGGCTTATTTCTGATATAGCCATAATGAACGCTGGTGGGGTAACAGTTCCTTTATTTACAACTTACTCTGAAAAAGATTATGAATATATCATTAATGATTGTAATCCAAAAATTTGTATTGTCTCAAATGATATTCAATTAAAAAAAATAGATAAATTCATTTCAGATAAAATAAAAGTTTTATCAATAGAAAATATAAATGAACAAATTGAAAGTATAGAAAATATTTTTGAAAGATTTTCTAAAGAAAAAACTTTAGATCATTTAAGCTTTAACCAAAATATTGAAAGAAAAGACCTAGCTTGTATCATTTACACATCAGGAACAACTGGTAACCCTAAAGGTGTAATGCTGAGTCATGGGGGTATTTTATCTAATTGTGAGGGTGCGCAAGAAATTTTAAATTCGTTAGTTAAAGATAGTGAACCTGTTTTTTTGACTTGGCTACCTTTATCTCATTCATATGAACACGCTGTTCAATTCGTACAAATCTCATTAGGAGCAAAAATTTATTATGCTGAAAGTTTAGAAAAACTATTATCTAATATGTCAGTTGCCAAACCAACTATAATGACTGCTGTTCCTAGATTTTATCAAAATTTGTATAGCAAGATTTTGATTAATTTTTCAAAGCAAACAGGTCTCATGAAACAATTAATATCTTTGACGATTTCGCTTGGAATAAAAAAACTAAATAATGAGAATATGAGTTTTATAGAAAAAATACTAAATTATTTATGTGAAAAATTAGTAAGACGAAAAATCAAAAATCAGTTTGGCGGAAATTTAAAGGCTTTTGTTTCTGGAGGGGGTGCTTTAGATCAAAAAATTGGTGAATTTTTGAATTCTATCGGATTGCCAACTTTACAAGGTTATGGCCTAACAGAAGCATCCCCAGTAGTAAGTTGCAATATACCTGAAAAAATCAAGATTGACACAGTTGGACCTCCTTTTAAAACTAATGAGGTGAAGATTGCACAGGATGGTGAAATTCTGGTCAAAGGCGAAAATGTAATGCTTGGTTACTGGAACATGAAAAAAGAAACAGACGATATACTTAAAAATGGTTGGTTACACACAGGAGATATAGGTGAAATTACAAAAGAGGGAAATTTGAAAATTACTGACAGAAAAAAAGAAATTATTGTAAATTCTGGTGGTGATAACATTTCACCCTCGAAAATTGAAAATTTATTGTGTCTTGACGACAAAATTAAACAAAGTTTTGTTTATGGAGACAAAAAAACTTATTTAGTTGCTTTAATTGTAAGTGATAGTGAAAAAAATAAAAAAGAAATTGAATTATATATAGATGATCTAAATAAAAACTTATCTCTTGTTGAAAGAGTAAAAAAAATAAAATTAATTAATGAAGAATTTACAATTGAAAATGGAATGTTAACACCAACTTTAAAACTAAAAAGAAAAAAAATTTTAGAAAAATATAAAGAAGATTTAGAAAAACTTTATTAATTTTTTACAAAATATTTGATTATTAAGCGCATAAACACTAACTTTTTTACAATTTAAATTTTTTTTTAAAAAAAATTTTTATTTTAATTTTATTTTTAAAATTTTCTTTAAAATTTAAGATTTGACATAAGGCACATAAAAAAATAAAAATAGATTAATAGCGAATCAATTGATTCGTTTAACTTAAAAAAGGGAGCTAAAGATGCCTAAGAGAAGAAAAAAAGCAAAGAAGGCTAAGAAAAAAGCTAAGAAAAAAGCTAAAAAAAGAAGAAGAAGATAATTACTTAGTATTCTTTATTAAAAACGCTTCTCATAACGATTTACGTGTGAGAGGCGTTTTTTTTTATTCCTCTATATCTTCTTCATTTTCTGAAACAGCCTCTTCTTCAGGTAAATCTGATGAAGCTTGCTTTATTGGTGCTGCCTCTGGTTTAGGTTGAGTACTTAAGTTTCTTTTTAAAGCTTTATCTAATTTTTTTTGAGTATCCTCTAATGACAGGTTTAGAATTATTTGAAATTCTGAAAGAATTCTTTCATATGCTTTTTCAAACAGTTGTCTTTCACTATAAGATTGGTCAACCATCAAATCATCTCCCTTATTAAGGTCTCTTACTACTTCAGCTAGCTCATAAATCTTACCTGATGAAATCTTCGCTTCATATTCCTGTGCTCTCCTACTCCACATAGATCTTTTTATTTTAGGCTTACTTTTTAATATTGAGATGCATTTATTTACCTGATTAATAGTAGCTAATGGTCTTAAGTGTAATTGTTTATTAACAGGCACCATTCCATTTGCTTTATCTTTTTCAAATTTTATAACGTAAGTTTCAACGTCTATTCCTCCAATATTTATTTTTTTGAATTCAGTAATTTGCCCAACACCATGTTTTGGGTATACGACGTAATCTTTGATTTTATATTCTCTTTTTTCTGTTTCTTGTTTTTTTACTTTTTTAATTTCTGGTTTAGCCTCATTATTTTTTGTAATTCTTAAACCATCACTTTTCTGTTCTGTAGTTTTGACTTCAGATTTTATAGATTTTTTTAAAGGTATTTTTTTAGTCCTAATTAATTTTTTTGGTAATTTATTAATCTTCTTTTTTACTTTTTTTAATTTTACAACCTTTTTGGTTTTTGCCTTTTTTTTTGATTTAGTAGCTTTACTTTTTTTAAAGGTTTTCTTCAAAATACTTTTCAAACTTATTTTGCTCATCTTTAAGCTCTTCGCCATAAGGCGTCTCTTTTTTTGCAGTAATGTTTGGCCAGATTTCTGAATATTTTGCGTTTATTTCTAACCATTTTTCATTTCCATTTTCAGTATCAGGAACTATTGCGCCAATAGGACACTCAGGTTCACAAACGCCACAATCTATACACTCATCTGGTTTAATTACAAGCATATTTTTGCCTTCGTAAAAACAATCTACAGGGCAAACATCTACACAATCCATTAGTTTACATTTGATACATTTATCATTAACTATATATGTCATTATTAATTTTCTTTTTTAATTTTTTCTTTGATATTCCCCATGATCTTATTGTCAATATACAATAAGCCTGCAAGTCGTCTCATCAAATTAGTTTCAAACATATCTGCCTCTTTATTTGAGTAAATTATTCTCCAAAGGGTTTCTATAATTTTAATTTTTTTTTTATCATCCATATTTTTAACTTCCCTTGTAAAATCCAAAATTTGGTTAGAGTTTTCTTCTATTTCTTTACCTTCTTTTAAAATATTTTTTAAATTATTTTGATCTGCACCTATTTTTAAAAGTGCCTTACTTATTATAACCTCTTCTTCTTTTGAAAAGTCCTCATCAATTTTTGCGGCATGAATCAATAATGCCGCAACCCTTGCTAAATCACTAGTTTTAGTATCTCCTTTTTTTTCTTTAAAAAACATTACTTACTGGTTTAAATTTAAATTTTTTAACACTTCGAAAGGACTTTCTTTAATGAATTTTTTACTTATTTTTTTTGAGCTTTTTCTTGGATTGTATTTAAAAAATATATCATTATTTTTTTCAAAAACTTTATAACCCATAATTTTTAAAAGCTTTTTAAAGTTGTCCTTATTACATCCAAGTAAATTCAACATTTCAGGAATTAATTTAATTTCATTTTTTTCTGTGTTTGAATTTATAATTTGAACAAATAATCTCTCTAAAATATCAATTCTTACGTAAAAATTTTCAAATTTCTCAAATCCGCAAAGTAACATAAAATTTCTATTTTTAATCTTGTCATTTTCTAAAAAATTTAAACCAAACACAGGAGGTTTAAAATTAAAATATTTTTGATGATAATTTTTCCAAAGTAAAGTTCTTAAGGATACAGCCTCTGGTTTGATTAATTTGTGTAAAAATACATGATATCTTCCAAATTTTACTCCTTGATCTCTCAAAAATTTCCTCTCATTTTGTCCTAATATTTTTAGATAATCTGTAACTTGATTTCTTTGAAGGACTCCATTGTTCTCATACAATTGATATGCAAGAGCTTTAATTGATGAATTTTTTTCTTTTAAATTTCTCAAATCAATTAAACTGCTCAAAACATTTTGTATTTTATTTTTTAGCCATTTCACTAAATAATCATTTAATTTTTTTAATTGATCTGTTTCCAGAATATCATCAACTATAAGAACAATATTTGGATTTAAATAGTCTCTACCTGGTTGCAATTTTGCAATTGGAGATTTTCCCCAATAAATTTTAAAATCCTCGTTTAGTTCTATTAAACCTGTCTCGATTATTGTATCCATTCTTTTTTGAAGTTCTGGACCAACTGTTTGTCTTGCTGCTTTTTTGAGCGATTTGATATCTGTTTCTAAAGCGCCCTTTTTTAAATCTAGTTCTAATTTAAGTCCATTTATCTTTCCAATAAATTGATCATCAATCATTACTTCGTTATTTTCTAAAATTTTAGTATCAAATTCCATATCTTGCTTTAAGCCTCTTGCTAGGACACTTGCCCTTTTGTCAATAAAAGTTTTTGTAAGCTCCTCATGTAATCTATCCGATAACTTATCCTCTAAGTGTTTTGTTTTTTCTATCCAATAGTTTTGATTTTCTGTCCAATTATTTTTATTTGAAACATATGACCAAGTTCTTACATTTGCAATTCTATTTGATAAAGAATCTACATTTCCATCTAATTTATCAAGTTTGACGAGTTGAAGTCGCATATAATCATCTGTAATTTTACCCTTTTCACTTGTTAAATATTTAAAAACATTTTCAATCACTTCATAGTGATTGCCATAAGTTTTTTTAACAAAATCTGGTATTTGGCAACATTCCCATAAAAGACTTAATTTATCTTTATCGAATTTAATATTTTCCAAATTTTTATCTCTTAAAAAAAATTTTAAGGCTTTTTCATCTTCACATTCATGTATTTTTCTTAACCATCCTCTATTAGGCTTTTCCTCTAAAGACTTTAATAGTTTAAAAGGACTCTCAAAGTTTAAATTTGAATTTCTCCAAAATAAAGATTGGATTTCTTCAAATTTATGATTTTCCAACAAATCTACTTCATCAGCATTTATTTCTTTGCATTCTCCTGTTATACCAAAATTTCCGTTGTTCAAATATCTTCCTGCTCTACCAGCTATTTGTCCAATTTCTGCTAAATTTAGCTTTCTTAATTTTTTTCCATCAAATTTCTTTAAATTGGAAAAATAAACATGATCAAGATCCATATTAATTCCCATACCAATAGCATCAGTTGCGACTAGAAAATCAACATCTCCAGATTGATACAGCTCTACTTGTGCATTCCTTGTCTTTGGGCTTAGAGATCCCATAACAATAGAAGCGCCTCCTTTTTGTCTTCTTATAAGTTCAGCGATTGCATAAACTTCCTCTGCAGAAAATGCTATAATTGCAGTTTTTCTTTGAATTCTTGAAATTTTTTTATGACCAACATAAGAAAGTTTTGAAAGTCTGGTCCGATTTATAAATTCGATGTCATCATCAAGATTAGAAATAATTGGTCTTATAGTATTTGATCCCATTAACATTGTTAATTTTATTCCTCTTAAGTTCAATAATCTGTCTGTAAAAATATGACCCCGTTCATGGTCTGCGCACATTTGAATTTCATCCACGCCTACAAAATCTAATTCTTTATCAATAGGCATAGATTCAACAGTACACAGATAATACTTTGCATTTGTAGGAATTATTTTTTCTTCACCAGTAATTAATGCAACTTTATCTAAACTTACCTTTTTAATTACCTTGTCGTAAACTTCTCTAGCTAACAATCTCAAAGGAAAACCTATCATTCCAGTGTCAAACGACAGCATAGTCTCAATAGCAAGATGAGTTTTACCTGTATTTGTTGGGCCGAGGACAGCTGTAATTTTATTTTTTGTCATTTCTATCTTTGGTATATCTTAATTTTTATCTACCAGATGTAGTTATTGTTAAAGAACAAAAATAGACTAAAACATGACCGAATCGTAGGATAAAAAGTTCTCATTTTTTTTAAATTATAATTTAACTTAACATAATTTAATTAATTATAAAGATTATGTGCTGAGTGCTTAGCCAGTTGTTTTGATTTTTAAAATTTTCCAAATTCCTGATGCTGACGTAATTATCTTACTATTACAATTTAACTCACAAAATAAAAATATAAGAGTTTTTGTTTTTTTTAATATTTTAACTTTTCCGTAGATTTCATCATTAACTTTTGATGATCCAATAAACTTTATATCTAAAGAAATTGTTACGCAGGGTGCATTATCAGCTGATCGATGTGCTGCTGTGCCGGCACCGGCATCTATCAGTGCAGACAAATAACCCCCATGGGTAATTCCTGCAGCATTTAAATGATTATTATTAATCGTTGATTTAAATTCGTATTCATTTTCAGAGATTTTTCTAAATAATAGGCCTCCGTTATGTTTCATAAAACCTGGTTTAAGACTGATTTGTTCGAATTGATTAGACATAATTTCTATAATACAAAAGTTAAGATTAATATAATTACAAAAATAGAAACAAAAAAATATATTACTGACATTTGAAGAGATATTTTTTCTAACCATTTTAACATAATTTTCCTTTTTTATGGTGCGCCTGCTAGGAGTCGAACCCAGAACCTCCTGGTCCGTAGCCAAGCGCTCTATCCAATTGAGCTACAGGCGCATTTAAAAATATATTTTTTTATAGTATAATAATATTTAGTGTATTTTAATGATAAGATAAAATTAAAATTTATGAACAACAAACCTGCTGACGTGGTAATTTGTAGTGCAGTTAGGACTCCTATAGGCACTTATAAGGGATCATTGAAAGATTTGAAAGGAGATCAACTTGGTACTATCGTGATAAATGAGGTTTTGAAAAGAAGCAAGATATCTAATAATCAAATTGATGAAGTTATAATGGGCCAGGTTTTAACTGCTGGTGGAGGACAAAACCCCGCGAGACAAGCAGCAGTAAACGCTGGGATCCCAGTATCCAAACCTGCTTATTTAGTAAACCAAGTTTGTGGCTCAGGACTAAGAGCCATTATTTCAGGTTACCAGCAAATTAAATTAGGAGATGCAAATAATGTAATTTGTGGAGGTCAAGAGAATATGTCGATGACACCTTACTCTTATTTTTATTCAGAGAAAAAAGAAATTTCAAAAGATCAATTAATCAATACTATGATTCATGATGGTTTAACTGATGCTTTTAAAAATTACCACATGGGAGTTACAGCCGAAAATGTTGCAAAAAAGTTTAATATTTCTAGAAAACAACAAGATGAATTTGCTCTTCAATCCCAAAAAAAAACAGAAATTGCAATTGAAAATAATAAATTTGATGATGAAATAGTGCGGATAAATCACAAAAGTATTATTTTAGAAAAAGATGAACACCCTAGAAAAGATTTAAAATTATCTGATTTAGAAAAATTAAAAACAGCTTTTAAAGATGGTGGGACTGTAACACCCGGAAACTCATCTGGTATAAATGATGGAGCAGCTGCTTTATTATTAACTACATTTAAGGAAGCTCAACAAAATTCACTTAAACCATTGGCCAAAATTATTTCCTGGGCATCTGTTGGTTTGGAACCGTCTTTAATGGGTCTTGGTCCTATAGAAGCTATCCGCCAAGCATCAAAAAAAGTAAATTGGAATTTAAATGAAATTGATTTATTTGAAATTAATGAGGCTTTTGCCGCTCAATCTATAGCAGTAATCAGTGAATTGGGTATTGATGAAAACAAAGTTAATGTAAATGGTGGGGCTATTGCTTTAGGTCACCCAATAGGTGCATCTGGAGCAAGAATACTTGTGACACTTATACATGAAATGAAAAAACAGAATAAAGAAAGAGGTTGTGCCGCACTTTGTATAGGTGGCGGTATGGGAATTGCGCTATGTGTAGAAAAAATTTAGGAATTAATTTTTCCGTATTTTTCCTCTAACAATATTTTTTGGATCCACACATTAGCATCTTTATATGTGTTGAATTTTGGTTGAATAAATATATTTAATAACTTTTTAATCATTATTTGAGTATCACAATAAAGAGTGTCAAAAAATTGGGTAGAATGTGTTAAAATTAGAGATTAAGTAAATTTTTTTTATGTATAAAACTTTTAAAAATGACTGAAAAATTGTTAGTTCCTGACATAGGTGATTTTGAGAACGTGGAAGTTATAGAACTTTTAGTAAAAGAGGGTCAAGATATTAAAAAAAATGATCCTGTCGTTACTATTGAAAGTGATAAATCGAGTGTTGAAATACCATCAATATTTTCTGGCAAAGTCGAGTCTGTAAATGTTAAAGTTGGAGATAAGGTTTCAAAGGGAGATCTATTGATAAATATTTCTTCAAATCAATCATTATCTCAAAAAGAAAGTGTTCCAAAAGAAACTGAAAATTTAATTCAAGAAGCTGAGAGTACTTTAAGAAAACATCAGGACCAAAATATTCCACAAAAAATAATTGAGACCGAGAAACCAAAAATAATCCAAGTAGTTAAAGAGGGGGATATCGATCCACTAGAAACAAGTGAATGGCTAGAGTCTTTGTCAGCAGTAATAGAAAAAGACGGAAATCAGAGGGCGCACTATTTAATTAAAGAACTTATCAACAAAGCTTATATGGAAGGTGCTAATATACCCTATACGCAAAATACTCCTTATATAAACACTATACCAGTTAACGAGGAAAAAAAATCTAATGGAGATCAAAACATAGAGAGAAGAATTAGATCTTTAATTAGATGGAATGCTGCCGCAATGGTAGTTAGAGCAAATAAAAAATTCCCAGAACTTGGAGGGCATATTGGAACTTTTGCATCTGCTGCAACTCTTTACGATGTTGGTATGAATCATTTTTGGAGAGCTAAAAATAATAAATTTGGTGGAGATTTAATTTATTTTCAAGGTCATAGCGCTCCAGGTATGTATGCTAGAGCTTATCTGGAAGGTAGACTTAACGAAAAACAATTAGATAGTTTTAGACAAGAAGTAAACCCTGGTGGTCTTTCCTCATATCCTCATCCTTGGCTAATGCCAAATTTTTGGCAATTTCCAACAGTGTCCATGGGATTAGGTCCAATGCTTGCAATTTATCAAGCAAGATTCATGAAGTACTTAATCAATAGAGGTTTCATCAAAGATGAGGGAAGAAAAGTTTGGGCATTTTTAGGTGATGGAGAAATGGATGAACCGGAGTCTTTAGGCGCGATTGGTTTAGCCGCAAGAGAAAAATTAGATAACTTAATATTTGTTGTAAATTGTAACCTTCAAAGACTAGATGGACCAGTTCGTGGAAACGGAAAGATAATTCAGGAATTAGAGGGAATTTTTAGAGGCGCAGGATGGAATGTTATAAAAGTTATTTGGGGTTCTTATTGGGATCAATTGCTTGCCAATGATAAAACAGGTCATTTAGTTAAAACAATGAATGAGACTGTCGATGGCGAGTATCAAGCAATGAAAGCAAGAGACGGTGCATATGTGAGAGAAAAATTTTTTGGAAAATATTTAGAGACCAAAGAGTTGGTTTCTAGTCTTTCAGACAAAGATATTTGGCGATTAAATAGGGGTGGACATGACCCTCATAAAGTTTTTGCAGCTTATGATAAAGCATCTAAAAATGTTGGAAGTCCTACAGTTGTAATTGCAAAAACTATTAAGGGTTATGGAATGGGCAAAAGTGGTGAAAGTGTAAATACAACTCACCAGACTAAGAAGTTAGATATCGACGACTTAATGTATTACAGGGATAGGTTTGATGTTCCATTAACAGATCAACAAGTTAAGAATATTGAATACTACAAGCCTGATCAAAATTCCCCAGAAATTAAATACATAAATGAAAGACGAATTCAACTGGGTGGTTTTATTCCTGAAAGAACAACTTACGCGAAGCCTGTTAAAGCACCACCAAAAGATATTTTCGATAATATGAAGGTTTCTACAGGTGAAAAAGAAATGTCGACCACAATGGCATTGGTCAGAATGTTAACAAATCTTTTGAGAGATAAAAATGTTGCACCAAGACTGGTTCCAATCATACCTGATGAGGCTAGAACATTCGGAATGGAGGGTTTTTTTCAAAAAATAGGAATTTATGCTCATGAAGGCCAAAAATATGAGCCAGAAGATTCTGCTCAATTAAGTTCGTATAAAGAGGAAAAGAGTGGTCAAGTTTTAGAGGAAGGAATTAACGAAGCTGGAGCGATGTCATCTTGGATTGCTGCAGGAACTTCATATACAAACCATGATATAGAAATGATCCCAATTTATCTTTTTTACTCAATGTTTGGCTTTCAAAGAATTGGTGATTTTGCTTGGGCGGGTGCTGATAGCCAGTCCAGAGGGTTTTTGATTGGAGCAACCGCTGGAAGAACAACTCTTGCTGGGGAAGGTTTACAACATCAAGACGGTCATAGCCATTTAATGGCTTCAACTATTCCTAATTGCAGATCTTATGATCCAACATTTCACTATGAGCTTGCAGTCATTTTTCGAGAAGGTTTAAGAAGAATGCATGAGAAAAAAGAGAATATTTTCTATTATATTACGACCATGAATGAAAATTACCCTCATCCAGAAATGCCAAAAGATAAATCATGTGAGGATGGTATTTTAAAAGGAATGTATAAAATAAAGGAGTTCAACAAGTATAAAAAAACTAAAATTCAATTTCTTGGATCTGGCACAATCTTAAGAGAAATGATAGCTGCTGCGGAAATATTACAAAATGAGTATCAAATTGATAGTGAGATTTGGAGTGTAACAAGCTTTAATGAATTAAGAAGAGATGGTCTTGAAGTAGAGAGATATAATCTTCTAAATCCTGATAAAGAGCCTAAAAAAAGTTATGTAGAAAAATGTTTGGGTAATACTGAAGGACCAATTTTAGCAGCTTCTGATTATATGAGAATGAATTCTGATCAGATTAGACCATATGTAAATAAAAGTTTTTATTCATTAGGGACTGATGGATTTGGTCGAAGTGATACAAGAAAGAAGTTAAGAAAATTTTTTGAGGTTGATAAAGAACATATCGCAACATATGGGTTGAGTATTTTAGCTAAGGAACAGCTTATTGCATCAAAATATGCAAAAGAAGCAATCAAAAAGTATAAGATTGATATTGATAAACCTATGCCAACAAAATTATAGAATGCCCAAAAAAGATATAAAAGTTCCAAATATTGGTGAATTTAAAGATGTAGAGGTTATTGAAATTATAGTCAAAAAAGGTCAAGAGATTAAAAAAAATGATCCTGTTGTTACTATTGAAAGTGATAAATCGAGTGTTGAAATACCCTCATTACATAATGGAATAGTTACAGAATTAAATTTAAATGTTGGGGATAAGGTTTCTGAAGGTGACAAAATATTAGAAATTGAATTAAAAGATAATCAAGCAGAAACTCAATTAAAAACTGAAGAAATTAAAACAATTAAAAAAGAAAATACTAAAGAAAAAAAAATAGAAATTGAAAGAGAAGTTGGATCAGAAAATGTTATCATAAAAGATTTTTCTAAAAAAACTGCAGCCTCACCAAAAGTCAGAAAATTTGCAAGAGAGCTTGGTGTTGATATTAGTAAAGTTGAAGGTAGTGAAAGACTAGGAAGAGTAACTGAAAGTGATGTAAAGTCATTTGTCGCAAATAAACCTGAGAGAAATTATGAAAAAGAATTCAAAAAAGATGAAACGATAGAACTAGAATATCCTCACTCTGAATTTGGAAAAACAGAAATAAAGGATATTCCAAGAGTGAAGAGACTTTCGTCTAAATATCTTATGAATTCTTGGACCAATATTCCTCATGTGACCAATCATGATGAAGCAGATATAACTGAATTAGAGGAGTTTAGAACATCTCTTACAGATGTTTACACTGGAGAAAAAAAAAAAATTACTCCTTTAGCTTTTATAGTCAAAGCATTAACTGCATCACTTAAAAAATTTCCAAATTTTAATTCATCTATAGATGAAATTGATAAAGGAAAAATGACCTTAAAAAAGTATTACCATATTGGAATTGCTGTAGATACGAAGCACGGGCTTATGGTCCCAAAACTAAGAAATGCTGATAATAAGAATATCTCATTAATTGGCAACGAACTTAAAAAATTAAGTGATCAATGTAGGAATCTTAAAATTGATAAAAAAGAATTATTTGGTGGTTCCATGACAATAACAAGCCTAGGAGGTATTGGTGGTTCTTTTTTTACACCAATAATTAACTATCCTGAAGTTGCAATTTTGGGAGTTGGCAAATCTCAAAAAAAACAAATTTTTATTGATGGAAAATTTATTACACGAACAATGTTACCTTTATCTTTATCATATGATCACAGAATAATTGATGGAGCTGAAGCAGCTCGATTTAATAACGATTTGAAAGATAATCTGGGAAAAAATTTTGCTTACAAATTAGCTGTGTAAAAATATGTCAAAAACTCTCTCATTATTTAGTGCACTACTATGCACTTTCATTTGGGGGACTACATTTATTGCGCAAGATACAGGCATGGACGAAATCGGCCCATTCACTTTTAATTCAGTAAGATTTTTTGTGGGTTTTTTAGCAATTGTTCCTTTAGCATTAATATTTGAAGCAAAAAAACTAAAAAAAGAATTTAGGTTTGATACAAAAACATTCGTTATCCTATCCTTTTTAATTGGACTATCATTATTTTTGGGCTCAGCATTACAACAGGTTGCGTTGATTTACACTGATGTAGCAAATGCTGCTTTTTTTACAATTTTTTATGTGCCAATGGTCCCAATTATTATTTTCATCTTTAAAAAAGATTTTTTACATTGGAGTGTATGGCCATCAGTAATTTTATGTTTAATTGGCGGATATTTATTAACAAATTTTCAAGATGCAACTGTAAGATTAGGTGATACGCTTGTGGTATTAGGAGCTTTATTTTGGAGTGCACATATTATTTTTACTGGTATGATTGTCAAAAAGTACAATCTACCATTGACCATTGGTGCAATTCAAACTCTGCTAGTTGCTCTATTCTCATTTATAATAGGTTTATTTTCCGAAGAATTTATAATCGATAATATATTAAATGAAATAGACTCAATTTTATATGCTGGTATTTTATCAGGTGGTTTTGCATTTGTTTTACAAATATATGCTCAAAGAAATATAACTCCAGCACCAGCGGCAATAATTTTTTCTTTGGAGGGTGTGTTTGCAACAATTGCTGCTTGGTTTCTTTTAAATCAAATATTAGGTATAAATAATTTACTTGGTTGTTTTTTTATATTGAGTGGAGTTTTATTATCTCAATTAGTTCCATTATTAAGGAAAGTAAATTAACTATATAAAATATAAAATAAAATTAAGCCAAGAATTATCCGATAAATTACAAATACATTAAAAGAAATTTTACTTATAAATTTAAGAAAATACTTAATTGTAAAAAATGAAAACATAAATGATAAAAAAGTAGCAATTAATAATAAATAATTTATTTCTATTGATTGTTCAAAAGCTTCTCTTAAACCTAGGAAGCTTGCTCCTGCTAATGCAGGTATAGATAATAAAAAAGAAATTTTAATAGCGTCTGTTCTATTGAAATTCAAAAATCTTGCTGCTGTAATCGTTATTCCAGCCCTACTAACACCTGGTATCAACGCTAATATTTGAAATAAACCAATTAATAAAACTGATTTAATATTTAAATCTGTAGAAATATTTCGATCAATTTTTCTTTGATCAGCAAAGAAAAGTATGAATCCAAAAAATAGTGTTGTTGATGCAATTACTTTTGTATTTCTTAAAAGATGAATAAATTCAGTGGAATATAAAATGTATCCAAAAAATATTAAAGGTAACGAGCCAATAATTATTAAACTTAATAACCTATTATTATTTCTTAGATCAAATAGTTCTTTTCTAAAATAAAAAATTACTGCAATTAATGAGCCTAAATGTAGACTTATGTCTATTAATAAAGAACTTGTTTTTAAATCATAAAAATTTGATACCAATATTAAATGAGCTGACGAACTTATGGGTAAAAATTCAGAAATTCCTTGAACAGCAGAAAGAATGAAAATTTCTATAAAATCTTGCAACATACATGTGTCGTAGCTTAAAAAATATTCATTTTAAACAATTCGATTTAATCATATTAGGTATGCAAAAATCAGAATAAGTAGATTTTAAGCTAAATATTATTATAATTAGGTAATAATAACTGACCTATTTATTTCTTTTACTAATAAAAACTATGTATATTTTGCGGTAAATTTATAAAAATTTATGACTGATAAAATGCTAAAATTCGTAAAAATAGGTCAACAAACCCCACCTAAAAGAGGAGTTAATAATAGGAAAGATGATTTCAATGAAATCTATGATGAATTTATTACTCAAAAAGCACAAGAGCAGTCAAGTAGATGCTCTCAATGTGGAGTTCCTTTTTGCCAAGTCCATTGTCCTTTGAGTAACAACATTCCTGATTGGCTCAAATTGACTGCTGAAGGTAGATTGAAGGAAGCTTATGAATTATCTCAAAGTACAAATAATATGCCTGAGGTTTGTGGCAGAATATGCCCTCAAGACAGATTATGTGAGGGTAATTGTGTTATTGAGCAGTCAGGTCATGGAACTGTAACAATTGGATCTGTCGAAAAATATATTACAGATAGTGCTTGGGAAAACGGATGGGTAAAGCCTATATCAATCAAACACGAAAAAGACCAAAGTGTTGGAATAATTGGTGCTGGACCCGCTGGACTAGCAGCTGCTGAACAACTTAGGAAAAATGGATATCAAATTACTGTTTATGACAGATATGACAGAGCGGGCGGTTTGCTAATTTATGGAATTCCAAATTTTAAATTAGAAAAACATGTGGTCGAGAGAAGAACGAAACTGTTGAAAGATGGTGGAATTAAATTTGAACAAAATTTTGAGGTTGGTAAGGATGCAACTTTAGAGCAATTGAGAAAAAAACATGATGCAATTTTAATTGCTACTGGAGTTTATAAACCAAGAGAAATTAATCTACCAGGTAATGATTTAGATAATATTTTTCCTGCTATGGAGTTTTTAACCGCATCAAACAAAAAGGGGTTGGGAGACAAAGTTGATTTGTTCGATAAAGGTATATTAAACGCTGAGGGTAAAGATGTAGTTGTTATTGGAGGTGGAGATACCGCAATGGATTGTGTTCGAACATCAGTAAGACAAAAAGCTAATTCAGTTAAATGTTTATATAGAAGAGATAAAGATAACATGCCTGGATCTGCAAGAGAAGTGGCTAATGCAGAGGAAGAGGGTGTTGAATTTGTTTGGTTGTCTAGTCCAAAAGAATTTAAAGGAAAAAATAAAATCGAAAAATTAATTGTAGATCAAATTCAACTTGGAGATCCAGATGACTCAGGTAGAAGAAGACCAGAAATTAAACAAGGCTCTGAATTTGAAATTAAAGCAGATATGGTAATAAAAGCTTTAGGATTTGATCCAGAAAACTTGCCATTATTATTTGAAGCACAAGAATTACAAGTTACAAAATGGGGAACAATTAAAACTGACTTTGATACTATGGAAACTAATATTAAAGGTGTCTTTGCTGCCGGAGATATTGTAAGAGGTGCATCTTTAGTTGTATGGGCAATTAAAGATGGTAGAGATGCTGCTTTATCAATCAAATCTTATCTTGAAAATATCGAATTAAAAAAATCTAAAGTTGCATAATGAGTATATATAAAAAAAATTTAAAATTACTAATTAGAAACAATGTTTATTCTAAAGAAATGGAACATGATGCATGTGGAGTGGGGTTAATTGCATCAACAGAGGGAAAAAAATCAAGAGAGGTTGTAGAATATGGAATTGAAGCTTTAAAGGCTGTTTGGCATCGCGGAGCTGTTGATGCTGATGGAAAAACAGGTGATGGGGCAGGAATACATTTAGAAATTCCCAAAGATTTCTTTGTTGAAAAAATAGAGGTTACAGGACACACACATGATGGCTCTGATATTTGTGTTGGAATGATTTTTTTACCAAGAAATGATTACTCCTCACAAGAAAGCTGTAAAACGATTGTGGAAAGTGAGTTAACGAAAAACAATTTTAGTATCTATGGATGGAGACAGGTGCCTGTTAATCCAAAAGTTTTAGGAGAAAAAGCTTTCCAAACTATGCCAGAGATAATTCAAGTGCTTTTTAAATCGAATGATAAAAATTTGCTTGATAAAGATCTTGAAAGAAAAATTTATGAAACAAGAAAAAAAATTGAGAATAAAGCTTTCAATTTATCATTAAATAATTTTTATATTTGCTCAATAAGTTCTAAATCAATTATCTATAAGGGCATGTTTTTAGCTGAGGCTATCTCAGATTTTTTCTTAGATTTAAAAGACAAAAGATTTATTTCAAGATTTGCAATTTTTCATCAGAGATTTTCAACTAATACTGCTCCAAGCTGGAGTTTGGCACAACCATTTAGAGCAGTTGCCCATAATGGTGAAATTAATACTTACAAAGGAAACAAAAACTGGATGAGAGTTCATGAACAAGAGATGAGTAGCCCTCTCTTTGAAAATGTAGAAAATTTAAAGCCAGTTATACAAAAAGGAGTTTCTGACTCTGCGGCACTAGATAATGTTTTTGAGTTACTAAATAAATCTGGCCAACCTGCACCTTTAGCAAAATTAATGATGATCCCTGATGCTTGGTCAAAAAGAAATAAAACTCTTCCAAAAAGCCATCAACAATTGTTTAATTTTTTAAATAGTACTATGGAACCTTGGGATGGTCCTGCCGCAATTGCCGCAACAGATAATGAATGGGTCATTGCAGCAAATGATCGTAATGGTTTAAGGCCTTTAAGATACGCAATAACAAAAGATAAACTTCTTTTTGCCGGATCTGAAACTGGAATGATTGAATTAAATGAAAAAAGAATTCTATCAAAAGGAAGACTTGGCCCAGGGGAGATAATTGGTGTTAGAATTGAAAAAGGCAAAGTGTTTACGAATAATCAAATTAAAGACTATTTGGCAAAAGAATATAAGCATTTCAATTCTCAGATAATAGATTTAGATGAAAAATTATCCATTTCAAATGAGAAACATAATTTTGATGGTGAAGATCTAAGGAGACGACAACACTCTTTTGGAATAAGTTTAGAGGACTTAGAACTAATTTTACATCCAATGGCTGAAGATGCAAAAGAAGCGACCGGTTCTATGGGCGATGATACACCTTTGGCAGTTCTATCAGACAAATACAGACCACTTTATCACTTTTTTAGACAAAACTTTAGCCAAGTGACGAATCCACCGATTGACTCTTTAAGAGAAAATAAAGTTATGAGTTTGAAAACAAGATTCGGTAATCTTGGGAATATTTTAGATTTTGATACTCTAACTAAAGAAAATATTTATGTTTTGAATAGTCCAATATTATCGAATTCACAATTTAATAAATTTATTAATTTTTTTGGAAAAAACTCCGTCTCTATAGATTGTACTTTTTCGAATGATCAAAGTTTATTTGATAGTATCAAAAGGATCCAAAAAGAGTCGGAAGTTGCCGTTAGACAGGGTGTAACACAATTAATTTTAAGCGATAAAGCTATTTCAGATACAAGGATGCCCATGCCAATGTTGTTATGCGTTGGTGCAATTAATACTTTTTTAATTGATAAAAAATTAAGAGGATATGTTTCAATTAATGTTCAATCTGGTGAAGCTTTGGATACTCACTCTTTTGCAACATTGATAGGTGTTGGAGCAACAACAGTTAATCCATATATAGCTTTTGATAGTTTATACCAAAGGCATGAGAAAAAGTTATTTGGCCAGTTTAGTTTTGATGAATGTGTTAAAAGGTATATCAAATCAGTGAATGCAGGATTATTAAAAATCATGTCAAAAATGGGTATATCCGTTTTAAGTTCGTATAGGGGTGGATGTAATTTTGAAACTGTTGGTCTAAGCAGATCAATAGTTGATGATTATTTTCCAGGAGTGACTTCAAAAATTTCTGGTATTGGATTGTCAGGAATAGAAAAAAAAATACGTTCAATACATAAAGAGGCATTTGAAAGCACCGATACAGTTTTACCTATTGGTGGGATTTATAGATACAGAAAAAATGGAGAAACGCACCAATATCAGGGCAGATTAATCCACTTATTACAAAGTGCTGTAGGATCAAACTCGTATACAGCCTATAAAAAATATGCTGAGGGTATATATAACTTGCCACCAATTAACCTAAGGGATTTGATAGATTTTAGAAAAAAAAAATTAGGACCATCTATTCAAATTTCTGAAGTTGAACCAATAGAAAAAATATTAAAAAGATTTGGTAGTGGAAGTATGTCTCACGGAGCATTATCCAAGGAGGCACACGAAACATTAGCTATTGGGATGAATAGAATTAAAGGTGCATCCTGTAGCGGTGAAGGTGGTGAAGATGCTAATAGATTTAAGATCATGGACTCTGGTGATAGTGCAAATTCGAGAGTAAAGCAAATTGCATCAGCAAGATTTGGCGTAACAATAAATTATTTAAACAATTGTAATGAAATTGAGATTAAAATTGCTCAAGGTGCGAAACCTGGTGAAGGTGGCCAATTACCAGGATTTAAAGTGACAGATGAGATTGCTAAGCTAAGACATTCAACCCCAGGTGTAACATTAATTTCCCCACCTCCGCATCATGATATTTATTCAATTGAAGATTTAGCGCAGCTTATTTATGATTTAAAACAAATCAATCCTAAGGCAAGAATTGGAGTTAAATTAGTTGCATCTTCTGGCGTTGGTACTATTGCAGCCGGTGTTGCAAAAGCAAAAGCTGATATAATTTTAATTTCAGGACATAATGGAGGAACCGGAGCTACACCTCAAACAAGTGTAAAATACGTGGGTATTCCATGGGAGATGGGGCTAACGGAGGCCAATCAAGTTTTAACATTAAATAATCTAAGACATAAAGTTACTTTAAGAACCGATGGAGGTATTAAAACTGGAAGAGATGTTGTTATCGCAGCAATGATGGGTGCAGAGGAGTATGGTGTAGCAACTACCGCTCTAGTAGCGATGGGTTGTATTATGGTAAGGCAATGTCATTCTAATACTTGTCCCGTAGGAGTATGTACACAAGATGAAAAATTAAGAGAAAAATTTACTGGAACTCCTGATAAAGTTGTAAATTTATTTACATTTATTGCTACAGAAGTAAGAGAAATTTTAGCTTCACTTGGTTTTAAATCTTTAAATGAGGTTATCGGTCGAACTGATTTATTAATGCAGGTAAGTAAAGCCTCGCCTAATCTAGATGATTTAGATCTTAATCCACTATTCGTTCAAGCAGACCCCGGCAATAATAAGAGGTATTGTGAGATATCAGAAATTAATCAAGTTCCTGATACGCTGGATCAAGAAATTTGGCCTCAGATAGAAAAAGCTTTAGATAACTCAGAAAAAATAAATAACGAGTTTTTAATTAAAAATACTAATAGAGCTGTAGGTACTAGAATTTCACATCACTTATACAAAAAATATGGTTATGAAAAACTTGAGGAAAATTTTTTAACTCTAAATTTTAAAGGTTCAGCTGGACAATCGTTTGGTGCATTTACAGCAAAAGGACTTAAACTTAATTTAAAAGGCGATGCAAATGATTATGTTGGGAAAGGTTTGTCGGGAGCAACCATTTCAATAAAACTTACTGATGAAAGCAATTTAATTTCGAATGAGAATACCATTATTGGGAACACAGTTCTTTATGGAGCAACGTCAGGTAAACTTTTTGCAGCTGGTCAAGCTGGGGATAGATTTGCAGTAAGAAATTCTGGCGCTATAACAGTTATCGAAGGCTGTGACTCAAATGGTTGTGAATACATGACCGGTGGTACAGCAGTAATTCTTGGAGATGTCGGAGATAATTTTGCAGCTGGCATGACAGGGGGAATGGCTTTTATTTACGATAAATCAAAAGAATTTGAAAAAAAAGTTAATCCAGACTCAGTTGTATGGCAAAATGTTGAAACTGAGTATTGGTCAAAATTTTTAAAAGAACTGGTACTAGAACATAGTAATGAAACAGAGTCCAGTTTATCAAAAAAAATAATTGATAACTTTGAAAACGAGTTAAAGAATTTTGTACAGGTCTGTCCAAAAGAAATGATAGATAAACTTAAAAATCCAATCTCTACAAAAACAAAAATACAAAAAGTCAGTTAATTATTAATTTTAACTCTTTTTTCAATATCTTGAGCCATTTTGGTGAAGATAAACTATGATCACCATTTTTTATAACTACTAATTTCTTTTTCTTAGATTGAAATATTTTCAAAACTTTTTTTGAGTAAATTACAGGTACAGATTTATCTTTACTCCCGTGAACCATTGTTACATTTATATTTTGATTTATTTTTTTATTTAAAATTTTATTTTTTTTTCCATCTTTTATCAATTGATAAGTGATTGGATATTCATAATCGCCATGTTTTAAATTTATTAAACCTTTTTTTTTAATTTCTATCTTCATTTTATTAGAAAATTTATTCCACAATAGTTTATCTAAAAATTCTGGCGCTGAACCTATTCCTAAAAAACCTTTAATTTTGTTTTTGATAAGACTAAACTGGTTTAAAGAAATCCAAGCTCCCATACTTGATCCTATAAATATAATATCGTTTTTTTTTACAACTTTTTTAATTACTAAAGTAGTATCCCTAGTCCATTTTGAAATATTACCATTAATAAATTTTCCCGATGATTTGCCATGACCTGAATATTCTAAAGCAAGAAAACCCAGTTTATTTTTTTTTGCAAATTTTAAAAATGCTTGAGGTTTTTTACCTTCCAAATCTGACATAAAACCATGCAAAAAAACAATGTAGGTGGCATTTTTTTGATGTAGTTTTAAATACCTTAATTTTCTGGAATCAGAAATTTTTAAGTAATTAAAATTTGTCATAAAAGTTTATTAGTTTTGTCTATTATTATATAATTATTTTAAATGTCATCTAATTTAAATGTTTTGCAAGTAATCCCAAAATTAGGTTACGGAGGTGCAGAAACTGGTTGCTATGATATTGCACATTTTTTACCTGAAAATAATTGTAAATCTTACATTGTTACAAGTGGTGGAGAGTTAACTAAATTTGTTGATAAAAAAAAAGTAAAATTAATAAGGCTTCCTGTTCATAGCAAAAATCCATTATTGATTTTGATAAATTCGATTATCTTAATAGCAATAATTTTGATTTTTAACATTTCAATTGTTCACGCAAGAAGTCGAGCACCAGCTTGGTCGTGTTTATTTGCAACAAAATTAACTAGAAGAAAGTTTGTTACTACATTTCATGGGACTTATAATTTTAGAGGTAGATTAAAAAAATTTTATAATTCAGTAATGGTAAGGTCAGATTTAGTAATAGCAGGATCAAACTTTATCTTTTCACATATTCAAGAGAATTATCAGGAATTCTTGAATTCTAAAAAAAAATTTTTAGTAATTTTTAGGGGCATAAATGTAGATTATTTTGATCCAACAACCAAAATTGAAGCTGATGAAAAAAAACTTTTAAATGAGTGGAATATTAGTGATGAAAAAAAAATAATTCTCATGCCAGGTCGACTTACGTCATGGAAAGGCCAAGAATTATTTATTGAGGCAATAAATTTAGTTAAAATTGAATTAGGATACGAAGCATTTCATGCTGTAATATTAGGCAGTGATCAGGGAAGAGATTCTTACAAAGAAAAACTTATCAAATTAACTGAAAGGTATAATCTGACCAATCAAGTAAAATTTATTGAACATTGTAAGGATATGGCATTAGCTTATAGTGTTTCTGATTTTATAGTTTCAGCATCAATTGAACCCGAAGCTTTTGGAAGAGTTGCGGTAGAGGCACAATCTATGGAAAAAATAATCATTGCTAGTAATATTGGAGGATCAAATGAGACAATTTTAAACGAAAAAACTGGTTTATTATTTGAATCTGGTGACGCTGGCTCCTTAAGTAAAAAAATCATTCAAGCAATGACAATGGATGAAACTTCCTTAAAATTAATGGGTAAGGAGGGAAGAAAAAACATTATAAAAAAATTTAATGTTGAAAAAATGTGTTTTTCTACTTATTCAGAGTATAAGAGATTACTAAATTAAATGCCTATAATTACTTTACCAGACGGAAACAATTTAGATTTTCCTAAAAAAGTTACAGGCCTAGAGATTGCTGAAAAAATTAGCAAATCATTAGCAAAACAAGCCTTAATAATGAGTGTGAATGGAGAATTAAAAGATTTATATTTTTCGATTGACAAAAATTGTTCCGTTAAAATTTTTACAGCAAAAGACCCAGAGGGTTTAGAGGTTATTAGACATGACGCTGCACATATCATGGCTATGGCAGTTCAAGAATTATATCCAGGCACCCAAGTTACTATTGGACCAGTTATAGAAAATGGATTTTATTATGACTTTGCCAGACAGGAACCTTTTACAGATGACGATCTCAAAAAAATTGAAGAAAGGATGTCAGAAATAATTGATAAAGACTTAAAAACAAGACGAGAAGTATGGGAAAGAGATAAAGCAATTAAGCATTTTAAAAAAATTGGAGAAAAATATAAGGCTGAAATTATTGAGAGTATTCCGGAAACTGAGGAACTTTCAGTCTATCATCATGGTGATACTTGGTATGATTTATGTAGAGGACCTCATTTAGTATCATCTAGTAAAATTGGTAAGGCCTTTAAACTCACAAAAGTTTCAGGCGCATATTGGCGAGGTGACTCAAAAAATGAAATGCTTCAAAGGATCTACGGAACAAGTTGGGCCTCCCAGAAAGATTTAGACGATTATTTAAAAAGAATTGAAGAGGCAGAAAAAAGAGATCATCGTAAATTGGGCAAAGAAATGGATTTGTTTCATTTTAGAGAAGAAAGTCCAGGATCTGTTTTTTGGCATGAGAAAGGTTGGACTTTATTTCAAAAATTAATTAATTACATGAGAGCTAAACAGGACTTAGCCGGATACAAAGAGGTGAATACACCAGAGGTATTAGACAGATTATTGTGGGAAAAATCAGGACATTGGGAAAAATATGGGGAAAATATGTATACCTCAGAAACTCCTGATGAAAAAGTTTTTGCAATTAAACCAATGAATTGCCCTGGACATATACAAGTTTTTAATCAAGGTCTTAAAAGTTATCGAGATTTACCTTTAAGAATTACTGAGTTTGGAAAAGTTCATAGATATGAACCATCTGGTGCTTTACATGGATTATTAAGAGTAAGAGCATTCACTCAAGATGATGCTCATATTTTTTGCTCCGAAGATCAAATTACAAGTGAATGTTTAAATGTTACAAATTTGATATTAGAAATTTATAAAGATCTAGGTTTCGAAAATGTAATTCTGAAATATGCCGATAGGCCAGAGGTAAGAGTTGGTGAGGATGAAATTTGGGACAAGGCTGAAGCATCTTTGTTAAAGGCAGTCAAAGCTTCTAAACTTGAGTATAGTATAAATAAAGGTGAGGGAGCATTTTATGGTCCAAAAATAGAATTTGTTTTAAGAGATGCAATAGGAAGAGATTGGCAATGTGGAACAGTTCAAGTTGATTTAAATTTACCAGGTAGACTAGATGCATCATACGTAGATAAAGATGGCACTAAGAAAGTTCCTGTTATGTTACATCGTGCATTATTTGGATCACTTGAGAGATTTATAGGTATACTGATTGAAAACTATGCTGGAAAATTTCCATTTTGGATATCTCCGCTACAAACAGTTGTTATACCTATTTCCGAAGACTTCGAAGAATACGCAAAAAAAGTTTCCAATAAGATAAGAGAAGTTGGTATTACATCAATGGTTGATTTAAAAAATCATAATTTAAATTATAAAATAAGAGATCATTCATTAGCAAAAATACCTCTTTTAATAATTTGTGGTAAAAAAGAAGTTGACAGTAACTCAGTAACCATTAGAAGGTTGGATTCAAATAAACAAGAAAATATGGAACTAAACTCATTTCTAAAAAAATTTTCTGCTTTAAATAAAGCACCTTCAAATATTTAAGTGGCAGATTTTAAGCAAAACTATTTTCAAAGAAGGACCAAGGATCGTGGACCTCGATCAAATAACAGAATCTCCTCACCTGAGGTTCAAGTTATCGCAAGCGATGGAGAAAATTTAGGTGTGTTAAATACTAATGAGGCAATCACAATGGCAAAAAATCAAGGATTGGATTTAATCGAAATTGCCCCAAATGCCAATCCCCCAGTTTGTAAAATTATGGACATGGGAAAATATAAATATGATGCGCAAAAAAAAGCGAACCTTGCAAAAAAGAAACAAAAAATAATTGCTTTAAAAGAAATTAAAATGAGACCAGTAACTGAAACGCATGATTATGAATTTAAAGTAAAAAATGCTAAAAAATTTATTGCTAAAGGTGATAAGGTGAAGTTTACCATTAGGTTTAAAGGACGTGAACTTCAACACTCTCATTTAGGGAATGAATTGATGGCCAAAATTAAAGAAGATATGAAAGATATTGGTAAAGTTGAATTGCACCCCAAGTTTGATGGGAAGCAAATGATTATGGTAATTCAACCTTTATAGGCTTTAATATAGGTTGTAAATTTTCAACATTCTTTGTATAACCTCGTCCAATTATGCCAAAATTAAAAACAAAAAGCTCAGCAAAAAAAAGATTTAAAATTTCAGCTAGAGGGAAAGTTATGATGGCTCAAGCTGGAAAGAGGCACGGCATGATAAAAAGAACTAATTCTCAGATTAGAAAACTTAGGGGTACTACTGTGATGTCAAAACAAGATGGTAAGATTGTTAAATCGTATATGCCCTATAGCTTAAGAGGTTAAAATGGCAAGAGTCAAAAGAGGTGTAACAAGCAGAGCTAAACATAAAAAAGTTTTAAAAGCTGTAAAAGGTCAGTGGGGAAGAAGAAAAAATACTATCAGAGTTGCAAAGCAAGCTATGGAAAAAGCTATGCAATATGCATATAGAGATCGAAGAAATAAGAAAAGAGATTTCAAATCATTGTGGATACAAAGAATCAACGCGGGTGTAAGAGCTGAAGGTTTGACATATTCCAAGTTTATTTATGGTCTAAATAAATGTGGAATTAAAATTGATAGAAAAATTTTAGCTGAGATAGCCTATGATAGCCCAGAAGCCTTTAAAACTATTGTCCAAAAAGCACAATCTGCTTTAAATTAATCTTCACTATTGTTTTATTTCGCTGAAGAAATAATCTGTAAAAATGTCTGATCTAAAAAAAATAAGAGACGAGTTTATATCAAAATTAAAAGGTAAAATAGATCTAGCAGAACTAAATCAAATTAAATTAGATCTATTTGGTAAAAACGGTTTGGTCTCATCTCAATTTAAAAAAATAGGTACTATTGATGTCTCAGAAAGAAAAAAATTTGCATCTGATTTGAATATAATTAAGGATGAACTTCAAGATCTTATTAATTTTAAAATAAACGAAATACAAAAAGCAAATATCAATGAAAAATTGGAAAAAGAAAAAATTGATGTTACTTTACCAGAGCGATCATTTGTAAGGGGTAAAATTCATCCTGTATCACAAACAATTGATGAAATATCTTCTATATTTTCCGAAATAGGCTTCAGTGTAGAGGAAGGACCGGATGTTGAAAATGAATATAACAATTTTACTGCTTTAAATACTCCAGACAATCATCCAGCAAGAGATATGCATGATACATTTTATCTTGATGATAAAAAAGAAAGATTGTTACGTACTCATACGTCTCCTGTTCAAATAAGAACAATGTTAAAAGACAAACCACCTTTTAAAATAATTGCACCTGGTAGAACATACAGATCAGATAGTGACCAAACACATTCACCAATGTTTCATCAAGTTGAAGGTCTTCATATAGACAAAAATATAAACATGGGTCATTTAAAAGGGTGTTTGAATTATTTTATCAAAGAATTTTTTGAAGTTAAAAAAATAAAAATGAGATTTAGGCCAAGTCATTTTCCTTTCACAGAACCATCTGCCGAAGTTGATATTGGATATGAAATCAAAGATGGAAAAATTGTTATAGGGGAAGGTGATCAGTGGCTAGAAATATTAGGTTGTGGGATGGTTCATCCAAATGTTTTAAAAAATGTAAAGGTAGATCCAACTAAGTTTCAAGGTTATGCGTTTGGAATAGGAATTGATAGACTGGCGATGTTAAAATATGGAATTAATGATCTTAGAGCTTTCTTTGATTGTGATTATAGATGGTTAAATCATTTTGGATTTGATCCTTTGGACGTACCCACAAACTATAGAGGCTTAAGTAGATGAAAATCACATTTGATTGGTTAAAAGATCATTTAAAAACTAATTTGAAAGAAAAAAATCTTTTAGAAAAACTTACCAATATAGGACTAGAGGTAGAAAGTGTGGAAAGCCTTTCATCTGATAATCAATTATTTAAAGTTGCAAAAATTATCAAGATAGAAAAACATCCAAACGCAGACCGACTTAAAGTTTGTGATGTAAACATCGGTGAGAAAGAGCTTAAAAAAGTTGTGTGTGGTGCCACCAATGCGAACGAAGGACTTATTACCATATACGCACCTCCAGGTGCAACTATCCCAAAAACTAACACAAAATTAGAAATAGTAAAAATTAGAGGCGTAACTTCTTACGGAATGCTTTGCTCTGAGTCTGAGTTAAATTTATCTGATGAAAGTGATGGTATTACCGAATTATCAAAAAAATATGAAAAAAATATTGGTAAAAGTTATTTTTCAAAATCGAAATCTAATATTATTGATTTATCTATTACACCTAATCGACCAGATTGTCTTGGTGTAAAGGGAATAGCTAGAGATCTTGCCGCTTCAGGTTTTGGACGGCTAATAGTATCTAAAGAAAAACAAATTAAATTAAAAACAAAACAAACTTTAAAAGTTAAGATTAATAAGGAGAAAGGACAAGGATGTAGTGCTTTTGGAAGTTGTTTAATCAAAAATGTGAAAAATAATGAGAGTCCTCAATGGCTCAAAGATAAACTAATTTCAGTTGGTCAAAAACCTATTTCAGCTATTGTTGATGTAACAAATTATGTAATGCTTGATATTAATCGACCATTACACGCATATGATGCTGACAAAATTGAAAAAGGGATAATCGTAAGAAACTCAAAGTCTGGAGAAGAATTTACAGCACTGGACAATAAAATTTATAAGTTAGAAAAAGGTATGTGTGTCATTAGTGATAACAAAGGAGTTTTAGGATTAGGTGGAATTATTGGAGGCACAAGAACAGCCACAGAATTTGATACAAAAAATATATTATTAGAGTCTGCTTATTTCGATCCAAGATCAATTAGAAATACGGCAAAAAAATTGAATTTAGATACAGATGCAAAATTTAGATTTGAAAGAGGAATTGATCCATTATCTATCGAAACTGGTTTAAAGAAAGCAGCATCACTAATTCAAGAAATTTGTGGTGGCGAGGTTAGTAAAATCGATATACAAAAAATTGAGTCTTATAAAACCAAAACTATAAACTTTGATGTAAATTCTTTTGAAAATATAGTTGGATTTAAAATTTCTGAAAAGGAAATGAAAAGAATTTTGACTGATCTTGGTTTTATAATTAAAAAAGAAAAAAATTTTTTAAAGTTGAAAGTTCCATCTTGGAGACCAGATATTTCACAGCAAATAGATATTATTGAAGAATTGGTAAGAATAAGTGGTTATGATAAAATAAAAACATTAGATCCAATTAAGGAGAGATCTAAATCTACTTTAACTAAAACTCAAAGATTATTCCATTTCTTACAAAGAGCAATTGCTTCAAAGGGTTATTTAGAGACAATAACATGGTCATTTACAGATCAAAGTTATAACGATCACTTTAGAGAAACTAATAAAGAGGTAAAAATTGTAAACCCTATAAGTTCTGAATTGGGAGTTTTAAGAAATTCCATATTTTCAAATTTAATTATGTATATGAGTAAAAATTTAGATAGAGGCTTTAAAGATTTATCTATATTTGAGATAGGTCCTGTTTTTACTGGTTCAAATCCAGGTGAACAAAAGATAGTAGTTTGTGGTTTGTCAGCAGGAAAAAAATCAAGACTTTCTTGGATCGATAAAGAGAGAAATATTGATTTATTTGATGCAAAAAGAGATGTGGTGCAAACTTTGAACGAAGCAGGTTATAATTCTGATCAATTTTTTATTGATAGCAAAACACCCAATTATTATCATCCAGGGAAGTCTGGTAGAATTTTCTTAGATCATAGTAAAGATAAAGTTGCTGCTTGCTTTGGTGAAATTCATCCCAATATCCTGAAAAAAATTGATATTAAAACTGATAATTTAATTGGTTTTGAAATCTTTTTAGAAAATTTAAAACTTCCAAGACAAACATTTAAAGATCAAAAATTGAAGTTTTCTGTATCGGATTTTCAAAAATCAGAGCGAGATTTTGCATTTGTCGTTAATAAAGATGTAGAAGCACAAGAGTTAATAAGTGTAATTTCTAATGTGAATCCAAATCTTATTAGCAATATAAAAGTTTTTGATGTTTATGAAGGTGGAAATATCCCAGATAACCAAAAGTCTATAGCTATCAGCATCACAATTCAGTCATCAGAAAAAACTTTGAACGACAAGGATTTAGAGAAAATTAATAATTCAATCATCGAAGCAGTAGAAAATAAAACTGGTGCTAAAATTAGATCTTAAAATTTAAATGAGCACAATCAATAATATAAGAAATTTTGCAATCATTGCTCATATTGATCATGGGAAATCTACAATAGCTGATAGAATAATTCATCAATGTGGTGGTTTGACAGAGAGAGAAATGAAATCGCAAGTACTTGATTCTATGGAAATAGAGAGAGAAAGAGGCATCACAATAAAAGCACAAACAGTAAAATTAAACTATAAAGCAAAAAATGGGAAAGATTATATTTTAAATATTATAGATACTCCTGGTCATGTAGATTTTAGTTATGAGGTAAGTAGATCTTTGTATGCCTGTGAAGGATCAATACTGATTGTAGATAGCACCCAAGGTGTTGAAGCTCAAACACTTGCTAATGTTTATCAGGCTTTAGACATTAATCATGAAATTATTCCTATCTTAAACAAAATAGATTTACCTGCTTCTGATTTAGATAGAACAAAAAAACAAATCGAAGATGTTATAGGAATTGATACTGAAAATGCAATTCCATGTTCAGGAAAGACAGGAGAAGGCATAAATAATATTCTAGAGCAAATTATTGATCAATTACCAAGCCCAAAAGGTGACTCTGATAAAGACTTAAAATGTTTATTAGTTGATAGTTGGTATGACACTTATTTAGGTGTCGTAATCTTAGTAAGAGTAATTAACGGTAAACTTTTAAAAAATATGAAAATTAAAATGCTTTCTACTAATCAAGATTATATAGTTGAAAAAGTTGGAGTTTTTACTCCAAAGGCAAAAGATATAGATGAATTAAATACTGGGGAAATAGGTTTTATTACTACAGGAATTAAAGTTCTTTCAGAGACAAAAGTTGGTGACACTATCTGTGATGCAACGAAACCGCCTGTAAATGCATTGCCTGGGTTTAAACCAAGTAAACCTGTAGTTTTTTGTGGGTTGTTTCCTGTCGATAGTTCTGAGTATCAAAAATTAAAAGATGGGTTAGCTAAATTACAATTAAATGACGCAAGTTTTTCATATGAAGCAGAATCATCATCAGCTCTAGGATTAGGATTTAGATGTGGATTTTTAGGTCTCTTACATCTTGAAATCATCACTGAAAGATTAGAAAGAGAGTTTGACGTAAACTTATTAACAACCACGCCTGGAGTAGTTTATAAAGTTAAATTAAATAATGGTAAAAATATTGATTTACAAAATCCATCAACTCTTCCTGATCCAACAATTATTAGTTCAATTGAGGAGCCCTGGATCAAAGCAACCATAATTACTCCAGACGAATACCTGGGTTCAATAATCAAATTATGTCAGGATAAAAGAGGAATTCAAACTAATCTTTCATATTCAGGTAACAGAGCTGTATTAAATTATGAATTACCATTAAATGAAGTAGTTTTTGATTTTAATGACAGAATAAAATCTATGACTAGTGGTTATGCAAGTTTTGATTATGAAATTTTAGAGCATAGAGAGGGAGATTTGGTAAAGCTTAGCATTTTAGTTAATAGTGAACCAGTAGATGCACTGGCCATGATGATACATAAAGATTTTGCCCAAAAAACTGGAAGAGAAGTTTGTGAAAAATTAAAAGATTTGATACCTAGGCATAATTTTATGATTCCTGTACAAGCTGCAATTGGTGGTAAAATAATCGCAAGAGAGACAATTAAGGGATTTAAGAAAGATGTTTTGACAAAGATTCATGGTGGTGGAGCAACAGATAGAAAAAGAAAACTTTTAGAAAAACAAAAAAAGGGAAAAGCAAGATCTAAACAATTTGGCAAAGTGGAAATCCCACAAGAAGCCTTTATAGGAGTTTTAAAAATAAAAGGCACCAAATGAAAATTTACGATTGTTTTATATTTTTTAATGAAAATTTATTAACTGAAATAAGATTTAACATATTGGATAAATATGTAGACTATTTTGTAATTTGTGAGTCTTATTATGATCATAGAGGTAACATTAAGGGATATCTTTTTGATCATAAAAAATTTGAGAGTTTTAGTCATAAAATCATTTATTTAAAAATTGACAATTTTCCCAAAAGTTTAGGAATTTGGGAAAGGCAAGATTATCAAAGAAATTTTCTTATGAATGGATTAAAAGATACTCAGCCAGATGATTTAATAATATATTCAGATGCTGATGAAATTATTAATCCTGATGTCATAAGTGATATATCAAGTATTGGTGATAATATAGCTATTTGCGAACAATATTGTTTTTATTACAAATTAAATTTGTTGTCAGAGCAATATAAAGATGTTTGGGAAGGTAGTCGTGTTTCAAAATTTAAAAATTTGAAATCTTTTAGTTGGTTAAGACTTATTGCAAAAAAAAATTTGAAATATAGCTTTTTAAGATTTGATAAATTTAAGAAAATAAAAGTAATTAATAAGGCTGGTTGGCATTTTTCATATTTAATGTCTGAGGAAGATATTCAGAAAAAGATTAAAGCATGGACACACTCCGAATTAGATACTATTGAAAATAATAATTTAGAGACAATAAGAAAAAGAGTAAAAGAAAAGAAAGATCTTTTTGGCAGGAATATTAAATTTTCAAAATTGGAGTTTAGTAAACAATTTTTTCCAGAATATTTAATAAAAAATCAAAATTTTTATAGAAATTGGATTATATAACTTTTTTTTTAATACAACTTTTAACTATTTCATAAATGCTAAATTCGAAATTAAAATTTAATATTTTTCTTAGTCTTTGATTGTTACTTAAAGTATAGTTGTAGTTACCTAATTTATATAATTTTTTTTTGTAAAGAATTTTTTTTTTTGTTTGTTTTTCAAAGATTTTAATTATTTTATCCAAGTAGATTAACTCTCCTCTTCCTACATTCATAGTATATGTGCCAATATTGTTTTTTTTTAAAATCTTTAATACAATATTTAAAAAATCTTTTATATGAACAAAGTCTCTTCCAGGGAAAACTAACTTTTTTCTCTTCTTCACAAGATTTATTTTAAATAAAATTTTTTTTCTGGATGCTTCAGTTATTACGGGCATGATCCTTCTAAACTTGTTTTTAAATTCAAAAAATTCTTTTTTATTTATATAACCAGCTATATTAAATAATCTTAATATGTAACAAATTTTGAATTTATTTTTTAGATATTTTTCAATTATAGATTTTGTTTTACCGTAATAATTTCTTGGTTTATTTTTTTGTCTTTCAGATATTGCTTTAACTATATTTGAATTAAAGTTATAGACATTGGAACTTGATAAAAAAATAAATTTTTTTACTTTATTCTTAAAACAAATATCAATAAATTTTTTTGTTTTTTCAATATTATTTATAAAATAAATTTTTTTATTTTTTTCTGATTCTGGTGGAAAGCTATAAGCTGCAGCATGTACAACAGTATGAATTTTTTTTGAAGAAATTAAAGATGAAACAACTTGTGAACTAATATCAGTTTTTAAAAATCTTTTTTTATTAATAATATTTTTTGAATGTGATCTAGAAAAATTGTCAATTCCAAAATAAGGTATTCTTTTTAACTCTAAAATTTCACAAATGTGGAATCCTATATATCCAGTGCACCCTGTAACAAGTATCATTTTAATTTTAATATTTTTTTAATATAGTGATTCATATGTTTTTTTTGAAGCTAAAATATCTCATACATTTCTATAAATCTAAAGTGCTTAAAAAAAGATGCAAAAAAAACTACGCTGATCAGAAAAAAAAATTTGAACAAGGATTGAATAAAAAAAAATTTTCACAAAAATGGTTTCTAAATAATTTTGAAATTTTTAATTTTTTTTTACCAAAAGACAAGAATGCAGAATTTGATTACTTAGAAGTAGGCTGTTTCGAAGGACTATCATCATTTTATATATTATCTGAATATAAATCTGTTAATGCTTTTTTTTTAGATATATGGGACATGCCAAATTCTAATAGCAAAACACTCTCACATAATTTTGAGAAAATAGAAAAAACTTTTGATCAAAATCTTTTAGGATTTAATTTTAAAAAAATTAAAAATGATTCAGTAATTTCTATGAGAAATTTGTTAAAACAAAATATTCAATTTGATTTTATTTATATTGATGGATCTCATAATGGTGAAGATATTTTATCAGATGCAATTGAAGCATTTAAGATACTTAAAGTTAATGGACTTATATTCTTTGATGATTTTTTGCAACATGACGATAATAGAATTTTACAATCATATGAAGGTATTGAAAAATTTTTGTCACTATATTCTGACTATTTGATAATTGAATATTTTCAAAATAATCTAGTTGTAAGGAAAAAAGTTAACTAAATTTTAAATGAAAAAAATTATAATAGAAACTATCAAGAAATTTATTTTTAATAACACTCCCTTTGGAGCTCCAAGTTATTCTTATAATTTAGAACCAATTCAACTTTCTGAAATAATTGTTTCAATAGAAAAAATTAAGGACTTAAAAGGATCAATATGTGAAATCGGTGTAGCACGTGGCATGACCTCAAGATTTATCTGTGAACATTTAGAAATACAAAATTATGAGGAAAAGTTGTATTGCATAGATACTTTCACATCTTTTGAAAAGGAAGATATTGAATTTGAAATAAAAAATAGAAAAAAAAATAAAAAAGATTTAATTGGATTTAGTTATAATAATTTTAAAAAATGGAAAAAAAATTTTGCAAAATTTGATTTTGTTAAACCAATAAAAACTGATGTTAAAAAATTTGATTTTAAATCTATCTCTCCAATAAAGCTCGTTATCTTAGATGTTGATCTCTACAAACCAACACTGATAGCACTTAATAATTTAAAAGAGTGCATGGTTTCAGGAGGAATAATAATGGTAGATGACGTAAAAGATAATAATATGTGGGATGGAGCTTATCAAGCTTTTAATGAATTTGTAAAATCCAACTCTTATGAATACAAAATTGTTGGAAACAAATGCGGGATAATTAATTTTTAATGAGTAAAAAAATGGTAATCATAACTAATGAAAAATTTTTTAATTTAGATGGTAAGTTTAGTTGTGATAATGTTGCGGAAAAGTCTTTACCAGATGAATTAAAAAATAATTTTAAAATTGAAATTATAGGTAGAAAAAGTCAAATTAAACAGGCTCATCAACTTGAAACAAAAAACATAAATGCTTGTTCTAATATTTTTTCTTATATTCTAAGAATTTTTAAAGAAAGAAATGAAAACAATTCAGTTTACTTAATTTTATCAATTACTCCATTAACTTTTTTATCAGCTTGTATATTAAGTTTTTTCAAAAAAAAAATTTTTACGTATTTAAGAAGTAATGGTCATGAAGAATATAAAAAAATAATTGGTTCGATAGGGTCAAAAATTTATAATATTATGTTCAATTATATTTCAAAAAAAAGTATTCTAATAAGTTGCCGTAAACATATTTTAATGGGAAAAAAAGGGTTTGTTGTTGAGCCATCTGAACTTGATGAAAATTGGAATAAAAACACTTTTGAAAAAAATATTGATAAATTTAAATTATTATATGTTGGAAGAGTAAAAGTAGAAAAAGGTATATATTCGCTTGATAATCTTTTGTTATCTTTAAATAGTAATATATTTCTCACAATAGTTGGTTCTGATAAAAATCGTAAAAAATTAAAATATAATAAAATTAAGATGTACCCCATAGAGTCAGATCAACAAAAGTTAATCAATTTTTATGATGAATGTGATATATTTATTCTACCATCATTTACGGAGGGGCATCCTATGGTATTACTAGAGGCATTATCTAGACTAAGACCCGTTATAATTTTTAGAGATATTGAACATATTGTTGGAAATAAAAAAGGAGTATTCGTGTCTGAAAGGAATGCAGAAAGTTTTTTTAAAATTTTAAATTTAATTAAGAAAAACTACAATTCTATTCAAAAAGAGATGAAACAAAATATTTTACCCAAAAAAAAAGATTTTATAGACGCATTTTCCAGAATTGTTGTTAGTGAGATTTTATAGGAGAGGTGGCCGAGCGGTTTAAGGCGCACGCTTGGAAAGCGTGTAAAGGGGCAACTCTTTCATGGGTTCGAATCCCATTCTCTCCACCACAAATAATCTATATTTTATGCGGTCAATATGATATTTTTTACTAATTGATAAAATTATAAAATGAGCAATTTAGGTTAAAAAATGATATAATTTAACTTTCCGTAAAATAAAAAATGACAAGTTTAAACAAATATCAAGCAGACTCGATTAAAGTTCTTAAAGGTCTAGAAGCAGTAAGGAAAAGACCTGGAATGTATATTGGAGATACCGATGATGGTACAGGTCTACATCATATGGTTTATGAAGTTGTCGATAACTCAATAGACGAAGCATTGGCAGGTTATTGTAAAAATATAGATGTTATGATGAATGCTGATGGTACCATTACTGTAAAAGATGATGGTAGAGGTATTCCAATAGATATCCATAAAGGGGAAAAGAAATCTGCAGCTGAGGTGATAATGACCCAACTTCATGCTGGAGGTAAATTTGATCATGACTCATACAAAGTATCCGGAGGTCTGCACGGCGTTGGTGTATCAGTTGTTAATGCTCTTTCAGCAAAATTACAATTAGAAATCCATAGAGATGGCCAAAAATATTTCATTGAGTTTAAAGAGGGAGACGCTAAATCGCCACTGAAGAAAATCGGGAAATCCAAAGAGACTGGTACCCAGATAACATTTTTACCTTCAAAGGAAATTTTTTCATCAATCAAATTTAATTCAAATACGCTTATTAAAAGAATGAGAGAATTAGCTTTTTTGAACAAAGGAATAAGAATTACATTCTCAGACCTTACAAATAAAAAGGAAAAGAAAACCATTTTTAAATTTGATGGGGGAGTAATAGAGTTTGTTAATTTTTTAGACGAAAAAAGAGAAAAATTACAGAATAAAAATGGTAATGATTTATTTAAAAAGCCCATTTATATAGAGGGTAAAAAACAAAATGTAGAAATAGAGTGCTCTCTCAAATGGAATGCTTCCTATAGCGAAGATGTATTCCCATATACTAATAATATCCATCAAAAAGATGGTGGAACACATTTGCTTGGTTTTAGAAGTGCCCTGACAAGAGTTGTTAATAAATATGCGAACGAGCATAACCTCTTGAAAAAAAATAAATTTACTTTATCAGGTGACGATATTAAAGAGGGATTAACTTGTGTATTATCAGCAAAAATCCCTGATCCTAAATTTTCATCTCAAACTAAAGATAAGCTTGTATCTTCAGAGGTGCGAATGATAGTTGAAAATATCGTTAATGAAAAACTTTCTATATGGTTTGATCAAAATCCATCTATTGCTAAAATTATTTTAGCAAAGATTATTCAAGCTGCGTTAGCTAGAGATGTTGCTCGAAAAGCAAGAGAAAGTGTAAGAAGGAAAGGTGCTCTTGAGTTAAGTGGGCTTCCTGGAAAGTTAGCAGATTGTCAAATTGGTAAGCAAGAGGGAACAGAATTATTTATTGTAGAGGGAGACTCAGCTGGTGGATCAGCAAAACAAGGCAGAAATAGAGCCAATCAAGCTGTATTGCCTTTGAGAGGGAAAATTCTCAATACATACGTAGATTCCAACGATGGTAAGAAAAATGGGAATAGTAGTAATGGTTCAGATCATAGGACAAAAGCTTTATCAAAGATGATTTCATCAAATGAAATTTTGACATTGATAAATGCTTTAGGATTAGATCCAAAATCTCAAGAGATAGATTTAAAAGATCTTAGGTATGGTAAAGTAATAATTATGACGGACGCTGATGTTGATGGATCACACATTAGAGCTTTATTATTAACTTTTTTTAACAACAAACCATTTAATAAACTTATCGAAAATGGGCATGTTTATTTGGCACAGCCGCCATTATTTAAGATCAACAAAGGGTCAAAAGGAATTTATATCAAAGATGAAAAAGAACTTGAACAATATATTATTAATAACAATAAGGAGTTTAAAAAGATTAAAAAGGGATCAAAAGATTTTGATAGATTTATGGAAACCGAAAAGTCAAAATTAAACATTCAAAGGTTTAAAGGTTTAGGTGAAATGAATCCAGAGGAATTATGGAGTACAACTTTAAACCCAGATACAAGAAACTTATTGCAAGTACAGTACTCAAAAGATTTAAAAAAAGATCAGGTATTAATTCATACACTCATGGGAAATGATGTTTCTTTAAGGAAAAATTTTATAGTATCTAACGCAATAAATGTTCAAAATTTAGATGTTTAAAAATGAAGTTTTTTGAAACTTCTAAACAATATTCCTTAAAAAAATCAATTTATATAAATTTAAGGTGGATTGGTATTATAGGGCAATTAATATCTGTATATCTTGTATATTTCTATTTTAATTTTGACTTCGACTTCATTTTTGCAAATTTATTTATTTCTATTGGAGTAATTGGTAATTTATATTTAATTTTTATTTACAAAAAAACTCAATTAACAGATAGATCAGCATTTATTCATTTATTTATTGATATAATTCAATTAAGTGGACTAATTTATCTTACAGGAGGTGTAAAAAATCCATTTGTTATTTTTTTAATAATACCAAGTGTATTTGCCTCCTCAAATTTGAGTTTCAAAACTAATTCATTGTTAGTATTATTAACTACTCTATCTATTTTGGGGTTAACTTTTATTTCAAAAGATCTACCCGGACCTTTGAATGATCACTTTCATGTTAGTAATTATTATATCTATGCGATACCTTTAGCCTTGATAATAGCTCTTCTTTTTTTGAATTATTTTGCAATTATATTTGGTGCAGAGAGCAAGTTAAGAAAAGATGCTTTGAATAAGATGGAAGAGATTATGGCTAAAGAGCATGAGATGTTATCTTTAGGTGGACAAGCTGCTGCTGCTGCACATTCATTAGGGACGCCCTTATCAACAATAAAAGTAATTACCCAGGAATTATCAAAACAATTAAAAGATCAAAAAGATGTTTCACAAGATATTGAACTCTTAGCAAGTCAGGTTGAAAGGTGTAATGAAATATTAAAAAGATTATCCTTAAATCCTGATCAGGAAGATGAATTTATTGATGAGGACTTATCAATGAGAGAATATTTAAGACAAATTATTTCATCATTTAAGGAAGCAAGTAAAAAAGAATTTAGTCTTAATTTAGAACAAGATCTTAATTCAAAAAAAATTTATAAATCGATCGAAATTGTTTATGGCTTAAGAAATTTTATAGGTAATGCAAATAAGTTTTGTAAAAATAAGGTTTTTATTACTTTGAAAAGTGATAATAATTTTACTGAAATAACTATAGAAGATGATGGCGATGGATATCCAAATGATATTTTATCAAAAATTGGAGAACCTTATCTCAAATCATCTGATAAAAATAGTGGATTAGGTTTAGGATTATTTATAGGAAAGACTTTATTAGAAAAAAATTTTGCCACTGTTAATTGTTGGAATTCTCAAACAAGAAGTGGAGCTGAAGTGACAATTAAGTGGAAAAATAAAGATTTATTTAATCTTTAATGTAAATTTTTTTTATTCTTAAAGAGTTCACTTAATTGAGAAATCATGACATCTCCTAATTCATTGACATCAGTAATTTTTATTGCGCGATTGTAGTATCTTGATACGTCATGACCTATTCCTATTGCTAAAATTTCTGTTTCGGTTTTTTCCTCTATAAATTTTACAATTTTTTTTAGATGTTTCTCAAGAAAATCACCAGAGTTTACTGAAAGAGTTGAGTCATCAACCGGTGCGCCATCAGAAATTACCATCAATATTTTTCTTTCTTCTTTTCTTTTTTTTAATCTATTAAATGCCCAAGAAATAGCCTCTCCATCAATATTCTCTTTCAATAATCCCTCTTTTAACATTAAACCAAGATTATTCTTACATTGTCGCCAGTGAGTATCAGCCCCCTTATAAATTATATGTCTTAAGTCATTTAATCTTCCTGGTGTTTTTGGTTTGCCTTCTTTATTCCAAAATTCTCTGCTTTTTCCACCTTTCCAATTTTTTGTTGTGAAGCCTAATATTTCAACTTTGACAGAACATCTTTCCAATGTTCTCGATAAAATATCAGCACAAATCGCAGCAATCGTTATTGGTCTCCCTCTCATGGATCCTGAGTTATCAATTAGGAGAGTAACTACTGTGTCTTTAAAATCTAAATCCTTTTCTTTTTTGAAAGATAATGAATTATAAGGATCCATAATTATTCTTGGTAGTTTTGAACTATCCAATAACCCTTCTTCTAAATCAAACTCCCATGACCTATTTTGTTTTGCCAGAAGTTGTCTTTGAAGTTTGTTTGCAAGTTTGGTGATGACATCCTGAAAACCTATTAACTGCTGATCTAGGGTTTTTCTTAATTTTGAAGCTTCATCAGAGTTTTCTAAATTTTCTGCTTTTGTTATTTCATCAAACTGGGTTGTAAAGATTTTATAGTCTGTATTTAAATCATTAATTGATTTTTTTTGGATAACTTGTTCGTTATTTTTTTGATCAGATTCACTATCAATTAGTTGCTCATCAAGTTTGTATTCATCTATGTCATATTCAGAATCTAAGCTCGCTTCAGTCTCTTTATTATCATTTTCATCTCTAGAGTCATCTGAATTATTGTCTTGGTCATCATTAGAAGGATTATTTTGACCATCATCTTGGTTTTCTTCACTGTTTTCTTCATTGTCCTCATTTTTAAAAATATCCATTTCTTGTAATATTTCTGAAAACTTTGAGGAATATTCATTTTGATATTCTAAGTTTTCTTTTAAAAATTCGATGTGTTTGTTCATTACTTTATCGAAGTCTTTTTCCCAAAAATTTAACATATTATTAGTTAATGTATTTAATTTAACGTTTAAAAATTTTTTTAACATATACAATTCAAAAGCTTCCACCACCGGAACATCTTCTTTTGAATTTAATTGGTCTTTTCTTTTTAATTGGATTATTTGATCATAATTTTCTGTAAGATTTTTTGCTATACCTTTCAACATTTTTGAGCCTAAGCATTCATACCTTACTTTTTCTGCGATAGAATAAAGAGACTTATATGAGGAATTTAAAGGTAAATTCTTTTTATAAATCTCATCATTTGAAAACTTTTTTTTTAAAGCAGATGAGTCAGACTCTGCTCTAGCTTTGATAAAATCTCCTTTCGAGTTTAGATTTTCAATATCAACAAAATTCAAATCTTTCTTTTTTCTTTCATCAATAGTTTTTAGATGAATCTCATCAGAAATTACTCTTGCTGTTGAAGTTAAAGCTTGCTTAAGTTTTTCTCTTAAGTTTTCAGCCTTGTTATTTTTCATTTAAATTTGAATATTTGCGAGTGACTCAGGCAATTCTTCTCCGAAACATCTTTGATAGTATTCAGCAATTGTATTTTTTTCAATTTCATCACATTTATTTAGAAAAGTAACTCTAAATGCGTATCCTACATCTTTAAAAATTTCTGCATTTTCAGCCCAATGCAATACAGTTCTTGGACTCATTACAGTACTTATATCGCCTGCTATAAATCCTTTTCGAGTTAAGGATGCAACTTTTATCATATTTGAAACTTTCTCTTTTCCTTTTGGATTATTTAAAGATTTATTTTTAGCTAATATAATATCCATTTCTTTATCTAGACTAAGGTAATTTAGTGTTGTTACAATATTCCATCTATCCATTTGACCTTGATTGATTTGTTGTGTTCCATGATAAAGTCCAGTGGTATCTCCTAAACCAACTGTATTCGATGTTGCAAATAATCTAAAAAATTTATTTTGCTTTATGACCTTATTTTTATCTAAGAGGGTAAAGTTACCCTCAGCTTCAAGAACTCTTTGAATGACAAACATTACATCAGGTCTCCCAGCGTCATACTCATCAAAAACTAAAGCTACTGGATTTTGAATTGACCATGGTAAAATACCCTCATTAAATTGTGTAACTTGTTTTCCTTCTTTAAGAACGATAGCATCTTTTCCAATTAGATCTATTCTGCTGATGTGGCTATCTAAGTTTACTCTAATACAGGGCCAATTTAATCTAGCAGCAATTTGTTCTATATGTGTAGATTTTCCTGTACCATGATAACCTTGCACCAGAACTCTTTTGTTGTGTGCAAATCCAGAGACAATTGCAAGTGTAGTATCTCTATCAAATTTATAATTTTTATCTATTTCTGGAACATATTCGCTTTTTTCAGAGAATGCGTCTACTTCCATCTCAGAATCAATCCCAAATGATTGTTTTAATGAAATTTTAATATCTGGCTGAATGTTAAGATTGGGTGTCAATTTTTTTCCTATATGTATTTTTTAGTTGCGTGTAAGCTAAAGTAATTAACTTTAGTTTTTCTTCATATTTTTTATTTCCGGCATTCATATCAGGGTGAAATTTTTTGACAAGTGTTTTGAATTTTTCTTGAACTTTTTGCCATTTTAAACCTACGGAAATACCCAATATCCCAAAGGCTTTAATATCTTTATGGTCAAATTTAAATTGACGCATATGATTGAATTCACTTTTAAATTTATCATTATCCATTTCATCTTTTAAAGTGTTATTCCATAAAACTTTAAAAAAATTATCAGACGAACTAAAACTTTGAGTAGGTTTATGCCAAATCATATCTGATTTTAAAAAATTAATTATTTGATCATCATTCATACCGGAAAAATAATTCCAATTTTTATTAAATTCTTTAACGTGTTCTAAACATAACATCCTATATTTTTTACTATTATCCTTTTCAATAGGTGCTTTATATTCACCAATTTCTTTACAATTATTCCAGTCGCAAATATTTTTCATGATAATATAATTATACTTATGAATATAAATGATTTAATTGCAATCGTAAAAAAAAAATTACAAAATCAAATTGCTTTAGAGAGTATATTAATTGAAGATAAATCTTTTCTACATAAAAATCACGCTGGAAACCAGGCAGGTAAATTTCATCTAAAAATTTCTTTAGTATCAAAGGAACTAAAGCAAATGAAAAGAATTGATAGTGATAAAAAAATTTACAAAATTTTAAATGAAGAATTAAAAAAATACATTCATTCTATTCAAATTTTAATCAATTAATTCATTTTTTAAGAATCCATTTAAATTTTTTACTGAGTATTCTTGATTTAAAATTGTTTGGCCCATTTTTTTTAATAATACCAACTTTATTTTATCAGAATTGTTTTTTTTATCAGTTTTCATAAATTTAATAATTTTATTAAGATCTTTACTTTTAAAATATTTTCTAATATCCGAGGGTAATTTTGAATTTTTGTAATGATCAGAAATCAATTTATAATCATTAATATTAAGGAATTTATTCTTTTTGCTAAATTTAAAAGCCATCATCATTCCCAAAATAACAGCTTCACCATGATTTAATCTTTTAGAATATCCTAATGAAGCCTCAAATGAGTGACCAAAAGTGTGACCAAAATTTAATTTTTTTCTTAAGTTGCTCTCTTTTTCATCTTTTTCAACTACATCTTTTTTAATTTTACAACTCTCAAATATCGCCTTTTCTATATGCGGAGATTTAAGTTTAATAATGTCGTCAAAATTCTGATCTAAATATTTAAAGAATTTCTTTTTTGAGATTATAGAGTGTTTTAAAATTTCACCATACCCACAAACAATTTCCCTTCTTTTAAGTGTTTTTAAAGTATCTATATCACTTATGACTAATTTTGGTTGATAGAAGCTACCAATGAGATTTTTTCCATACTTAGAATTTACTCCAGTTTTGCCACCAATCGATGAGTCTACTTGAGCCAAAAGAGTTGTGGGAATATTTATAAAATGTAATCCTCTTTTAAATAAACTTGCAGCAAAACCACCAATGTCTCCAGTTATACCTCCCCCTATTGCTAATAAACTATCCTCTCTAGAAAAATTTTTATTCAGTAAAATTTCTAAAATTGAATTTATAGTAGTTTGGTTCTTATTTTTTTCGTTGGCATTAAAATTGAATAAAAATATTTTTTTATTTCGTAGTTTTTTTTTAATTTCAGAAATAAATTTTTTAGGAACTTTTCTGTCAACTACCAATAAACATTTTTTTGATTTAATGGAATTATTGACCATCAAACTTGATATTTTTGTAATAAGATTTTTTCCAATAAATATTGGATATTTTTCAGAATTAGTCTTAATTATCAATTTAATTGGTTTCATATAATATCTAAAATTCTATCTACAATTTCTTTTTTAGTTTTATTGTGACAATCAATTTTATTTTGCGCTTTTGCATAATATTTATTACGATTTTTTATCATATTTTGTAGATCACTATTAGAAACATTATAAGCTAATGGTCTTTTAGCACTTTTTCTTATTCTTTGGATTAAAATATCATCCTTGGTTTTAAGCCAAAAAGATATGTGGTTCTTTAAAACTTCGTTTCTTATGTTTTTATTTAAAAAAGCGCCACCACCCAGAGACACTACTATTCCCTTAATTTTCATAAGTTCTAAAGTAATTTTTTCCTCGTATTCTCTGAAAAATTTTTCACCTTTGTTTTTGAATATATTTGAAATTTTCATTTTAAGCTTATTTTCTATGTAATGGTCAACATCATAAAAATCTAATTTTAGTTTTTTTGAAACTAAAAATCCGATAGATGTTTTACCGGATCCCATCATACCTAAAAAAACAATATTTCTATCAGATTTCATAATTTTCTTTATTGAAAAACCACAAATATGTCTTAATTTGAAATTAGTTAAAAGTATATGCAATTTATAAAAAAAACAAGTTCAAGCCGAAGTATTGTGGGTATTGTAACTAAATTAGTTTTACTTTTGCTTGTCTTTTTTTTAATTATTTTTTTACTGAACAAGATTGATTTTCCAGCTCCTAAAAAAGATATAGATAAAACTATTCCTAATGAAAATTTTAAAATTGTTAAATAAAAAAAATTTTTTAATTTTATTTTTTTTATTTTTCACTTCTATTTCTAATGCAGAGGAAAAACCAGTTGATATTTGGAATATAGATAAAAAAGAAATTGAAGAAAAAAATACAACTAACAATTCAGAAATTTCAAATGGGGAAAATATTTTACAAGAGAGTATTCAGCCAAGTGTATTTGGAATGCAAAATCAAAATCAAAAATCAATTATTAATCTTGATGAAAAGTTTGATACAAAAGAAATTAAAATAATCGGATTATATGACCCTGAAGATTATGGTCTCAATGTAGATATGTGGGCTAATTCAGATGGAGACCAATTAGAAAATTTGCTTACAAAACTAAATAAGATGGATCTTTCAAATGATGCAATTGAAATCATTAATACTTCACTCTTAATTAATGCTCATAGTCCCAAAAAAAATATATCAGATAACGAATTTCTAAAATTAAAGTCAGATTGGTTAATAAAAAACTCAAACCTAGATTTAATTGAAGAATATTTAATTCAAAATCAAATAATTAATTTACATCCAGAACTCACAAAACATCTTGTGGATGAACATCTCTCTAATTCAAAAATTGACAAAGCTTGCAGTGTTTTTTCAAAAAATAATGAATTAATTACAGATGAGTATTTATCTAAATTTAACATCTATTGTTTGATTAAAAATAATAAAAGAGAGGAAGCACAATTAATTTTAGATTTAAAAAAAGAAACAGGCTTTAAAGATGAATATTTCGAAAAAAAAATAAATTATTTACTAAAATACACAAAAAAAATAGATGAATCAGTATCTGAAAAATCAATATTTGATTTTTTCTTAGCCCATCAAACAAATCCTAATTTTAATTTCGAACCTAACGATAAAACTAAAAAAATAATTTGGAAATATCTTTCATCTGCAAATTTACTAGGTTCATTTAAAAAAATTGATGTTTCAGAAATTGAGAAAATAGGAACTATAGAAAAAGCTGTTCATGATAAAAATTATCCAGAAAAAGAATTATTTAATTTATATAAAAGATTTCAATTTAATTTTAATCAACTTCTCAATGCTCAAAATGAATATAAAAAACTCTCCAAAATTGAAGGTAGGGCTCTTATTTATCAGAAAATTTTACTAGAGTCAGAAATGGTACAAAAATTAAAGTTATTAAGAGTATTAAAAAATTCCTTTAAAGATGATGATTTAGAAAAAGCGTTTGATTTAGAATTGAAAATCTTTCTCGAGAAAATTAATCCAGTGGATATACCAGATAATTTAACCAGTTTTTATTATACAAATATTCAAATTGAAAAGGATGAAGATAAAAAAATTAAGTTTAATAATGATATAATGCATCAGTCAAAACTAATTAATTACTTTAACGGTGATTATGCTAGTTCCAAAATTTCTAAAGACACAAATAATTTTTTAAAAAAGATAAAAAAAAACAAAAAATATTTTCTATCTAAAAAAGATATTATATTTTTAGAGTCTTTAAGATATGATGGAATTGAAATTTCAGAAAAATACAATGATTTGTATCAAATTGATGAAAATGAAATTCCTACAGATATACAAATTATGATTAATAATAGTGAAACTGGTTTAGCACTTTTGAGAATTGCTGAAGTGATTGGACAAGATGAAATTGACAGAATAGATGAAGATACAATTTATTTTATAATCACAGCTCTTAATAAGCTTAATATTGATTGGATGAGAAATAAGATATTGCTTAAAGTTCTTCCTTTAAAAGTCTAAAAATTAGTTTAATTATTCATTATGCTTAAAGAAATTGTTACAGTTCCAGATGAAATATTAAAAAAGATATCTGATCCAATTGAAAAGGTTGGAGTTAATGAAAAAAAATTAATTGAAGATTTGTTTGAAACAATGTACCACTCCAATGGAATTGGTCTTGCAGCAGTTCAAGTAGGTATACTAAAAAGAGTTTTAGTAATTGACGTTTCAAATAAGGACGAAAAAAATCAACCAATTGCATTAATCAATCCTGTAATAAAAAACTTAAGCGAGGAGACATCGGTGTATGAAGAAGGTTGTCTATCAATACCTGAAACTTTTATTGAAATTGAGAGACCAAAAATTTGTGAGTTGGAATATATAAATGAAAAGGGAGAGAAGAAAAATCTTAAATGTGATGGACTTTTATCTACTTGTGTTCAACATGAAATAAATCATTTGGATGGAAAATTAATTATTGATCATTTATCAAAATTAAAGAAAGATTTTATTATAAAAAAAATTTCAAAAATTAAAAAAAATCCAGACAGAATAGTAGTTTAAAGATGGCAAATAAGATTATCTTTATGGGTACACCAATATTTTGTGTCCCTATTTTAAAATCTCTATATCAAAATGGTTATAATATTTCTGTGGTTTTTACTCAACCACCGCAAAAATCTCATAGAGGACAAAAAATTAACAAAAGTCCAATTCAGGGTATCTCTGAAACTTTAAATATAAATTATAGAACACCTAAGACACTTAAGGATAATCAAGAAGAGTATGAATTTTTAAAAGAGTTAAATGCCGATCTTGCAATAGTGTGTGCATATGGACAAATTATTCCTGAAAATTTTTTAAACTTAACCAAAAAAGGTTTTATAAATATTCATGCCTCAATTCTTCCTAGTTGGCGAGGGGCGGCGCCGATCCAGAGATCAATTATGAATTTAGATCGAGAAACTGGCATAAGTATTATGAAGATCAAAAAAGAATTGGATAGCGGACCAGTTAGTAATATTTATAAAATCAAAATAGATCAAAACCAAAATGCTCAAGAAATTTCAGAAAAACTCTCCGCTTTAGCTGCTGAAAAAATCTTAGATAATGTGGATGATATATTTGAAGATAAGGCGAAGTTTATTGATCAAGATCATTCAAAAGCAACTTATGCAAAAAAAATTGATAAGGAGGAGTCTCAGATTAATTGGGACGAGGATGCTTCTAAAATTATTGGAAAAATAAATGGATTATTTCCCTCCCCAGGTGCTTCTTTTAGTTTTAATGGCGAAAGATATAAAATTTTGAAAGCCGAAATTGGTAATGGCAAAGGTCAAGTTGGAGAAATAATTTCAAATCAGTTAGAAGTAGCATGTAATAACAACCAATCTATTAAGATTCTCGAAATTCAAAGACAAGGAAAAAGACCACAAAAAATTAGCGAATTCATGTTGGGCTCTCAAATTAAAAAGGGCTCAAAGTTATCAAATGTTTAGATATCAAATATTAATTGAATATGAGGGCACTAATTTTAGGGGGTGGCAAATTCAAAAAAAAGGAAAAACTGTCCAGGGGTTATTACAAGAGAAAATTTCAAAACTTTTAAAAGAAAAAATCATAATATGTGGGGCTGGAAGATTAGATGTTGGTGTACATGCCAAAGAACAGTCAGCACATTTTGATTGTAAAAATAAGATTATCAAAATTGATAGGTTTTTAAAATCAATCAATCATTTTTTAAATAAAGATGGAATAGCAATACTTAAAATTACAAAAAGAGGTAATAATTTTCATGCTAGATTTTCAGCTAAAATGAGAGTTTATAATTATGTGATTATTAATCGGATTAGTGGACCAGTTTTAGATAAAAATAGAGGCTGGCATATTATAAAAGATCTTGATTTAAAATTGATGAAAGGTGCTGCAAGAAAATTGATTGGTACTAAAGATTTCAGTACTTTTAGAAAATCGAGTTGTAGGGCTAAAAGTCCAATAAAGACTATGAAATCTGTAAAAATTAGATCTACAAAAAATAAGATTGAAATAGAATTCAGATCTCAATCTTTCTTACAACAACAAGTTCGGTCTATGGTTGGTTGTTTAAAATATGTTGGGGAAGAAAAATGGACATTAAAAAGATTTGTAAATGTAATGCAGTCTAAAAAAAGAGAATTATGTGCTCCACCTGCACCACCTCAAGGTCTCTATTTAACGAAAGTTATTTATTAATTTTTTTTTATTACTCATCGCAAATTTACGGTGTATTCGCCATCTACTTTCCTCACGAATTATAAAACCACAACAATTTTTTGATTTACATTTACAAGGAAATTGCTTGTAATCTTCTTTATCAAAACTAAAACCATAATCACAAGTTATCTCTTCGCCCTTTTTAATATCTCTATCAGCTGTTATCCAAATTTTTAAACCCTTACCATCATAACGTGCGTTTGCATCACAACTATGATTTACCAATCCAGCAATATTAAATGAGAAATCACCATCTAAGGTATATTTTTTATTTAGAGTAAATAGATAAATAGGTTTTTTATTGTCATATTTATCTGACTCTTCAACTTCTTTATTTGTAATTATTTTTCCTAAGTAATTAATAATTTTTGTACCTTCTTTGATATTTTTAGTAGCATAAAGTCCACGACCTTTATTATCAATTTTTGATTTTCTTATTTTGTATAGTTTCATGAAGTTGATTTATGATGGGCTAGATATTTATCAATTGTATTCTACCAATGCATTGACATGTTCGTTAGCGCTTTCTGCTAAAGCATTTAAATCATATCCACCTTCAAGTATAGAAACAACTTTACCTGCCGTAAACTCATTAGTAGCCGCTAATGTTCTTTTAGTAATTTCATAAAAATCTTTTGAACTAAGTTGAAATTGAGCTAATGGATCATCTTTATGTGCATCAAAACCTGCTGAAAATATAAGAAAATCTGGTTTATATTGAACTAATCTTTCTAACACCCTATCAAATGCATTAAAGTATTCTTCTGAGTTCGTCCCAGCGGGCAAAGGGATATTCAATGAATTATTAAAGTCCCCTTTATCTTTATCTGTTCCACCCCCAGGATAAAAAGGATATTGGTGCGTAGAAATATATAATGAATTTTTATTATTACGCATGACATCATAATTTCCATTACCCCAGTGCACGTCAAAATCTACACAGGCAATTCTTTTGTATTTATATTTTGACACTAAATAGTTTGTTGCTACTCCTGCGTTTGATATACAACAAAATCCCATAGCTTTATTTTTTTCAGCATGGTGCCCAGGTGGTCTAGCCAAACAAAATGCATTTTTAAATTGATTACTCTCTATTCCATCTATTGCTCTTATTGTTGAACCAGCAGCATCAAAAACTGCTTTTTTACTTTCAGGTGATACAACAGTATCGCCGTCTAGAAACTTAAGGCCTTTTTGAGGAAAAGAATCTTTTAAATTATTTATATAGTCTTTTGAATGTGTCATAGACAATATATCATCAGGAACATTATCTGGCTTATCCCAGATTATGTCTTTTCTTTTTTTTAACTTTTCTTTTATAGCAATTACTCTTTTAGGCTGCTCAGGATGACCATCGCCAGTCTTATGTTTCTCATAGGAGTCAGAATTTATGATCGCTGTTTTCATTTAAAATAATTTATTAAAATGTTTTCATAAATTTTCTTAAGATTTTTCAAATCTTTTAAAGATACGGCTTCATCAACTTTATGCATTGTTTTTCCAACAAGCCCAAATTCTAATCCAGGTGATATTTTTCTTATGAATCTTAAATCTGAGGTTCCACCTGTAGTAGATAGCTTTGGTTTAATTTTGGTAAATTTTTTTATGATATTTTGTATCATGTGCGTTGTTTCGTTTGGCTTTGTTAGAAATGCCTCACCCGAAACTCTATAATCAATTTTAAATTTTGATTTATTTTTCTTGGTTATTTTTTTAAAAATTTTATTAAGTCTATTTTTAATAGAATTTGACGAATGTTTATTATTAAACCTTATATTAAATGTTGCCTCAGCCATAGCCGGGATAACATTATCAGCGTTATTATTTATATTTATTTTTGTAACCTCTAAGTTTGTAGGTTGGAAGTTTTTTGATCCTTTATCAAATTTAATATCTTTTAATTCTTTTAAAATTTTTACAATTATAGTTGAGGGATTATTAGCTCTATGGGGATATGCAACATGGCCTTGCTGACCAAAAATATTTAATTTACCAGTTAAACTACCCCTACGTCCAATCTTTATCATTTCGCCTAATTTATTTGGATTTGTTGGTTCACCAACAAGACAAAAGTTAATTTTTTCTTTACTTTTTATTAAATAATCTACAACTTTTTTGGTGCCATTTACTGCATCACCTTCTTCATCCCCTGTAATAAGTAAACTTATCGACCCGTTGAATTTTCTATTTTTTGATAAAAAAGTGCTTACGGCAGACACAAAAGCTGCAACAGAGCTTTTCATATCATTTGCACCTCTCCCAATTAAATGGCCTTTTTTGATAGATGGTTTAAACGGATTTACTGTCCAATCCTTAATGTTTCCTGGAGGGACAATATCAACATGTCCTGCAAACATAAAATTCGGTTTCTTAGATCCTAATCTTGCATACAAGTTTTTCACAGGCTGAAATCCTCTTTCTTTAAATTCCAATATTTTTGTTTTGAAACCTAATTTTTTTAATTTTTTTTCTAAAAATTTCATTACTCCAGCATCAACTGGGGTGATGGAAGGAAATCTGATTAGCTCTTTAGCTAATTTTAACTCATTTAAAGTTTTCATTTTTAGTCTCTTAAGAGGTCGTTAATAGAAGTTTTAGATCTTGTTTTTTCATCAACTTGTTTAATTATTACTGCACAATACAAGGAGGGTGCAGAAGAATTATTTTTATCAGGCAACGAGCCTGGAACTACAACTGAATAAGGTGGTATTTTACCATAAGAAATTTTCCCAGTTTTTCTTTCAACTATTTTTGTTGATTGACCGATATACATACCCATACTTAAAACTGAACCTTCTCCAACAATTACGCCCTCAACTACCTCTGACATCGCTCCAAGAAATACATTATCCTCTATGATTGTTGGTAAAGCTTGCGCAGGCTCTAGAACTCCACCAACACCCGAACCTGCAGAAATATGGCAATTCTTACCTATCTGACAACAACTACCAGCTCTTGCAAAAGTATCTATCATTGTTCCTTCGTCAATATATGCTCCAATGTTTACGTAACATGGCATAAGAACAGCATTTTTTCCGACAAATGAACCTTTTCTTACTGGTGAGTTCGGAACCATTCTAAAACCTGCTTTTTCATGATCAGCTTTGGTCCATCCTGCAGTTTTACCTTTCAATAAATGTGATTTATCGTACCAACTACTATAAGGACCATTTAAATTTTCCATTGGGTAAATTCTAAAACTTAACATTATAGCTTTCTTAAGGTGCTGATGAGTTACCCATTCTCCATTTATTTTCTCAGCAACTCTTGATTTACCACTATCTAAATCAGCAATAACTTGGTTAATAGCATCTTTTAAATTTTGATCAGAATTTTGGTTTACCTGATCTTTTTTTTCCCAAGCATCATTGATTATTTTTTCTAAAGACATAATTAATTACTTTTTAATAGCCTTATTTCTTTTAGAAATAAAGACAGATTTTCAATTTTGTGTGAAATAAAATCTTTGTCTGCATCCATTTTTCCAAAATGCTCATCATTAATTAACCAAACGGTTGTACAACCTCGTTCGTGACCTATACTTAAGTTTTTAGCTATATCTTCAATGTAAATAGTCTCTTTTGGATTTATACCAAATTTTTTTACCATTAAGTCGAAGGTTTCCGCTTCTGGTTTGGGTACATAACCAGCATCTTTAATATCAAAAACCTTATCTCTTCCAAATAAATCATACACACCCAAGTGAGTTAAAATATTAGCAGCATGTTCAGCACTACCATTGGTAAAGATAAATTTTTCCATATCTAATTGTTTAAGCTCATTTCTCATAATTTTATCTTCTTTCATAAATGATAAATCAATTTCATGGACGTAAGATAAAAATTCATCTGGTGATATTCCATTATGAACCATTAATCCTCTTAATGATGTATTATATTTATAGAAATAATTTGTTTGTAATTCTTTAGCTTTATCCTTATCAATTTTAAGTTTTTCAGATATAAATTGAGTCATCCTCTTTGAAACTTGACCAAATACACGCTCTAAAGAATAGTTATTGTGCTTTCCATAACAAACACCATCAAGATCAAGTAGCAGATATTTTTTCTCTTTTAAGTTCATTTTCTTATTAATGTACCTGATCCCTTGTCTGAGAAAATTTCCCATAAACAAGAATGCTGTTTTGTACCATTAATTATACCCGCTGCTGTAACTCCATTATTAACAGCATCTAGACAAGCATTTATTTTGGGTATCATTCCTTCAGTAATTGTCTCATCTTTTACCATCTCTAATATTTCGGATGAGGATATTTCATCTATAAGTTTTTTTTCTTTATTTAAAACACCATCAACATTTGTCATCAATAGCAATCTCCTTGATTTGACAGATTTGGCTACAGCCATTGCCGCAGTATCACCATTAATATTATGTGTTTGATTGTTTTTATCTAAGCCTAATGGTGAAATAATCGGTATTTTATTTTGTCGAATTATATCCAATAAAATATCGTTATTAATCTTATTTGGTAGACCAACAAAACCTAGTTCTTTTGCCTCTGGTACGACCTCAATAATATTATCTTTTTTAGTGTGGATGGAGACCGCTTTTGTATTTTTTTTGTTCAAAGAGCTTACAATATCATTGTTAAAATCTATTAAGACTGACTCAACAATGTTTATAATTTTTTCATCAGTGACTCTTAACCCTCTTATAAATTTTGATTGAATATTAGATTTATCTAATTCTCTCTTGATTCTTGGACCTCCACCATGAACTACAATAACTGAAAGACCTAATTTATTTAAGATACTTAAATCAGTAATAAAATTATCAAAGATATTTCTATCAATTAAAACATTTCCTCCATATTTAATAACAATCAAGTCATTTTTATATTTTTCAATATATTTATTAACCTCGTTTATTGGAGGTCCGTTTTCAGGAAGAATTTTTTTTAAGTCCATTAATTTATTTTAATTAAAATTTAGGTTGTCGTTTTGACTGTTGTTCTTCTCATAATAAATACTTGCTGAGCCATTGTTAAAATATTATTAACAGTCCAGTAAATAACTAACCCACTTGGAAATGGTGCGAGAATTACAGTTAAGAAAAGCGGGAAGAAAGCAAAAATTTTAGCCTGCATTGGATCAGTTGGTGCGGGATTTAATTTTTGTTGCACCCACATAGAAACTCCCATAGCTACTGGCCAAGCTCCAATAACTAAGAAACTTGGAACGTCGTAGGGTAGTAAACCAAAAATATTAAATATACTTGTAGGATCTCTCTCACTTAAATCATGAATCCATCCATAGAATGGCATTTGTCTCATTTCAATAGTGACAAACAAAACTTTATATAATGCAAAAAATACAGGTATTTGAACAAGAATTGGCAAACAACCTGACATAGGGTTTACTTTTTCCTTTTTGTAAAGAGCCATCATTTCTTGTTGAAGTTTCATTTTATCATTTTTGTGCAGCTCTTTTAAACGAACCATTTCTGGTTGAAGAACTTTCATTTTTGCCATGCTTTTAAATGAGAAATTAGCTAATGGGAAAAAAACTAAACGAATACAAATAGTGATAGCTATAATTGCCAAACCATAGTTTCCAAGTAGTTTAAAGAAATAATCAATTCCATAAAATAGAGGTTTGGTTATGAAGTATAAAAATCCCCAATCAATAACTAAATCAAATTTATCTATGTTGAGTTTTTCAGCATATCCGTCTATCACATCCACTCTTTTTGCAGCAACGATAATTTGTAATTCTTCTTCAATTGAACTTTTTTCATTTAATGCCAAAGGATCTGTAGAAATAAAATTTACTCTAAATTTATTTTTATAGTCGAATGTTGTTTTAAACTCTTTATCTTTTGGTGGTATTAAGGAAGTAATCCAATATTTATCACTTATACCTAACCACCCTTTATTAGCTACTTTAGTAAACTTTTTTTCTTGAATATCATCATAATCCTCCTCTATTAATTCATCATCTAAAGTTGCAATGAGTCCTTCATGAAGAATTAAAAAGTCAATTATTTCCGGAATTTCATTTCTTATTATTTGTCCATATGAGTAAAAATCATATTTATTATTACTCTCATTAATTACTTTTTGTTTAACTGTAAAAAGATATTTATCATCTAACGATATTATTTTTTCAAATTTTAGGCCCTGTTCGTTGGACCATGATAGTTTTATTGGAGACCCGTCTGTGAGTTTGTTGTTACCTTCTATTGACCAAATTGTATCTGAGTTAGGAACATCAATATTTTTATCAGAAGTAACAAAACCACTATCTATTAGATACCCTTCTTTAATATTTCGAGGTCCTAATAAAGTTACTCTTTTTTCATTATCAAGGGTTACTTTATAATTCTTGAAAGTTAAATCATCTATTGATGCACCTTTTAATGATATTGAACCTATAATATTTTCATTTTCAAATTGAATTCTTTCACTTTGTTTTAATGCATCATCTCGTGAAATTGTAATTTGTGTTTCCTTTTGTTCTAAACTTGGTGCATCACCGCTTTGTTCAATTTTTTCTTTTTCAACAATATTTTGATCCACTGTTGATTTTTCTGGAACAAAGAATAATGCCCATAAAACAATTACAGCAGATGATAAAGCGATAGCTGCTATTGTATTTTTAGAGTCCATTATTTTTTAACTTTTATTTCTTTTTTTACAGGATCAATTCCACCTTCTTTAAAAGGGTGGCATGAAAGAATTCTTTTTAAACTTAAATATCCACCCTTAAAAAAACCATAAGTTTTTAATGCCTCAATGCTATAATCGGAACAAGATGGAAAGTACCTACAAGAGTTACCTAGTAATGGACTTATTAAGTATTTGTAAGCCTGAATTAATTTTATAAATATAATTGTAAAAATTTTCATTATTTAATTTTTTTAAAATCCTGAAATAAGGTTTCTTTTATAATTTTAAATTCATTATTTAGCATAGTTGACTTAGCAATAACAAGATATGAATAGTGATATTTTAGAGATATTTCTTTAACAGCATCATTCATAATATTCCTTAGTCTCCTCTTTATCTTATTTCTCTTTACAGCATTTCCTATCTTCTTCTTAGTTACAAAAGAAATATTAAGTTTCTGATTATTTTTTTTATTAATATTACCAAAAAAAATTGTTACATATCTGTTTGATACTTTTTTCTTTTTGAGCAAAAATTTAAAGTCTTCATTCTTTGAAAGAGCAACAATTTTGCTTTTCATTGAGTTGGCTTTATTTTCTTCTTCTTTTAACAGTTGAGGATACTGTTAAATTTTTTCTTCCTCTAGCTCTTCTTCTTTTTAAAAGTTTTCTGCCTCCCTTGGTTTTCATTTTTGATCTAAAACCATGGGTTCGGCTTCTTTTTTTCCTAGATGGTTGATATGTTCTTTTCATAAAAGCGGTTAAATTTATATAAAATTTCGCCCTTTATAATAATTAAATATATAAATAGCAAATAGAAGATTTATAAATACCATGAACCATGATGGAAAAAGCTAAGAAAACTAAAATAATAATAGGTTTATCATACTTAGTTTTACTTACTATATTTGTGTTATTGTTTTTTTCAAAATTTAGTATCCAAGAAATAACTTCTTATGACTTCATTAAAGAAAACAGATTGTATTTTCTAAAATTAAAAAATTCTAATTTGTTTTTAATATCCATAATTTTTTTAATTTTCACAATATTATGGGTTTTCCCATTTTTAGGTTTTGGTTCTCCAATTGCATTACTAGGAGGATTTATTTTTGGCAAATGGCTGGGTACTATAATTGTGGTCATAGGTATGAGTGTTGGTGCAACATTTCTATATATTTTTGGAAACTATTTTTTAAAAGATCTAATTAGAGATAAATTTTTAAATAGATATCAAAATCTAGAGAGAAAATTTAAAAAATCTGAATTTTATTATCTATTAATATATAGATTTATTGGAGGAATACCCTGGCAACTTAGCTGCATTTTGCCTACAATTTTTGATGTTAGGGTAAAAAATTTTTTTTTCGCATCATTAATAGGAATTATACCTCAAATTTTTTTAGCTGTTTCTTTAGGTAGTGGTCTGGAAAAAGTAATAGAACAAAATTCACAAGTTCCTAAAATTACAGATATAATTTTTTCACCTGAAATATATATTCCAATTTTAGCCTTTTTTAGTTTAGTCTTGATTACAATTTTTCTTAGAAAGTCTTTTTATAAAAATTAGTGGTGCTCCCACCAAGAATCGAACTTGGAATTTATCCTTACCATGGACACGTTATGCCATTTAACTATAGGAGCATTTGGATCAATTCTATTTTTATTGATAATAGAGCATTTTTTCCAAATTATTGCCTTAATTTTTTGATTAATATGATTTATATCTTACCAAGGAAATTTTATGGGTATTCATTACGATTATAAATCAACCAAAAGTGCCAAGCTCATGGAAAAGCAAGCGAAAAGGGAAAGAAAACTTGCTGAAAAAAAAGCAAAAAGATTAGCAAAAGAAGGCCCAAAAAAAGATGATAATAAGGATAAAGCTTTAGATGCATCTAAACCAATAACTTTAGATTTCCTTACCAATCCAAATAAAGAATGATTACTAAAAATAAAAATGAGCGCTTGAGCATTGCGCTTAGGAAAAATTTAAAAAAAAGAAAAATTTTTCAAAAAAAAAATAAAAAGAAAACAAAATAATGTCCATTCAGCCAGACTCTTGGATAAAAAAAATGTGTAAAGAGCATAAAATGATCGAACCATTTTTGGATCATCAAGTCTCTGAGGGGAAAATATCATATGGACTAAGTAGCATGGGTTACGATGTCAGAATTTCTGACGAGTATAGAATATTTACAAATGTTAATAGTTCTCTAGTGGATCCAAAAAACTTTTCTGATGAAAACTTTATTGAGCGAAAGGGGCCATACTGTATAATTCCACCAAATTCATTTGTTTTGGCAAAAACCATTGAATATTTTAGAATTCCTAAGGATGTCCTTTGTATTTGTGTTGGAAAAAGTACTTATGCGAGAACAGGAATTATTTGCAATGTAACGCCAATTGAAAATGAATTTGAAGGTAATATTGTTATCGAATTAAGCAACACAACTCCTAATCCCGCAAAGATTTATTCAAACGAGGGTATTGCTCAATTTTTATTTTTCAAATCAGATACCCAGCCAGAAACCACATATAAATCAAAAAACGGTAAATATCAGGGACAAACCACCATACAGGTTGCTAAAATAAAAAAGTAATTTATGGATAAATTTCTGATCAATGGTCCTTGTAAAATCAAGGGTAAAGTCTCGATTTCGGGTTCTAAAAATGCATCTCTACCAATTCTTGCAGCAACTTTATTATTTGACAAACCAGTAATTATTAAAAATTTACCTAGAGTAAGAGATATAGATACTATGCTTAATTTATTAAAATCTCTTGGATCAAAAATAATTTTATCTAAAGACAGAAAAACTGCAAAAATTATTAATAAAAAGAATATGAAAACTTTTGCAAGTTATTCACTTGTAAAAACAATGAGAGGTTCAATATTAGTGTTGGGTCCATTAATTTCTAAATTTCATAAATCTAAAACATCTTTGCCTGGTGGATGTCTTATAGGTGCAAGACCTGTAAATTATCACCTTAGTGCATTAAAGAAGTTGGGAATGGAATATAAAATACGAGATGGTTATATTTTAGCCAAATCAAATGGAAGACTTAAAGGCAAAAAAATAAATTTTCCTAAAATTAGTGTAGGCGCTACAGAAAATTCTATAATAGCTGCATGTTTAGCTAGAGGTAAAACAATTTTAAAAAATTGTGCCGTGGAACCTGAAATTAAAGATTTAACAAAATTCTTAAGTCAAGCAGGTGCAAATATAAAATGGTCTGGAAGAACCTGCACCATCATAGGAGTTAATTCTCTCAATCAAACAAGTCACACAGTTATGGCTGATAGAATAGAGGCGGGAACTTTTTGTGTAGCGGCAACGCTTGCTAAAGGCAATCTACAAATTAAAAATTTAGACCCAAATATAATTAATACCGAAATTGAACTATTAAAAAAAGTCGGGGCAAAGATTAAAACTTCGGATAACAAAATTTTTATAAAAGGACCTGACAAAATCAAGCCTATTCAAAATATAAAAACTAAAGAATTTCCAGGCATTCCAACAGATCTTCAAGCTCAATTAATGGTGTTAATGTGCAAAAGCGTTGGGAAAAGTTCCATAACTGAAAGTATTTTTGAGAATAGATTTATGCATGTTGCTGAGTTGCAAAGACTAGGTGCGAAAATAAATATTCAAAATAATAAAGCATTGATTGAGGGCAATACCAAATTTATTGGTGCTGAATTAATGTCTAGTGACTTAAGAGCCAGTGTTGCTTTAGTATTAGCCGCAATAGTGGCGAATGGTAAAAGTATTGTTGGAAGAGTTTATCACTTGGAAAGAGGATATGAAAATATTGAAAATAAATTACAAAAAATTGGTGTTAAAATCAAAAGATTGAAATAATGAGTAAATATTTAGCAAAAATAATTGCAAATGATCAAGAGGGGCTTCAAATGATTTCTGCTTGTAGTTCTGGCGCAAAAGTTAAAGTGACAGATATAAAGTATCTGGCATCTAATAAGGTTTTTTTGTTATCAATTGAAAGAACTAAAATTGAAACTGATCAAGAGGGTAAGAAAATCAATAGTATCTGTCGATTTGATTTTGTTGATAAAGTGAGATCAAAAAATATTAATCAATCAAACAAAGATTTAGTTTTAGAATTAATTGGAATTGATTATTTGAAAAATAATGATGATTATGAAATAAATCTTATTTTTAATAATAATGCCCACATAGCTTTGACGACAGAAACTATCGAAGCGCGGCTTGAGGATCAAAACGAAATTAAGTAGTTATGAAAATATTAAATAGTAAAACTAAGAATTTTGATAAAAATTTGGATTATTTACTTTTTAAAAGGAGAAAAAGTATAAAATCTGACAAAGTTTCTGTTACTAATATTATTAATGACGTAAAAAAGAATGGTGATAGAGCATTAATTAAATATGAAAGGAAATTTAATCGAAATACTACAATTATTCCTAGTGCTACAAAAATTAATAAATTAATAAAGTCTTTAAATCCTAAAGTTAAGAAAGCAATCGACACAGCCTATAATCGAATTTACAAATTTCATTCTTTGCAAAAATTTAAGAATATTTCTTATACAGATAAATTTAAAAATAAACTTGAATATAAATACTTACCTTTAGAGTCTGTTGCAATTTATGTTCCTGGTTCACTTGTCTCTTATCCATCAAGTGTGCTTATGAATGCTATACCAGCAATTGTTGCGGGAGTTAAAAGAATTGTAATGATAAACCCAGGTTTCAAGGGAAACCAAAATCCGGCTGTTTTATACGCAGCAAGAAAATGTAAAATTAAAGAAATTTACTCTATTGGTGGTCCATCTGCTATAGCAGCTGTATCTTATGGAACTAAAAAAATTAAAAGAGTTGATAAAATAGTTGGACCCGGGAATTCATATGTAGCAGCGGCAAAAAAAGAAGTTTTTGGGGATGTTGGTATCGAAGGTATGACCGCAGGGCCCTCTGAAATAACTATTGTCTGTGATAAATTCTCAAATCCTGAGTGGACCGCAAGTGATTTAATCGGCCAAGCAGAACATGATCCTCAAGCACAATGTATATTGATTTCAAAAGATAAAAAACTAATTAGTAAAGTCCAGATAGAAGTTTCAAAACAATTAAAAAGTATTCCAAGAGAGTCTGTGGCAAAAAAAAGTTTAAAGAGAAATGGAATTTTAATGTATGTAGCCAAAGATAGTAAAATAATTAATATCGTAAATAAAATCGCACCTGAACACTTGGAATTAAACGTAAAAAACTACAAATCCTTTTTACCAAAAATTAAAAATTCTGGTTCGATTTGCTTAGGAAAATATGCTGTTATGGCAATGACAGATTATAACATTGGATCAAATCATATATTGCCAACTAATGGGTCAGCAAAATATTCTAGCGGTATTAGTGTTAATGAATTTTATAAAAGAATTTCTTACATAAACTTATCAAAAAAGGGTATTGAAAGTCTTGGGCCATCAGTTATAACTCTTGCAAATTATGAAGGGTTAGCAGGACATGCTCAATCTGTAAAAAAAAGAATAAGGAGAAAATAAATTTGTCAAAACAAGACTTACTTGAATTCAAAGGCAAGGTAACTGATTTACTTCCAAATGCCATGTTTAGAGTTCAACTGGAAAATGGTCATGTTGTAACAGCACATACAGCGGGCAAATTAAGAAAAAACAGAATTAGAGTATTACAAGGTGATAATGTGACAGTCGAAATGACTCCTTATGACCTCACGAAAGGCAGAATAATCTTTAGGGGTTGACCTTTTGCCTCGGTAGCTCAGGAGTAGAGCAGAGCCCTGAAAAGGCTTGTGTCGGAGGTGCGAATCCTTCCCGAGGCACCATCAAAACATCTTGAAATTAATTTAAAAGAACCTAACCTTGTATAATAATAAATAACTAAAGGACGAGTAAATAAGATGAGTACAATACAAGGAAAAGTAAAGTGGTTTAACGGCAAAAAGGGTTACGGCTTTATCGAAAGAGATGATAAAGAAAAAGATGCGTTTGTACATGCAAGTGCAGTTAAAGCAGCGGGCATGAGATATCTAAATGAGGGTGATAAAATAGAATTTACACTAGAAGATGGTCCCAAAGGCCCTTCAGCAGTAAATTTAAAAAAATTAGACTAATTTTCTAAAATTACAAAAAGGGCGATATATCCTTTAGTGGATATACGTCCTTTTCTTTTAGGGGTTGCATTATCATTTTTTTTGTCTAAAAAGCACTCAATGAAAAAAACTGAGTTAAATAAATTAGCGATCAAAAGTACTTTAAGAATAACTCTTGAAGGAACTAGTAGAGTTGCGCACGCTCACTTCCATGCTGGCTAAAGCTAGCGAATAATCATTTATATTATAATTTTAAATAACAACAAAATAAGATAAAACAAAAAAGGATATGCCTTGATGGTGAAATAGTATCACGTCGGTTTGTGGATCCGAAGTCGTAGGAGCGTAACCTACTCAAGGTACCAAAAAATGAGTGAAAAAAATAAATTAATTCCTGGATTACCTTCAGGTTTTGAAGACAGATGGAATAAAACATTAATTCTCAAAAAAAGACTATTAAAAGTCATTGAGAATAATTTTATTAAATATGGTTTCGATCCTTTAGAAACCCCATCATTTGAAATTGCAGAAAATATCGGATCCTTTCTTGCAGAGGATGATAGTAATCCTATGTCTGATGTTTTTTCTTTTAAAGATGGTGAAAAAAATATTACTCTTCGATATGATCTTTCCAGTCCTTTAGCAAGATTTGTTGCTCAAAATAATCAAGAACTTCCGTCTATATATAAAAGATATGCTATTCAAAATGTATTTAGAAATGAAAAGTCTGGAAATGCACGTTTCAGAGAATTTACTCAAGCTGATTGTGATATTGTAGGTAATGTTAATTCAGCTCAGGCAAACGCTGAATTGTGCAATCTTGTTGCAAGTACTCTAATTGAATGTGGTTTAAATAAAGATCAGTTTACTATCAATGTTAGTAATAGAAAAATTATTCAAGGTTTAATTCAAGATTTAAAAGTTCCTGAGGATAAAACAATAAAAGTAATGAGAGCTATTGATAAATTAGACAAACCTGGTTTTGGTTTAAAAGGAGTTGAAGATCTTTTAAAAAAAGAGAGGAAAGATAAAAGTGGTGCTATTACCAAAGGTGCTAATTTAAATGACGACCAAGTTTCACAAATATTAGATTTTCTGAAGATTCAAGACTTAAACCAATTAAAAAAGAATTTCAAAAATCCATTAACTCTGGAGGGAATTAAAGAATTAGAGGAGTTATTTGAAGTTTTAAATTTTGGGAAATATGCTAACCAAGTAAGGACTAATTTTACAATTGTAAGAGGTCTAGATTACTATGATGGTTTTTGTGTTGAGACCAACTTAAATTTCAAAGCAAAAAATAATAAAGGTAAAGAAGTTGATATTGGAAGTATCTGCTCGGGTGGACAATACAATAAATTAATTTCAAGATTTAAAGGTGTCGATATACCAGGCACTGGTGTCAGTATTGGTGTTGATAGATTGTTATTTGCAATGACACAATTAGATCAAGTAGAAATCGATCAACAGAAACCTGTAATTGTATGTGTGATGGATGAAAAATATTTAAAAAATTACTACGAAATTTTAGAAACTTTAAGAAAAAATAATATCAATTCTGAGATTTTTTTAGATAGTAAAAAAAATCTTGGCAAACAATTAACTTATGCAAATAAAAGACAATGTCCCGTTGCAGTAATTTGTGGTGAAAATGAATTCAAAGATAATAAAATTACATTAAAGAATCTCCTTGGGATTAAAGGAGAAAATAATCAGAGTACATTTCCAAAGGAAGATCTTATCAATGAAATCAAAAAATATATCTGATAAGATTTTTAGGTCGGTTAAGTCCAGAGGATTTAAACACATCGAATTACCTTCGGTTATTGAGGCTAATCACATTGTACAAAGATCTGGTGAGAGTTTTCGGAAATTTATATTTTCATTTATAGATAATACAGGTAATGAATTATGTCTTAGACCTGATCTCACAATCGTCTCATGTCTAAGATATTTAGAAAACAATTTAAAAGGTAAAGAGAAAATATTTTATAATGGTCAAGCCTTCAGAAAGTCTCAAAATAAAAAAGACTCAATAATTAGAAATCAAGTTGGTTTTGAAATTATTGGATCTCAAGATGAGAAAAATGATGACAAAGAAATAATAAATACATCTCTTAAATCTCTTCAAAATTTACAGTTTTCATCAGGCACTCTTACACTCGGCAACGTTGAAATCTTTAATCTTTTAATTTCAAAACTAGATATACCAAAAAGATGGAAATTGAGACTCTCAAGACATTTTTGGAGAGAAGACTATTTTAATGATTTGCTTAAAAGATTAGAAACTAATTCTGATGTAGACCCAACAATTGTTGAGATAGATAAAAAACGTTATCTCAAAATGTTAAAAAATGATCAATCAATTATTGTTGCTAACAGAACAATAAAAGAAATTTTAGAGAGATTTGATAAAAAAATCAGAGATCCGAGAAGGGCCCGTGAAGGAAGAAATATTTCAAAAATTATTAAGGAATTTTTAAGAATTAAATGTCCAATTAATAAAGCTGCTTATGAACTGAATAAATTTTTTAAGAAGAATAAAATTAATCTTATTGTTGATCAAAAATATTTTCCAATTTCAAAAAATAAGATTTCCAAACTTAATGTAGTTTTCTCAACAGCTTTTGGTAGGCAATTAGAATATTATACAGGAATGGTCTTTAAAATAGATATTAAATCCAATTCAAAAATTATTAATTGTTGTAATGGCGGTCGTTACGACAGGTTAATTTCTGATCTTGGTTCCAAAAAACAAATACCAGCAGTTGGTGCTGCTTTAAATCTTAATTATTAATTATGAAGAATTTTATAAATATAGGAATTCCCAGTAAAGGACGATTAAGAAAAGATGTTTTGAAAATTTTTAATAAAAAAAAATTGAGACTTATTTCTGAAAGAGGAGAAAGGGACTTAATTGGATCAATTAAGAATAAACGAAATATAAAAATTCTATATTTGCATGCGCGAGAGATTATTGAGAGATTAGGAGATGGCTCTTTAGATATTGGTTTCTCTGGTTTTGATTTACTTAAAGAAAGTGAAATTAATGTACAAAGTAAAATTAATGTAATCAAAAAATTTGATTTTGGAAAAGCTAATTTAGTAGTGGCAATACCCGACCCTTGGATTGACGTTCAAACTATAGCTGATCTTGAGGAAATTGCTTTTGAATTCAGAGATAAAAAGAAAAAGAGGTTAAGAGTTGCAACTAAATACCCAAATTTAACTAGAGATTTTTTATTTTCAAAAGGGGTTACGCAATTTAAGCTAGTAGATAGTTTAGGTGCTACAGAATCTTATCCTTTCACAGGTTCAGCTGAACTCATTACTGATATAACCTCTACAGGTGAAACTCTTAAAGCAAACAATTTGCGTATTTTGAAAGATGGAGAAATTTTGAGATCTCAAGCCTGTATCTTTATCTCAAAAAAAAATAGTAAAAAAAAAGGATTAAAAAATTTTATAAGATTACTTTCCAAGTAATTTATCTTTAAAATAAATAAGAATAATTTTAATTATATCTAAATTTCTTATTACTGCGTAAAAAGTGATTATTATAATCAATACAAAAAAAATTTTAATTAAGCTAATTTCCATAAATTGTTTTTAATTTCTTTAAATTATTTTTTTTGTTATCTTTATCAAAAAATAGTTGATTATGAATATATTCAGGACCAAGTGAAATTAATTTTTTGAGAGTTTCCTCTCTTTTAATTCTTTTTATTAGCCATCTATTAATCCATGCCTTTGTAATCTCTTTGACGTTTGCAGTCTCGATAGAATTATAAGGTTTCGAGAATTTCATCAAGGAATTCAAAATATCGTTTTTATAAAACATAATATAATTTTTTCTTTTAATATTGTGTGCAAAAAAATCATCTATTTGAATATTTGATTTTTTTTTGTCTTTTAATAATTCAATTCCTTTACGTATGTTTCTGAGTTTTGGTGAAGTTCCTTCACCAAATTTGTAATTTACCTCAACACGACCTAATGTTTTTCTAGTTAAAATGCTCAATAATTTATTTGTGTAATTGTGAAAATGATATACTCCCTGTCCTTTTGTCTTTTGTGACTTGTTATCTTTATGAACTTCTTGCCAAATAATATCATTTTTTAAATATGGATAATCTTTTTTTAAAAACTTAATTCTATTATATTGGCTTGAGGATACACCGTAGAGGCTAGTAGTTGTTAAACACATCAAATTAGCATCTCGATAGACAGGCTCACCTTTATTACTAGAGGCAATTATTGCAGGCTTTTTGTATTTTTTTGAATTGTATCTGGTTCTAAAACATTCTCTTACCTCCGTTGATGCCATAAGAGTGGCTATTAATTTTCCTCCAATTAATTCAGAATAAGGAGCCACTGAACCACAAACAGAAACATCCATTATATTTTCAGCCAGAGCCTTCATTCTTATCTCTCTTAAAACTCTAGAAATCATTTCATTGCCCTTTTTATTTTTTGGGTGAATTAATGATGCATAGCCTCTTGAAGGATTTTCTTTGAGATTTACCTCGTTGAAATATTTTCTTGTTTCCAATAATCTTGCTAATTTTATAGCTCTTTTCTTTTTAAAAAGAGACTTTTCCGACTCTCTAGCAAAATCTATATTTTCTAAATTATGGGTTTTGTAAGTTTCATCCTTTTCATTATCTAGATCTCTATGTCTTTTTTCTAAATTTTCTTGATAAAGGTCATTTAGTCTAACAATAACTTCATTGTTTGGAAATTTAATCAATTCACTATTTAAAAAATCAATATCATCTTTCCTTAGAGAGTTGATCTGTTCTTCTAAACTTTTGAGCATTGACTCAACAACAAATTCAACTTTAATTTCTTTTTTATAAATTCTGTCTCTTATAATTTTCTCATCGGTCCAACCTATAGCGTCGTCTCTTGCTTGGTCAGCTAATGCTGCACTCCTTAACATTGCTATACCTATGATGGGTTTGTTGGGTCTTGCCGCATTTCTAATCAATAAAGGAAAACTCTTACCTGGGACAGTTTTATACTCACTAGACCATGTAAGTCTAAAATACTTCCAAATATCTGTTAATCTTAAGCCAGTGTAAGGACACTTGAGTTCTTCCTCTTTAAACAAAGGATCATCTGGAAAGCACACCACTATCTCGGGTTGAATTATTTTCTCGAGGAGAGATATTTTTTTTTGGCTCTCTAGAGAGGAGATATCTTTAAAGATTTCAGATAATTCCTTCCCGTTATCAATAAGATTTAGGATTGATTTTTTCTCATTCCCAACACTCTTTGGTCTTTCCATTCGCTCTATAAAATGTTGAACTTCATAACTTTCGACCTGTTTATTTCTATTTATCAATTGAACTTTTCTCATTTGGTCTTTTATTTCATCAGTTGAATTACCCTGAAATGTTTTGTCATATTCAGGTTTAGCTATAACAAAACCCATATCTTCAAGTGAAATACTTACATTCCATCTAGCTTCAACTAAATCAGCTATTAAAGAGCAGGCTGCCTGAAATCTTATTTTCTCTGCATTATGATGACAAAATGTTTTTACGTGATCACCCATATTACTAGGATTAACAATATCTATTTGTTCTCTAAGACTATTAATTAAATTTTCTTTAGAACTTAGGTTATCGACAAATATTTTCCTCAATAACCTAAGTTTATGTATTGATAGTCTAGGTACAAATTTAAGAGGTTTAAGCACCACTGTTTTAATCTAATTTATTTTATTATTCTCTTCTTCATTATCAATAGGCAATGGATCATCCATGTCATTTGAATTGTTTTCATCCTCTTGGTCTCTTTTCTTTTTAAATCGAGCTTTAATAGATATCTGTTCACTGATTTGAGCAAGAAATGTTGATAGAAAATCTCTTTCCCCCTCTGTTCTAGTGAAATAAATATCAGCCCAAGATAACCAAAAATCATCCCAATGTTTTTCTGACTCTTCATTGCTCTTGGAAGAAGCATAAACATTTTTAAAGTATCTATGATCCTCGTTTAAATAAACCTCGATAGTTCTACCATGCTCTTCAAACTCAACCATAGGGCCCTTTTGGCCTTTGTTAACTCTAGTTATTATATAAGGTCTATCTCTATATTTTTCTACATAACGTGTCTTTGCTTGTTCAAGTGTGATATCTTCATCTGCAGCTATCTGTTTTTCTTTTTCCTCTTGTTTCTTTTTAGCTAGATCTGTTCTATCTTGAAACTCACTAGTTGCAGTGTCAGCACCTTGATTAAGTCTTGCCTGCTCTTGATCAATTTCTGCTTGGGTTTTTTGATCAATACCGTCTTCAGCTTGCTGTTTTGCAAAAGTCTTTATTTCTTTTGACAATAATTCACCTTCATCTTCAACAGCATTTTCAAATTCTCTCATTTTTTGAAAGACGTTGTTTTTTTCAAGTGCCTTCATTATATCACTGCTAGGCTGAACATATTGTTTGGTTGTATTTACGTCAAAGTGTTCGTCTAATACTGGGTGAAAGTCTATTTCGCATTTAACATATCTAGTATTGTTTTGGAAATTGTAACCCATTCTTTTCACATCCATTTTTCTACCAAGTCTTCTAAATATTAAACCATTATTTGATTTAATAGATTTAAAACGAAAACTTTTTTCATCTAGTTTAGCTTTACCTTCAACAGCAGCTTTCCAGGTAGGCATGCTGGGTTTTGCAGGTTTACCATCCTCATCTTTTTCACAAAAAGCGAACACTCGAGGTAATCTAGAAATTCTAATTTTCAAGTTAGCTCTTTTTTCTCCACCGTGCTCTTCCTCTAGTGGGATAGTATCTTCGTAATAATGACTTGCATCAGATGGGCAAACTATATCATTAAATTTCCAAGAGTATTCTTTCATTCCTGTAGATACAAATAATGGATCACATGGAGTCACCTTTGTGTCATTCACATAAATATTCGTAGCTTGTAAGAAGCTTGTGTAAGTCTCACCGAAATCAGATAGTAAATCATTTGTTAATTTATCTAAAGCAACAGGCTTTATTCTATCTAATTCCTCAAGATGAATTATTGTTCCACTTTTCATTTTGCTTACATCAATACTTCCCAATCTACTTCTGCTTTGAAGCACATCAGGTAACTTTGTTTTTTCAGGTTTAGATAATAATTTAGACAAATCAGGTTCACTTGAGCCTTCTATCGAAGTAAAATCAAATGTAACTTTATGCCAATCTCCATCTGACGCCTTTGAGTATAAATGATATTTCTTTGACATACTTATACAAGCCGTCGGTAGTCCAAAACCATATTTACCAAAACCTTTTCTGCTATCTTGTCTATGGGTACCGCCCCATGTCACTGCCACAGTTAACATGTCAGGTATCATTCCGTGACCATCATCAATTATAAAAACATCACTAACTCTATTTTTTTTCTCTAAATCCATCAGTGCATAATAAATATTTCTTGCACCTGCTTGCATTGAATTATCATTTAATTCGTTGAAAGCATAGGCACAACTCTTGTATTTTATGTCTCTCATGCCTGACACTAATGCATCTACAAATACTGGGCCGCTTAGATTACGCATTTTTCCTGATTTTAAAAAATCTAGTTGGCTCTTTAATTCAGGGTTTTCAATAAAGTCTTTTTGTATTTCTAATTCAGTTTTCATTTTTTTTCCTTTCTTAAGAGTGGCTCATTTGAGCCACTCATTGTTTAAGTTTTTTTAAAAGTTCATGTTACCAGAGTAATATCCCTCTAGAACCTTCTGAGCTTTATTATAAATGGAGTCTTTTAACAAAAAAGCTGTTCCAACACTTACTCCAAGTGTAGTTGCAGCTTTTTTAATTGAGTGATTATTATACATAAATAATCCCCAAGCCTTCTTTTCTAAAAGATTAAAAGTTTTAAAGAGAGCTTTGTGTAACTTTCTTTTTACATCGTAGCAAAATTCAAAATTTTGAATATAGCCACTACCCTTGATCTTATTTTGCTCCATTATATTTTCTTTAACCGAAGTTTCTCTAATATCTGCGGTTCTTTTTGATGCATAAAAGTTCCTAAGATGATTCTTGAGATAGGTTAAAATAGGATCACTGGATTTTTTAGATCTCTCTAAATCAAATCCTTGCATCCATTTTTTTGCCCATACTTCTGTAAAGAAGCCTTGAGCTAGATCTTCGACACCATCTACAGTCCTTTTATAGCCTGCATAAGCATCAAGTTTTCTTATGCTTTTTTTAATTTTAGGCAAATATTGATTATACAATAGCCCAAAATTTGAACTCAGCAATTCACACTGAGAAGCACTTATTTTTGCGTTCGATGATTGTGTCATCGTAACTCCTTTCTATTTAATGGGTCACGAGACAAAGAATTCTGTATTCATAAACTGATCTACTGGGGTCACTGTAGGATCCCCATTCAAAGTCCATGACCTTGTTTTTTATTAATATAAACAATTTATATTAATAGGTAAAGCAGATTAACCTGAATTACCTATTTATATATGTAAGATTTTTCTGAAAATGTTCGATTTTTTATTATTTTTTTTTAACAATATAGAGAACTGCTTTTGCTTGAAAAACGGGATGTTTTGAGCCTATTTTGCTGAATACTAAATAAATTAATATAACAGGCTTTCTACTATTGATTGTATAATTATAACACTGAGATGCATGTTTTTTTAAAAGTGATTTTTTAATTTGATTTGTAACTTTCAATTCTACACAACAATTTTTAAAACATTCATCATTAATGTTCAATTTATTAACTTTAAAGTCAGGGTAAACAACAGTTTTAATATGATCTTTTTTAATTTTTAAGCTTTTTAAATTAATGATTTTTTTTATCATTAGAGAATTAAAGGTTTTAATGCCAATTTTAACAAGAGAATTTATTGGCTTTGCATTAAACTTGACAATTTTTCCAGGTAAATCTTTAGTTTTTAAATAATAAAGATCATTAGCATAAGTTTCAATAGAAGTAATTGATAAATCTTTATCTTTATTCTCTAGATAAAATCTCAGAGCTTCCTCAATTACTTTACCCCTAATCATACAAGCACGAGAATTTTTATTAATATACCAACTCATTATTTATTTATGTGAATTAAAATTAATTTTATTCAAATTGAATTTTTTTTTTAAAAGTTCACATAGATAGGTATGAGCAGTCACATGTTTATTTTATTATGTCTCCTTTCTTTGTTGTTGGTTAATGTGGCTGCTCAAATAATCAAAAAAGAAAAATTTTTTAAAAAGAAGTAAAATGAAAAAAAAATATTGTTCAAATCCAATATGTAATAATGAAATTGAGGGAATGGGTAACAACCCACAACCTCTTTTAGATTTAAAAGTCACAGACTCTGTATGTGACACATGTAATGAGGAATTTGTTATTCCTGCAAGATTAGGTGAACCAGTTTCTGAATTTATAAGATTGATGATTTTAGGATTTCAAAAAAATTAATTTAATGTTTAGTTTTATATGGCAAATTTTGACGAGTATAATTTTGGTAACAATTTTAGGATTTGGAATATTTTATTTAGGAAAATTATTTTTAGGAGTTTAATGAAAAAAAATTTATATGCTCAAATGGCGAAACAGTTAGACGCGACAAGAAAAACTTGTTCCACTGCGGTGGGTACCAGTGCAAATCTGGTTTTGGGCACTATAGATGACTATGTCTTGCGGGGAGAGATAGCTCCTCTTCCTGCAAAAAAAGGATTAGATGAAAAAAATAGATAAAATTACTGAAATAAGAATTGAAGAAGTAATAGATGAAGAAAATAATGAGAATTATTACTGGGTTTATTTTGTTCGAAATGGGAAAATAGAAATTATAGGTAAGTCGTCTGAAAAACCGCAGTGTTACAGACAGATAGCAATATATCAATGAACTATTTAATTAAAGAAAAGCTTAAGGATCGATTAGAATATTGTTTGGATTGGAGAAGAGATACAGAGTTATACTTAGTATCTGTAGATCTAACTGACACAGTAAATAATAGATATTACGAGAGAAGACCTTTATTGCGTTTTTTATTAAGAATTTTTAACTTGCCAATAAGCACTTATTATTTTTTTAAATTTCTAAGAATAAGAAGAGATCTAGAAAAAAATGCTATTGAGATAGACTATATTCACAGTCAATTAGAAAAAAGAGAAGATTAATATGAAAAAAAGCAATGTAATTATTTTTTCTGAACACTTTATTAATAGAAGAATTATCAAAGAGGGAAAGATTTATAGTAATGAAATTGTTGGTGAATGTTGTGAGTGTAGCGGACTGGGCATCAGCACTGAAACTGGTTCAGAGATGATATGCATCGGCTGTGATGGCACCGGTATAATTTATTACGGTAAAGAAAATATAAATTGAAATATAAAAATAGGAGTATAACGTAGAGAATCATGGATGTAATAATAGTAGGATTAGTAGTAGTTGTTTTATTGGTAAATATAGCTTTATTTCTAAAGTTCAAAAGCAAACCTAATGATGAGGATAATAAAGATCAAGAAGTCCTTAAAATTAAGGACGATATTAATAGTCTTAAAAATTCATTAGGTGAATCATTTAATAGTATGAGCAAAGAGGTTGCTAAAGATATGACAGCAGCCCTAACTAAAGTAGATGAAAAAGTTGGTAATTTTAATCAACAAGTTCAATTACTAAATCAAAGCCAAGAGGGGATTACCAAAATTTTAGCTGGGGTTAAAAAATATGGAACTTTAGCAGAGTATTCTTTGGGAGCTCTTATGAAAGATTTGCTACCTACTTCTCAATTTATGACCAATGTAAAGATGAAAGAGGACACTAGTGAAAATGTTGAATTTGCAATTAAACTTCAAGGAGATGTTCTGGTACCAGTGGACTCGCATTTTCCTGCTGAAAAGTTTAAAGCTATCACTGATGCCCATGAGGCAGATGATAAAAAGGCAGCAGCAGATGCTAGGACTAAATTAGCAAGCGCATTTAAAGCAAAAGCAAAAAGTGTTAATGAAAAATATATCGTTCCACCAAAGACCACTGATTTTGCAATTGTCTATGCACCAACTGAGAGTCTTTATAAAGAATTAACAGAATATCAAGATCCCAGCACAAAGGAATTATTAACCCAAGAATTAATGAAAAAGTATAAAATTGTAATTTGTGGTCCTAATACTCTATCAGCTTACTTGCAATCTTTACATATGGGCTTTCAATCATTGAAAGTGCAAAAAGGCGCTACAGAGATTTATAATCATCTAAAAACAATCACCACTAGATTTGGTAAGCATTTTGATAATATTATTGTGCTTAGAAAAAAACTAGAAGAGGCCATGAGTGTGGTTGATAAGTTTGGAACTGATGCAAGATCAATTAGTAGAACTTTAGAAAATATCAAAGATCCCGAACAGGTTGAGAAAGCTGTTCAAACTGAAAACGTAGAAAAATTTGTCGAAAGAAATAAACAAGCAAAAAATTAATTTCTTTTTTCCAAAAATACAGATTATAAGAAATCACATGCGTTGGAATAAGAAATACAACTATCCTACATCATCAAGAGCTACTGAAGATGGAATAAGAAGATATGTTTTGGGAGAAACAAAATTACCAAGCGTGACATCAATACTTGATGCAACTAAGTCTGAGGAAGATAAAGCGGCGTTAGCGAATTGGCGTGAAAGAACAGGTTATAAAGAAGCAGAGGCAATAACTAAAGCAGCTAGCAGCCGAGGTTCTCAGATGCATAGTTATTTGGAGTCTTTTCTTTTGGGCAGAGAAAATTTGAGCTTCTTTGAAGACAATGAACAGTATAAAAAAATGGCAAAAGAAATCATAGATAAAGGGCTTATGAATAGACTAGAGGAAGTATATGGCGTCGAATGCACAATGCATTATCCTGAAAAATATGCCGGCACAGCAGATTGTGTTGGGTTATACGAGGGAAAAGAAACAATTATTGATTTTAAACAATCTAATAAACCCAAAAAAGTTGAATATATAGACTCATGGTTTTTACAAACAGCAGCTTATTCTCTAGCACACAATGTGGTTTATAATTCAAATATCAATGCTTGCGTTATTCTTGTTTGCACAGTAGATAATTTGTTTCAGGAATTCAAAATTCAGGGCCCTGAATTAGTCACTTATCAAAATTTATTTTTGGGTAGATTAAAAAGATTTAATGAAATGAGTAATATAAGTTAGCAAAAATGGATAAAATTGTAATTTACGATACAGAAACAACTAATAGTACTATTTGGGGATCAATAATTGAAGTAGGTGCTGTCGTTGTTGATAAAAACCTTAAAGAGATTGGAAAATTGAATATTAGGGGTCGAATGCCAGAAGGAGAGGTTCCCAGTGCCAAGGCTTTACTTGTTAATTCAACTAGTATTGATTTATTAACCAAAGGTAATTATTCACATTATGAATTTTTAGGTGCTGTTGAAAATTTTTTTACAAAATGTGCTCCAGCGGTATTTATGGGTTGGTCAAATCTTAATTTTGATAGAAGAATGTTTCACTTTAATTTCTTTAAAGGTAATCGGTATCCTTATGCTACACACTCATCACCGAATAGTGAACATGACGGTTTGCACATAGCTAGAGCAGCCCAAACATTAAACTCAGAGACCTTAAAAACAGAACTAACAGAGGCAGGAAATCCAAGCCTTGCCTTAGAATCTTTGTCAAGAATGCAAGGTTTTGACACTTCAGCTAGCCACACAGCTTACGTAGATGCACAAAACTCACTAAAGGTTCTTAGAATTATAAAAGATAAGCATAAAGAAAATTGGGATACATTTCTAAAAACATCAACAAAAACCAGCGTAGAGACATTTTTAAAAAATGAAGGTATCTACTCAATATTTGAAAATGTGAAAGGTAGAAACATGATGTATCTTACTAGTACGTTGCATCCAAATCATTGCTTTCATCCATCTTATGCATCTTGGGGATATGTTTGGGACTTAAGAAGAGATCCAGAACCATTATTAAATCTACCAGTAAATCAATTACGAGACGTATTAAAAAAATATAGCCCTAAGGCTTTAAGAGTTTTAAAAACAAATAAAGCTCCAGTAATTTTAGATAAACAATTTGCTCTTAAGCAAAAACCCTATTCAGATTTGGATTTAGCAACAATTCAAAAAAGAGCTAAACTTGTTAGAGAAAACGAAAATTTTTGTAAAAATATTCAAGTTATAAATAGAGAAGCTGCAGAGGAAAAGGAGCAAACAAAAACTCAAGAAGATTTATTACCAGAGGAAACTCTTTATGAAAAATTTATTCCAAATAAAGATACTGCATTATTTAAAACTTGGCATAGCTCATCTTGGGAAGACAAATTGAGATTATTAGATAAGTTTACAGATAAAAGATGTAGTTGGTTTGGCCAAAAAATTATTTATCAAGAGGCACCACAAATTTTACCACCTGATCTTTACAAAAATATCAAAAGTGAAATTGCCAGAAGAATTTTAAGTAAAAATAAAGAAAAGTGGCAAACAATTAATATGGCTTATACTGAAATTGATTATTTAAGAGATCAAGCCTCAAATAGAGATGATGAGGAAGAACTAAAAAAACTAGATGAAATAAACGAATTTATAATGTCAATTGAAAAAAAATATGAAATTGCCTAGTTGACTTTGTATTTGTAATTTATAGAAAGAATGGATGCTAACAGATTTTAAAGACGAAGATTTTGATAACAAAATTAAAAACGAAGATATTTCTGTAATTCAATTTTCAGCTGCGTGGTGTGGACCATGTAAAGCCTTAAAACCAATTATGGATAAACTCGCTGTTGAGTATAAAGATAAAGCAGGATTTTATTACGCTGATATTGAAGAAGGTGGAATTAATACTGGGAGTGCCGCTGGAATAAGAGGGGTGCCCACTGTCATTATTTATAAAAAAGGTGTTGAAGTAGACAGAAAAGTTGGTGGTGTACCCGA
>CACONR010000004.1 GCA_902628565.1 uncultured Pelagibacteraceae bacterium
CTTCTCCAATCTATCATGCACACAAAAAAGGAATTCCTGTTCATGTATGGGCAGATGAAACTAGACCAAGAAATCAAGGAGCAAATCTAACTTCTTATGAGTTAAATGAAGAAGGAATTAAAAATACAATCATTGCAGATAACACAGGTGGAATTTTGATGCAGAGAGGACAGGTTGATGTGTGTATTGTTGGAACAGACAGAACTCTAGCCAATGGAGATGTTTGTAATAAAGTTGGAACTTATCTAAAAGCATTAGCAGCTCATGATAACAAAATTCCTTTTTATGTTGCACTACCAAGTTCTACAATTGATTGGAATATAAAAGATCATAAAGATATTCCAATTGAGGAGAGAAATTCAGAGGAATTATCTCATGTGGAAGGTTTAGATGAAAAAGGAAATATAAAGAAAATACAAATTTATCCAAAAAATAGTAAAGCTATGAATTTAGCTTTTGATGTAACCCCAGCAAAATACGTTACAGGATTAATAACGGAAAAAGGTATATGTGAAGCATCAGAAAGAGGACTAAAAGAATTATTTAAATGATGAATTTAGACCAAAGAAATCAAATTATTGAGTATTCTTTAAAATTGAACTCTACAAATCTTTCACCGCTTCGATCAGGAAATATATCTTTGAGAGCAGAACAAGATAATATTCAAGGTTATTTAATTACTCCATCTGGAAAAAAATATGAAACATTAAAGCCAGAAGATATTGTTTTTATGAGTTTAAATGAAGATGCGGAAAATAACGACTCAGTAAACAAACCCTCCTCCGAATGGAGATTTCATAGAGATATTTATATTAATAAAAAAGATGCCCAAGCAATTGTTCATGCACATTCTCCACACGCAACGGCTGTATCTTCACACGGAAAATCTATACCTCCGTTTCATTACATGATTGCTCTTGCAGGAGGAGAAGACATTAAATGTGCTAAATACGCTACTTTTGGGACAAAAGAACTTTCACAAAATGTAATTAAAGCCTTGGAAAATAGAAGTGCTTGTTTGATGTCTAATCACGGACAGGTTGCTTTTGGAAAAAATTTAGAGCAAGCATTTGAACTAGCACAAGAGATAGAAAATATTTGTCATCAATACACTATTGCACTAAAGTTAGGTGAGCCACAGATTCTTTCATTAGACGAAATGAAAAAAGTTTTGGTAAAAGCTAAAGATTATAAAAAAGGGTAATATGATAAAAGTAGGGGAGCACATTACTTTAGATATAATTGGTACTGATAAAGAATATGATCCTTCAGTTTATGAAAGAGTTATCAAAGAGATTGCTAAAGTAGCTAAAGTTACAATCTTGAATATATCAAAATATAAGTTTGAACCACAGGGCTTTACAATTCTTGCATTATTAGCTGAAAGTCACATCAGTTTTCATACTTTTCCTGAGAAAGGAATTATAAGCTTTGACTTCTTTACTTGTGGAAAAATCAGTCCCTCAGTAGCGATTGATATTGTTAAAAAAGAATTTAAGCACAAAAGAATTGTAAAAAAAGAGTTTAATAGAGATACGAGATCTCTTTATCACGATATTTACAGTTCACCAGGTTTACAAAAATCATATGTTGTAAATGAAGTTTTGGAAGATTTTAAATCAAAGGTTGGTCAACACATCGAGATTTTAGAGTTAGAACAATTTGGAAAATCATTATTTATTGATGGTGAAATTCAAGTAGCTGAGTCTGATGAACATTTGTACAGCTCAACATTTGTAGGCGCTGGATTGAAGTTAAATAAAAACAATGAAAGAGCTGCAATTATTGGTGGTGGTGATGGAGGCGTTGCCAGAGAATGTATATCTAAAAAATTTAATTTTATCGATTGGTATGAGCTTGATCCAGAGGTAGTTGAAGTTTGTAACAAACATTTAGGGGACATTGGAAAAAAAGCTACAGAGAAAAATTCAGTTAAATGTGTCTGGGGAGATGCATTTCACAGCATTAAATCAATAAAGGACGATACATATGATCATATTTTTGTAGATTTAAATGACGATCAGTTTTGTATAGATTTAGCGGCGAAAAATATGGACTCTTTAGTAAGAATATTAAAACCCAAAGGTGTGATCACGGCACAAGTTGGCAGCCAAGATAAAAAACCTCTTCAAGTTGAAAATTGGATGAATGTTTTTCATCATCATTTTGGAAATACCAAATTATCTAGGGTTTATGTACCTAGTTTTGATTGTTCTTGGAATTTTTCATCTTCAATAAATCATTAGTTTTTTCTTTTTAAAGTCTCTGATTTGTGAAATAATATTTTTTTATTAAAGGAGAGAATGATGAATATGTTTAAAAAAACTATTTTTTCAGTTTTATTTTCATTATTAATTATTGGAAATGTTAGTGCTGATAAAATTAAAATTGGGACGGAAGGTGCTTATCCTCCATGGAATTCTAAAGATGCATCAGGTAAATTAATCGGATTTGAAGTCGAATTAGCTTACACACTCTGCAGATATATTGGGCAGCAATGTGAGATTGTTGAACAAGATTGGGATGGAATGATACCAGCTTTAATTATGAGAAAATTTGATGCAATTATGGCAGGTATGTCAATTACTGCCGAGAGACAAAAAGCTATTAACTTTTCACAAGGTTATGCAGATGAAGTTGCATCTCTAGCAGTTATGAAAGGTTCCGACCTTGAAGGTATGGATACTCCAGATGGAATCAATCTTACACTAAGTGGCTCAGGTGTTAAAAAAACTTTAAAAACTTTAACGGGTGCGCTTGCTGGTAAAACTGTTTGTACACAAACAGCAACTATTCACCAAAACTTTTTAGAATCTGGTGATGTAGGAAAAATAAATCTAAGAACTTACAAAACTCAAGATGAAGTCAACTTAGACTTAGCATCAGGAAGATGTGATGTAGCATTAGCAGCTGCAGTTGCTTTTACAGATTATGCTGAAAAATCTGGTAAACCAGTTATTCTTGTAGGTCCAACTTTTTCAGGTGGAGCATTTGGTAATGGTGTTGGAGTTGGAATTAGAAAAGACGACACTGAATTATTAAAAGCATTTAACAAAGCAATCGAGAAGGCTAGAAAAAACGGAGACATTAGTAGAATAGCTACAAAATGGTTCGGTTTTGATGCCTCTATGTAATTAATTTTAGATTTGGCGACTATAATGTATAGTCGCCAATCTATATGGAACTTCTAGCATTTGGCGATACTGGATGGGGTGACGAGTTATTTCGTGCCACTCTAATGACTATAGCTGTTTCAATTACAGCAATGATTATAGGTTTTCTTTTTGCGTTAATCTTTACTCCATTAAAATTATCTAAAAATAAGTTTTTAAATTTCATAGCTAATTCTTACACAACTATAATAAGAGGTGTTCCAGAATTATTAGTAATTTACCTTTTCTTTTTTGGTGGAACCGGTGCAGTTATGTTTGTTGCATCAATATTTGGTTATAATGAGTATATTGAAATAAATGCATTTATCACGGGTGCATTTGCAATTGGAATAATTTCCGGCGCTTATTCAACTGAAGTTTTTAGGGGAGCAATTCAATCAATTAATAAAGGCCAGTTCGAAGCTGCCAATGTATTGGGTTTAAATAAATTTGGAAAATTTTTTAAAATTATTTTACCTCAAACACTAAGATTAGCTATTCCAAATCTAAGTAATGTTTGGCAGATAACTCTAAAAGATACTTCTCTAATTTCAGTTACAGGTTTAGTTGAAATTATGAGACAATCTTATATTGCTGCTGGATCAACGAGAGATCCATTATTCTTTTATTCATTTGCTGCAGTTTTGTATTTACTCCTTACTTTTGTGAGCATGAAATTAATCAATAAATTAGAAGTTAAATATAGTAGGGGGTACTAATGGATCTTGAATTAATGATTAATAGTTTCCCAAAGTTACTAAATGCAGCTGTAATAACTTTAAAACTTCTTTCAGTTTCTTTAATAATTGGATTATTGATTGGCTTATTTTTTGCAATTCTAAGACTAAATAAAAATATATTTATCAATAGATTTGCTTATGGATATTCGTATGTTTTTAGAGGTACACCACTTTTAGTACAGATATTTATTATTTATTTTGGATTAGGTCAGATTGAATATTTGAGATCGACAGTTTTATGGGTAATTTTAAAAGAGCCATATTGGTGTGCAATCATTGCTTTTGCTCTAAATACAGGTGCTTATACTTCAGAGATACTAAGATCAGCATTTCAAACCATTAATCCTGGAATAATAGAGGCAGGTAAAAGTTTGGGTATCTCAAATAAAGTAATCTTTTATAAAATTCAAATTCCTATTGCTATTAGACAATCTTTACCAGCTTATGGCAATGAAATTATCCTAATGATGAAAGGAACTTCTTTAGCAAGCACAGTCACCATAATGGACCTTACAGGTGTTGCAAAATATATAATTTCAACAACTTTTAAACCAATCGAGGTATTTATTGTTGCTGGTGGTATTTATTTATTTATGACCTTTATAATCCATAATGTGATTAAGTTTTTAGAAAAGAAATACAGCTTTAATTAAAGTACAACTAAATCAATTTTTTGCTTACCAAGTCTTTGATTACCTTGCTCAGTGACTAAATAAGTTTCACCCAGGTTCATTGCTAATTGATTTTCTGAGTCCATTAAAATCATATGCATAAAAAAAACATTTCCAGGCTCAATCACATATGGATTACCGGTATATAACATTGGCCAATCCATCCAATTTGGAGCAAAAGTAGTACCTAAAGAATATCCACATGCATTCATTCTTGCTTTATTAAAACCAAGATCATCAAAAGTTTTTGCGTGAATATCAAAAACCTCTCCTATTCTATTTCCAGGTTTTAATTTATTTTCACAATTTTTTAATGCTTCAACACACGCCTCATGCATTTTATGATGTTTAGGATCTGCTTTACCTATAGGAATTGTTCTAAACATTGCTGAATGGTAATGTCTATAAGTACCAGCCCATTCTATAGTTAATTGATCTTGATCATTTAAAGTTTGTTTTTCTGATTGATAACGGCAAAGAAGAGCATTTTTTCCCGAACCAATAATAAATTCATTTGCAGGATAATCTCCACCACCTTCAAATATAACTTTATTCATTTCAGCTAAAATCTTTGACTCATTCACACCTGCCTTGGCATATTTCCAAACTTCATCCAAAGCTTGATCAGCTAGTTCTGCAGCTTTTTTTACATAAACAATTTCCTCTTTGGATTTCACTACTCTTAACTTTGTTATTAAGTCTGATTTATCTTCAACAGAGCAATAATTTTCTAAAGACTTATTAAGCTTCAATGTATTTTTTCCGGTCAACCCATAAGCCTCATATTCAACTCCTAATTTTTTTCCTTTTAGATTTAGCTCGTTCAAAATAACTTTAAGATCATCGGTTGGGTTTGATCCATCTTTATCAACCCAAATTCTAATGTCTTTTATATTGGATGTGTTTTGTGCCTGTCTTAAATCTGGAGCTCTTGTTAGTAATATCGTGTTTCCTTTTTTATCTAAGATTAATGTTTGAAAGAAAACATATCCAAATGTGTCATAACCAGTTAACCAATACATAGACTCTTGTCTAAACATTAATAAGGCTTCTATGTTTTGATCTTTCATGGAATCTAAAACTTTAGATTTTCTAGTTCTAAATTCTTCTTTTGAAAAATGAAGTCCCATTAATGATTTAATAACTGGTGTACTGTTTTATTTCTTTGATAATTGATCCAGTGTGATTGTTAATCTCTAATTTAATTTTTGCACGATCATCATTTAGAAAATGAACATCTCTTGAAAGCTTAACAAATTTTTCCCCAAAATCCTTATCTTTCTCACATTGTCTTTTATCATCCTCGATAACCCAAAGTTTTGAATTAATTACTTTAAGAGATTGGTAAAGATTATTCAGTTTTTCATCAGATTTGATATTTTTTTCTAACTGATTTTTAAGAATAGAGTGTTCGTTATTAATGAATTTTAATTTTTCAGTATCTTTTATCTTTTCCTTTTTAATCTCTAAAATAGAAATTTTATCTAAAAGTTCTCCAATTGAAACTTCTACTATAATTTTATTCATAAAATTTAATACTATGTTATCTTGTTATAAATATGTCTAATATACTAATTATCAAACATGGATCTTTAGGAGATATATCTCAAGCTAGTGGTGCTATTCAAGACATATCTGAAAATCATAAAAATGATCAAATTTATCTTCTTACTACAAAACCATTTATTGATTTATTCAAAAAAAATCCATTTATTCATAGTGTTATTTTAGACAAAAGACTACCAAAGTTTAATTTAATATATTTATATTTTTTAATGCGTGAAATTAAAAAGCATAACTTTTCTAAAGTTTTTGACTTGCAAAATTCATCTAGAACTAATTTTTATAAGAATATTCTTTTTCCAAAAGCAGGTAAGGAAATATGGTCAAGTTCAACAACAACTTTACCAGAAGGAAAAAACAAAAATGAATTTGACGAAAATTCTGTTCTAGAAAGATTTGAATATCAATTAAAAGACTCTGGTTTAAGCACATTAAATACGTTAAGACCAGACTTTAATTGGGCTGCTACAGATATAAGTGAAATTAGAAATTTTTATAAGCTAACAAAATATATTTTATTATTTCCTTTCTGTTCACCCCATTTAGTAATTAAAAAATGGCCTTATTATAATAAACTTATTGAATTAATATCGAACAAGTATGGTGATGAATATAAAGTCATTACAGCTCCTGGCCCAAATGAAATCAGTGAAGCAAAAAATATTAATGCATTAGCTTTACTGGATAATGGTAGAGCGCTAGATATTTCTCAACTTACCGCCTTGATAAAAGATAGTTCATTTGTTGTTGCAAATGATACTGGTCCTGCGCACATAGCAGCTCATGTAGGAGCCAAAGGTCTTACATTATTTGGTAAACATACAACAGCGTACAAAGTAAGTATTGAAAGAGAAAATTTTAAACCAATTGAGGTTACGGATCTAAAAAACTTAAGTGCTGAAAGAGTTTTTGAAAGAGTATCTAATTCTTTAACCTAGTTTTTTCAATTATTCTCAAAATCACTGGCACGACAAAGAGTATAAATAACAATCTTATAATATGATGAAAAGCAACAAAATCTGGCTCTAGGTCAAAAGCTATTGCTATAACTGCAACCTCATAAATACCCCCGGGGCAAAAGGATAGGATCAATGATAAAATATTATTATCTACAAAAAATGTTGCAACATATGCTGCAATAAGACCTAATAAAACTAAAAGTATGGTTGCAACTAATCCATGAAAAGAATTATTTGCCACTTCTTTAAATGTTTTATTTGCAAATCTGCATCCAACAGAAGCTCCCAAAATTAACAAACAAAAATTTATTGATGCATCAGGCAATTTGTATGACGCGATGTCAGATATTTGTAAAACTCCACTCGCAACTAGTGTTCCAGACAAAAGTGCAGCTGGAACTTTAAATTTATCAAAAAAAAATATGAACACTAAAGAAACAATTATTAATATAATCAATTCCCAATGGTTTTGAGACATGTAATCAAATTTTTCTAACTCTAAAGCTTCAGCTGGATAGAGACTAACTATAATAAAAGGAAATAAAGTTATTATAATTATTAATCGAATTAAATGAGCTGTAGCTACTTGAGATAAATCTGATTTTTCATACTCTGCCAAAATCATTAAAGGTCCTAATGCACCTGGAGCTGCAGAAAATATAGATGTTTTCTCTTTATAATCAGAAAATTTTTGTAAATATTTAGAAACAATTAGAATACTAATTATAATATAAAGAAACATTATAATTGTGGTCCAAATCCAATTTACCATCTGATTAAGTAAATTTTGATCAATATAGTTTCCAATATGTAATCCTAAAATAATTAAGATTGAGCTTAGGGCTAGTCTTGGCATTATAACTTGAAAACCTTTTAGGGCAATCAAGGAGGTTGCTATCATCGGACCAATCATCCAGGCAAGTGGGATCCTAAAAAAGTCAGCGACAATCGCACTAGGAATAGAGATCACAATAACTAATAAAAATTTTTTTGATATTAACTGCCTAAAACTTTCTCGGTTAAAGGGAATCACGTTCTGCATGTATTCTATCTTTGGTTGTTGACTAGATTACTAAAAGTATGTTTAATCTATGTAATTAACTATAACAACGAGAGGAAATAATGAAACTAATTAAATCTTTTTTTTCAGTTTTATTCTCTGCCGCTCTTTTATTATCATCAACTACAGTCAACTCAATTGCAGTTGATAAGCTACACTTTGTAATTGGTGGTGGTGCTGGTGGTGGTTGGGATGGAACTGCTAGAGGTACTGGAGAAGCTTTAACAAAAGCTGGATTTTTAAAAAGCGCATCATTTGAAAACATGTCAGGTGGTGGTGGTGGTAAGGCACTTGCATATATGATTAATACTAAGCCAGAAAATACAATCTTAGTACAATCAACACCATTAGTTTTAAGATCAATTACAAGACACAAAGGTTACGTCAGTGGAAGTGGAACTTTATCTTATAAAGATGTTGTGCCAATTGCTGGAGTAATTGGTGATTATGGTGCTATTGCAGTTGCAAAAGACTCACCTTACAAAAACTTCAAAGATGTTGTTGATGCATACAAAGCAAACCCAAGTTCAATTAAAATGGCTGGTGGATCTGTTAGAGGAAGTATGGACCATCTAATTGGTGCTCTAGCATTTCAAGCTGCTGGTGCAGATCCTAATGCTGTAGCTTACATTCCTTATGATGCAGGTGGAAAAGCATTAGCTGGACTTTTATCTGGAGAAACTCAAATTATTTCTACAGGTTTGGGCGAACTTATGGGAGCAAGAGACCAAGTAAGAATTATTGGTATTACTGCACCTGATAGGGTTGGTGATGCACCTGATGCACCTACACTTAAAGAACAGGGATATGATGTACAATTCGTTAACTGGAGAGGATTTTTTGGTCCTCCAGGCATGAGTAGCAAAGATAAAAAAGCTATTGCTAAAATGTTAGGCGATGTACAAAAAACTCCTGAATGGGAAGCTGTAAGAGCCAGAAATGCTTGGGTAAATATTTATAACCCAGACAAAAAGTTTGTTAAGTTTTTAAAAACTCAAACAAAAGAAATGACAGCTCTTATGAAGAAACTAGGAGTAATTTAATCCTCTGGATTAATTAATTTAAAGAGCAGTGAATATAAATACGACAAAAATTATATCACTGCTCTTTTTTATTTTCTCAGCATTTTATTTATATACAGCTTATCAAATTCAAGTTTTTGCTTTCGATGAAAACGCACCATTTAATGCAAGAACATTTCCAATCTATTTAGGATATTCTGGTTTATTTTTTTCTGGTTTAAAATTAATCTTGCCAGATCCAGATACTATAAAAGTTGAACATAGAACATTAGAATATAAAAAAACGGCATTATTAATTGTTATTGCAGTTATCTACGGAGCAACAATTTTAAAAGTTGGATACTTTTTAACTACATCTTTGTTTTTATTTGCATCTTATTATTTTTTAGGGGAGAGAAGGTGGATACTAATGTTTTTACTTTCTTTTCCATTTGTGGCTGCTTTTATGTATTTACTTCATGGAGTTCTTGAAATTTATTTAAGGGATCCTTTTTTAAAATCCATTGGAGTAATGGGATGATTGAAGGAATATTAATTGGTTTAGCTACAGCTTTATCATTTAAAAACATCTTTATGGTTATGATCGGCTGTTTTTTTGGAACAATTATTGGGATGTTGCCTGGTTTAGGACCAATGACAGCCATAGCTTTAATGATACCAATTACTTATGGCTTTGATCCTGCAACTGGATTAATTTTAATGGCTGGGGTTTATTATGGAGCGGTATTTGGTGGCTCAACTTCTTCAATTTTATTAAATGCTCCTGGAGTTCCAGGAACAGTTGCAACTTCTTTCGATGGATATCCAATGGCGCAACAAGGAAAAGCTGGTAAAGCACTAGCGATAGCTGCTTGGAGTTCTTTTGCTGGTGGAACTTTGTCGGCAATCTATTTATTGTTTATGGCTCCAAGTTTATCAAAAGTAAGTTTATCATTTAGATCTCCAGATTATTTTGCATTAATGATTTTAGGTTTAACAGCAATTGCAGCTTTTTCTTCAAAAGGTCAATTCTTAAAAGCAATGATGATGGTGGTATTGGGGTTAATGCTCGCATCTGTTGGTCAAGATTCACTTTCAGATATCACCAGATTTACTTTCGATAATATGAATTTAACAGATGGTATAAGTTTCGTCCTAGTGGTTATGTCAACATTTGCTATGAGTGAGGCATTAACAATTATATTAAAGAGAAATGATCCAACAGCTGCAGCAAAACAAGTTTCTCTAACGGAACTTGGATCAATAAGAATTAATAAAGAAGAACGAGGTAAAATGTATCGAACTATTCCAAGATCCTCAGTTATTGGTTTCTTGATTGGAGTATTACCTGGTGCGGGTGCAACCATTGCATCATTCTTAGCATATGGAATGGAAAGAAATTTAGTAAAGGATGAAGAAAAAGAAAAATTTGGAAAAGGAAGTGTGAATGGATTGTCTGCACCTGAAACAGCAAATAATGCAGCATGCTCTGGTTCGTTTGTACCCATGTTAACTTTAGGTATACCGGGAAGTGGAACTACAGCGGTTATGCTTGGAGCACTTTTGGGTTTTGGTATTCAGCCAGGTCCAAGACTTTATATGACCAATCCTGAAATTTTTTGGTCAGTTATAATGTCAATGTATATTGGGATGGTAATATTATTAATATTAAATTTACCTTTAATTCCATACATAGCTAGAATTCTTGCTGTACCAAAAAATTATTTGATTCCATTAATCTTATTTTTTTCTATTACAGGAATTTATGTAATGTCATTTAATAATTTTGACATTTATTTAATGATTGGCATAGCAGTTGTTGCAACATTTTTACGACTTTATGATTTTCCCATGCCGCCATTGATACTAGCGTTTGTTCTTGGTGGGTTGATGGAGGAGAATTTAAGAAGATCATTACTTTTAAGTAATGGATCTTGGGAGTTTCTATGGGACAGAACTCTTACAATTTGTATATTGGTTACAACAATTCTAATTGTTCTGTGGCACATTTATAAAACTCTGACAAAAAAATAAATTTTAATTCAATATTTTTTTATATTGTTCGATGGTATTAGACCAATCGAATTTAGATGATAACTCTTTTGCATTTTTACCGAAATGTAAATATTTTTTGTTTTCAATCATTGAATTTAATGATGAATAAATATCATCTAGGTTATTTCCATCACAAATTAATCCAGTTTTATCATGTTGAATTGCATCTGCTGCACCACCATCGGCTCCACCTAATGAAGGAACCCCGTATTGCGCAGCTTCTATATAAGCTATACCAAAACCCTCAACTGAACTTTTATATTTTATCGAGGGCATCACAAATATATTTGATTTTGCCACTAAAGCATTTTTTAGGTCGTCGGTTATTTCTTTAAAAAACATTACTTGCCCACTTAAATTAAGTTCATTTACCAAATCTTTTAAATTTTGTTCTTCCTCTCCATAGCCAATGCAAATGTAAACAATATTTGGATAAATTTGTTTCAAGTTTCTCAGAGCCATCAACACTTTTTCATGATTTTTTCTTTTATCAAATCTTGAAACTGTAATTAAACGGGGTGATTTTGTTTTAAGTAAGCTTTCAACTTTAGTTAACGACGTCTTATTTAATTCTTGGGCAGGGCTAATTCCTGGATTTATCATAACAACTTTTTCTTGTTCTACACCATTTTGAATAGCTAAATTTTTTGTATATTTAGAATTTGCTATTACTTTTTCAACACTATTTAAAACTTTGTTTGCTCTTTTATTTAAAGAACTTCCTTTAGCGTGATTGATTTCTTTTCCGTGAATTAAACAATATTTTTTTTTATCTGTTACTATTAATTCTAAACTTTTCCAATGATCAGCTATAATACCTTGAACTTTACTTTTTTTTAAATATTCATTAATTAGCTGTGCTTTTCTAATCTTTCTTAGGAATTTAATTCCACCAACTCTTTCAATTGAAAAATTTACTTTTTTATCAAATTCTTTATGATTTTCGTAGTGATCAGCAAAAACTTTGATCATAAAGTTTTTGGACATTTCTTTTGCCAAACCCCACATTAAACTTTGCATGCCACCCACCTCTGGGGGAAAAGATCTCGTAACGATTAAATACATTAACTATTTTTCCACTTAATACTACAGCCAGCACTCGGAGTTTGATTTTCAGGTCCTTTACCAGTTTCAGCAATTTGTTTCATTGCATTAAATAAATCGCTAACACCATCTCTTACAGGAACTAAATTTTTTAATTCTCTCAATCTACCTCGATATTGAAGCTCTAAATTTTTGTTGTACCCAAAAAAATCTGGAGTACATACAGCATCATAAGTTCTGGCTATTTCTTGTGTTTCATCAACCAAATATGGAAAACCGAATTGATTTTTTTTTGCAAATTCAATCATGTTTTTAAACGAGTCTTCTGGATAATTCTCAGCATCATTTGCACAGATTGCTACAGAGTTAATTCCTAAATCTTTCAATTTTTTGGTATCCTCAGCTATATCTTTTGTAACTGCTTTAACATAAGGACAATGGTTGCAAATAAACATTATCAAGGTTCCATTTTCACCTTTCACATCCTCTAAAGATAAAATTTTATTATCGGTTGATTTAAGCTTAAAGTTGTGAGCCTTTTGACCGAAATCACATATTGGAGTTTGTATTGGCATAATGTAATAATATATAAATTATGTTTTACGATTTAAAAGATAAAAAACCAAAAAACTCTGGCGAAAATTGGGTAGCACCTAATGCGGTTGTTATAGGTGATGTAACTTTAGAAAAAAATACAAGTGTTTGGTTTAATGCTACTTTAAGAGGAGATATTGAAAATATTCATATAGGCGAGGGATCAAATGTTCAGGATGGTTGTGTACTGCACACAGATCCCGGATGTCCTTTGAAAGTCGGAAAAGATGTAACCATTGGACATTTAGTTATGCTCCATGGATGTACGATAGGGGATAATAGCTTGATAGGAATCGGTGCGGTTGTTCTTAACAAAGCTAATATAGGAAAAAATTGTATAATTGGTGCTAAAACTTTAATAACTGAGAATAAAGTAATACCAGATAATTCCTTAGTAGTTGGATCTCCAGGCAAAGTAGTAAGAGAGGTAACCGAGGAAGAAAAAAAAGCTGTTTGGGAAAACACCAAGCATTACCAGGATAATTGGAAAAAATATTCTAAATCAATTTTTTAAATCTCAAGTAATTTATTTTTATAAAACCTTTTCAAAGCCCTCAAAATTTGGTGAACCTAAATATAAATCTTTATGTTTTCCAGCATCTTTGTGAGCAAGTCTAAATGCCTCTGATTTTGTCCAATTCCAAAAATCTTCTTTTGAATTCCATATGCTATGCGATGCATATAAGGTATGATCATCTTTTTCCTCACCTTTAACTAAATTGAAATTTTTAAAACCTGGTACCTCTTCTAAGTGAGTCTCTCTGTTTTTCCAAACATTCTCAAACTCCATCTCTTTACCTTTTACGATCTTAAATCTATTCATTGCAATAAACATATTCCTCCTAAATTTTGCCTATACCAAAAAAAGCACCTGCAATTATTATTAACCAAATTATTCCTTTTATTAAAAAAAAAGAAAAACCACCTACTAATAAATACTTTTTAATTTTTTTTTTCACAAATTAAAATCTACCAATTAAAAAATATGTATCGATGCGATATTTAGACTTATATTAGATATTCAATAACTTAATTTATGGAACTAGCCAAGCATTTTTGCTATTTTCAAAATCAAATTTTGCTCTTCTATGTCCTTTTGCAGCAAGATAAAGCCATTCAACAGATTTTATTTTACATTTTATAACAGTAAAGTTCTTGTAACCTTCTTCACTTTGATCCATGGAATAATCAAAATCTTCTAATTTAGATATCATTCCAGATGTTGGTTTATCTGAGGTAGTTCCTGGAGGGCTATCAGTTAAATAGCATCTTCTGCTTATATGCTGGGTTTTTTTCCAAGAAACTTCTGTTGTAGAATTTTGATTATTTATTTCACACTCAACTTTTACTCTTAATTGTATTTTTTCCTCTTTATCGTAAAAAACTAAACAAGCGTTATTATTTTTCTTAAGAATTTCTACTTTTGGTGATCTTAAATCGGTATGAAATTGTAATAGATTGTTTGCTCTATCTGATTTACGTAAAACAACAATTCTACCATCTACTTCATCTTGATGCGCACAGATAAAGACAGGAATTCTAAATGGTGAACTTCTATTGGTCACAGCATCATCTAACATTGACCAGTACTTATTCTTAATTTCCTCCAAATTTTCATAGTATGCCGGCTGCTGCATACATTACTTTCTAAATCTTTTTATTAAGCTTGAAGTGTCCCAACGATTACCCCCTAGGCCTTGAACTTCTCCATAAAACTTATCTACAAGTTCTGTTACAGGTAATAATGAACCATTATTTTTAGCCTCATCCATTGCAATCTTTAAATCTTTTCTCATCCAATCAACTGCAAAACCAAAATCAAACTTATCATCAATCATTGTTTTATATCTGTTTTCCATTTGCCAAGATTGTGCGGCGCCTTTTGAAATTACTTCAATAACATCCTCCATGTTTAAACCAGCTTTCAATCCAAAATTTATTCCTTCTGATAATCCTTGAACTAATCCAGCTATACAAATCTGGTTCACCATCTTAGCTAATTGACCAGAGCCAGCATTACCAAGTAACTTCATTTTTTTGCTGTAACAATCAATTTTATCTTTTGCTTTATCAAAATCAGCTTGATCACCACCAATCATCACTGTTAACGCACCATTCTCTGCTCCAGCTTGCCCACCAGATACAGGGGCATCTAATGCGCCAAATCCATTTTTCTTTGCGTACTCATATATCTCTTTAGCAATTGTTGCGGATGCTGTAGTATTATCGATATAGACTGCGCCATTTTTAATTGTTTTGAAAACTCCTTTGTCACCAAAAGTTACTTCTCTTAAATCATTATCATTCCCAACACAGGTAAAAATATATTCAGCATCTTTAGCTGCATCTGCTGGAGTTTCAGCCATTTTACCCTTGTATTCTCCAACCCATTTTTCTGCTTTTGATTTTGTACGATTAAATACAGTTACATTATGACCGCCTTTTGATATATATCCTGCCATTGGATATCCCATGACACCAAGACCTATGAAAGCAACATTACAGCTCATATTTTTTTATGTTTAAAATTTTAAGTTTAAAAGTAATTATATTTGGATTCATCTTTACATTTTTTTCTAGTTTTGGACAGAGTTTTTTTCTTGGTTTATTCAATTCAAGCATTAGAGAAACGCTTTCTATAACTCATGGACAATTTGGCTCAATTTATGCATCTGCAACACTATTAAGCAGTTTAATATTAGTATGGATTGGAAAAAAAATTGATGATGTAAATATTTTTAAGTTTGCATTGTATGTTACTTTTTTTTTGTCTTTATCTTGTTTTTTATTTTCAAAAATCTTTTCAATCACTTTTTTATTTATTGGAATTTTTTTTATGAGGCTGGCTGGTCAAGGATTATCGACCCATACAGCTACAACTACTATTTCTAGATACTTTAATAAGAATAGAGGAAGAGCGTTAAGTTTTGGATGGCTTGGCTTATCTGCAGCAGAATTTTCACTCCCAGTATTAATAGTTTTTTTACTAAGCATTATGAACTGGAGAGATATTTGGGTTTCAATTTCATTGTTAGTAATAGTAATTTTACCTATCTTATCCTATTTTTTAGTTAAAGAAATAAGTCTAAGTTCAAGAGAGGAAATCGACAAAACAGACAAAGTATCTGAAAAGTTTAAACAATGGAGAAGAGGTGAAGTTTTAAGAGATTATAGATTTTATATTATTTGTTTAAATATGTTTTGCATGCCATGGATTTCAACAGGAACATTTGTTTATCAATCATTTATTTCAAGCTCTAAAAGCTGGGGACCGTACGTTATGGCTCAGTCATTTATGGCTTACTCAATTTTATCAGTAATTACTTTATTTTTATCAGGATTTTTGATTGATAAATTTACCAGTAGAAGACTTTTGCTATATATGAATATCCCTATATTAATAGCAGTCATTATATTGTTCTTGTTTGAAAGTTTCATTTCAGCTTTTGTTATTTTAGGGCTTTATGGGATTTCAAATGGTTTGACAAACTTGTTAGGATCCTCCACGTGGGCTGAAATTTATGGGGTTCAATATATCGGTTCTATAAAAGCTTTAAGTACAGCCATTATGGTATTCTCCACAGCTTTTGGTACCGCATTGTTTGGATTTTTGATTGACATTGGTTTCACAATTCAAGACATCTCAGTGATAGCGATGATTTTAATAATAATTCCATTAATAATGCTATTCTTCATAAAAAATAAGCTTAACCCGACTTATATATAAAAAATTTTTCTTGATTTATTTGGGCTCGCTGTGTAGATATCCCGCATGGCAAGAGTTACAGTTGAAGATTGTATTGATAAAGTAGATAGTCCATACGAGCTAGTCTTGGTAGCAAAAGAAAGAGCCACTCAGTTAAACACTGGTATCGAACCAACTTTAGATAGAGATAATGATAAGCACACTGTGATTGCACTAAGAGAAATTGCCGAGGAGAATATTAAAATTAAGGATTTAACGGAAAGTGCAATCTATAAATTGAGAAAACATGTAGAACAAGTTGATGATGGTGCTGAAACTGATGAAGATGTTGGTGATGATTTTGAAAGTTTATATAAAGGCGAGATCTCAAAAAGCGGAACGCCTATTCTGCCATCGAAAAGAGCAAGGAAAGCGCCAGAAAAATTTCAGGTTTCAAAAGATGATTTAGCAGAATTGTCTGAAACAGTTAAGCCAGAAATATCAGATGTTCCCGAATCCGAAGACACAGAGGCAGATCAGGCAGATGTTTCTTTAGATCAAGTTTCTGAGAGCGAAGAGCAAGTAGCAGATGATACTGACACTTCAAATTCTTAAAATTAATTAATTACAAAATTCCTTAATTATTTTTTTTCGATGTTCATCTAGATCGGGTATGTCACCTCTTTTTTTTTCATCTTTATAAGATGACATTTTAATTGGGTTACCAGCCAGTTTAAAATCTCCAACAACTTTGTGAAACGCTTTAACAATCATGTTTCTAGACTCTATTTGAGGGTTTTCAACAGCTTCTTTAATATTGAAAATTGGTCCACATGGAATTTTATCTTTTTCCATTTCACTAACCCAATCACTTGTTTTTTTACTTGATAATTTTTTCTCTAAAATTTTTTTAAGCTCATCCATATTTTTTGCTCTAGATGAGTTATTTGAAAATTTTGGATTTTTACTTACCTCTGGAATTTTAAGAAGGTTACAAAGTTTTTCAAAAAGTTTATCATTTCCAGCTGCAATGATTATGTAACTATCTTGTGTCTTAAAGGCTTCAAAGGGTGCAATTGATGGATGTCTTGAGCCCATAGGTTTTGGAATTTCATTTTTAGATAGATAACGTGCTATAGCATTTTCTAAGATAGCTATTTGACAATCAAGCATGGAAACATCTATGAACATTCCTTTTCCAGTTTTTTGTCTATCGTATAAAGCTGCATTTATACCTATCGCAGTAAAAAGCCCAGCAGTAATATCTCCAATTGAGGTTCCAACTCTAGTAGGTTCAGAGTTTGGTTGACCAGTAACACTCATTAAACCGCCCATACCTTGAACTACCATGTCGTAAGCGGGTAATTCTTTAAGTGGACCAGTTTGACCAAAGCCTGATGCTGAAGCATAAATTAGTTTTGGATATTTCTTATTTACGTCTTTCCAGCCAAACCCCCATTTTTCTAAAGTTCCAGGTTTAAAATTTTCAACCAGAATATCTGCTTTAGATAAAATTTTTTCAAAAATTTTTTTATCTTCGTCATTCTTTAAATTAAGTGCAATACTTTCCTTTCCTCTATTAAGAGACATGAAATAAGCAGAGTAATCTTTAATAAATGGTCCAAATTTTCTTGAGTCATCTCCAATTTCAGGTGCTTCAACTTTAATTACTCTAGCTCCTAAATCTGATAATATCATTGTGCAATAAGGACCAACTAATACTCTTGTTAAATCAACTACCAGTAGGTTTTTTAAAGGTCCATCCATATTACTTCATCTTACATGAGTTTTTGTCGACTTGACTCTTATTAATAAGTTCACTTTAATTGAATTATTAAAAATAACAATAGAGGGAAAAAATAATGTTAAAAAGAATATCTTTATATTTAACTTCATTAGTTTTTGTTTTTACTACTATTGGTTCTGCTTATGCAGTTACGCTAAAAGCAAGTCACCAATGGCCTGGTACTCCAAGAGCTGATGGATCTTATGATCCACGTCATGAAATGGTTCAAATCATTGCTGACGAGGTTAAAAAAGCAAATGTTGGAATAGATATCAGAATTTATCCAGCTAAATCATTATATAAACCAAAAGAACAGTGGAAACCTATGACAACTGGTCAGTTAGATATTTCTGCTTTTCCTTTAGCATACGCATCTAAGTTTCATCCAGAGTTTGATGCAACGTTAATGCCAGGAACTGTTAAAAATCATGATCACGCATTAAGATTTAATAAAGGTCCAATGATGACTGAAATTAAAAAAATCATTAATGATGCTGGTGTTGTAGTTTTATCTGATGCTTGGTTAGGTGGTGGTTTTGCTTCAAAAACAAAATGTATTAAAAACCCTAACGACGCAAAAGGACAAGTGATGAGAGCTGCTGGTAAAGCATTTAACCAAATGTTAGAAGCTGCAGGAGCAGGTATACAAAGTATGCCATCATCTGAAATTTATACTGGTTTACAAACAGGTGTATTAACAGGTGCAAATACTAGCTCAGGAAGTTTTGTGAGTTACAAAATTTATGAGCAAGTTTCATGCGCAACACCTCCAGGAAAATTTGGATTATGGTTTATGTATGAGCCAATTCTGATGTCTAAAAAGTCTTTTGATGCTTTAAATTCTAAGCAGCAAAAAGCTTTAATGAAAGCAGGAAAAGTTGCTGAAAAATACATGACAGCTCAAGTTGAAAACTTAGATAAAAAGTTTGAAGAAGCTTATAAAGCTGCAGGTGTTAAATTAGTATACATGAACGAAAAAGATCATGCTGCGTGGGTAGAGATTGCAAAAAAATCATCTCACAAAGCATTTGCTGATAAAGTTCCTGGTGGCGATAAGCTGATGGAAATGGCTTTAGCAGTTAAATAAAATAATATATAAAGAACCCCTATTTATTCTTATTAAATAGGGGTTTTTTTATGAAAAAAAAATATCTTAAATTTTGTGATTTTATAGCAAAAGCTTGTGGTGCTTTTGCGGTATTAGCTTTGCTCTTATCAATTTTAGTAATTGTAGAGCTAGTTTTTGAGAGATATTTTTTTCAAAGAGCAATTACATGGCAAACAGAATTAGTTACCATGTTATTAGTTGCATCAACTTTCATAGGAAGTGTGTATGTACTTAGTGAAAAAGCTCACGTTAGTATGGAATGGATTTATGATTTCTTATCCAAAAAAAATATCATTCGCTTAAAAATTTTTACTTCCTTATTAAGTTTATTATTTTTTCTGATTTTATTTTATTTTGGATTTTTAATGGTTGAAGAAGCGTTTACAAAAAATTATTCAACTGGAACAGTTTGGGACCCACCTTTATGGATACCGTATTCCTCAATGGCTTTAGGTGCTATACTAATGATTCTTCAATATATAGCTGAAATTATTAAACTTACTGACGATAAGGATTATAATTAATGGACCCGTTAATAATAGCTCTAATCGTAGCAGTTTTTACCTTACTGGTTCTTTTTTCTGGAATCCCAATTGCTTTTGGCTTGAGCTTTGTATCAATAGTTCTTTTAGTATCATTTGAGGGTTTTCAAATGCTCGATGTTTTTGCTGAAACATTCTTTGCTGGATTAAATTCATTCGTTTTACTCTCAATACCAATGTTTATTTTAATGGGAATGGCTGTTGCTAATTCTCCTGCGGGTAAAGATTTATACACAGGTTTAGATAGATGGCTTTGGAGAGTGCCAGGTGGACTAGTGATTTCTAATATAGGAGCGTGCTCAATTTTTGCTGCATTAAGTGGATCAAGTCCTGCAACTTGCGCAGCTATTGGAACTATGGGAATACCAGAAATGAGAAAAAGAGGGTACTCAGATCAAATAGCTACAGGAACTATTGCGGCTGGTGGCACACTAGGAGTTTTAATTCCTCCAAGTATTGTTTTAATTGTTTATGGAATTGCAACTGGAACATCAATTGGAAGATTATTTTTATGTGGATTAGTACCCGGTTTTATGTTGGCAGGAATGTTTGCAATTTGGGCACTTATCCATAGTTATTTTATAGATAAAGATGCTGCAAAAGCTTTAAGAAACAGGGTAAAGCCAACTTTAAAAGAAAAACTTGAAGTATTACCCAGAATTCTTCCATTCCTAGCAATTATTGCTGGAGTTTTATATGTTTTATATGGTGGGGTTGCAACTCCGTCTGAAGCATCTGGAGTTGGAGCGTTTTTAGTTTTTGTCTTGATTGCTGTTGTTTATAAAATTTACCAGCCAAAAAAGATTTGGAACATTGTTAAAGTATCAATGAAAGAAAGTGTAATGATAATGTTTATTATTGCAGCTTCTTATCTTTTTGCATTTACTCTTTCACAACTTTACGTAACGCAGTCTTTAGCTCAAAGTATGGTCGAGTTAAGTTCCAATAAGTGGGTCGTATTTATTTTAATTAATATATTTCTTTTGATCGCTGGTTTCTTTTTACCTCCGGTTGCAGTGATTGTCATGACCTCTGCGATTTTGTTGCCTGTAATTACAACTTTAGGATTTGATCCTTATTGGTTTGCAATAGTGTTTACTATCAATATGGAAATAGGATTGATAACTCCTCCCGTTGGATTAAATCTTTATATTATAAAAGGTATCACCCCAGATGTAAGTTTATCTGAAATCTTAAAAGGCTCTATTCCTTTCATGATAATAATGGCATTAGCTATTTTAATTCTATGTATTTTTCCTGAAATTGTTACATGGCTACCTGATAAAATCATGGGTAAAGCACTTGGATATTAAAGAAAAAATTAACAGAAAAGTTTCAGTTGCACCAATGATGGATTGTACTGATAGGCACGATCGTTTTTTTTTAAGATTAATGAGCAAAAATGTAATGCTTTATACCGAGATGGTCGCCACTAAATCCGCAATTCATGGAGATAGAAACAAAATTTTATCATTTAGCCCAGAAGAAAAACCCTTAGCTTTACAGGTCGGTGGCTCTGATAAAGGAGAATTAGCAGAGGTTGCAAAAATTGCAGAGGACATAGGTTATGATGAAATAAATATTAATCTTGGATGTCCAAGTAAAAAGGTTCAAAAAAATAAGTTTGGTGCATGTCTTATGAAAGAACCTGATTTAGTAGCAGAATGTATAAATTCAATGGTAAAATCTTGTAAAATTCCAGTTACTGCTAAAACAAGAATAGGATTTGATCAAACAGAAAATTTTGATTACTTGCATAATTTTATATCAAAAATGAATTCTGCTGGATGCAATACTATTATTTTACATGCTCGAAAAGCTATACTTTCTGGATTGTCTCCAAAACAAAACTTAAATATTCCTAAACTAAATTACCAAATGGTTTATGATATAAAAAATAAAAATCCAAATTTAGAAATAATAATTAATGGGGGTATTTCTAAAATAGAAGAAATAAATAATCATTTAAAAAAATGTGATGGTGTAATGATTGGGAGATCTATATACCAAAATCCATATTCATTAGTAGAAATTGAAAAAGAAATATTTAAAACAAAAAATAACCCAACAAGAGAACAGGTTGTTGAAAAATTATTAGACTATTTAAAAAAAGAAGTATGTCTTGGAACTAAAGTAAACCATATAATGAGACATACGGTCGGTCTTTATCACGGTCAAGTTGGATCAAAAGATTGGAAAAGATATCTTAGCGACAATATGATGGCTCGTGACTCTGATTTTCAAAAAACAAAACACATAATGACAATTGTTCAAAATAATGAAAAAGCCAATCAAGCAAACTCGTAATGGAAATTTTAAATTTTAGTGAATTGTTTAATCTTTTGATTGTCTTAGGCATAGCTGCTGCAGTAGCAGGTTTTATGGCTGGTCTACTGGGTGTTGGCGGGGGTATTATTATGGTTCCAGCCTTATATTATGCGTTTACTGTATTAGATTTTGATATTGTTACTAGAATGCATTTATCTGTTGGAACTTCATTAGCAATAATAATTCCCACATCAATTATATCGACGAAAACTCATATGGAATATGATGCAGTAGATTTTAAAATGGTAAAATCTTTTGGAATTTTTATCTTGATCGGTGTTATTGCTGGAACTTTTTTAGCTGTAAATTTAAAAACACCTGCTCTGGTTTTGTTTTTTTCAATTTTTGCATTTATGGTAGGACTTTTTTTCATTTTCTTAAGGGAGAAACTTGTTGATAATCCAAAAAAAATATCAGATTTTATTAAAAATACCTCAGGAGTAATAATTGGATTTATATCTGTGCCTTTAGGAATAGGCGGTGGTTCATTGATGGTGCCTTTTATGAGAACATTTGGTTATGATATAAGAAAATCAATTGGCACAGCTGCTGCAGTTGGATTTTTAATTGCTATAACTGGCACTACTACCATGATAATGGGTGGCAAAATTATCGATAATGTTAGCACTCCTTATAGTTTAGGTTACATAAACTTACTTGGTTTCATAGTTTTTGTTCCTGTAACAATGATAATGGCAAGACTAGGTGCAAAAGCTGTTTACAAGATAGATAAAAAATTATTGAGTAAAATATTTGGAACTTTTTTAATATTGGTATCTATAAGATCTTTTCTTGAATATCTGTCGATTAACTAAAGCCTTATTTATTGATTAGTTCCCCATTTTACTCTATTCCAAACTCTTTCATGAAAATAGTAAAAGAAAAGTGGAATAATTGAACCAAACCCCAGTATACTTGCTCCTTTAAATGTGCCTGTGAATATATATCCAAATATCATCCAATATATAAAAATTAACAACCTCCAGGAAAATGTTTTTGCAACCGATCTAATTTTTTTATCTGCCATATTGATATTTTATATAGGAAATACGATAAAGAATGAATATTAAATATTCACTAAAATAGATTATTATACAAAAACCTAAGTATTCAGATCTATTTTGAAATTGGGACAATTTTTATATTTAGATATTTTAGTTTATAATTTATTTAACAAGTAATGAGAGAAATTATCAAAAGTGTTAAACAAAAACTTTTAGCTAAATATTTAAAAGATGGCTCCATAGAAAACTATTCAAAGAAAGCTAAAAAATTTAAACCGAGAATAAAAGCAAGAATTAGAAAAAATAAACAACTTATAGGTAAAAATATTGGTAATTTTTTTGATTGGATTAAAGGCGCAGAGTTAGTTGAATTAAAAGAGTGTAATACTAAAGAAGATCCTGTAAGGCCAGAACTCAACAATACTTTCAGAAGAAGTTATGGAAGAAAAATTTTTGGAGTTAGGTATAAAGGAGAAATTCATGCAGTAATGTGTTTCGCTTATACTAATGAAATACCAAAGTCTGTTGATGAGCTAGATATTATGAGCCAAGACGCTCATTTACAAAGCACTTTGAGAGGACAGAATGTAGGTAAAATTGCTATTGCCTATACTGTTTGGTCTAAAAAAAAGGGTGGTGGAAAATTAATTGTCAAAGAAGTATTTAATAAAATAAAAAAATCAAATCATCTTAACAGATTAGTTACTTTGTCTCCTTTAACAGATATGGCTTATAAATTTCATATAAAAAATGGAGCTAAACTAATTAGTGTAAATGAAACAACGCAAAATTTTGAATATAAAGTTATAAAGAATAAAAAATATTAAAAAAAAAGGGTGGCTTCAGTCTCCCTCTACCACCCATAATTAAAAGTTATTTGATTCTCCTCGCGAATCAAAATATTTTTTTCAAAAAAAATATCTTCTTGTGCACGTATAAATTGAAATAATTAAAAAACCTCAATTTAAACACATGGTTTATATTTAAAATAATTAAAATAGTGTTACCTTTTAATATGACTTTAAAAAAAAAGGATACTAATAAATCTAGCAGTCAAGATAGTAAAAAGGGTAAATTTAACATGAACCCATTTGATTTCATTGAACAAAGCAAAAATAAATTTGAGAATTTTTATAAAAAACTCCAAAAAGAAAGAAAAATAAACAAAGAGAGGTCAGAAAAGCAGAGGATTATTAACGAAAAAAGAGAACTTGAGGACCAAAAAAAACAAGCTCAAAGAGAAAAAGAGGAAAGAATAAAAGAGGAAAAAAAACAAATTTTTGAACAAAGAAGACTGATTATTGAAAATGAAAAGCAAATTAAAAAGAATGAGGAAAAAAGAAAAAAAATTGAAGCTAAAAGAATATTTATTGAACAACAAAAGATTAAAGACGAGGAGGCCCGAAAAATAAGAGAGGATGCCAGAAAGATTAAAGAAGAAGAACTTAGATTAAAAATGTTAGAAAGACAAAGGGAAAGAGAAGAAAAATTAAGAGCAAAAGAGCAGGCTTTAAAAGAAAAGGAAATTAAGTCACAGCAGTTAAGAGAAGAGAAAGAGAGAAACAGGCAAGAACAAATTAGACTTAATGAAATACAAAGACAAAAAAGATTAGATGAAGAACAAAGAACAAGAGAAGCCGCTAAAAAATTAAAATATGAGGAGGAAAAACTTAAAGAATCAGAGTTAAGATTAAAAGAAATCGAAAATGAGAGACAAAAAGAGATAGAGAGACAAATCTTAAAAGAGCAAGCTGAACAGAGAGTTAAAGAGGAAGAATTGAGACTCAAAGAGGAGAAAATTAAAGCTGAAGAAGAAGAGAGATTTGCACGACAAAAAGAAGAATATGAAAGAATAGAGAAATTAAGAAAAGATGAAGAGGAGCAAAAAAGAATAGAAGAAGAAAAAGAACGAGAAATTAAACAAAAATTAGAAGAGGAACAAAGAATTCAAGAGGAAGAGAGAAGATTGAAGGAGTGGGAAGAAAAATTTGATATAGAACAAAAAAAGAAGGAAGAAGAATTAATTAATAAGTTTTATAATCAAAATCCGTCAAATAAAAATGAACCGGAAGATAAGAGTGATTAATTAAATTTTTTGATCGTATTCACCAATTTTACCTGTCTTTTGAAGTAAAGAATCTATAAATCTAAATATTTTTAACTTTCTATCATCGGATGTGGGACTTTCTGTTACAATTACCAATGAAGGTTTATTGGAGGAAGCTCTAATCAAACCCCATGAGCCATCTTTAAATGAAAATCTAACTCCATTTACTGTCAAAATTTCATCAATTTCTTGTTCATCTATTTTGATTTTCTCATTTTTAAGTTTTTCAATATCTTTAACAATATTATCAACCAACGCATATTTGTCCTCATCCCTACAATAAGGAGCCATAGTAGGTGTTTGAAATGTTTTTGGAATTTCTTTAATGATTTCACTCATTTTTTTACTCTGAATATCTAATAAATGACAAACTTGAATTGCCGAATTAATACCATCGTCATATCCGTACCCCAAAGGTTTATTGAAAAAAAAGTGTCCACTTTTTTCAAATCCAGCCAAGGCGTTTTCTTTATTAACTTTTCTTTTAATATGTGAATGTCCAGTTTTCCAATAAATTGTTTTACATTTATTAGAATTCAATAATTTATCATTGGCATATAATCCCGTTGACTTAACATCTACTACGAAAACTGAATTTTTATGTTTATTTGACAGACTTCTTGCAATCAATAATCCAATTTTATCTGAAAATATTTCATTCCCTTCATTATCAATTACTCCTACTCTGTCACCATCACCATCAAATCCAAATCCGATGTCAGCATTATTTTTTTTAACGGCATCAGAAATTTCATGTAACATTTTTAAGTCTTCTGGATTAGGATTATATTTAGGGAAGGTCCAATCCAAATTACAATCAAGCTCTATTACATCACAACCAATTCCACGTAAAATGTCAGGAGCAAAAATTCCTGCAGTTCCATTACCACAAGCTACTACTGCTTTAATTTTTTTTTTGATTTTATTATTATCTACTAAGCTTTTTTTATATATATCTTGAAAATTTTCTATTTTTTTTTCTTGACCTTGTCCGTTTACAAAGTTTTCACTTAATGTTATTTCTTTTAACTCTTTCATTTCCTCTGGAGCATGTGTTAATCCTTTCCTAATACCCATTTTAACACCTGTCCAACCATTGTCGTTATGACTTGCAGTTACCATTGCAACAGCATCAGAATTTAAATGAAATTGTGCAAAATAAACCATTGGAGACAAAGACAAACCTACATCCTCAACATAGCAACCTGTTGAAACCAAACCTTTTTTAAGTGCTGCTTTTATATCTTCGCTATATGATCGATAATCATGACCAACAATTACTTTTGGATTAGTTTTTTTTGTTTGTTTTGTTATTTGTGTACCTAGTCCTTTGCCAAGATTCGTTATGCCAAGGAGATTTATGTCTTTTTCATACAACCATCGAGCGTCATACTCTCTAAAACCATAGGGGTCGATTTTTAAATTTACTGACATTATTGTTAATTACTTACATTTTTTTGAATTTTTTTATTGATTTTTTTTTATCATGTTCTATAAATGTTCTATTGATTTGTTGTTTATATAGTGTATTAACGCTAAGCGCACACAACATATAGTTGTTTTCGTACTAATAACAAAATATAATACAAAAATATGAATAAAATTCTATCGCAGGCCTTGAAGAAAGCTGTCTCTGAATATAGCCCTCAAGTTAAAGAAGTAGAAAAAAATAACAGACCGGATCTTTTTTCGCTTAATAATGAAACTGAACTTTTTCAAAACGATAAAGGCATCATAATTAAAATTGATCGTTCTCGAGACGCTAATTTAACTGATTTTGGTAAAGCAACTTTAAAAGATAGATATCTTGGCCATAATGAGTCTTTCCAAGATTTATTTGCAAGAGTTGCGAGCACATATGCAGATGATAACCTTCACGCTCAAAGAATTTATAATTATATAAGTAACCTTTGGTTTATGCCAGCAACTCCTGTTTTGTCTAATGGTGGAACAAAAAGAGGATTGCCTATTTCCTGTTTTTTAAATGAGGCCTCAGATAGTTTAGGGGGCATTTTAGATCTTTGGAGTGAAAATGTTTGGTTAGCTGCCAAGGGTGGTGGTATTGGAAGTTACTGGGGTAATTTAAGATCAATTGGTGAAAAGATTGGTAAAGTTGGAAAAACTTCTGGGATAATTCCATTTATTAAAGTTATGGACTCTTTAACTATGGCAATCAGTCAAGGATCTTTAAGAAGGGGTTCAGCTGCTTGCTATCTTCCTATTGATCATCCTGAAATAGAAGAGTTTATTGAAATGCGAAGACCAACTGGAGGTGATCCAAACAGAAAAGCTTTAAATCTACACCATGGAGTTTTGGTTTCAGACGCGTTCATGCGAGCCGTTGAAACTGATGATCAATGGGCTCTAAAAAGTCCAGCAGATGGATCAATACAACAAACTATATCTGCAAGAAATTTATGGATTAGATTATTAACTGCAAGAATTGAAACTGGAGAACCATATATAATTTATATAGATACGGTCAATAGACAAATCCCACAACACCATAAGCTTGCAAACCTGACTGTAAAAACTTCCAATTTATGTAGTGAAATAACTTTACCGACAGGAATTGATAAAGATGGAAATGACAGAACAGCTGTATGTTGTTTGTCGTCTCTTAATTTGGAAAAATATGACGAGTGGAAAGATGATCCCAACATGATTAGTGATGTTATGAGATTTTTAGATAATGTCTTATCAGATTTTATTAATAAAGCTCCAGAACAATTTAAAGATGCAAAATATTCTGCAGAAAGAGAAAGAAGTGTTGGCCTTGGAGTAATGGGTTTTCACTCATTTTTACAAAAAAATAGAATCCCACTTGAGTCGGTAATGGCCAAATCTTGGAACAAAAAAATATTTAAACAAATTGATGAACAAGTTAATAAAGCATCAAAAGAATTAGCTGAAGAGCGAGGTGCGTGTCCAGACGCAGCAGAATATGGATTTAAAGAAAGATTTTCAAACAAGACAGCAATAGCGCCAACAGCTTCTATTTCAATTATATGTGGAGGAGCTTCTCCTGGCGTTGAACCGATTGCAGCTAATAGTTATACGCATAAAACTTTGTCAGGATCTTTTAACGTTAGAAATAGATATTTAGAAGAAATTTTAGAGAGCCATGGTAAAAATGATGATGAGACATGGTCGACAATTACAACAAACCAAGGGTCAGTATCTCATTTAGATTTTTTAACAGATTTAGAAAAAGATGTTTTTAAAACTGCTTTTGAATTGAATCAAAAATGGATTATTGAACTAAGTGGGGATCGAACTCCATATATTTCTCAAGCACAGTCAGTTAATTTATTTTTACCCGCAGACGTACATAAAAGAGAATTACATAGAATTCATTTTGATGCATGGAAAAAAGGTTTAAAAAGCCTTTACTATTGTAGATCAAAATCAATTCAAAGAGCTGAAAATATCAATAATGCCAAATCAACTGATATTACAGCCAATGTATATAAATCTAAAAATCAACAAACTAACGAACAACCAGAATATGAGGAGTGTTTATCATGTCAGTAACAGATAAAATTAAGACAGAAAAGAAAGAAATAATTCAACCTAAAAAAATGGGATTATTAGTGGAGAATCCTGTTTATAAACCATTTAGATATCCGTGGTGTTATGATGCTTGGTTAACTCAACAAAGAATACATTGGTTACCAGAAGAAGTGCCTCTTGGAGACGATGTAAGAGACTGGCAAAAAAACTTATCTCAGCCAGAAAAAAACTTAGTAACGCAAATTTTTAGATTTTTTACCCAGGCAGATGTTGAGGTAAATAATTGTTATTTAAGACATTACACAACTGTTTTTAAGCCAACAGAAGTTTTAATGATGATGACAGCTTTTGCTGCAATGGAAACAGTACATGTTGCGGCTTACTCTCATTTACTTGATACAATTGGAATGCCGGAGTCAGAATACTCTGCTTTCATGAAGTACAAAGAAATGAAAGATAAATATGATTACATGCAAGGATTTAACGTGAATTCTAAAGAAGATATAGCAAAAACTGTTGCAGTGTTTAGTGCCTTTACAGAAGGCTTACAACTTTTTGCAAGTTTTGCAATTCTTTTAAACTTTCCGAGACATAATAAATTAAAAGGAATGGGTCAGATAGTAACCTGGTCAGTTAGAGATGAAACTCTTCATTGTAATTCTATGATAAGAATTTTTAAAGAGTTTATAAAAGAGAACCCAGAAATTTGGACACCAAAATTAAAAAAAGAACTTTATGAAGCATGCAGAACAATTATTTCTCATGAAGATGCTTTTATTGACCTAGCTTTTGAGATGGGTCCTATGGAAGGCTTAACTGCACAAGAAGTTAAAGACTACATTAGATTTATTGGAAATAGAAGATTAGTTCAACTTGGTCTTGAACCAATCTATGATGTAGAAAAAAATCCTCTAGGATGGCTTGATACAATGTTAAATGCTGTTGAGCATATGAACTTTTTTGAAGGTCGTGCAACAGAATATTCTAAAGCATCAACTCAAGGAACTTGGGTAGAAGCATTTAGTTAATATCAAGTGCAAGACTTTGGTCTAGTAGTTATTGGTGCACATTCAGGACTTTATTTAAAAGATTTAGTAAAGGAATATCAAGATAGAAACGTACTTTTAGTTGAGCCTGTTCCTTATAATTATGAAATACTTAATTCTGAATACAAAAATGATCCAAAAATTACAATTTGTAAAAATGCAATAATAGATAAATCTAAAAAAGATTTTTTTTATTATGTGAAAAAAGACTCGATAGCTAAACTTGGAAAGCATTGGGCGAGTCAAATAGGATCTTTCGACAAAAATCATATTCTAAATCATAAAAATAAAAGATTTGATATCAAAGAAGATGATATAGAAACTATTCAAATTGAATTTATTACTTTTGATGATTTAATTCAAAAATATTCAATCAAATCAATTGATAAACTTCAAATAGATGTAGAAGGTGCAGAATATAAAATTATGAATTCAATAAATTTTCAGAAAATAGAGATAAATAAAATACTTTTTGAATCAAAACATTTTGATGGTACTTTTATTGAGGGAAAAAAATTACAAGAGATAGAAGAAAAACTTAAGTCAAACGGCTATAAACTTCAGCAAATAGATAAAGAGAATATTTTGGCAAGCAAATAAGTATTTATCTCTGATTTAATTGTAATACTTTTCTGTATTTGCTACCTTTATAGCTCGCTAAAGGTCTAATAAGTTTGTTTGCAGCATGTTGCTCCATTATGTGTGCCGACCAACCTGTGATCCTTGAAATAACAAATATTGGTGTAAAAAAATCAGTATCAAAACCCATCAAATGGTAAGTGGGACCAGTTGGATAATCAACATTCGGATGAATATTTTTTCTATCTATCATTACTTTTTCAACAATATCGTAAATTTTTTCAAATTTTTTATCCTTTTTTATTTTTGCAACTTTAGCAAAATATTTTCTCATAGTTGGAACCCTTGAGTCTCCTGATTTATAAACTCTGTGCCCAAAACCCATCACTACTTCTTTTTTATCTAATGCGTTATTTATCCACTTGAGAGCATTATTTGGAGATTTAATTTTATTCATCATGTGCATTACCTCTTCATTTGCACCACCATGAAGAGGGCCCTTTAAACTAGCTATTGCTCCAGTTATTGCTCCATGAATGTCTGACAAACTACTTGTGATCGTTCTTGCTGTAAATGTTGAAACATTAAAGCTATGTTCGGCATATAAAATTAAGGATACATCAAATGCTTTAACAATTTCTTTTTGTGGGACTTTTCCAAAACACATATAGAAAAAATTCTCTGCTATATTTAAATTTTTCTTAGGTTTAATTATATTTTTCCCTTTTCTTATTCTGTAAAAAGCAGCTAACGCAGTCGGGGTTTTTGCTAAAATTCTTATGGCTTTTCTCATATTTGCTTCCTCTGAGGAATCAGTGGTCTCTTTGTCTTCAAGACCCATTATGCTAACTGCAGTTCTAGCAACATCCATTGGATGAGATTTTTTTGGCATTTTTTTTATTATTGAATAAAGATCTTTGGACAAATCTCTATTATTTTTTTCCTCTTTTTCAAATTTTCGAAGTTGTATTGTATTTGGTAAATCCTTATTTAAAATTAAATAAGCTACTTCCTCAAATCTGCAATATTCACATAAATCTTGAGCTGCATAACCTCTATATGTAAGAGAATTGATTTCAGGCATAACTTTAGAAACTTCTGTTTCATCAACTACTATCCCTAATAAACCTTTTTTAATATCATCACTCATTATTCATGTCCCTTAGTGCTAAAATTATATATTTTTTCATCTAAACTATTATATTTTTCATAATCAACAAGTTCGTAGAGTCTTTTTCTAGTTTGCATTTTATCTATGATATTATTTTGATGTCCATTTGCATAAATGTCTCGTAAACCATCTTCTACATTTTTCATAGCAAGTCTTTGTGTTGTTACTGGGTAAATTACAATATTGTATCCAAATTTTTCTAATTCTTTATAATTAAATAATTTTGATTTTCCAAATTCAGTCATATTAGCTAATAAGTAACAAGAAAGTTCTTTCCTTACTTTTTCAAAATCTTTTTCATCATGTAAAGCCTCTGGGAAAATTATTTCTGCTCCAGCATCTACATAAGCTTTACATCTATCTATCATCTTATCTATTCCTTCTACACTTTTTGCATCAGATCTTGCTATAATTTTAAAATTCTCATCTTTTTTTGCTGATACACATTCTTTAATTTTTTTAACCATAGCTTCTGTTGATATCAATTCTTTATTATCTAGATGCCCGCATCTTTTTCTCTCAATTTGGTCTTCTAGATGAACAGCTGAAATTCCAAATTCTTCAAAAGTTTCAATCGTTTCTTTACAAGATTTGAATCCAGTATCAATATCAACAATTGTTGGAAGATTGGTTACTCGTGAAATAAGGTAAGACCTTGTACTTACATCCTGCAATGTAGTTAAACCAATATCTGGAAAACCAAGATCATTCGCCATAACTCCACCAGATACATAAACTGCTTCGTATCCGATTTCTTCAATTAACTTTGCAGTTAAAGGATTATAGGCTCCAGGAACTCTTAGAATTTTATTTGATTTTAACTTATTAACAAAATCCTTCCTTTTTTGTGCAGGCTCTTTTTCAATAAAATGCATTAAAAAATACCTTTTTTAAAATTTCTTTTTAACACACTTTTTTTTACTTCAATATTTAATTTATCCAATTGACCTGGTTTTAATTTTTTTAAATTTTGTACTACTTTTAAAAATCTGTCACTCTCTTTTTTATCTAAGATATTTTCTGTCAAAGTTAGGAATTTATTAATATAATCTTTTCTTTTAAATGGGCGCAAACCATACGGATGAGCATCCGCTACACCTTGCTCTTCAGTAATTTTTTTACCATTATTTAGAGTTATTACTACTTTTGCACCAAATGCTTTCTTTCGAGGATTAGGATCATGATAATTTTTAGTCCATTTTTTATCTTCATGGGTTTTTATCGATTTCCATATTTTAATTGTACTCTTTCTTTTAGCTCTTGCTTTTGTATAAGATTTTACATGATGCCAAGTACCATCTTCAAGTGCAACAGCGAATATATACATTATTGAGTGATCTAATGTTTCTCTGCTAGCATTAGGATCCATTTTTTGTGGATCGTTTGCACCTGTTCCGATTACATAATGAGTGTGGTGACTTGTAAAAATGTCAATTTTTTTAATCTGACTCAAATTTTGAACTTTCTTTTTAAGTTTTTTTGCTAAGTCAATTAAAGCTTGAGATTGATATTCTGCAGAATACTCTTTAGTATAAGTTTCAAGAATTGCTTTTTTTGTTTCTCCTTTTTTTGGTAATGGAACTTTATATAATGCTTTTTTACCATCAAGTATTCTTGCTATTACACTATCTTCACCTTCATAAATTGGACTTGGTGCTCCTTCACCACGCATGACTCTATCAACAGCCTCAATAGCAAGTTTTCCGGCATGGGCCGGAGCATAAGCTTTCCAACTTGAGATCTCACCTTTTCTGGATTGTCTTGTAGAAATTGTTGTATGTAATGCTTGCTGGACAGCTTGATAAATAATTTCAGTTTTTAACCTTAACATTGAACCAATTCCGGCTGCTACACTTGGACCCAAATGGGCAATATGATCTACTTTATGTTTATGTAAGCATATACCTTTCACTAAATTTACTTGAACTTCATAAGCAGTAATAATTCCTCTTAAAAGATCCAATCCATTTTTTTTATTTTGTTGTGCAACACTAATTAGTGGAGGAATATTATCTCCAGGATGACTATAATCAGCAGCTAAAAAAGTATCATGAAAATCTAATTCTCTTACAGCAGTTCCATTTGACCATGCTGCCCACTCACAATCAAATTTTAATTTACTATTAACACCAAATAATGTTGCACCGTTTTTTCTTGAATGTTTTAGAGCCATCTCTCTAGATGAAACAACAGGCCTTCTGTTAAGCGATGCGATAGCAACAGATGCATTATCAATTATTCTATTAATTGACATTTCAATTGCATCTTTATTTAACTTAGAATTATCACTTGCAATTTCTGCAATTTTCCATGCAAGCTGATTTTTTTTTGGTAAGTGAATTTTAGATGGATAAACTTTAATTTTATGAACTATCAAAATAACTCCTAATTAACGTGATTGTTTTTAATAGTTAAAAAAAAATAATCAATATTAAAGATATTTTGATACTATTTTTTCAATACCAATAAAGTCTTTTACTAAGTGATTATGGTAAATTTCATTAGTTTTTTTTTCAGTATATCCATCTTCCATTAATATAACTGGTATGCCAGCATTTTTTGCTGCATTTGCGTCAGTTTCACTATCTCCAATCATTAAAGATCTTTTTATATTACCTTGTAATATTTCAATTACAGATGTTAGATGTCTTGGATCAGGCTTACAATAATCGAACGTATTATGTCCTGCAACATACTCAAAAAAGTCATAGATCCCAATTTTTTTTAAAAGATCAACAGCCAGATAATCAGTCTTGTTTGTACAAACAGCCATAGAAATATTATTTTCTTTTGACCATATTAAAAAATCTTTGACACCATTTATCAGGGTACTTTCATTAACAATGTTTCTCCCATAGAAGTCTGTAAAATCTTTTATCATCTCTTTTTTAATCTTTTCATCTTGCACTTTTCCAAACTCTTTTTTAGCTTGCCCCCAAATTGACCTTCCAAGCATTGCACCAGCTCCTTGACCTACAAGATTCCTTATTTCCTCAGTAGACTTTGTGGGGTAACCAAATTTTTTCATTACATAATTATGTGCACGCATCAAATCTGGCGCTGTGTCAACTAAAGTTCCATCTAAATCAAAAAGAATTGTAAAATTTTGCTGCATATTTAAAAGTTTTTTTAAGAAATATTATGTGAATTAAGAAACATGGATACTTAATATAAATGATTTTTTAAATGAAACAATTAAATTTACAAAAGCTTCAGTACGATCTTCGAAAAAAATTTTTAAAAGCAGGTGTAAAAATGATTGGTCCTGATACAATTTTTTTTTCAAAAGACACTAAGATAGGTAAGAATGTGATTATTGAACCCTATGTAGTAATTGGCCAAAAAGTAAAAATTGGCAATAATGTTACAATAAAATCTTTTTCACATTTGGAAAATTGTAAAATAGAAAATAAAGTTGATATAGGACCATATGCCAGAATAAGACCAGGTGTGGTTTTAAAAAGTGGTTCAAAAATTGGAAATTTTGTTGAAATTAAAAAAAGTACTTTAGGTGTAAACTCAAAAGTAAACCACTTAACATACATCGGTGATAGTAATATTGGTAAATCAGTTAATATTGGTGCTGGAACAATTACCTGTAATTATGATGGAATAAAAAAAAATAAAACTAAAATAAAAAATAATGTGTTTATCGGTTCAAATACATCATTAGTGGCGCCGCTTACAATTGAAGAGGATAGTGTTGTAGGAGCTGGGTCGGTTATAACAAAAAATGTGAAAAAAAAATCATTAGCATTAACGAGAAGTTTACAAACTGAAATTAAAAATTACAAAAGAAAGTCCAAATAGTTATGTGTGGAATAATTGGAATTAATAGTAATAAACCTGTATCAGCAACTATAATTAATTCTTTAAAAAAATTAGAGTATAGAGGTTACGATTCAGCTGGTATGGCAACACTCTATAATGGATTGATAAATGAGGTAAAATCTGAGGGTAGGGTAGAAAATTTAGAAAAAAATTCCTTAGTTCAAAGTATGGAGGGAACTATTGGCATTGGTCATGTTCGATGGGCAACACATGGGCTCCCTAATAGTATTAATGCCCATCCGCATTCTTCCCAGAATGTTTCGGTTGTTCATAATGGAATTATTGAAAACTCAACAATATTAAAAAAATTTTTAATTTCAAAAGGTCATATATTTAAATCTCAAACTGATACGGAGGTAATAGTCCATTTAATTACTGAAAATCTTAAAACAGAAAATATTGTTAATTCAATTCAAAAAACTTTGAAGTCTTTACATGGAAGCTTTGCACTTGGTATAATTTTTAAAGATCAACCAGATTTAATTGTTGGCGCGAGAAGAGGTTCGCCATTAGCTGTTGGTTATGGTCCTAATGAAAATTATCTAGGTTCAGACTCCTATGCGCTTAAATCGATGACAAATAAAATTACATATCTAAATGATGGTGAATTCTGTATTATTAAAAAAGATCACGTGGAATTTTTTAGTGAGGAAGGAATTAAAATTAATAAAAAAGTTTTAGAATTGTCCTCTACAGAAGAAAAATATGACAAAGGTGATTACAAACATTTTATGGCTAAAGAAATTGAAGAACAACCAAGTACAATTAGAAATGGAATTAATGAGTATATAGATATGTCAAATAAAGATATTAATATTTATAACTTTCCTTGGAAAAGTAATGAGATTACATCAATAATCTTAATTGGATGTGGAACAGCATATCATTCATGTTTAATGGCAAAATATTGGTTTGAGGAAATAACATCATTAGATGTAAATATAGATATAGCATCAGAATTTAGATATAGAAAAAATAGATTTAAAAAAGACACACTTTATGTATTTGTCTCGCAATCTGGAGAAACAGCAGATACTTATGCTGCTTTAGATCTATGTAAACAAAGTGGTGTTAAAACGTGTGCAGTTGTTAATGTAGTAGAAAGCTCGATTGCAAGAGACTCTGAATTTGTATTACCAATACATTGTGGAACTGAAATAGGTGTTGCTTCAACTAAAGCTTTTCTTGGACAAATATTAATTTTATATATTTTAGCCTTAAAGCTTGCTTTATTGAGAAAAGATATTGAAAAGACTCATTTTGAAAAAAAAATCGATGATCTTAAAAATTTACCAAAACTTGTTGAGCAAACATTATTGATCGATAACAAAATACAAAAAATTTCAAATACTTTTAATGAGGCAAAGGGTTCTATGTTTTTGGGACGTGGTTTTTCTTATCCAATTGCTCTTGAAGGTGCCTTAAAACTAAAAGAATTATCATATATTCATGCCGAAGGTTATCCAGCGGGAGAAATGAAACATGGACCTCTTGCATTAATAGAGGAGGGTATGCCAGTTGTAGTTTTGGCTCCAAGAGATAATTATTATAAAAAAACGATCTCTAACATGCAGGAGGTAATTGCTAGAGGAGCTAAAGTTTTGTTGATTACAAATAAAAGTAAGGATGAAGTGATCTCAGAGAATATTTGGGAAAAAATCGAAGTTGAAACCACTAATGAAGATCTTTTACCTTTTCTTTTGACCATTCCCTTACAAAAGTTAGCTTATTATTCAGCATTAAATAAAGGCTATGATATTGATAAACCTAGAAATTTAGCAAAGTCTGTAACCGTTGAATAATAGAAAAATTCTGATACAACAATCTTGAGTTGAAAATGAAAAATTGGAAAGTTAATAGTTGGAGAAAACATCCGGTGAAACACATTCCGGAATATCCGGATAAAAAAGAATTGGATCAAGTTTTAAATAAAATAAAAACTTTTCCACCTTTGGTTTTTGCTGGAGAAACAAGACATTTAAAACAACAACTTGCTGAAGTTGTTGATGGAAAAGCCTTTTTATTACAAGGTGGAGATTGTGCAGAAAGTTTTGCAGAGTTTCATCCAGATAATATTCGAGACACGTTTAAAGTTATTCTTCAAATGTCATTAGTTTTAACTTATTCGGCATCATTACCGGTTGTAAAACTTGGAAGGATAGCTGGTCAGTTTTCAAAACCAAGAAGTGCCCCAACTGAAATACAGGGCGGCAAGGAATTACCAAGTTATTTAGGTGACAATATAAATGCAATTGATTTTACAGAAAAAGCAAGAAGACCAGATCCAAAAAGGATGTTTAAAGCTTATTCACAATCTGCTTCAACATTAAATATTTTACGAGCTTTTTCTAAAGGAGGTTTTGCAGATTTAAATAAAGTCCATTTATGGAACTTAGATTATATTAAGAAAAGTCCTCAAGCTAAAAAATTTAAAGAATTAGAAGATAAAATAGCTGATGCATTAGCATTCATGGAAGCTTGTGGAATAACTTCAGATTTTAATAATAGATTGTATACGGTAAATTTCTGGACTTCACATGAAGCCTTACATTTGCCTTTTGAGGAAAGTATGACCAGAGTCGACTCTACTACTGGAGAATACCATGATACCTCAGCTCACTTTGTTTGGATTGGGGACAGAACAAGACAGATTGATGGTGGTCATGTAGAATTTTGTAAAGGTATTGAAAACCCCATTGGAATAAAATGTGGACCAACTTCTAAGCCAGATGAAATTGCAAAAATTTGTGAATTAATTAATCCAAATAATGAAAAAGGTAAAATAACATTAATATCCAGATTTGGTCATAAAAATGTTGAGAAATTTTTACCAAAATTAATTAGAGGAATTAAAAAAGAAGGTTTAAATGTTGTTTGGTCATGTGATCCAATGCATGGAAATACGATTAAATCAACGACTGGTTTTAAAACAAGGCCTTTTAACGATGTTGTTAGTGAGGTTAAAAATGTATTTGCTGTTCATCAGTCTGAAGGTTCTTACGCGGGTGGTTTGCATGTTGAAATGACCGGACAAGATGTGACAGAGTGTACAGGTGGTGCAAGAAAAATATCTGATGCTGATTTATCTAGTAGATATCACACTCATTGTGATCCTCGTTTAAACTCAGATCAAGCAATTGAATTGTCGTTTTTAATTTCAGATGAGATCAAAAAGAATAGCAGCTATTCTAAAAATGCTATTCAAGCGGCATCTTAGACTGTTGTTTTATAATTAATTTAAATTAAACATGAAATTATGAATCCTGCTGAAAAAGTAAAATACATATCAAATTGGATAAAGAGTTATGTTCATCAAATGCCAAATAAAGCTCAATCTTTAGTAATTGGTATCTCCGGAGGTATTGACTCTTCTGTCTCAAGCACTCTGAGTGCGATGACAGGTTTAAAAACAATTGTTTTAACTATGCCAATAAAACAAAAGGAAAATCAGCATGATTTAAGTTTAAAGCATCAGGAATGGTTAACAAAAAAATTTAAAAATGTTGAAGCCCATACAATTAGTTTAGATAATTTATTTGAAACATTTTCATCTACGTTAAATAAATTTGATAATGAACATGGCTACGCGAATTCTAGAGCGAGATTAAGAATGACAACTCTTTACCAGGTTGCTGCAGCTAATAAAGGTATTGTTGTTGGAACCGGAAATAAAGTTGAAGATTTTGGAGTTGGTTTTTATACAAAATATGGTGATGGAGGTGTTGATATCTCTCCAATAGCAGATTGTAATAAAACAGAAGTTTGGGAATTAGGTAAAGAACTTGGAATATTAAAAGAGATAATTGATGCTCCACCAACTGATGGCTTGTGGGATGATGGTAGAACAGATGAAGGTCAATTAGGATTTAATTATAGTGAGTTAGAAGATGCAATGAGCAACCCAAACTCACCATATAGAGATCAATACGAAAAAATTAGAAATCAAAACTTGCATAAAATGGAGCCTATTCCAGTTTGCAAGATTCCTAGTTAATCAATTAGATTAACAAATCACCAAATAAGGTATATTTCTTAATCATTGATGATGGATATTTTTTTAACAAATAATTTAACCAATAAGAAAGAGCAGTTCATTCCAAAAAATAAAGAAAAAATAGGAATGTATGTTTGTGGACCCACTGTCTATGATGATCCGCACATTGGTAATGCAAGACCTTTAGTTGTTTTCGACATTCTTTATAAGTTACTTAAAAATAATTTTCCAAAAGTAACCTATGTAAGGAACATAACCGATATTGATGATAAAATTATAAAATCGTCTCAAGAACAAAAAATTTCCACAAAAGAACTTACAGAAAAGGTAACTTCAAGTTTTTTAAAAGATTGTGAATTTTTAAATTGCGAAAATCCAACTTATCAACCTAAAGCGACAGAACATATAGACCTAATGATAGAGATGATAACTGAATTGATCAAAAAAGGTTTTGCTTATGAAAATCAAAAACATGTATATTTTGAGGTAAAAAGATTTGCTGATTATGGAAAACTATCAAATAAAAATTTAGATGACTTGATTGCTGGGTCAAGAATAGAAATTAGTGAAAATAAAAAGAATTCTGAGGACTTTGTTTTATGGAAACCATCAATAAATGATGAACCTTACTGGGACTCTCCATGGGGAAAAGGTAGACCTGGATGGCACTTAGAATGCTCCGCAATGTCTAAAAAATTTTTGGGAAATGAATTTGACATTCATGGTGGTGGCATAGATTTAATTTTTCCACATCACGAAAATGAAATAGCACAATCTAGATGCGCAAATGAAACAAAGGTTTTTGCAAATTATTGGATTCATAATGCCTTTATCACAATGTCCAATGAGAAAATGGCTAAGTCTCAAGGCAATATTCTTAAAATAAAAGATTTTAGAAATAAGATAAGTGGTCAAATAATTAGATTAGCTTTGCTGAGTACACATTATAAACAACCACTTGATTGGAATAATAAGTTATTAAGCGATTGTGAAAATACTTTAGATAAATGGTATAGAGTATATTCATCTGATTTTAAATCTATTAAAGTTCCTGATGAAATTTTAAAGCCATTATATGAAGATTTGAATACCCCTGGTTTTATTGCAAATCTTCATAATCTATTTGAAAAAGCCACTAAAGGTGAAGGTATAGATTTATTCATATCAGCATGCCAATTTATTGGTTTGATGAATGAAAATAATGGGCAATGGAATGACTATAAAAAGAATAAAGCATCTATAAGCGAGTCTGAAATTGAAAACATGCTTAGTTTAAGAGATAAAGCTAGGGAAAATAAGAATTATAAAGAAGCAGATAGAATTAGAGATGAACTTTTAGACAAAGGTGTTTTAATAGAAGACAAAGATGGTAAAACACTTTGGAAATTTAAATGAGCAAAGAAAAATTATACATATTTGATACAACTCTTAGAGACGGAGCTCAAACTCAGGGCGTTGACTTTTCTTTAGAGGATAAAGAGAAAATTGCCCTAGCTTTAGATAATTTAGGTGTTGATTATATTGAGGCTGGATGGCCTGGCGCTAATCCAACTGATACAGAATTTTTTCAAAAGAAACATAATTTTAAAAACTCAAAGTTAACATCTTTTGGTATGACTAAAAGATCAGGAAGAAGTGCAGAAAACGATACTGGTTTATCAGCACTCATGAATTCAAACACTTCTGTTGTTTGTTTGGTTGGAAAGTCCTGGGATTTTCATGTCGATGTAGCTTTAGGAATAACAAATGAAGAAAATTTAGATAATATTTCTGAAAGTGCCAAACATTTTGTAAAAGCAAAAAAAGAATTCATGTTTGATGCAGAGCATTTTTTTGATGGTTATAAAGCAAATCCAAAATATGCATTGTCTTGTATAAAGGCTGCATATGACCAAGGTGCAAGGTGGATTGTTTTATGTGACACTAATGGAGGAACACTTCCTCATGAAGTCACACAGATAGTTTCTGAGGTTTCTAAAGTTGTTCCAGGTCAAAACTTAGGGATTCATGCACACAATGATACTGGCAATGCAGTTGCAAATTCATTAGCTGCAGTATTATCTGGTGTTAGACAAATTCAAGGAACAATCAATGGTTTAGGTGAAAGATGTGGTAATGCAAACTTAATGTCTTTAATTCCAACATTTTTTTTGAAAAAAGATTTTTCATCTCAATTTGAAATAAGTATTAAATCAGAGAATATTAAAAATTTAACTGAATGTTCAAGATTATTAGATGAAATTTTGAATAGAAAACCCAATCAGCATTTACCTTATGTTGGTGCAGCAGCATTCTCACATAAAGGAGGGTTACATGTATCTGCTGTGCAAAAAGATCCAAAAACTTATGAACACATTAATCCAGAAGAGGTTGGTAATACAAGAAATATTGTTGTTTCAGACCAATCTGGAAAATCAAATATCATATCTAGATTGAAGAGTATTAAAATTAATATTGAGGAAAGTGATCCAAAAATTAGAAAATTGTTAGACGAAGTTAAAGATAGGGAATTTATTGGTTATAGTTATGATGGAGCTGATGCGTCGTTTGAGTTGTTGGCTAGAAGAATTATTGGAGAAATACCAAGGTATATTTCAATTAATGAATATGACGTTTCTGTTAAAAAAAATAAGTCTGGGGAAATAGTTTCTTCTGCAAAAGCTCAATTGGAAGTTGATGGAGAAAAAATTATGTGTGAAGGAGAGGGGAATGGACCAGTGAATGCATTAGATAATGCTATTAGACAGAATGTAGATAGACTTGCAAAATATTCAAAATATCTAAAAGATTTAAAACTTGTTGATTATAAAGTAAGAATTTTAAATACAGGAACAGAAGCTGTTACTAGAGTTTCTATTGAAAGCACAGATTCTAAGGGAAAGAATTGGTTTACTATTGGTGTATCAACAAACATTATCGATGCATCTTTTAAAGCATTGATTGATAGCTTAGATTATAAACTATTTAAGGATAATGCTCCTGCTAGTAAATAAATGAGTAAAAATAATATCTCATTTATTTTACACAAACCTCAATTATCAGAAAATATTGGTGCATGTGCTAGAGCAATGAAGAATTTTAATTTTAAAAAATTAGTTTTAATTAATCCAAAACCTATTTTCCCAAATGATAAAATCCTAGCTACTTCTGTTGGTGCAAAAGACATCATTAATCAAAGTAAAAAATACAATGATTTAGATAAAGCTTTAGGAAAGATTGATATTTTAATTGCTACTTCAGCAAGATTTAGAAATAAAAATATAAAACATATTAACTTAGCGGACTTAAAAGATATTAATTTTAAGAGGAGAGTTGGGTTTTTATTTGGGTCAGAAGCTTCAGGTTTATCAAATGATGAGATTAGCTATGCAAATTATACTTTACAAATATCTACCAATCCTGATTTCAAGTCATTAAATTTATCTCATAGTTTAATCATAATTGCTCAATATGTAGCTAGTCTTATTAAATTAAAAAATATTCCGTTTAAAAAATCAAAAAAGGTTAAATCAGCAAGTAAAAAAGATATTCAATCAATGTTAGGCCTTTGCATTAAAAATTTAGATGAAATAAATTTTTTTAGACCTAAAGAGAAGAGACCAAAAATGCTAGAAAACCTAAGAAACATTTTTTACAAAATGGACTTATCTGATAAAGAAACACGTATATTATCTGGTGTATTTGCAAGTTTGGGTAAAAAACGTTGATTGACAAAATATTGAGTAAGTTTATAAAGCCCTCTATCAAATGACAAAAAGATTAAACTCTAAACATAAAGTTGACAGAAGATTAAAAGTAAATCTTTGGGGAAGACCTAAAAGCCCTTTTAATACAAGAGCCTATGGACCAGGACAACATGGTCAAACGAAAACTTCAAAGCCTTCTGATTATGGAATTCAGTTACAAGCGAAACAAAAACTAAAAGCTTATTATGGAAATATTAATGAGAGACAATTTAGAAATATTTATAAAAAAGCTAGTATGCTGAAAGGTGATACAAGTGAAAACTTGATCGGTTTATTGGAAAGAAGGTTAGATGCAGTGATATATAGAGCAAAGTTTGCAACTACAATTTTTTCTGCAAGACAACTAATCAACCATGGACACGTAAAAGTAAATGAAAAAAAAGTAAACATCTCTAGTTATTCTGTTAGAGAAGAAGACACTATAGAAATTAGAGATAAGTCAAAACAATTGGCAATAATCGACATTGCTTTAGCTAGCAAAGAAAGAGAAGCTCCAGAATATATTCAAATGGATGAAAAAAATAAAAAATTTAAGTTTGTTAGAATTCCAAAATTTGAAGAAGTGCCATACCCAGTTGTTATGGAGCCAAATTTAGTAATTGAATATTACTCTAGATAATAATTATTTTTTATAATTAATACCTTTATCATCAAATACTTTTTTTAATTCTCCACTTTCATACATTTCTTTGATGATATCGCATCCACCTACAAATTCTTTTTTGATGTAAAGTTGAGGGATTGTTGGCCAATCACTAAAGACTTTAATTCCATCTCTCAAAGATTGATCTTCTAATACATTTACACCCTTAAAATTTATTTCTAACATTTTAAGTATATTTGAGACAGTCATTGAAAAACCACATTGTGGTTGATCTGGAGTACCTTTCATAAAGAGACACACATCATTAGTATCAATATGATTTTGAATTAAACTTTTTGTATGATCATCCATTATTGTTCCTTTGTTTTAATTGCTAAAGCGTGTAGTTCATTTCCCATCTTACCTTTTAATGAATTATAAACCATTTTATGTTGTTCAATTTTACTTTTACCTGCAAATTGAGAAGAGGTTATAGTCGCTGAATAATGATTACCATCTCCGGCTAGATCTTGAATATCTATTACAGCATCTGGCATTGCTTCTTTGATATATTTTTCAATTTCTTTTAAATCCATTGCCATTTTTTAACTCATATACTTTGATAACCAACTTGTATAATAAGACTTCAATTCGTCAATTGTAACTTTTGTCTTATCATTAATAATCATATCTTTTTGTATGATAATACCTAATTCCTCATGATGTACTGAGTTTTTGTCTAAAATCTTTGTAACTTCTTTTAAATCCTCTTTATTCACCTCTATTAAATATCTTCCTTGATCTTCTGCAAAAAAATACTCAATTTCATTAATTAATTTTTTTGACTTATTTATTTTAATTCCCTTATTACCTTTAATACACATTTTGCTTATCGCAACCAATAGACCTCCTAAAGAAATATCATGAGCACTTTTCACATATTCTTTATCAATTAAGTCTAATATTGATTCTCCATTATTTTTTTCATTAAAAAGATTTACTTCTGGTGGAGGACCATTTTTTTCATCTAAAATTGTTCTAGCAAATAAACTTTGGTCAATATGCCCTTCAGTCTTACCAATGATTAAAACTAAATTATCAATTTCTTTTAAATCCATTGAAATCATCTTTTTGTAATCTTTAATAAGACCTACACCACCAATTGATGGAGTTGGTTTAATCCCAACTTCTTTTGTTTGGTTGTAAAAAGATACATTGCCAGATACCACTGGGAAATTTAAATATTTACTTGCTTCACCTATACCTTGAACGCATTCAACAAACTCACCCATGTTGTCTTTCTTTTCAGGACTTCCAAAATTTAAACAATTAGTAATAGCAATTGGAGTTGCTCCAACTGAAATTAAATTTCTCCAACTTTCAGCGACAACCTGTTTACCTCCCGTTAATGGGTGAGCCCAACAATATACTGCTGAAGAATCTACTGATGCTGCTACAGCTTTATTTGTTCCATGCACTCTTACAACACCAGAGTCTCCACCTGGTTTCTGAATAGTGTCACCCATAACAGTATGATCATATTGTTGCCAGATCCATTCCTTACTGCATATATTCTGACTAGATAAAACCTTCTTCAATACATCTTTTATTTTTAATTTATTTAAAACTTCATTCTTAATTTTATTTTTTTTGGGCAATTTTGATTTTTTCCATTTACGATCATACATTGGAGAATTTTCGACAAGAATATTTACAGGTATTTTTGCTACTTGTTCTTGATTAAAAAATAATTCAATGTTTTTTGAGTTTGTTGTTTTTCCAATCACTGCAAAATCTAAATTCCATTTATCAAATATTTTTTTTGCAATTTCTTCTTTGCCATTTTCTAAAACAATTAACATTCGTTCTTGGCTTTCAGACAACATGATTTCATAGGGAGTCATTTTAGTTTCTCTGCAAGGAACCTTGTTTAAATCAATTTCAATACCCAAATTTCCCTTTGATGCCATTTCTATACTCGAAGATGTGAGGCCAGCAGCTCCCATGTCTTGAATTGCGATAATTGAGTCACCAGCCATCAATTCTAAACATGCCTCTAATAAAAGTTTTTCTGTAAAAGGATCACCAACCTGTACAGTTGGTTTCTTTTCCTCAATTTTTTCATCAAAACTAGCTGAAGCCATACTTGCACCATGAATTCCATCTCTACCAGTCTTAGAACCAACGTAAATTACAGGTTTATTTAAACCAGCAGCCTTAGAGTAAAAAATCTTATTTTTTTTAACCAGGCCAAGCGTCATTGCATTAACTAAAATGTTTCCATTGTAAGAACTATCAAATGAGGTCTGTCCCGCTATAGTTGGTACACCCATACAATTTCCATAGCCACCAATACCATGCACAACTCCTCGTAAAAGATTTTTTGTTTTTTTGTGTTGTGGAGATCCAAAATGTATTGAATTTAAATTAGCTATTGGTCTTGCCCCCATAGTAAATACATCTCTCATAATTCCCCCAACACCAGTTGCAGCTCCTTGATATGGTTCAATAAATGATGGATGATTATGACTTTCAATTTTAAAGACAATTGCATCGCCGTCTTCAATATCAATAACACCTGCATTTTCTCCTGGACCCTGAATTACTTTTTTTCCTTTAGTTGGAAGCTTTTTAAGGTGAAGTCGTGATGATTTGTATGAACAATGTTCATTCCACATTGCTGAAAAAATTCCAAGTTCAGTAATATTTGGAGTTCTTTTTAATAACTTACAAATTTTTTTATACTCGTCAGACTTGAGACCATGATCTATAGCAATTTGTTCATTAACTTCCATTATTTAATATTGTTAACTTTTAATTTTGCTCTACTTTTATCTATACTGAACCCGGCAAAGTATATTGTATGAGATGGAAATTGATATCCTTCAGGATACACACCATTAGTATATTCAGGATGTGAATACGAACCATATTTTATTTCAACATGACTATGTTTTGATGTTTGAAAGCCTGTTCTATTTACTTTTAACTCATCATTTATATAAACTTTTATAAAACCATCATTTTTTTTTGAGTATCTAATATGATATTCAACCTTATGCCAATTGTCTTTTAAATTGTTTTCATCAATTACAGGCATACCTTCAATAGAAAGTTTACCGTTGTATATAGAAGCAGAAAATTGAGGTGCATAACCGCCTCTATTTTGACCACTCTTTTTATTAGAACCATAAAATTGAGTTATATAAGGTTGTAACAATGGGTCTGTAAAATTGTCAGGTTTATCAGGCACATAGAAATAATAACCCACCCATATTTCTCTTGCTTTCTTACCTGTTCTAAAATCTTTATTCATAGCAAGTTCGAGTCTTAATCTATTACTATTACAATCTGTTGTTCCGCCCCCTATCTTAACTTTGTTTTGTTTCCAAAAATGACCGGCTGTTCCACAATGACCTGTTATCGGACTAAAATCCTCAATTATATTAATAGGTGATGTTCCTGTTGGATCTTCTTTGATAGTATAATTTGCTAAATGTAATTCATCTGACTTAAAATTTGCAATGTGCCATTTATATTTTGTACCATAACCCCTATCTAATTTGTTAGGATAACCATGAGAACCTTTGATAGTTCTATCATCGCAAGGCACATTTTTAGAGTAGCAGGCGAATGATACGCCTGTCATCATAAAAAAAGTTAACAATATATAAAATAGTTTTAGTCTAATTTTCATTTAATATTATTTAAAAGATTTTTAAAAAACAAAGACCCATCTTCACCAGATAAACTTTCATCTATCATTCTTTCAGGGTGAGGCATCATACCTAACACATTTTTTTCTTTATTAAAAATACCTGCAATATTTTTAATTGAACCATTTGGATTATATTGATCTTCTATCTTGCCTTCACTATTACAATAATAAATTGCTATTTGATTATTATCCTTAATTTCTTTCAATTGATCTTTGGTACAAAAATAATTTCCTTCATTATGAGCAATATGAAATTCCAAAACATCTTTATTAAGATTTTTAAAATAAGTATTTTCTTTGTTGTCCAATTTCACAAAGACATTTTTACATATGAATTCTAAATATTTGTTCCTTAATAAAACGCCTGGCACTAAACCTGTTTCGACCAGTATTTGAAATCCATTACAAATTCCCATTACCAATCCTCCAGATTTTGCAAAATTTATTACCGATTGCATAATTTTAGACTTTGATGCCATACTTCCACATCGTAAGTAATCTCCATATGAAAAACCACCTGGAAGCACAACTAAATCACTTTTAGGGAGCTCATTATCATCATGCCAAACCATCTTGTTGGTAAAACCAAATTTCTTGAGTGCAACATCCATGTCTCTATCACAATTTGAACCAGGAAAAGTTATTACAGAAGACTTCATTAATTATTGTGTTTCAATAATTTTAAAGTTTTCGATTACAAGATTAGCTAAAAGTTTTTTACACATATCCTCTACAATAGCTTTTGCTTTGCTTGGATCATTTTCATTAACATCTATTTCAAAATATTTACCTTGTCTTACTTCACTTATATTTTCAAAACCCATTCCATCCAATGCTTGATGGATGACCTTACCCTGTGGATCTAAAACATCCTTTTTTAATGTTATTATTGCTGAAACTTTCATTTACTCTTTTTTTTAATTGAAGAGAGTTTTGTTACGTTAACAGCGGATATATTTGATTGCTCATGAAGAATACCAAGTCGTTTTGCAACCTCAGTATAAGCTGGTATCAAATCTCCCAAATTTTTTCTAAACCTGTCCTTATCAAGTTTTTTTTCAGTAATTGAATCCCACAATCTACAAGTATCAGGGCTTATTTCATCCGCTAAAATAATTTTATTTTTTCCACTTTCATGAGTGAAGCCAAACTCCACTTTAAAATCGACTAGTTTAATTCCAACACCTCGAAACAAACCAAGTAAAAAATCATTCAATCGTTTTAAATTTTCATCAATTAAATCAAGTTGAATAGCTTCAAGCCAATTAAATGCCAGAATGTGTTCTCTACTTATGTTTGGATCACCTAATTTATCATCTTTGAGACAATACTCTATTAATGGATATTCAAGTATAGTTCCATCCTCAATACCCAATCGTTTTGTGAGAGAACCAGTTGCAATATTTCTTACAATGAACTCAATAGGAATAATATCCACAAGCTTCACAAGTTGTTCTCTCATATTTAGTCTTTTTACTAAATGATTTTTAATTCCAATTTGATTTAGGTTCGAGAGTATATGTTCTGAAATTCTATTATTAAGAACACCCTTTCCTTCAATAGTACTTTTTTTTTGATTATTAAATGCCGTTGCATCATCTTTAAAATATTGAATAACAAGATTTTTGTCAGAAGTTGCGTAAATAATTTTAGCTTTTCCTTCGTATAGTTTTTTCCCTTTTTTCATTATTTAATTACTCTTCTAAAAATAAAATTGACATTTTTCATATGTTTTGAATAGCTAAATATTGATTTTAATTTCTTTATTGAGATTTTACTCATTATATATCTGTCAGATCGTACTACATTAAATAAATTTAAATTTTCAGCAAAACACTTTTTTGAGAAACTTTGAACCATCCGATATGATTTTTCTCTAGTTAATCCAGTTTTTGTAAGTTCAAGCATCAACTCTTGTGAAAAAATTAAACCTTTCGTTATATTTAAATTTTCTAACATTTTTTTTGGATAAACAATCATATTATCTAAGATATTTGTTAATCTTACTAAAGCAAAATCAATTGTTATATTAGCATCTGGGCCAATGTTTCTCTCTACGCTTGAATGTGAAATATCTCTTTCGTGCCATAAGGCTATATTTTCAAGTGCAGGAATTACAGTACTTCGTACCAATCTTGAAAGACCTGTTAAATTTTCACTCAAGATAGGATTTTTTTTATGTGGCATAGCAGATGAACCTTTTTGTTTTTTTGAAAAAAATTCTTGTAGTTCGTAAACTTCAGTCCTTTGTAAATGTCTGATTTCTATAGCCACTCGCTCAATTGAACCAGCAATTATTCCAAGAATTGAGAAATAAAAAGCATGCCTATCTCTTGGAATAACTTGAGTTGAAATTGGTTCAACTTTTAAACCAAGTTTTTTAGCAACGTGTTTTTCTACATTTGGATTTATATTGGCAAATGTTCCAACTGCACCTGAAATAGCACATGTCGAAACCTCATCTATTGCATCGACTAATCTTTTTCTATTTCGTTTAAATTCTGCGTAAAAAGAAGCAAGTTTTAAACCGAAGGTAATGGGTTCAGCATGTATGCCATGACTTCTACCCATGCATGGTGTAAATTTATATTTATTGGCTTGTTTTTTTAATACTTTTAAAATTTGGTCAAGATCTTTAAGAATAATTTTGCCTGATTGAACCAACTGAATATTAAAACTTGTATCGACAACATCCGATGATGTCATTCCTTGGTGAAGGTACCTTGCTTTAATTCCAGCTTTTTCTGTTACAGAAGTTAAAAAAGCTATGACATCGTGTTTAACTTGAGACTCAATTTGATGAATTCTTTTAACATTTATTCTTGCTTTTTTTCTTACAATTGAAGAAACCCCTTTGGGAATTTGATTTAATTTTTCCATAGCTTGTGCAGCAGCTATCTCAACATCTAACCAAATTTTGTATTTATTTTCTTCCGACCAAATATCAGTAAGTTCTTTTCTCGAATATCTTTTAATCATTAATTATAAATATGGAGGCTTTGAATAACCTTTAGCAGATTCTGTAAAAATTTCATAACCATTTTCTGTAATTCCAACTGTATGTTCGAATTGTGCAGACAAAGATTTATCTTTTGTAACTGCTGTCCAACCATCATTAAGCAATTTGGTAGCAAATTTACCTGCGTTAATCATAGGTTCAATTGTAAATGTCATTCCTGGTTTCAGTTCCATTCCTGTATCTTTAGTTCCATAATGTAAGATATTTGGTGACTCATGAAAAGTTGTTCCAATACCATGTCCGCAAAAATCTCTAACAACTGAAAAACCTTTTTCTTCAACATATGTTTGAATTTCATGACCAATATCTCCAAGTTTTTTCCCAGGTTTTAAAATCTTTATGGCCCTCATCATTGATTCATGAGTTGCATTTATAAGATTATTTAATTTTACAGAAGTTTTTCCTATACAAAACATTCTACTTGTATCTCCATAGTAGTTATCAATGATTGCTGTGACATCTACATTGACTGCATCACCTTCTTGTAAAATTCTTTCTTCAGAGGGAATTCCATGACAAACAACATGGTTTAATGATGTACATAATGATTTGGTAAAGCCTCTATAATAAAGTGGTGCAGAGTAACCTCCGTTATCTCTTATAAATTCGTAACCTAGTTTATCAATTTGTGCAGTTGAAATACCTTCTTTTATATTTTCAGTAAGCATATCTAAGGTCTGAGCAGCAAGTTTCCCTGCAATTCTCATTTTTTCAAATTTTTCTGAATAACTATTCATTTATAATTTTTAACTTTTTTTCTATTTTTATTTCTTTCGAATTTATTTTGCATCTATAAGCAAGAAAATTAACACCAGCTTTTTCTGCAATAAGATAGTTTTTATAGTATTCTTCATCAATATCTTTCGCAATTTTAAAATTTTCCATATTTTGAATTTGAACTAAAAAAATTAAGTATGATTTATAACCTTTTTTTATGGCATCAATAAGGGTAAGAAGATGTTTTGAACCTCTTGTAGTAATTGCATCAGGAAATTCAGCAGTTCTTTTCTCTCTAAAAAGAGTTACATTTTTAACTTCAATAAAACTTTTTTGCTTTTTTTTCTCGATTAAAAAATCAAATCTAGTTTCTTTATTGTAAAAAACTTCTGACTTAATGCTATCATTGTTTTTTAATTCATTTATTAAATTAGTATTTAGACCATGTTCAACAATTTTGTTTGCCAAGTGAGTATTTACACCAACTAGATTATTATTAGCTTTGATCAATTCTAAACCATATTTTAGTTTTCTTTTTGGATTATCGTTTTTGAGTAAGTATACCTCATTTCCTTCATCAAGCAGACCTTTCATTGAGCCTGTATTTGGGCAATGGGCTGTGACAATTTCTTTATTTATTTTTACATCTACAAAAAAACGTTTATATCTTTTGATTAATTTGCCTTTTATTAAAGACTTGGTAAATTCCATATTCAAATTATAGATAATATGACAAAAAATACAAAAGTTAATGCTGCAATATTAATTATTGGAAATGAAATTCTTTCTGGTCGAACTCAAGATACAAACACAAGCACTTTAGCTGTATGGTTAAATTCACTTGGAGTGCAGGTTAATGAGGTAAGAGTGATACCTGATACAAAAAAAATTATAATTCAAAATTTAAATGTCTTAAGAAAAAATAATGATTATGTTTTTACAACTGGCGGTATTGGTCCAACACATGATGATATTACAGCTGAGTCTGTTTCAGAAGCTTTTGGATTAAAATATGAAATTCATCCAGAAGCTTTTAAAATATTAGAAAGTTATTATAAACCAGGAGAATTTAATGAAGGTAGACAGAAAATGGTCTGGATGCCACATAATGCAAAATTGATATTAAATCCAACGAGTGGGGCACCAGGATTTAGTGTTGAGAATGTATTTTGTTTACCAGGTGTTCCATCAATACTAAAATCAATGTTAGGTAGTTTGAAACAAAAAATTGTGGGTGGTGATCCAATACTAAGCCATACAATAAGTTTAAGAACTGTAGAAAGTGAAATTGCAAATTCTTTATCAAAAGTTCAAGATCAGAATAAAGATGTTGAAATTGGAAGCTATCCTTTTTTCCATGCCGGAAAACTTGGAGTTTCAATAGTTCTTCGATCTGAGCATCAATCAAAAATTGATAACTGTAATGCTCAAATTTTAGATTTTATAAAAGAAAAAAAAATAGAGATTGTAGATCGATAAATGCTTTATTTTGCTTATGGTAGTAACTTACATCATTTTCAAATGAAAAGAAGATGTAAAGATAGTGTTTTTTTAAAAAAGATAAATCTCAAAAATTTTAAATTAACATTTAGAAGCAAATATAGAGCCGCAGACATAGAACCAAAAAAAAATTCAATTGTTCCTGGTGGACTTTTTGAAATATCAAAAAGCGATGAAAAAAAACTTGATATTTATGAGGACTTTCCAATTTTATATAAGAAGTATTATTTTTTATATTATGGAAAAGAAGTTATGACTTATACTATGATAAAAAAAACATCTTTTAGGTTTCCAACAGATAGATATTTAAACATTGTCAAGCGTGGATATAAAGATTGTAAACTTGATTTAAATTTTTTAAGAAAAGCACTATCTAATTAATTTAAAAAATTTATGAAAAAGAATATATTTGAGAATGATAAATTGATATATATTTTTTTAAGTATTCTATTTGTTTTAACTATACAAATATTTGATCATTATAGAGGAAATGCTGCTCACCTCATTCACTCAATTAAATTTTTTGATACAAATAAATTAGAGAATGATTGGATTGCGAATCAAGCACACCATTTACCACTTTTTGCAGAATTCAATTATTATTTAATCAAATTTTTTTCAGTAAAAATTATATACTTTATACATAGCTTACTATTGGGCTTATGCGCTTTTTTTTTATTTTTAATCTCAAAAAGTTTATTTCCAAAATTAAAGTCTAGATATCTTAGTATTACGTGGTTCGCTTTATTTATTATCTTATTTCATGAAAATAGTTTCTTTTCTGGCGTGGCAGGTCAAAGTGTTATTGATGTTGGTTATCAACCTGCAAGCTTTGGAGTACTATTTTTTGTTGGAGTTTATTATTTTTTAATAGATAAGTATTTATTAAGTATCTTATTTATTTGTTTAGGGGCATCTTTTCATCCTACATATGTTTTACATTCTGGTTTTTTTGTATCAGGAATTTTAGCATTCAACTTTATTTCAAAAGATTATTTAAGGTTTTTTAGAAATTTATTTTCATACACTTTTTTAATTTTCCCAATAACCATTTTTATTATCATTAATTTCATGATGATTGATAAAAGTTTAATGACTATAGGACAAAATATAATGTTTGATAGAATTTCTCATCATGCTGATATTCATCAATGGTTATCGTATAAAGATGGTATTTTTTTACTTACTTATTTTATTTCTCTATACATAATAAGAGATAATAGACGCTTTTTTGTATTTTTTTTAGTTTTTGGTTTTTGTTCAATATCTATAAGTGTTATTCAATATTTCATCGAAAGCAAAACTCTAGCTTTAGCTTTTCCGTGGAGAAGTTCTGTATTTTTAGCACCTCTATCTTCCATTATAATTATATCTTATTTACTTGAAAAATTAATTTTCAAAGAAAGTAAAATTAAATTTATATCTTTTTTTTTAATAATCTTAACTTCTATTAGTTTTGGTTACAAATCTCATTTTATAAAAAATTCAAAAAAAGCTTTTCAGGAAAAATTAGAATTATCAAAAAGTATAAAAAAAAATTTTGATAAAATTGACAGAATATTAACCCCAATAAATTTAGATTATGTGCGAATGTATAGTGGACTTCCAATTTTTATTGATTGGAAACATCATGCTTTTAGATTAGATCAATTGATTGAATGGAAAAAAAGAATTGATTTAACAAATAAGTTTTATGGTAGTAAAAATATAGAGGATCAAAAAACACAGCTAAAAGAAATTCAAAAAATTGAGTATATTTCTCATATACTTATTAATAAGGATAAGCTAGAAATTGATTGTAATAATCTAATTAATCATGAAGTATTCGCATTAGTGAATGCAAGTGATTGTTATTAAGGTAAATTTTTTTTTAAAATGAATAGTTTTCTTTATAAGATTAAAATACTTTTGTTGCGAATATTGGGATATGAAAAACCCTTAAGAGTTGCCCTATTAAAATATTTAAGCTTAAAATTTACAAATTTTAGACCTCATTATGAAACATTAATTTATGAAGCATCAAAAAGTTCAATCAAATTGGGTTATAGCGAGATAAATGTGATTGAACTTGGTGTTGCAGGAGGTGATGGAATTAAGTCTCTTATTAAATATAAAAAAAAAATTGAAAAAGTTCTTAAAATTAGAATAAACATAATTGGTTTTGATACAGGATCAGGTTTGCCAAAAACGATGGATAAAAAAGATTTACCTTTCTTTTGGAAACAAGGAGATTATACAAATAAAAATCTAAAGGATTTAGAGAAAGAGTCAGATAATGTAAAGATTTATCAAGGAAATATATCTTCAACAATAGATCAATTTATTTCTGAAAATCAACATAAAATTGGGCTAATCATTTTTGACTTAGACCTATACTCATCAACAAAATTATTTTTAAATAAAATTCCAAATTTATCTGAGAAAAATTTTTTACTTCCAAGAACTTTTTGTTATTTTGATGATTTATTTGTAGCAGATTATTTTTTAGATAATACCAATGGTGAACCTTTAGCAATAACTGAGTTTAATAATGAATTTAAAGATATCAAATTAGGAAAATCATTTGATCATATAAATGATTTTAAGTTTCCTTTAGCTAAAGGCCAAATATATACATTACATGATTTGAATAATGCAGATTATGATAAATACATTGGAATATATGATAGTGATAGCCTTTCTGGGCACAATAAAGATAAATTCAGATCAATATTAGATGACTAAATATGAAAGTTCATATTCTGTATCAATAATTTTACCAATTTTAAATGAAATAAATTCACTTAAAAAAACAATCAAAATTCTAAATAAGATCAATATTAAAAAAGAGTATTTGATCATTTTTTCAAAATTTTTAACTAATTCTAAAGTTAAAAAAGAAATAATTAACCTCAAAAAAAGATATAAGAATATACTTATAAAACCACAGCAAAGACCTTTCGTTGGTGGTGCAATTGATCTAGGTATTAAATTAGCAAAAAAAAAATATATTGTAATTATGGCATCAGATTTAGAGACAAATCCATATGAACTAAAAAACATGCTTAAAGTGAGTAAAAAAAATCCAAAATGTATTATTTCTGCTGATAGATGGATAAGTAAAAAAGGTTTCTATAATTATGGTATCATTAAATTTTTGGCTAATTTTTTCTTCCAAAAATTAATAAGAATTTTTTTTCAACAAGAAATTCTTGATTTTACATTCGCTTATAGGCTTTATCCCAAAAAAGCTCTTAAAGGATACAAAATCAGGGAATTAAGACATGGATTTGCTTTAGAGATATTGCTCAGTCCGATTAGAAAAGGTTATAAAGTAATCACATTACCTGCAAAATGGAAAAAAAGGGTTGAAGGAAGATCATCAATTACGATACATAGTTATTTTTCATACTTAAAAGTTCTTTATAGAAACATATGATTTATATCGCAACCACAACAATTAATAAACCGACTAAAGCTCTAAGGCTTTTTGCTAAAAATAAAAAATGTAAATTAATTGTTGCTTTAGATAAAAAATCTAAAAAATTTAATTTAAAAAATTCAATTATTTTAACTACAAAATATCAAGAAAAGAAGTGGCCTAAATTATCAAAATTAATTGGGTGGAATTGTATTCAAAGAAGAAATTTTGCAATTTTGGAAGCTTTCGAGAGAGGTGCTGAAGTTGTTGCGTTAATTGATGATGACAATATTCCTTATAAAAATTGGTTTAAAAATATTTATGTTGATAAAAAAATAAAATGCAAAGAAATAAAAACTAATAAAATAATATTTGATCCTGTTGGATATACAAATCACCCGAATCTTTGGCATAGAGGTTTACCATTAGAACTCGTAGATCATAGAAAATATAAAGTTGGTAAAAAAAATCTTATTAAACCCGATATACAAGCAAATTTTTGGAATGGTGATCCTGATATTGATGCTGTATGTAGAATGATATTTAAACCAGAATGTACTTTCAAAAAAAATTTTTTTCCTTTTTTTTCAAAAAAAATTTCGCCGTTTAATTCTCAAAATACCCTAATTCATCGAAGAGTAATTAAAGATTATTTTTTATTCCCTCACATTGGAAGAATGGATGATATTTGGGCTGCTTTTTATGTTACTTCAAAAAAATACAAAGTTATTTATGGTGAGCCAACTGTTTATCAAAAAAGAAATGTTCATAATTTAATTAATGACTTCAAACAAGAATATATTGGTTACACCCACTCTCTAAAACTGGTGGAAAGTTTATACAAAAATTCAGAGAATATTTATAATTATTTACCAAAAAAAAGTTCAATAGCTTTTGATGAGTGGAAAAAAATTACAAGCAAAAAATGAATATATTAATATTTGGAGGGGCTGGTTTTGTTGGAAGACATTACACAGAACATTTTTTAAGAAAAGGTGAAGTCGTTAATATTGTTGATAATATTGCACCTTTATCTGGTGGGGTTCACCCAAAAAAGTGGAAAATATTTAATCCATACAAATTTAAAAAAAAATTTAATTTTATAAATCAAGACTGCAGGAATTTTTTTAATAATAAACTTAAAAGAAAATATAATTTAGTTATAAACTTAGCAGCTATAGTGGGTGGTAGAGAAGTTATTGAAAATAATCCACTTGCAGTTGCTGAGGATTTAGAGATTGATACAGCTTTTTGGAGATGGGTAGTTAAAAATAAAAAAAAAATTGGACATGTAATTACATATTCCTCGAGTGCAGCATATCCTGTTTATTTACAGAAACAGAAAAATTATAGATTGTTAAAAGAGTCAGACATTGATTTTTCTAAAAATTATTTAGGTAAGCCAGACCTTTCTTATGGATGGGCTAAGTTAAATAATGAGTATTTAGCATCCTTAGCATTTCAAAAATATGGAATTAAAAATACAATTTTTAGACCATTTTCAGGATATGGTTCAGATCAAGATTTAAATTATCCATTTCCCAGTATTGTGAAAAGAGCAATGAACCATAAATCAAAAAAAAATTTCATTGTTTGGGGTAGTGGAAATCAAATGAGGGATTTTATTCATATCAAAGATGTGATTAGAGGATCTTTATTAATTACAAAAAAAGTCAAAAATGGTAAAGCGATAAATCTATCTTCAGGAAAATTTCTAAGTTTTATTTCATTATCTAAAAAAATTTTTAAAGTTTTAGGAAAAAACAATCTCAAAGTAATTGGAAATTCAACAAAACCAGAAGGTGTTTTTGCCAGAGGTGGTTCAAGATCGCTTCAAAAAAAATATGGTTTTGAACCTAAAGTATCTATTGAGCAGGGCATTAAGTGGGCAATTGAATATTTTGAGAAACATTAATTATTTTTACTTAGTATTTTTTTTTCTAGATTATTATAAATTTGATTTTCAACATTACTCCAGTCATTAAAACTTTCTTGCTTAAAAATTTTTAAATTTGAATAGGGATAAATTTTATTAAACTCTCCCCATCTCCAATCAGGGTGTAAAGCTAACATTGCCCAGGTTTCTTTATTTAGTGACGCAGAAAGATGAAGAATCGATGTATCGCTAGTTATCACAAGATCAAGATTTTTAATAATAGATGAAACTTCATCAAGTTTATACTTGCTATAATCAATTAAATTCAAGGACATAAAATCACTTTTATCTCTATCCCAAATTTCACTTTGTAAACAATAAAAGTTTGCATTTAACGAAAATATTTTCTTTAAAGATTTAAGAGGTATCGATCTATAGGGTTCATTAGCACCATTAAAACTGCCAGACCATACAATACCTACATTAAGTTTATTTTTACTTATTTTTTTATTCCATTTAAGATCGTTATTTTTATTAGCTTGTAAGAGAGTTTCATTTTTCTCAAAATTTTCTTTAAAGAAAAATTTTATTAGAGATCCCAGTGCAATTTTAAAATCAAATTTTTTATTTTTAAAATCTTTTATTGTTCCAATTGATAAGTTTTTTATGTCATTTCTAAAAATGTTTTGAATATTACTTTGAACAGCAAAAGTAACATTTTGTGCTATTTTAGTTAATGGAATTATAAATTTTGAAAATTGTATTGAGTCCCCAATTCCCTGTTCATTAAAAACCAAAATACTTTTATTATCAATTTTTTCACCAGTCCATTCTGATATATCTTTAAAAAAATCAGTAATTTTTGAATTTCTATATTCATAATATTTCCAGCCCTCTTTAAAATTACCTTCGTATAATAATTTTAGTCCATAATAATTTAAAAATTCAGGCTCATTAATCACCTTGTTTTTTGATTGATCTAGAAGTCTATCGCACTCTTCGTTTCGACCTACATTGGAATATAAAATTAATAAAGTTATTAAAAATTGAGAAGCATTTATATTTTCTTTTAAAATTTCTATAGCTTTTTGAGTTTGATCCTTAAGAATATAATATTTAGCTTTATTATATTTAAATTCTATAAAATCTTTATCTATCCTTTCTGCTTTTTTAAAATAAATGTCAGAATTCTCTTTATCTCTTAATAAGATGTAAGATTTGAGTAAATTATTAGTTATTATTTTATCTTCACCAAATTTAATTCCTTTTAAAAAAAAATCTTTTGCAGCTCCTGGATTATTTCTTTGAAGATATAAACATCCGATATTATTATAAGCTTGTTTTTTATTTCTTCCATCAAGTGAAATGTATTTATTGTAGTACTCTAAAGTCTCAATAAAATTATGGTTTAATTCATGGGCATAAGCTAAATGGTAGTTGTACTCATTATTAGTACTATTTATTTGAACCAATTGTTTTGCATAAAACAGAACTTTTTTAAAATGTTTTTTTTTTAAAAAAAGTGAATAGAGATTTTTAATTGGATCTTCAAATTTTGGTTCTAGTTCATTTGATTTTAAAAGGTTTTTTTCGCTTAATTCTAAATCTCCTTTAATTAAGTATATAACTCCTTTAAAATTAGAAATTATATGTTGATTATTTTTGTCATTATAAATTTCACATAGTTTTAAAGCTCCTCCTAAATCCTTATTTTTAATTTTTTCTACTATTTCTTTTAGATTTGACATTTAAAAAAATATTTTTTTTATAATTCAATTATAATTAATGATTGATTGATATAAAATTAAAAATTAATACTGGTCATACGTTAGATAACTAAATTGTTTAAATGGGTTTTAAGTAATTTTTGAAATTTCTCCTTTTTCAAAATAAATTATCTTATTACAAATTTTTTTTAGTCTATCTAAATTATGTGATGCAATTAAAGTAATTTTTGTTTTAGTAATTTTCTCTAAGATTAATTTATCAACTTTGTCTCTCAATTTTTGATCTGCTGTTCCAATCCATTCATCTAATAAAAGAATATCACTTTCAACATGCAAAGCTGTAAAAAAAGCCAATCTAAATTTCATTCCAGATGAATAAGTTTTTATTGGTAAATACAGATACTCTCCAAGTTCAGTCTCTGTTTTAATTTTATCTATTAAATCTTTTCTGTGATTTTTATTTATACCCTCAACAATTAATCTTAATTCAATATTTTCAATTCCTGTAAGATCAGGATTAAATCCAAAGTTTATATTGATCATGGAACTAATAGAACCAGAAATTTCAATATTACCTGAAGTTGGTTGATAAATACCTGCAATTACTTTAAGTAATGATGTTTTTCCAGTACCATTTTCTCCATAAAGCCCAAAAATTCCTTTATCTAATTTTAAATTAATTTTCTTTAATGCCTCTATACTATTTTTTTTTATATTTGAACCAAAGATACCTTTTAAAATATTTCTTCTTAAGGATAGGTTTTTATCAGAAATTGGATAATTTAAAAAAACGTTTTCTAATATAATCATAAATATAATACAATTTTACTCTCAAAATATTTGAATATTTTTAAGCTAATGAAAAAAACAACCATAATTAATAATAAACATATAAAAAAACTTTGATAAAATTTCTCATCGATATTATTCATTAGTGGGTTTCTAAACAAAACTACAAAATGATAAAATGGGTTAAAGATCAATATTTTTTGAATTTTTTCTGAAACCATATTTTCACTCCATATAATTGGAGTTGCAAAGAAAAATGCATAAACTAAATTCTCAACAATTTTCTTCACATCCTTATATATTACAGAAAGAATTGATACGAGATAACTTATTAATAATAAGTTAATAATGACCATAATTAATCCCAAAAAAATAAAAATTATGTTCAACTGTAATTTAAAATCAGAAATAAAAAATAATACAAATATTATAGGGAAGCTATGTAAAAATATAATAAAATTAGTATAAATATTTTCAAATATAAAATTTTTTACATTTATTCTTTTTTCATTAAGCAAATCAGTTTTACTCTCAAGTATCATTGTAGATTCATTTAAAACTGTAGAAACAAAAATCCAGAAGAAAACTGATATAGATAATCTATAGACAAAACTTGTAAAATTCTCAGGATTTAAAAAAATAAAGAAACTTAATGACAATATTGAAATTAAAAAAACACTACTCGCCACGTTCCAAAATGGCCCCAAAATTGTATCTTTATATTTTAATGCTATTTTTTTATGGGAAAAAAAAACCCAAATATCAGGCACTGAAATACATTTTAAAAAGTCTTTTAAAAAGTTCACTAAAATAATATACACAAGTTAATAAATAATATGAATAATATTTACCTCTCAATAGTTGCAGCAAGCAGAAATGATAATCATGGAGAAAATTTAGATGAAAGAACGAATTTATTCATTAAAAGTCTAGCTGAAAATTGTAAAAGACATAAAATACCTGCAGAATTGATACTTGTAGAATGGAATCAAATACCCAATGCAAAGACTTTATCTGAAAGATTAGATTTAATTTCTAATGAATATTTAAATTCAAAAATTATACCAGTTAATCAAGATCACCACTTAAAACTTCCAAATAGTGATCGTCTTCAATTTTTTCAAATGATAGCTAAAAATGTTGGTATCAGAAGGGCATCAGGAAATTTTGTGTTAGCAACAAATATCGATGTGATAATAAACCAAAAAATTTATGAATTTATTTCTCAAAAAAAATTAAAAGAAAAAACAATTTATAGATGTGATCGACATTGTGTGGAATATGATTATTCAGGTAATATTACAGATAATTATCTTGATCAATCTACAAAATTTATTGATAAAAAATATTACTCTCTAGATAATAACACAAAAATAAAACATTATGTCACTTCAAGTTTTTATCGACACCTTAAAGATTATTTAATTGGGTTCATTGAAAGTAAAGATAAAAGTTTAATTCAAAAAATTTCTTTTGAAAAACTAAAAAGGTTCCTTAAAAAAATCACTTTTTATCTTAAATATTTTAAAGTGCTGCCAATATTTTTCTTTCAAAAAAAATTATATACAAATGCGTGTGGTGATTTCACTCTTTTAGATAAAAATTCTTGGATTGATTTAAAAGGGTACTGCGAACTACCTATATACTCTTGGCATCTTGATTCGCTTTTTTTGTGGGAGGCAAGATTTAAGAAATATAAATTTTTCGATTTTGATAAAAAATATTACATTTATCACATAAATCATAATTTTAGCGGTGTAATATCCGAGAAAGAAAAAATGTTTCAAAAATTAAAAGAAAATAAAATACCTTACTTAACCAATGAAGAATTTTTAGATTTAGCCTTAAAATTAAATAAAAATCCTAATTATTTAAAAACTAACGAATTATGGGGTTTACATAATACAGATTTAAGTTAGGGCTTTTAAATTATAATTTGAGACTTAATTTCTTTTTTATTTAGATTATAAAGTAAATACTATTTGAAATGTATGAAATTTATAAAAGAATTTATAAAAAATTTTATTAGGAATAGAATTAGAAATTTAAAATATTTCAAAAAAAGAATTTATATTGAGGAGTCACTTACATCTTCAGTGCTTTATTTTAATAATTATATAGAAAATAAACATAAAGAAAATTTTATAAATATACTTGATGTTGGATGTTTCGGTCAGATACCTGAATATTTCGAAACTCTAAGGAACTTTAATTTTTATGGTATTGATATAGATACTGAAGAAATAAATAGACAAATAAAATATTATAAAGAAAGAAAATTTAATTTTTTTAATTATAAAGTTGTAGAACCTGATAATTTAGAAGAACTTAGGAAAAATTTTGTTGAACCAGCGTTGAAAAAAGATCATTATGTCATAGAAAGAGTTCAATGTTATCTTCATAATATTTCAAGCTCTAAACTTTCAAATCTTAATAAAAATCAGAATTATACAAACAATTATTTTACCAAAAAAAAAATTACTATTGATGATGCTGTGTATAATTTAATTAATCCAAAAGAAATTAATTTTTTAAAAATTGATATTGATTCAAATGATCATGAAGTTTTATATGGAGCTGACAATCTTTTAGATAATGATAATTTTTTTGGTTTACAAATCGAAGTAGATTTTGCAAAAGTAAAGGATAACACTTATAGAAATTATATTGAGGTTTTAAGATACATGAACTCAAAAAATTTTAATCTAATTAATTTTGTTAATTATAAATACTCCTCAGAGTTATTACCTACAAAGTATTTGTATAATTTCCCAGGACCTAATGATAATGGAAGCCCGTTGATGGGGGATCTTGTTTTTTTTTAAAAATTTTGATGATAAATTTTTAGAAAAATTGTCTGAGAATGATGTTATTAAGATTTTAAGGCTCCTAGAAATCTATAATCAAGCGCATATTGCAATAGAATTGATAAATAGAACTAAAAATTTTACTGAAGACAAAAAAAAGGAGTTTAAGTCAGAGTTGATTAAGAAATATAGCTTGGATTTTTTTGGTAAAGTTTTCGATTACGATGAATATTGTAAAGAATATTCTAAAAATAAAGATCATTTCATAAATTTAATATAAACAATCTTACTTATTGATCTTGTTAAATTAAAAATAAAACTAAAATAATGATATTTGATCATGAAATTTTAAATAGAATCCCCTATTTAACTAGTGAGGAATTTTTAGATATAGCTTGCAAAATAAGTAAAAATCCAGATTATTTAAAAACAAACAAATTATGGGTTTACATAACAAAAATTTACATTAAGTCTAAATAGTATGTTTAGAAATATATCAGTTATTGGCCTTGGAAAACTTGGATATCCTATGGCTCAATTCTTATCTAGCTCTGGAGCAAAAATAAGTTGCTATGATAAAGATTTAGAATTAGTAAATAAACTGAAACAAGATCAAGGGGCTCATTTACATGAAAGAGGTTTAAATAATTTAGTCAACAACAACAATGATATAATTTTTTATGATAATATTTCTGATTGCGTCAGAGATGCAGAAATTATTTATGTAACTGTCCCAACTCCATCAAAGTTGGATGGATCTTTTTCGAATGAGGTGATTTTAGAAATTTTAAATGAAATTTCACTTGAAATTATTAAAACTAAGAAACCTTATATAATAAATATTAATTCAACAGTTCAACCTGGCTCGATAGATGATGAAATAATACCTTTTTTAGAAAGCAAAGGTTTAAAGAGTAACGAAAACTTTTACATTATATATAACCCATATTTTGTTGCATTGGGATCTGTTATTAGAAATCTTGAAGAACCTGACTATTTGTTAATTGGATCATCAAGTATATATGCTGCAAAAAAAATAACAAAATTTTATAATTCTTTGTACAAAAATCCCAAAATTAAGCTTTTAAAATTTAAAGAAGCCGAATTGACAAAATTGTTAGTTAACACTTATTTAACTACTAAGATTTCTTATTCAAATTTTGTAAAAAATATTTGTAAAGATTTTGATGATATAAGCGACCTAAGAGTGTTGGAGTCCGTTGGCTTAGATTCTAGAATAGGAACTAAGTTTATGTTGCCTGGTGGACCATATTCAGGTCCTTGTTTACCAAGAGATAATTTATCTCTTAAAAAATTTTGTCTAGACCACAATATTCAAAATTCTTTTTCAGATGAGGTGCAAAGAATAAATAATGCCACAATAGAAAATCTATATAAAGTTGTATCTAATTTAAAAAATAATCACAAAATAAAATCTTTTGGCTTTTTGGGTCTTGGCTATAAGTCTAATACACAATGTTTTGAGGAAAGTTACTCTATTAAAATGATGAATTTTTTAGAGAGTTTAAACATAAAAGTATTTTATTATGACCCTTATTTAAGTGAAACATTTAATGCTACAAGAGTCAAAAATTTCGAAGAATTGACATTGAATAGTGATATAATATTTTTGTCTTACATTGATCAACATTTCAATCCGATTGTCCAAGTAAAACATAAAAAAAAAATTTGGGACCTATGGTACCATTTTTCAGACTCTAAATTTAATAAGATTTTTCATAAAGAATCTGATTTTGAAAAATTTTCAGATATAAGTTCTGATTCCAGTGGGAATATTGTTAAATTAGTGAATAAGGTAAGCTAATAACTTGTAAATTTTTTGTTTAAATCCACAAATATTTTTTATATTGATAATCTATGTTAAAGGGCAAAATTAACGTTACTTGGGAAAAAAAAGATTTTAAAAATCTTAAATTTAAAAAAAAGAAATATGCTACTAGTTACAATGGTAACTTAGAGAAAAAATATATGAAAAAATTCAATAATTTTGAAGTTTTTTTATGTAACAAAGTTGGTAAAAAATTAACCAAAATAGCTGAAAAATTTAGATTAAAAAAAACTGTTGTTGCAGTGAACAAAATGATCCCTGGCCAAGTCTTACCATTTCATTCTGATAAGTATAAAGTTTATATGAAAAAAAATAATATTAAAAATAGCAAAAAAATAATTAGAATTATTGTATTTCTAGAGAATTCATTACCCGGTCAACAATTATGGATAAAAGATAAATTATGTTACGCAAAAGCTGGTAGTTATTTTGGATGGAAAAATCAAGTAAATCATATGGCTGCAAATTTAAGTGAAAAAGATAGATATGTTTTACAAATTACTGGTTTAAAAACTTAATGTACGAAAATGTATCTAAATTTGAGGAAGAATTAGCAGAATTTACTTCTAGTAAGTATGCTATAGCAACTGACTGTTGCACCCATGCTATCGAAATTTGTTTAAGAATACAGAAACCAGTGTCCATAAAATCTACAGCATACACATATTTAAGTGTGCCTATGACTTTTAAAAAATTAAATTTAAAATTTGAACTAACCGATGAAGATTGGATAGGTGAGTACAACTTGCATGGATCAAATATATGGGATAGTGCAAGACTTCTAAAACCTAAAATGTATAGAAAAAATCAACTACAATGCATCAGTTTTGGAAATGGAAAACCAATTGATAATAAAAGAGGGGGAGCCATCTTGTGCGATTCAAAAGAATTTTATGACAAAGCTAAGAGAATGAGTTTTGATGGAAGAGATTTATCTTTTCAACCTTGGATAAAACAAAAAGAATTTCAAATCGGATATCATTATAATATGCCAATTGAGCATGCAATTAAACTTTCTGAACTTCTAAAAAAATACAGGCAAGATGGAAATTTTGAACCAAAAAAAGTAGAATATCCCGATTGTAGAAATATAGTTTTTACAGAATGATTATGAAATCCCTAACGGTTTTTAATCAAGAATATAAAATGATTCTTGATAAAAACGTATTCGAACCAAATCTTACAACCAAGTTGATGATTGAAAGTTGTTATGAAAAAATTAAGAAAATGAAGAAAATTAATTTAGTCGATATAGGATGTGGATGTGGGATTATTGGAATTGTATTAAAAAAAAAATTAAAGATTAAAGAAAAATCATACTTTTCAGATATTTCAAGTAATGCAGTCGAAAATACTAAAAAGAATTTAGAATTATATAATCAAAATGGTGAAGTATTAAAAGGAAATGTTTTAAATCCATGGAAGAATAAAAAATTTAATGTCTATATTAGTGATGTATCAGCTATTGCACATGATATTTCGATAATATCACCTTGGTACAAAAGTGTTGAAAATAATTCTGGAACAGATGGAACAAAATTTACGATCGAATTCCTAAAATTTTTTAAAGATAATAATATTAATAAATCATTCATTTTTTTTCCTGTGATTTCTTTATCTAACAGGAAAAAAATTTTAAAGTTTTTAAATGATAATTTTCAAAATTATAAATGTTTAAACAAAAAAACTTGGTTCTTGCCAGAGGAATTTAATGGTCAAGAAAAATTACTTGAAAATTTAAAAAAGAATGATGTTATTGACTTTAAAGAATATTTTGGAAAAAAATTGTGCTTTACTGAGATTTATTGCATAAAAATATGAAACATTTAAATAAATATTTCAATACTAATATTCCTTGGACTGAGTCTCCTTTATTTAATTTTGATCTAAATAAAAAAAATAAAAAATACCATCAGCTTGCTAAAAAGTATAATCAAGATGGATATGTAGTAATTGATCTTAAATTAAATAAAAACTTAATTCGTAAAATTGATTATGATTTGAATTCAAAGATTAAAAATAATGATTTTAAAAAAAATCCAAAAATGTTTCATTATAATGATAGTCCTAGAGTAATTGAGGCGTGGAAATTCAGTCAAAATGTTAAAAAGTTAGCAATGAATAAGAAAATTTTAGATATTTTACAATTTTTATATGAAAAAAAACCAATCCCAATATCAACTATAAATTTTCTAAAAGGAACTGAACAACCTTTGCATTCAGATTATATGCATTTTGCATCTATGCCACCATTATATCTAGCTGGTGCTTGGGTAGCATTAGAAAAAACAAATAAGTTTAATGGTCCAATAGTTTTAGTCCCTGGTAGTCACAAATTACCTATTGTAGATTATAATACTTTAGGGGTAAAGAGACCTAAATCACTTCAATCTTTAAAAAAATCTTATAGACATTACGAAAACTATATTAAGAAAATAATTAAGATTAAAAGATTTAAAAAAAAAAAGATTTATGTTAGACAAGGACAGGCAATAATTTGGGCAGCCAATTTATTACATGGTGGATCAAAAATGATAAAAAAAAACTCTACGAGAAAAAGCCAAGTAATACATTATCATTTTGATAAATGTGAATTTTATTACAACCCAAGTTTTTCAAATCCTTCTGAGGGAGAGTTTGCTAAAAGAAAGTATGAAGAAATAAAATGACTGAAAAAGAATTACTAAAAATAATTGAAAAAGCACTGGGTGTAAAAAATATAAATGATAAAACAATATCAAAAGATATACCTGAATGGGACTCATTAGGACATTTGAGTATACTTACTGCATTGGACGAAGCAACAGATGGAAAAGTAGAAAAAATCGTCGAATTATCAGAAAGTTATTCTGTAAAAGAAATTAAACAACTATTGAAGAAAAATAATATATTAAATTAACAAAACACTTAGTGTTTATAATTTTTAATTAATCTTTTTAATTTTTTAATATCTTTGGTTTTGATTAATTTATTTTTAGCTCTTTGAATCAAAAGATTACCTGTATCTATTTTTTCATTTACAACTGAGTTAGCTGAGATAGATACAAAATCTTTTAAATTACATTTTGGTAATAAAGTAGATTTTAAACCTATCAAACAACATTTTCCAATTTTTATATGTCCTAATTGAGGTTTAGTATAATTTTTTTTAACTGTAGGATTAACTAAAAAACTTTTAGTGAAATCGTCGCTAACTGCGTAAATTGAAGTGTGAGCTGATATTCCACTAAAATCTCCAATTGTTATCGAGCTTTTTACATTTGGCGCTGTAAGAATACAAAATGACGATATATGAACATGTTTACCAATATTTATATTACCTTTTAAAATAACATAATCATCAATTCTTGTATTGTCGCTGATAGAACCTTTGAAATTATAAAATTTCACAAGGTTACTAATTTTTACAGACTTTCCAATTTTTTTAACACCAAATTTTTTTAATTCTTTTGAAGTATAATACATTTAAATTTTTTAATCTTTATAGTATATGCTTATATCATTTAAAATAAACCTAGAATTGTATTCTCCAAAATTTCTTATTCTAAAAATCAAATCTTGTGAATTATCTAATTTATAAAA
>CACONR010000005.1 GCA_902628565.1 uncultured Pelagibacteraceae bacterium
AGTCCATGTAAGCATCTGTTAATGCGGTAACAACATTTGTTGCACCAGGTCCAGAAGTCACAAGTACAACACCCGGTTTGCCTGATGATCTTGCATAACCTTCTGCAGCATGACCTGCACCTTGTTCATGTCTAACTAAAATATGCTTTATAGTATTATGATTTTTTAATTCATCATAAATGGGTAATACCGCACCACCTGGATAACCAAAAATAAAATCCACTTCTTGATCTTCAAGACATTTGAATACAATTTCAGCACCTGTATATAATTTAGACATTCATCCAATCTAGCTGAAGTTGTGCTTATTGGTCAAGAATTACTACGTGATATCTAAATCTTTTTTAAAAATTTATTTAGATCCTCTGACTTTATTTTGTTCCAATCCATCATATTGCCTCTGCCCCAAGTAGATTGTCTCTTTGCATATTGCCTAGTCTTTATTGATATTTTTTCAATTACCTCTGATATCTCAATTTTTTTCTTAAGATATTCTTTAATTTCTGCAATTCCGATAGCCTTAGAGGCAGTTTTAACTTTTGGAACCTTTAGTTTTATAAATTTTTTTACCTCTGAGACTGCTCCATTTTTAATCATATATTCTGTTCGATCCTCAATTCTCTTAATTAACTCAGCTCTTGGATAATCAATATAAATTTTAAAAAAATCATCTTTTTCGTAATCTGATTGTGTACTTTTAAACCAATCGTGAATTGATCTTTTTGTAAATAATTTTACTTCATAAGCGCGGATTACTCTTTGAGTGTCTGCGAGTTTAATAAAATTTTTTGATATTGGATCTAACTTGATTAATTCTAAAAAAAACTTTTTCGCTCCAATTTTTTTATGTAACAACCTTATTTTTGATCTTAATCGAATTGGAATATTTGGAATATTTACTAAACCCTCTATTATTGCTTTAAAATATAAACCTGTACCACCCACAAGAATAGGTGTTTTTTTTCTTTTTTTTATATCTAGAATCTTTTTATTAACTAATTTTAACCAATCTCCTGAAGAAAAGTTTTTTTTTACACTTTGAAATCCATATAAATGATGCTTAATATTTTTATAATTTTTTGGTATAGGTCTTGCAGATAAAATCTTTAATTCTTTATATACCTGCATGCTATCAGCATTAATGATCTCACCCTTAATTTTTCTTGCAAGTTTGATTGCAAAATTAGATTTACCAGATGCTGTTGGACCATAAATTAAAATAATTTTGGATTTCAAATCCATTAATTAATCTAATTTAACACCAATATATCGTCTTTGATTTTGGCTATTGTAGATAACTAATAAAATAGTTTTTTGATTACTATTTAAAACTTGTTTAATTATTTGGTTTAAATCATTTACATTTCTTATTTTTTTCTTTTGGGCTTCTAAAATGATGCTATTAACTTCAACAGAATTTAATAAAGGGCTATCATTTGCCATCTTAGTCACAACTAATCCAGATGTTTGATTTGGTAAGTTTCGCGATTTTATATCTTCTTTATTAATCTGCCTCACAGTTATTTTTAAATCTCTTATCTCTGTTTCTTTTGGACTTTCTGTTTTTTCTGAAACTTTAAAATCTTCTGAAGTTTCTAATCTTCCAAGTGTAACAATTTTAACAATTTCTTTTTTATTTCTCCAAATTTTAACTTCTACTTTTTTCCCAACTGCAGTTCTTGCAACAATCATTGGAAGTTCCTTCATCTGATTTATTTTTTCGCCATCAAATTCTAAAATGATATCACCAGCTTTTACCCCTGCTTTAGCAGATGGACTGTTCTCTGCAACACTTGCAACTAATGCTCCACGAGGTTTATCTAATTTTTCAACTTCTGCAATTTCTTTTGTAACATCTTGAATTCTTACACCCAGCCAACCTCTTTTTGTTTCTCCAAACTCAACTAACTGATCAATAACTATTTTTGCACTATTTGAAGGGATTGAAAAACCAATTCCAATTGATCCATTCCTTCCAAGGATAGCTGTATTAATTCCAATCACATTTCCGTTCATGTCAAATAAAGGCCCACCAGAGTTTCCTTGATTGATAGATGCATCAGTCTGAATATAATCTTCGTACCTACTTAAACCTATCGATCTATTTCTTGCAGAAATAATTCCTGAAGTTACCGTTCCTCCTAAACCAAAGGGATTACCAATTGCTATTACCCAATCACCAATTCTTGCTTTATCAGAGTCACCAAATTGAACTGGTTTGAATTTTTCATTTGTCTCAAGTTTAAGCACTGCGATATCTGATAATGGATCAGCACCCAAAACTTTAGCTTTAATTTCTTTGTCACCTACTCTTATGATAATATCATCTGCATCTTGAATGACGTGATTGTTTGTAACAACAATCCCTTTTTCATCTATAATAAAACCTGATCCTAAAGCTGCTGATGGTCTTTCTTGTGGTGTTCCAAATTCTTTAAACATATCCTCAAATGGTGAACCTGGAGGAAATTGAAAAGGGAAAGGATTAGTTTGTGTTTTGACCATTGTAGTTGTTGAGATATTAACCACAGATGGCATCAACTTTTCTGCTAAATCAGCAAACGAACTAGGATGATTTTGAGCAAACGTTTTTAATTGAGGACCTACAATCAAAATAATCGCTATAAATAGTGTATTAATTCTTATCATTTTAGTTCTTCATATAATAAATAATTATAAAACCTAATACTGCAAAGATTAATCCACCCGATCTTAACTGACTATCCTTAATAAGTTCTAATTTTTTTAACATACTTTTCATTTTTGATGGAAATATGGCATATAAAATTCCCTCAATAAACAAGAATAGACCAAAGGCAATGATCAATTCTTTCATGAATAGTTTATTGTGATTTTGGTTTTATGTTTCCAAAAAATTTAAAGAACTCACTATCAGGAGATAATATTAATGAAGTCTCTCCACCAATTAAAGCTTTTTCGTAAGCCTGCATAGCTCTGTAAAAAGCAAAGAATTCTGGATCTTGGCCAAAAGCATTAGCGAAAATATTATTTCTTTTTCCATCGCCTTCTCCTTTCATAATCTCAGATTTTTTTTGTGCATCCGCTAAAATAACTGTCACTTCTTTATCAGCAGTCGATGTTATCGTGACCGCCATTTCAGCACCTTTTGCTCTAAACTCTTTTGCCTCTCTCTCCCTCTCTGTTTGCATTCTTCTAAAGATCGCATCACTATTTGCTTGAGGAAGATCAGCACGTTTAATTCTTACATCTACAATTTCAATACCAAAATTTTGTGCTTCATTGTTTACACCCTCTTGAATTAAAGCCATTTGTTTCGTTCTATCCTCTGATAAAAGCGTTTGTAGCTCTTGCTGACCTAATACATTCCTAATTCTTGAATTGATAATTGTTGATAATCTAGATCTTGCAACTCTCTCATTTCCAACTGAGATATAAAACTTAAGAGGATCTATAATTTGAAATCTTGCAAAAGCATCAACAATTAATCGTTTTTGATCTGATGCAATCACCTCCTCAGGTGGTGTGTCTAAATTTAAAATTCGTTTATCAAGAAATACAACGTTTTGAATAAATGGTAATTTAAAGTTCAAACCAGGTTTTAAAATTATTCTTTTTGGATCACCAAATTGAAGTACAATTGCTTGATTAACTTCTTTAACAATAAATATTGAAAAGAATAGCGTTGCTGCAATAAAAACAACTAAACCTGCAATAATTTTACCTGCTTTCATTTTAATTAGTCACTTTCTTTTTTAATTCAGGTAATGGTAAATATGGAACAACACCCGAACCAGCATTTTTTTCAATGATTACTTTATCAATGTCAGCCAAAACTTTTTCCATCGTTTCTAAATACATTCTTTCTTGAGTAACTGATTTTGCTTTTTTATACTCATTATAAATAGCCAAGAACCTACTTGCTTCACCCTCTGCTTTAGCTACCACTTCTTTTTTATAAGCTTCTGCAGCTTGTAAAATTTTTGCAGCTTCACCTCGTGCTCTTGGGATTACATCATTAGCGTAGGCTTCAGCTTCATTTTTTGATCTTTCCATGTCTGCTCTAGCAGCTTGCACGTCTCGAAAAGCATCAATTACTTGATCAGGTGGGTCTGCTTTTTGCGTTTGAACTTGAGTGATTTGAATTCCTGATGTGTATTCATCTAAGATCTTTTGGATTATTTCTTGTGTATCTGTTTCAATTAAAGATCTCCCCTCAGTTAAAATTGGCTGAATATCAGATCTTGCGATTACTTCTCTCATCGCTGTTTCTGCTGCAGCTTTAACTGTTCCTTCTGGATCTTGAATCTTAAATAAAAAATTACCTGCATCCTTTATTACCCAAAAAACTGAAAAATCTATGTTTACGATATTTTCATCACCAGTAAGCATTAAACTTTCTTGAGGAACATCTGCTACGCCCCCTGCTGCTGATGAAAAACCACTATCTCTCTCTGACCTAAAACCAATATCGATCCTATTAACTTTTGTTACTTTTGGTGTTAAGACAGACTCTACTGGGAAAGGAATATGATAATTTAAACCTGGTTGAGTTGTTTTAACAAACTTTCCAAATCTTAAAACAACACCTTGTTCATCTGGAAGCACTCTATAAAGACCACTTGCTAACCAAACAAAACCCAAAATAATTAAAACTAAAATAGCTTGTTTACCTCCAGATGAACTACCACCTGGTAAAAATTTTTTAATCTTTTCTTGAAACTCTTTTATAATTTTATCTACATCTGGTGGTCTTGGGCCCCTTCCAGAGCCATTACCATTTCCACCTCCACCTGGGGGTGATCCCCAAGGACTGCCACCTCTTTGTTGAAAATCATCTGACATAGACTATCTATATAGTGTCTAATTTCACAAAAACAAGCTAAGATCAAATAATGCCAGATAAAAAGCCAGAACTAAGTGCCGCAACGAGCAAAGTTAGTGGGCGAAAGGTATTTACAAAAAATCCAATTATTGGAACAAAATTTACTATTGCTATCTCTAGTGCAAAAGGAGGGGTTGGAAAGTCAACTTTTGCAACCAACCTTGCAATAGCATTAAAGCATATAGGCTGTAAAGTTGGTTTACTAGATGCAGATATTTATGGACCATCAATACCAAAAATGTTTGGGATCAATGAAAAACCAAAAAGTGATGGCCAAAAACTAGATCCTATTATTAAGTATGATATTCAATGTATGTCTATTGGTTTTCTTACTGATCAGCAAACTCCAATGATTTGGAGAGGTCCAATGGTGACTAGTGCCATAAGAACTTTTACTCAAAAAGTAAATTGGAAAAATTTAGACTTTATAATAATAGACATGCCTCCTGGTACAGGAGATACACAATTGACTTTCTCACAAGAAATAAAAATAGATGGAGCAATCATAGTTTCTACACCTCAAGAGGTTGCTTTGCTAGATGTAAAAAGAGGAATTAAAATGTTTGATAAACTAGGAGTAAAAATCTTAGGACTTGTAGACAATATGAGTTATTTCATTGGAGATGATAATAAAAAATATAAAATTTTTGGCGAGGGTGGAGTTCGTAAAACCTCAGAAGAATACAATAAAGAATTTTTGGGTGAAATACCGATTAAACCTGAGATAGGAAAGACGAGTGATAATGGAAAACCAATAGTTGAAGAAGATCCAAATAATGAAATTTCAAAAATTTATATAGATTTTGCTAATAAAATTAAATCAACTTATCTTTAAGACTAAAAGCTTCCATTAACTCATTCCATTCCCTTTTTGACAAACCAGAACTTTCTAAAGAGACATTTTCACCTTTAATTAATTTTTGAATAACAACGTTTCCTTTGGCAGAAACTTCTGTACCACCCACTCTGTAATCCATAAAAGCCTCATGGGTAATTGGTACCCATTTTTTTAAGGTGTCCAACATAATGTCTGCATAAACTCTAATTTCATATTGAGCATGATGATCAGCTCTGAGTCTTAAAAAATTCATTAAATTTAAAAGATCTGTTTTCCAATACCATTGAGTGTAAGTATTTAACGTTAAATTCATTCTAGCAAGTTCCCTGGCTAAACCTTTTCTATTATCATCTATGGTTGATCCATCATATCTTTCATTAAGCATGGTTTCATAATTGGAATAAGTTCTCTCAGCATCATTTTTCAAAAGCTCTAAAACCTCTTTTGCTTGACTTCCCTCAAGGATATCTCCTCTTCCTTGTCTATTACTTGTTGATTGAGCTGCCAAATTTTCAGAGGTTGGTAAGTAAAACTCTTTATCTAAAATAGAATATCTTGCAGAATATTCATTAACATTTGCGGTTCTATGTCTTATCCATTGACGTGCTATAAAAATCGGTAATTTGATGTGATATTTAATTTCACACATTTCAAATGGCGTGCTATGCCAATGACGCATCAAATATTTTATCAATCCAGAGTCTGTTGATACCTGTTTAGTTCCTTTTCCATAAGAAACTCTTGCAGCTTGAACAATAGATGTATCATCACCCATATAATCAACTACCCTTACAAAACCATGATCTAAAGCTGGCATTGCCTCATACAGAATATCTTCCAGATCAGAAACTACTACTCTTTTTGTTTTATTATTTTGAGACTGCTGACTCTTAATTTCCTCAGATTGTTCTTTAGTTAATTTCATGATTGCTATTGAATCTCTTGCGATTCCTTTTATATTAATAAAGTTGGTTTTCCAACTATGACGATAAACGAATTTCGTAATAACCATTGCGGACGTGGGGGCAGTACCCACCACCTCCACCAATTACAACTTATGGGGGTGAACTAGATTCGACGGGTGACTAAAGGCTATTCTTTCGTTCGGAATTGTTCCTCCGCAAAGGACTAATTTATAAATGCTAACGAAAGTTACGCAATTGCTGCTTAATTAACTTTGTTAATTAGGTAAACGGGGTTCGGGGCACCTGGCAACAGAACGCCCCCTAGATGTGTTTTTTGTCGCTCAGAATTTGAAAAATTTATTTAGTAAAATTTAAACTAAGGGTGTAGTAGAGGTTTAATGAAAGTAAAAGCAAATATAATTTACCTTGTAATTATCGTATTTTTAATTTCCTTACTAATAATTGGACATCAAATAAATAAAAAAAATTCTGCGTCCAAAAAAAATGAAATTCAAAATTTAATACAACAATTTAAGACAAGAAATAATCAATTAGCTAAAATACAAAAAAAATTATTCGAAAATGGAAAGAATATTAATGATATAGTTAACAAAACTGAAATTAATTTTAAAAAAGTTTTTATCGATAAAAAATTTGACAATTTTAAAAATTATTCATTTACAAAATATACAACTGATGACATTTTATTTAATGGAAATCGTGGGGCTGTCGCTACTGCCTACATAGACTTTTATAACAAAGATAAAAATTTATTTATAGCTACTTATGATGGAATTTTTGCTTTTGCAAATTTAAATGATATAAAAACATTTCAAAAAATTAATTCAAATATAAATTCACTCATCAAATATGAAAAATTTTATTTTAACGAACAATATGGTATCAAAGACATTCACATAGATGACAATAAATTATATGTTTCCTATATAGGAGAACAAAAAAATAATTGTCATGATCTTAAAATAGTTGCTGCTGATTTAAATGAACAATTCTTAAACTTCAAATTATTTTTTAAAACTCAAAACTGTGTTGATATAAATAATAATCATGGTTACTGGGCGCCACAAGGTGCAGGAGGAAGAATTGTTAATTTAGATAATTCCAATTTACTATTTACAACTGGAGATTTTAGAAATAGACCACTTTCACAAGATGTTAAAAGTGACTATGGGAAAATTCTAAAAATAAATATTCAAAGCAAAAATTCCGAAGTTGTTTCTTTAGGTCATAGAAATCCTCAAGGATTATATTATAGCAATAAATTTGATTTTATTTTATCAACAGAACATGGGCCAAAGGGTGGTGATGAAATTAATATTAATAATAATCCATTCTCTAAAGTCAAAAATTTTGGATGGCCAATATCCTCCTATGGCGAACATTATGCAAAAAACTATTCAGATAAGATTTTGAAAGAAGCACCATTAAATAAATCACATAAAAAATTTGGATTTGAAGAGCCAATAAAATATTTTGATCCTTCAATAGGTATAAGTCAAACCATTTCTTTAAATCAGTCAGATACTGAATTTTTAGTAGGTGCAATGGGAAATGAAATTATAGATCAAGATTTAGGTCTTCATTATATCAAACTCAATAATGAGAGAAATAAAGTAATTGATGACAATTATATTTTACTTAATGAAAGAGTAAGAGACATGATAGTCTCTAAGGATAAAAAAATAATTATCATTTTTTTAGAGTCTACAAGTTCATTAATGATAGTTAAAAAGAATAATTAATAAACTATTTAAAATATAAAAAAAAATTTTGATTTTCAAAACTTTTAAATAATTTCTAAGATTTATAACTTTTTTTGATTTCAGCTTGAGCTGAAGCTAATCTCGCTATTGGAACTCTATAAGGAGAGCATGAGACATAATTAAGACCTATTTTTGAGCAAAAATAAATACTCTTTGGATCACCCCCGTGTTCACCACAAATGCCCAACTTTATTTTATTGTTTTGTTTTTTTCCTTTAGTAACTGCTATCTCCACTAAATCTTCCACACCTTCATCTATAGAAATAAATGGATCTATTGAAAAAATCTTGTTTTCAATATAATCGTTTAAAAATTTTCCACTATCATCTCTACTAATACCAAAAGTAGTTTGTGTTAAATCGTTAGTCCCAAAACTAAAAAACTCTGCATGTTTAGCAATATCTTTTGCTTTAATTGCTGCTCTTGGTAACTCAATCATCGTTCCAACTAAAAAATCAATTTTTACTTTATTTTCTCTTTGTACATTTTCTGCAGTGTTGATTACAAGATCTTTCATTATTTTGATTTCTGCTTCAGTCGACACTAGTGGGATCATTATTTCAGGAAATGCAAATTTTTGTTTATTTTTTTTTAGCTCAGACAAGGCTTTGAAAATTGCCTCACACTGCATTTCATATATTTCGGGAAATGAAATACCTAATCTACAGCCCCTGTGTCCTAGCATAGGATTTTGCTCATGAAGTTCGTCAATTCGTGATTTTACCTCTTTAATACTTAAACCAACTACATCCGCGACCTCTGAAATTTCTTTTTCAGATTTTGGTAAAAACTCATGCAATGGAGGATCAAGTAATCGAACAGTTACTGGTAATCCGTGCATAATTTTGAATATTTCAACAAAATCTTTTTTTTGATGTGGTAAAAGCTTCTTAAGTGCTTTTAGTCTATCTTCTTTAGTTTTAGAAAGTATCATCTCTCGGACAGAAATAATCCTTTCTTCATCAAAAAACATATGCTCTGTTCTACATAAACCAATTCCCTCTGCTCCAAAATCTCTTGCAACTTTTGTATCTAAAGGAGTTTCTGCGTTTGTTCGAACTTTAAGTTTTCTAATATTATCAGCCCAGCTCATTAATTTTGAAAAATCTCCTGAAATTTCAGGTTTTACTGTTGTTACACTTCCTAAAATAATTCTTCCAGAAGATCCATCAATCGTGATTATATCACCTTCTTTAATTTCTACTGAAGCAGTTTTAAAAATTTTTTTCTCATAATCAATATCAATTTCACTTGAACCTGAAACACATGGTCTGCCCATGCCTCTTGCGACAACAGCTGCGTGGCTTGTCATTCCTCCCCTTGCAGTCAATATCCCTTTAGAAGCATACATACCCTGAATATCCTCTGGTGAAGTTTCTACTCTAACTAATATCACATCTTGCATCATATTATTTAGTCTCTCAGCTTCTTCAGATGTGAATACTACCTTACCACTAGCAGCTCCCGGCGAAGCAGGCAAACCATTAGCAATTATTTCTAGTGAACTTTTTTCATCTAAAGTAGGGTGTAGCAATGTGTCTAAAGAATTAGGATCTATTCTAAGAATAGCTTGCTTTTTAGAAATCAATCTTTCTTTAACCATGTCTACAGCAATCTTTACAGCTGATTTTGCAGTCCTTTTACCTGACCTAGTTTGTAGGATCCATAATTTCTCATTTTCAACTGTAAATTCCACATCTTGCATATCTTTATAGTGCGTTTCTAACTTCTTTAAAATTTTATGAAGCTCAAAATAAACTTTTGGCATAGACTCTTCCATAGAAAGTGCCTCAACTTTTGCCTCTCGTTTGGCTTTTTTCGTTATATATTGCGGTGTCCTTGTTCCCGCTACTACATCCTCTCCTTGAGCATTAATTAAATACTCTCCATAAATATTATTTGATCCGTCTGACGGATTTCTTGTAAAAACAACTCCAGTAGCACAATCATTTCCCATATTTCCAAAAACCATAGATTGCACATTAACTGCTGTGCCCCATTCAGATGGTATATGATTTAACTTTCTATAAATTTTAGCTCTATTACTTTCCCAAGATAAAAATACTGCACTTATTGCTCCAAATAATTGTTGATAAACATCTTGGGGAAATTCTTTTTTTGTTTTTTCTTTAACAATATTTTTAAAATCTTTTATCAAACCATCCCAATCATTTTCATCAAGTTCTGTATCCAACAAAACTCCTTTGGTTAATTTATAATTTTCTATAAGTTCCTCAAAATGATAACTTTCTACTCCAAGAACAACATTTCCATACATTTGAATAAATCTTCTATAACTATCTTTGGCAAATCTTCCGTTAGAGGTTTTGTTGGCTAGTGCTTTAACAGTTTTGTCATTCAAACCAAGATTAAGTATTGTATCCATCATACCAGGCATAGATACTCTAGCACCGGATCTCACAGATAATAAAAGTGGATTTTTTAAATCCCCAAATTTTTTTTTTACATCTTTTTCAATTATCTTTAACTCTTTTTTAATTTGATTTGTCAATGAAGAATTCAATCTCTTTTTATTTTGGTAAAAAAGATCACAGACGTTTGTTGAAATTGTAAATCCAGGCGGAACTGGAAGACCCATTCTTCCCATTTCCGATAAATTAGCACCTTTGCCTCCTAAAAAATTTTTGGGATTTTTAATTTTTTTAGAGTCTTTAGATTTAAAATTTACAATTAACTTATTCATTATTTGCTTTTAACAATTGAAAATTCATAAAATTTTGAAAGGTTTTACATAACATATTTATAAGTTCCAAACGATTTTTTCTTAAATCTTCATTATCTTCATTAACTTTGACATTATCAAAAAATTCGAAAACTTCTTTTTTTGCTCCAGCTAAGACCGATAAAGATTCTTCAAAATTTTCATTATTATCTATACCTGAATAATACTTCTTTATATCAGTAATCTTTTTAAACAAATTTTTTTCATAATCGCTTTTAAAAATACCAGGATCAGTTGAATTAGTTATTTCAATTTCTTTATTTTCCATTTCACTTTGAAGTATATTGGAAGCCCTTTTATAACTTGAGGTTATATCTATACCAATTTGATTATTTATTATTTTATTTACACATCTTGCTTTTTCGAAAGATGAAAACAATTTATTTGTTGAAAAATTTGAAATTGAAGCTTCAATGATATCAAATCGAATCTCTTTTTCTTTAAGATAATATCTAAATCTATCTTTTAAGAAATTACTTAAATCTTTTTTTAATTCATCATTTACAAGGGTAAAATTTTGTTCTTGATATAAACCAATAGAATAATTTAATAAATCGTTTAATTTTAAATCTTTTTTATTTTCAATTATTATTCTTATTATGCCGAGCGCCACTCTTCTAAGTGCAAAAGGATCTTTTGAACTTGTGGGTTTTTCATCAATCCCAAAAAAACCAACAAGATTATCTATTTTGTCTGTCATCGATAAAGCAATACTGAAAGGTTTTTTTGGTACATTTGAATCTAATCCAATCGGTAAATATTGTTCAGTTATTGATAAACAAATATCTTTATCAAAACCTTGTTGAGCGGAAAAATAGCCTCCCATAATTCCCTGTAATTCAGGAAACTCACCAACTAAATCAGAAGTTAAATCTGTTTTACAAATAGATGCTGATAACTCTACTTTTTCTTTACTAATTAACAATTCATCAGATATCATTCCACCTAATTTTCTCATTCGCTGAACTTTATCAAAATAGGTTCCAAGTCCCTTGAAAAAATTAATTCTTTTTAGTTCAGATACCTTTTTCACTAAATTTTGTGTTTTATCTTTATTCCAAAAAAATTCTGCATCGCTCAATCTAGCATCAACAACTCTTTGATTTCCAAGTTTGATTAACCCTTTTTGGTCTTTTTTATTTGCAACGAGTAAAAATTGATTTGTAATTTGATTATTTTTATCAATCGTAGGAAAATATTTTTGATGTGACTGCATAGTCAAAATAAGTATTTCCTTCGGGATCGACAAAAATTTTTTATCAAAATCACATAGTAAAACGTTTGGACATTCAACTAAATCCACAACCTCATCAAATAATTTTAAATTTTCTAAAATAAATAATTTTTTTTTACTTAATATCTTTGTGAATTCCTTTTGAATAATTTGTTTTCTTTTAGTTTGATCAACAATCGTTCCGTGTATCTTCAAAAATCTTTCATAAGATTTGAAATTTTTAAATACTCCTGTTTTTTCTTCATAATCCTTATCAATAAAAGTCCTATTAGACGAAGTTAGATGGTAAAATTTAAAATCTATTATTTTTTCATCAAACACTGATAAAATAGACTTTAATGGTCTTGCCCAATTAAGGTTAAATTCACCCCACTTCATTGATTTTTTCCATTGGTAGTTACCTAAAAGTTTTGGTATTAAATCTTTTAACAAATCTGAAGTGTTCAATGTTTTTGGGAGTGTTTTAAAAAAGTAGAATTCTCCTTTTTCTGCATCACGTTTAGTAAGTTGTTTTTTGTCAATTTTATTTGATCTCAAAAAACCCTCAATTGCTTCTACAGGGGCACTAGTTTTGGGTCCTTTTTTTTCCTCAGACCCAACTTTAATTTTTTTTTGTAAACCCTCAAATACAATAATTACTCTGTTTGGAGTTGATAATGAAAAACTTTTTTTTGATTTTATAGATTTATTAATAAAATATTCTCTAAATTCCTCTAAAAGTTTTTCGCGAAAATTTTTTTGTAAATCAGCTGGAATTTCCTCACTAAATAATTCTAAAAAAAATTCTGCCATTTTATATTTGTGTATCAATCCAAATTGAAGCAACAGATTTTGTAATTTCTCTTATACGTCCAATATATTCTGCTCTCTGGGCAACACTGATAGCTCCTCTTGCATCAAGGATATTAAATACATGACTTGCTTTTAAGCATTGATCATAAGCTGGGAGCGATATTTTTTTATTTATTAATGATTTAGCCTCACTTTCGAACATATCAAATATTTTAAACAGATTCGAGGTATTAGCATGTTCAAAGTTATAAGCCGAAAATTCTTTTTCCGCTTGATGAAAAACATCTCTGTATTCAACATTTTCGTTATTCCAAATTAAATCATAAACATTATTTTTTTGTTGTGTGAACATACAAATTCTTTCTAAACCATAAGTAATTTCTACTGAAACAGGTTTGCATTCAAAGCCAGCCATTTGTTGAAAATATGTAAATTGAGTTATTTCCATTCCATCACACCAAACTTCCCAACCAAGACCTGCTGCACCTAAAGTTGGACTTTCCCAATCATCCTCAACAAATCTAATATCATGATTTTTATGATCAATACCGATTGTAGATAAACTATTTAAATAAAGTTTTTTTATATTTGATGGAGAGGGTTTAATTATAACTTGAAATTGATAATAGTGCTGAAGTCTATTAGGGTTATCTCCATATCTTCCATCAGTCGGTCTTCTAGAAGGTTGTACATAAGCTGCTTTCCATGGTTTTGGTCCAAGTGACCTCAGAGTTGTGGCTGGATGAAAAGTTCCTGCTCCAACCTCCATATCATATGGTTGTAAAATTATACAACCATGCTTACTCCAATATTTTTGAAGGTTTAAAATTGTATCCTGAAAAGTTTGAAATTTTGGTTTTTTTTTACTTTTTTTAGAGGCCATATTTTTGCCAAATAGATTTTTCTTCTAATATATTTGCGACCTGATCAACATGATCATTAGATGATGATAATTTCTTACTTAACCAACTTTTAGATTTTTCAAATTTTTTGATTATTACATCTTCTCCAAATTTTTCTCTCAACACTTGATTGGCATCACCTATTTCATCAATTAAACCAAGTTCTTTAGCTTTAGTTCCAGACCAAAACTCTCCGGAAAATAACTCAACTTCTGATTTCTTTAGTTTTGCACCTCTACTTTTTTCGACAACGTTAATGAAATCTTTATGCAAATCTAATTGTATATTTTTTAATCTTTCTATATCTTCTTTTTTTTCATCAAGAAACGGATCGAGAGTGCTTTTATTTTTACCAGCAGTATGAACTCTTCTTTCAACTCCAATTTTTTTAATCAACTCTGTAAAACCAAATGACGAATAAATTACACCTATAGATCCAATAATTGAACTAGAATTTGCATAAATTTCATCACCAGCACATGCAATCAAATAGCCTCCAGATGCAGCAATATCCTCTGCAAAAACTATTACTTTTTTTTTATTTTTTTTCGCTTGTTGTCTTATAAAATTAAAGATTAAGTGTGATTGAACAGGTGATCCACCAGGAGAATTAATTGTAATAGCAACACATGGTGCTTTTTTTACAGAAAAAGCTTTTAAAATTATCTCTTCTTGACCTGAAAAATCTATACCTTGTTTAAATTTACCTACGTTTCCGATAACACCAGCTAATTTAATATGAGGAATAATTTTCTTTTTTTTAAAAATTGAGAGCATAACAAAACTTTATAGAATTTTTGTATTAATATAAAGACACCTTATAATTGAAGATTTAGGTGCGTCAATTGATAAGTATCAAAAGAAACTTATTACACTAATTTGCTCACATTATGGGAAGCGTAATTCAACTTAAAAAACAAATTAATAACTCTTACTTTCAACTTAAAAACTCAGTTGAGAGTAAGTTAATGCTTGTTGAAGAAAAAATTAAATCAAAACTAGATAGTAATGTTGAGCTAGTTAAAAAAATGACAGATTATCATTTAAATACTGGTGGCAAAAGGTTAAGAGCCTTATTAACTTTGGGTTCATCAAAGTTATGTGGTTATACAAAAGGTACCAGAGATATAAATTTGGCAGCTTGCGTAGAACTAATTCATGCTGCAACTTTGATGCATGATGATGTTATAGATAATGGTTCAATTAGAAGAGGTAAAAAAACACCAAATAAAATTTGGGGCAACCACTCATCTGTTCTGGCTGGCGATTATCTTCTTAGTAGGTGTTTTGAAATGATGGTAGAAGATGGAAATATTGAAGTTTTAAAACTATTATCGTCAACATCATCAATAATTGCTCAAGGTGAAATTTTGCAACTCCAGCATAAAGGTGAAGTTGATATGCTTGAAGAAACTTATTTGAAAATAATTTCTTCAAAGACAGCTGAGTTATTTGCTGCTGCAACTAAAGTAGGAGCTATTTTATCAGAAATGAAAACTAAAGAGAAAGAAGCTTTAGAGTTTTATGGTAGGAATTTAGGTTTAACTTTTCAAATTGCTGATGACACTTTAGATTATAATTCAGAATTAAAACTATTTGGAAAAAATATCGGTCAAGACTTCTATGAGGGAAAAATTACACTACCAATAATTCTTCTGTTTCAAAAAGCTAACAAAGATGAAAAAGAAACTCTTAAGAAAACTTTTGCAAAAGAAGAGAGAAATCAAAATGATTTAAAATATACTTTATCTTTAATAAAGAAATACGATATTATAAATAGTTGTTATCAAAAGGCCAAGCACTATATTAATTTGTCATCAAATTCATTGTCGGTATTTAAAGACTCTGAAGAAAAAAATATCCTCGAAAATTTAACGTCTTTTAGTTTATCAAGAAATTTTTAGGGGCTTAAAAGACTTTTTGTCCAATCATTATTTGCTGTCAATTTATACTTTAGTCTTTCGTGTATTCTATTATCTCCATCTAACCAAAATTCTATGCTCGTAGGTTTTAAATTCCAGCCCGACCAATGATTTGGTCTTGGAACATTATTTTGATCTTGGTATTTATTTTTAAATTTTTCTAATGATTTTATCAATTCTTCCCTATTGACTAATTCACTACTTTGTTTTGATGCCCAAGCCCCAATTCTACTTTCATAAGCTCTGGAATTAAAATAATTATCAGCTACCTCATCTTCTACTTGGCTCAAAGTGCCTACAATTCTAATTTGCCTAAGCAAACTTTTCCAATGAAAACACATTGTTGCTTTGGGGTTTTCTTTTATTTCGTTTCCTTTTTGACTATTAAGATTAGTATAAAAAACAAATCCATCTTTATCGTAACCTTTAAGAAGCACCATCCTTACTGATGGAACGCCTTGTTTTGTTGCAGTTCCAAGAGCTAAAGCATTTGGATCATTTATTTCATTCTTTTTTGCCTCTTCGTACCAACTTTCAAATAATTTAAAAGGATCATCCAAATCTAGAAAGCATTTATTAAGCCCTAGTGAGTTTTTTTCATTCATAATTTTAACAAAATAATCTATACAATATAAATAATGTCATTTAATACTTTTGGAAAGGTTTTTCGTTTCACTACATGGGGAGAATCTCATGGTCCTGCAATTGGTTGTATAATAGATGGTTGTCCACCACTAATAAACCTTAATGAACGAGATATTCAGATAGAACTCAACAAAAGAAAACCTGGTCAATCTAAATTTACTACTCAAAGAAAAGAGGGTGATAAAGTAGAGATTCTTTCAGGAGTCTTTGAAGGTAAAACAACTGGAACTCCAATCTCTTTAATAATTTATAACGAGGATATGCGCTCAAAAGATTATAGTGATATTAAGGATAAATTCAGACCAGGGCATGCTGATTATACCTACTTTAAGAAGTATGGAATTAGAGATTATAGAGGTGGTGGAAGGTCTTCTGCGCGAGAGACTGCTTCTAGAGTTGCAGCAGGAGCCGTAGCAAAAAAAGTTTTGGAAAAAAAATTAGGTAAAAAATTTAAAATTTCTGGTGCAGTTACACAACTTGGAATTCTTGGATGCGATACAAACAAGTGGGATGATGAGATTATTTATAAAAATCCGTTTTTTTGTCCTGATAAATCTATGCTTAAAATATGGGAAAAATATCTTTTAAGTATTAGAAAAGCAGGTTCATCTTGTGGTGCTATAATTGAAATTAGAGCTAATGGTATTCCTGCAGGACTTGGAGCACCAATTTACTCAAAACTAGACTCTGATATTGCATCTGCAATGATGAGTATTAATGCTGTAAAAGGTGTTAATATTGGTTCAGGAATGAATTCCGCTCAATTGTCTGGAGAAGAAAATTCAGATGAAATTTCAAAATCAAAAAATAAATTAAAGTTTAACTCAAATAATGCAGGTGGAATTCTTGGTGGCATCTCTTCTGGTCAACAAATAATTGTTTCATTTGCTGTAAAGCCCACATCATCAATTTTAAAGAGCAGAAAGACAATTAATAAATTTGGAAAAAATACTAGCATATCTGTTAAGGGAAGACATGATCCGTGTGTTGGAATTAGAGCAGTTCCAGTAGGTGAAGCTATGCTATCATGCGTTTTACTTGATCATTATTTATTGAATCAAGCTCAATGTGGATAATCAATTTATTTTTGTTTTTGTAAGATAATATTTGAATTTAATACATCTAAAATTTGTTCTTCAATAGAAATGCTATCTAAATTTGCGAGTTTATACATATTTTCAGGTTTGTCTTGATCAATAAAAATATCTGGAAGTTTCATTGATCTAAATTTTAAATTTGTGTCCATTAATCCTTTTTTTGATAGAAAATCAATTACATGAGAACCAAATCCACCAATTGATCCCTCCTCAATAGTTACAATTGCCTCGTGTGTTGTTGCTAATTGCCATATCAAATTTTCATCCAACGGCTTGGCAAATCTTGCATCCACTATTGTAATATTAATACCTTTTTTTTTTAAATCTTCTGATGCCTTTAAAGTTTCATTTAATCTCGCACCAAAGTTGATTAAGGCTAACTTTTTCCCCTCTTGAATAATTCTTGATTTTCCAATCTCTATCTTTTCATTAATTGATGGCAATATTGATCCAATACCAGTCCCTCTTGGATACCTGAATGCACAAGGTCTATCATTAATTTCTGTAGAGGTGTTAATCATTCTAACTAACTCAGCCTCATCACTTGCAGCCATTACAATAAAATTTGGTAGTGTTGCTAAATAAGTTGTGTCAAAACTACCTGCGTGTGTAGGTCCATCAGCTCCAACTAATCCTGCTCTATCTATTGCAAATCTTACAGGTAAACTCTGTATTGCAACATCATGAACGACTTGGTCGTATGCTCTCTGGAGAAATGTTGAGTAAATTACTGCATAGGGTTTATAATTCTCAGTCGCTAAACCAGCTGCAAACGTAACAGCGTGTTGTTCAGCAATACCAACATCATAAGTTCTATCTGGAAATTCTTTTTTAAAATTGCTTAATCCAGTCCCATCTGGCATAGCTGCTGTTATTGCAACTATTTTACTATCTTTTTTTGCGTGTTGTATCAGAGTATCAGCAAAAACTTTAGTGTAAGATGGTACTTTACTGGAACTTTTTTCCTGTTCTCCAGTCTTTACATTAAATTTGGATACCCCATGATAATGATCTTTTGCTTCTTCAGCAAAAGAATACCCTTTGCCTTTTTTTGTTTTTATATGAATTAATATAGGACCTTGGTGTTTCGAGTCTCTTGCATTTCTTAAAATTGGAATCAGTGAGGAAAGGTCATGACCATCTATAGGACCAATATAATAGAAACCTAATGAACTAAATAAAGTTCCACCAGTTACAGCTGATCTTAATAAATCTTCAGCTTTGCCAGCTTTTGCACTAAATCTTTTTGAAAATGCTGATGTAATCAATTTTATAGTTTCTCTTAAACTAAAATAAATTTTACCAGAAAATATTTTAGCTAAATATGTTCCCATTGCTCCAACAGGCCTCGCGATTGACATATCGTTATCATTTAATATCACAATCATTTTGGTCTTTGAGGCACCTGCATTATTCATGGCCTCATAAGCCATGCCTGCACTTATTGCACCATCACCAATCACTGCTATTACATTTTCTGATTTTTTTGATAATTTATTTGCCTCAGCAATTCCCAAAGCTGATGAAATTGAGGTGGAGCTATGAGCAGCTCCAAAAGGATCATATTCACTTTCTGAACGCTTTGTAAATCCTGAAAGACCCCCTCCTTGCCGAAGTGTTCTTATTTTATCTTTTCTTCCTGTTAAAATTTTGTGTGGATAACATTGGTGTCCTACATCCCAGATTAATTTATCACTTGGTGTATTAAAGATATAATGTAATGCAACGCTTAATTCTACAACACCTAAACTAGCACCCAAATGTCCTCCAGTAACTGATACTGCATCGATCATTTCCTCTCTTAATTCATCAGCAACCTTTTGCAGTTTTGTTTCAGGAACTTTTTTTAAGTCTGATGGAAAATTAATCTGATCTAAAAATTCGTAATTTTTTTTCATTTATTTCTATTTAAAATATAATTTAAGGTTTCGGTTAAATTCTTAGATTTAGATCCATATTTTTTCAACTTAGTATTTATTTTTAAAATTAGCTTATTCGCATATTTAATAGTATTTTTATCTCCCAGTAAACTAATAAGAGTTGCTTTACCTTTTTTCTTATCTTTTCCAGTTTTTTTTCCTGCAGCTAAAAGGTTTCCATTATAATCAATTAAATCATCAGCAACCTGAAATAGTAAACCTATATCAGCTCCAATATTTTCAAACTTTTGAATATCTTTTTTACTTTTGTTCTTTAATATTAATGGAGCTACACAACAAAAACTAAAAAGTTTTCCAGTTTTTTTTATTTCCATTTGAATTATTTTTTTTTCTGAAATTTTCTTACGCTCATAGCTCAGGTCTAAATATTGACCCCCAGCAATCCCAAGATGTCCAGAACTCTCGGAAATTTTATTAATTAATCTTATTTTTGTTTTTTCATTGATATTCAAATCTTTATGACTCAAAATTTCAAATGCCATAGTTAAGAGTGAGTTTCCAGCAAGAACAGCTGTAGACTCTCCAAATTTGATATGAGTAGAGGGCTTACCGCGTCTTATTGAATCATTATCCATACATGGTAAATCATCATGAATAAGTGAATAAGCATGGATACATTCAACAGCAGCACCAATAATTAATAAAGTTTTATAATCTAAATTAAATATTGAACCGACATCAACTAGTATTTTCGATCTTATTTTTTTGCCACCTGAAAATAATCCATATTGCATTGGGACAATCAGCTCTGATTTTTTTTGCTTTTTTATAAATCTTTTTAAAAAAATATTTGTATCTTTAGCAATTTTATTTAGTTTTTTTTGCATTATTTTTGGATGTTATCTTAGATATATTGTCTTTAGTTGTTATATTGATGTCGATGACTTTTTTTTTAAATTTTTTCTCAATAATATTGTTTAGTTTTATTAAATTTTGATATTTTTCAATTGAATTTTGTAAATCTTTTTGACTCTCTAAATCCTCAATTATTTTATTGGCTTCGAGAGTTAATTCCTCCAGAGACGAAGATTCATAATTATTTGGTAAATCTTTATCTTTCATATAATACTCTCAGATAATACATGAAAATGAATCTTGCAAATATTAAAAAAGCAAAAAAACTGCTTCATAAAAGGGAGTGTATTGCTATACCAACAGAAACAGTTTATGGTTTGGCAGGTAATGCCTACTCGGACCAAGCCTGTCAAAAAATATATAAGCTTAAAAAAAGACCAAAAAATAACCCTCTAATTGTTCATTATCTGAATATTCAAAGGTTGAAAAAAGATTGTCATTTAAACAATGACTTTATTAGATTATATAAAAAATTTTGTCCTGGTCCTTTAACATTTATCCTTGATCTTAAAAAATCATCAAAAATTTCAAAAATAATTACTAATAAAAGGCATACATTGGCAGTAAGATTTCCACGGCACTCAGTCACAAGAAGATTACTTAAAATTTTAGAATTTCCTTTAGCGGCTCCAAGTGCTAACCCCTCATCTAGAGTTAGTGCTGTTACATCCAATGATGTAAAAGAAGATTTTGGGAAAAAAATTAAGTACATACTAGAGGGTGGAAAATCATCAATTGGTGTAGAATCAACAATTATTGACCTTAGAAAAAATCCTAAAATCTTAAGATTGGGTGGTTTGAATATTTCAAATATTCAAAAAATACTAAGAAAAAAAATAATAATAAATAACAAGCCTTCAAAAATCGTTTCACCAGGACAACTTAAGGTTCATTATTCACCAGGTTTGCCCATCAGACTTAATGCAAAAAATATTCGTCAAGATGAAGCATACTTGTTGATTAGAAAGAAAAAAGTAAGTAAATCAAATTATTATTTTTTGTCACAAAAAGGAAATCTAAAAGAAGCTGCAAAAAATTTATATTCTACTTTGAGAAAAATTAAAAAAAAGAAATATAGCTCGATTGCAGTATGTAAAATTCCTGATAGAGGATATGGTAAAACTATTAATGATAGGTTATTAAGAGCATCAAGATTCAATGAAAAAACCACTTGAAGTAATAGGATTATCAAAAACTTATAATTCAAAAGAAGCGGTAAAAGAGATTTCTTTTAAAGTAAATCAAAATGAAATTATTGGGATACTTGGTCCTAACGGCTGTGGGAAAACTACTACAATCGGTATGATTTTAGGTTTATTAAAACCATCAAAAGGAAAGGTTTTAATAAATGGAATCGAAATTGAAAATCAACGTGTAGATTTATTAAATCAATTAAATTTTATATCACCTTATATAGAGTTACCAAAAAAATTGACAGTTAGACAAAATTTAGAAGTTTATGGGAGGCTTTATGATGTGAATAAACATAAGGCAAAAATTAACTACCTGTGTGAAAAATTAAGACTCTATGAATTTATAGATAAATTTACCGGGGAATTGTCATCTGGTCAAAAAAATAGGGTTAGTCTTGCAAAGTCAATAATTAATAATCCAAAAGTTTTACTTCTTGATGAACCTACAGCATCACTTGATCCTGAAACAGGTGATTTTGTCAGAAGTTTTTTAGAGGAATATCAACAGGAAAATAAAACATCAATTCTATTAGCATCACATAATATGGCAGAGGTAGAGAGACTATGTTCTTCAGTTTTAATGATGAATAAAGGATCGATTATTGATGAGGGTAGACCGGAGGAATTGATTAAAAAACACGGAAGAAAAAATATGGAAGAAGTTTTTTTAAAACTTACAAGGGAAAAAGTATGAATTTAAATAAAATGTATGGTCTTTTCCTTAGACATTTTTATTTAATTAAAAGTTCTTTACCAAGAATTTTGGATTTAATTTATTGGCCGACAATTCAAATAATTTTATGGGGTTTTATCTCGAAGTTCTTTTCAATACATAGTGACTACTATAGCAATACTTTGGGAGTAATTTTAACGTGTGCAATACTTTACGATATTCTTTTTAGATCAAGCATTAGTTTTAATATGCTTTTTTTAGAGGAAATATGGAGTAGAAATTTCACAAATTTGTTTATAGCCCCCCTTAAGCTTCGAGAAATTATTGTTTCGTTAATTTTTACTGCTTTGATAAGGACATTAATAGGATTGGTTCCTGCGATAATACTAACTTCTCCTCTATTTGGTGTATCAATTTTAAAATTGGGATTACCACTTTTATTCCTATTTCTAAGTTTATATCTTTTTGGAATAACACTTGGATTGTTTGTGAGTTCAGGACTAATTAGATTTGGTCCATCTTTTGAAAATATTGCATGGTCATCCCTTTTTTTGTTAGCTCCTTTGGGATGCATATATTATCCAATAGAAATTCTACCAGAATTATTTCAATTCATAGCAAAAGGTTTACCACTTGTTTATATTTTTGATGAGACTAGAAACATACTTTTAAATGGGTCAATTGATTATACAAATTTGAAACAAGCATATTTATTGAACCTGATCTATTTAATCATTGGAATAGTTCTATTTTATTTATCTTTTTTGAGAGCTCGAATTAAAGGAACACTAATTAACATGGGTGAATAGTTGGTGCGCCTGCTAGGAGTCGAACCCAGAACCTCCTGATCCGAAGTCAGGCGCTCTATCCAGTTGAGCTACAAGCGCATATAATAGTAATATATCATTTTATGAAAAAAAAAATAAATTTGATTGTAAAAGAAAGTAATAAAAATATGCGTGTAGATGTTTTTATTAATAGTAAGGAAAATGAGATAAGTAGAACTAGAATAAAAAACTTAATTTTAGGTAAGAAGCTTAAGATTAATAATAAAGTTATTTCAGATCCTGCCAAAAAGGTTTTAAAAGACGATGCTATAGAATTAATAATTCCAGAGCCTAAAAAAGCTTCTCTGAAACCATTTAAATTCAAATTAGATATTGTTCATGAGGACGAAGATATAATAGTGCTAAACAAACCAGCAGGTATTGTGATGCATCCAGGAGCTGGAAATTTTGACAATACAATTGTAAATGCATTAGTAAATTACGACAAAGACTCTCTTTCAAATATTGGTGATGAACTTAGACCCGGAATAGTACATAGGATAGACAAAAATACATCAGGTTTAGTAGTCATAGCAAAAAATAATCTATCACATGAAAACTTATCTAATCAGTTTAACAAACACTCTATAACAAGAGTTTATAAATTATTAATATGGGGAAAAGTTAGACCTTCTAAGGGAAAAATTGTAACTTTAATAACACGAAGTTCAAAGAATAGACAAATGATGGAAGTTAGTCGGACTAAAGGAAAAAAAGCAATTACCAATTATAGAACTATTGAAATTTTTGAAAATAAACACACACCCACTTTAAGTTTAGTAGAATGTAAACTAGAAACGGGTAGAACCCATCAAATTAGAGTTCACATGAATTTTTTAGGAAATAGTATTGTTGGAGATGATAAATATAAAAAAAAGTTTAAGAAAATTAAGAACATTAATCCGTTAATAGAACGAAATTTAAATAGTCTTAAAAGACAATTTCTTCATGCTAAGACTCTGGGCTTCATTCACCCCACGAAAAGCAAAGAAATGACTTTCAACTCAAATTTACCTTTAGAACTTGAGAATATTTTAAAAATACTGAGAAATACTAATAAATAAATCATTGAAAAATATAAATAATTAATTAGATAAACTCATTATGAATACCGCAATAAATAATAACTTGCCCATTTTAAGTAATGAAGGTGGTCTGTCTGCATACTTGGAACAGATTAAAAAATTCCCTATGCTTGATGCAGAAGAAGAATATATGTTGGCAAAAAATTGGAAAACAACTGGTAATATCAAAGCAGCAGAAAAATTAGTGACAAGTCATTTGAGATTAGTTGCAAAAATTGCAATGGGATATAAAGGATATGGATTACCAGTAAATGAAATGATCTCTGAGGGGAATATTGGTTTAATGCAAGCGGTAAAAAAATTTGAACCTGAAAAAGGTTTTAGACTAGCCACATACGCGATGTGGTGGATAAAAGCTTCAATACAAGAATATATTTTAAGATCGTGGAGTTTAGTTAAGATTGGTACAACAACTGCACAAAAAAAATTATTTTTTAATCTTAAGAAATTAAAAAACCAAATAGCTCCGCAAACAGAAGGGGATTTAAAAAATGAACATGTTGATGAAATAGCTAACAAGCTTGATGTTAGTAAAGATGAGGTGATTTCGATGAATCGAAGATTATCGGGAAAAGAATTCTCACTTAATGCACAAGTTGGTGAAGATGGCGATGAGTGGCAAGACTGGTTGGTTGATAAAGAATTAGATCATGACTTAAAATTTGCTCATCAAGAGGAAATGGAACAAAGAAAAGACTTATTAAAAAACTCAATTCAAGTCCTAAATGAAAGAGAGAGAGAAATTTTATATTCTAGAAGGCTAAATGATAATCCAACTACATTGGAAGATCTAAGTAAAAAATATAAAATCAGTAGAGAAAGAGTAAGGCAAATTGAAAATAAAGCTTTTGAAAAATTACAAAAGCATATGCTTTTACTCGCAAAGTCAAAAAACTTATTACCAGTAAACTAAACTTCAAAAGGATTTTCGATTAATATCGTATCATCACGTTCTGGGCTAGTTGAAATACTTGATATTTTTGTCTCAATAAAATTCTCAACTTCTTTAATATAATTTTTGGCATTTTCTGGAAGATCGTCTATATTCTTAATTCCACTTGTTGATTTTTTCCAACCATCAAAAGTTTTATAAATAGGTTTTATTTTGAGCTGATCCTCTACTGCTGCTGGTAAATAATTAATTTTTTTTCCATCTAATTCATATTCAACGCACATCTTTATTTCATCTAATTCATCTAAAACATCCAGCTTTGTAAGTGCTATACCATCAATCCCTGAGACTTTAATAGTTTGTCTTACTAAAACACCATCAAACCAACCACATCTTCTTTTTCGACTTGTAACTGTTCCAAATTCTTTTCCTCTTGTTCCTAAAAGATCGCCAATATCATTTTTTAATTCTGTTGGAAACGGACCTTCTCCAACCCTAGTCGTATATGCTTTAGTGATTCCCAAAACATAATTAATTGTGTTTAGTCCACACCCTGTACCAGTAGCGGCGCTCGACGCTACAGTATTTGAGGATGTTACAAATGGATATGTACCATGATCAACATCTAATAATATGCCTTGAGCTCCCTCAAATAATATTCTTTTTTTCTGTTTTTTGAATTCGTCAAGTTTCAACCAAACTGGTTTTGAGTATTTCAAGATCATAGGAGCAATTTTTAATAAATCTTTTTTTAATTTATCTTTCTCATAGAATTTTTTACCTAAACCTTTTCTAATTGCATTATGATGTAAAAGAACAGACTCTAACCTTTGATCTAGATTTTTTTCAGATCTCAAGTCCATTACTCTTATTGATCGTCTACCAACTTTATCTTCATATGCTGGTCCGATACCTCTTCTGGTTGTTCCAATTTTTCCTTTACCCGCACTATCTTCACGGATTTCATCCATTTCCTTATGAAAAGGTAAAATTAAATTTGCAGATTCTGAAATTATAAAATTATCAGTGTCGACCTTAACTCCTTTTGATTTAATTTCCTCAATTTCATCTAATAATGCCCAGGGGTCAACGACAACTCCATTTCCAATTATTGATATTTTATTTTTTCTTACAATTCCGGATGGAAGTAGTCGAAGTTTATAAGTTACACCATTTATTACAAGAGTATGGCCCGCGTTGTGACCGCCTTGAAATCTAACTACAACATCAGCTTGTTCAGATAACCAATCAACTATCTTACCTTTTCCCTCATCTCCCCATTGAGAACCAACAACAACAATATTTTTCATTAATTAAATTTTTGTTTTATTTTCATTGAATTAACATGATTAATGGGACCATGTCCTTTTCCATAGTTTGGATTTGTAAGTATCGCAGAATTTACATATTTAATTCCCAACGCACAAGCGTTCTTAATACTTTTTCCACATGAAAGAAAAGTTGTTATCGCACTAGATAATGTACATCCTGTACCATGAGTATTTTTTGTTCTATGCCTTAAACTTGTAAAGACTTTAAAATCAGATTTACTTAGATATAAATCTATTACTTTTTTTGATTTTAAATGGCCACCCTTCAACAATACATTTTTAGCTCCTAAATCTATCAATTTATTTGCTGCAAAAATCATATCCTCTTTATTTTTAATACTAGTCTCTGCTAAAATTTCTGCTTCTGGAATGTTTGGTGTGATCAAAAGAACATTTTTTAATAGCTTTTTTTTTAAAGTTTGTATTGCTTTACTATCAATTAATTTAGCACCACCCTTTGCAACCATTACAGGGTCTAAAACAATTTTTTTTACTTTTAATATCTTCAAAGCGTGAGCTACTTTTTCGACAACTTCAGTAGAGTGAAGCATACCTATTTTAATGGCATCAGGTCTTATATCTCTTGATGAATAAATAATTTGATTTTTTACTTCATTAGTTGGTATTGAAATAACCGATTTAACACCCATTGTATTTTGAACAGTCACTGCTGTAATAGCGGTCATTGCATAACAGCCGAGACTAGTGACAGTTTTGATATCTGCCTGTATACCAGCCCCACCAGATGAGTCTGATCCAGCAATTATCAAAATTTTAGACTTTAATCTCAATTTATTTAAATTCTTTTGAAATCATTTTTATACAATTTTTAAGCAAAATTTTATTTTCACTCTCACCCATTATTCTTATCTTTGGTTCAGTGCCTGATTTTCTTACAAGAATTCGACCTCGATTTTTAATCAATTTTTTTGCAATTTTAATGGATCTTTTAACAGAGTGATTTTTAAGTATTTTATCATCTTTTATTTTTATATTTTCTAAAATTTGTGGAATTTTTTTAAAGACATTAAAAAAATCACTGGCTTTAGTTTTTCTATTCATTGATTTGATAATCTCTAAAGCGACAAGCACACCATCGCCAGTTGTTGCAAATTTTCCTAAAATAATATGACCCGATTGCTCTCCTCCTAAATTGAATTTTTTCTTTTGCATCAATTCCTTAACATATCTATCCCCAACATTAGCTCTTAAAAATTTAATACCTTTTTCTTTTAAAAATTTTTCTAAACCATAGTTTGACATTAAGGTCCCGACAACGCCTCCTTTGAGAATTTTTCTCTTTTTCCATTGTAAAGCTAATGCAGCAATAATTTGATCACCATCAATTATAGATCCTTTTTCATCACACATTATTATTCTGTCAGCATCTCCATCTAAAGATATACCCAAATCTGCTTTGAATTTTTTAACATTTCTTTGTAGTTTTTCTGGAAAAGTTGAACCACAATTTTTATTAATATTAAACCCATTTGGTTTATTGCCTATAACTTTTAATTTTGCTCCAAGTGATCTAATTAATTTTGGTGCAGATTTATATCCAGCTCCATTTGCGCAATCTAGAACTACTTTAAAATTATTTAATTTAAAGTTTTTTGATAACTTTTTTTTACAAATTTTAATATATTCATCAGTTCCGGTCTCTAGCCTTTTAACCCTTCCTAATTTTTTTGGATTTGATAAGTGTTTTTGAACTTTGCTATCTATTAAATTTTCAATTTTTTTTTGAATTTTATCAGATAGTTTTAATCCATCTGGACCGAATAACTTTAAACCATTATCATAAAATAAATTATGTGAAGCAGTGATCATGATACCAAGATTTGCGTTCATTGATTTTGTCAACATTGCAAGACCATTAGTCGGCAATGGACCCAGTGTATAAACGTGCATTCCCGCAGAAGCTAAACCAGAAACCAGTGCAGGTTCTAATGCGTATCCTGAAAGTCTAGTATCTTTAGCAATAATTGCTGTTTGTTTTCTTTTTTTTAAATTTGTGAAATATTTTCCTGCTGCTAGTCCAAACTTAAAGAACATATCTCCATTAATGTTCCCACTATTTACCTGCCCTCTAATTCCATCAGTGCCAAAATACTTCATTATTTATTTTTAAGTGCTTTGAAAACTTTTATAGCTTGATTAACTTCGTTGACATCATGAACTCTCAACATTTGCACACCCTGTAACATTGCAAAAATACTGCTACTTATTGTTCCTCCAATTCTTAAAGAACTATCATTATTTTCAGATAAGTCTTTTATAAATCTTTTTCTAGAAATACCAAGCAGTATAGGCAAACCCAAAGAATGGTAAATTGATATATTTTTAATTATCGTCATATTATGTTTCAAATTTTTTCCAAAACCTATACCGGGGTCTAAGATTATATTATTATGATAAATTCCATTTTGACGTAAATTATTTAATTTTTCCTCAAAAAAATCGTAAATATCTAATAATACATTTTTATATTTTGGATTTTTTTGCATTACGTCAGGATCACCAAGTGAGTGTTGGAGTACGAAAGGTATATTATACTTTTTTAAAATCTTGATTGAGTTTTTATCAAAATTAAGACCAGAAACATCATTAATTAATTTTACTCCTAGATTAATTCCCTTTTCCATGATTTCTGATTTTCTAGTGTCTAGAGATATAAAATTTTTTTTATCAATTAATTTTAAAATATTTTTGAGTCTATTCCATTCTATTTTTGATTTAATAGCTTTTGATCCAGGTTTGGTGGACTCTGCTCCAATATCAACAATGTTTGCACCGGAATTTAAAAGAAAATTTAATTGTTTTTTGGCTGATGCATAATTAAAAAATTTTCCACCATCTGAGAAACTGTCTGGAGTAATATTTAAAATACCCATTATTTGAGGAATATTTTGAAAATTTAAATTTTTAATATTTCTTTTTTTTTTTGTAATTAATCTTAGATCCTTTTTTACTTTTATCTTTAAATTTACATGTAATTTGTTCAGTTCATTTAAAGAAATTAATTTTTTTGAATTTCTTGTTATTATTTCTATTCTGTCAAAAGAAATTTCAGGATTATTATGAAGTGGTAATGTCTTTTTTTTCTTAACTAATAATTTAGATTTTGCACCATAATAGAAATTACACACTCTAGTGTAATATCTAGACATTCAGTCTAATGAACAATTTTTGGTTTTAGGCCTAGAGCACCCATTGCTGACCCTTTATCATCTTCTACTTTTAAGTCTTGTTTGTCTGCTGGGTATAAATTTTTATTGATTATATTTTCAATTTCTTCACCAGTTAATGTCTCATAAGTCATAAGAGCTTTTGCAATTTTGTGTAAATCTTCAACTTTTTCAGTCAAAATTTTCTTTGCAGTATTATAACCCTCATCTATAAGCTTTCTGATTTCTTTGTCTATTTTTTGTGCTACTTCCTCAGAGACTGACTGAGTTTGTGTTACTGATCTTCCTAAAAAAACCTCTTCTTGATTTTCGCCATATTCAACGGGTCCCATTTCTTCGCTCATTCCATACTTAGTTACCATGGCTCTGGCAAGTTGCGTAGCTTGATTTATATCTGATCCACTTCCTCCACCTGCTCCTGTTGATATATTATCTTTTCCAAAAATCACTTCTTCAGCAACTCTTCCACCAAAACAAACTGCCAACCTTGCTTTTAAATATTTTATAGAATGGCCATGCTTATCTCTTTCTGGCAAATTCATAACCATACCTAATGCTCTGCCCCTAGGAATTATAGTTGCTTTATGTATAGGATCATAACTTGGCATGTTGAAAGATACCAGCGCATGACCTCCTTCATGATAAGCTGTTAATTTTTTTTCATCCTCTGTCATCACCATTGAACGTCTCTCAGCTCCCATCATTACTTTATCCTTTGCCTCCTCAAACTCATTCAGTGTAACAATTCTCTTATTTTTTCTAGCTGCCAATAAAGCCGACTCATTTACTAAATTAGCAAGATCTGCACCAGAAAAACCAGGTGTACCTCTCGCAATAGTTCTTAAATTTACATCCGGTGCCATTTTTATTTTTTTAACATGAACCTTTAAAATTTTTTCTCGTCCAATTATGTCGGGATTGGATACAACTACTTGTCTATCAAACCTACCTGGTCTTAATAAAGCAGGATCTAATACATCTGGTCTGTTTGTTGCGGCAATAATTATTACTCCTTCATTAGTATCAAAACCATCCATCTCAACTAAAAGCTGGTTAAGAGTTTGTTCTCGTTCATCGTTTCCACCACCTAAACCAGCACCCCTACTTCTTCCAACAGCATCAATTTCATCTATGAAAATTATACAAGGCGAATTTTTTTTTCCTTGTTCAAACATATCTCTCACTCTAGAAGCACCAACTCCAACAAACATTTCAACGAAATCTGAACCTGAGATCGTAAAAAATGGTACTCCAGCTTCACCTGCTATCGCTCTAGCTAATAAAGTTTTTCCAGTTCCTGGTGGACCGACCAATAAAGCGCCTCTAGGTATTTTTCCTCCAAGTCTACTAAATTTTCTTGGATCTTTTAAAAATTCTACAATTTCTTCAACTTCTTCCTTTGCCTCTTCTACACCTGCAACATCATTAAATGTAACTTTACCCTTAAGTTCATTCATCATTTTTGCTTTTGATCTTCCAAAACCCATAGCTCCACCTTTACCACCTTGCATTTGTCTCATGAAAAAAATCCAAACGGCAATTAATAACAACATAGGAAACCATGAAAGCAGGACACCAAATAATGATGGCATTTTTTCTTCAATAGGTGCAGCTGAAATACTTACTCCTTTTTCAGAGAGTTTTTCAATTAAATTTGGATCATTAGGAGAATAAGTTGTAAATGAGTTTCCATTTGAATACACACCTTTAATATTGTTACCTTGGATTTCTACTTTTAATACTTCTCCATTTTCAACAGATGTCAAGAATTCCGAGAATATAACCTTATCCCCACCTCTAATATTAGTTTGGGGATTTTTAAACATATTATAAAGACCAATAGTTAGAAAAACTATAATAGCCCACATTGCAATGTTTTTAATATTCATAGGCTTAAAATAAGAATTATTATCAATTTAACAAGTGGCATTTTGTGTAAAGTGACATTATTTTAGGGCTCTTTAGAGATAATTATTGATTGATTGACCTTTTCAATAATACAGCCACCTAATGTGGCTCTATTCAATCGATTATTTTCAACTTCCCGTATAATTTTTTCTAATTTTTTTCCTCTTACAGAATAATATTTTTCACCAATTAACTTTAATGATTCTGAAAAAGCTCTAAAAGTAATTTCTTGGGGTTGGAGAAAAAAATCGCTATTAATTACTAATTTTTTTTTATTGTTTAAAAAAGAGGTATTTTCTCGTAAATTTTTATCAACATAAAACTCAATTACTTTGTTTGCATATTTTAAATTTTTAATAGTTTTTTTTAATTTATTTTTATCTAAACCATCTCTTTCAAGATTTTTCATTAATTTTCTTACTCGAACTCTTTGATATTTTTCATCAAAGTTTGTTGGATCTTCCACATAAAAATTAAAAACTTTTTTTGAAATAAAAATTAAATCCTCTTTTTTTATATCAATTAAAGGTCTAAATATGTTCTTTTTTTTTATTTTTGTCTTTATGTCTAGAGATGTAAGACCTTTTATTCCACTACCCCTCAGAAGTCTTATAAAAAAATTTTCAATTAAATCATCCTCGTGATGACCCATTAAAATATCTTTGATTTTTAATTGATTGCATTTCTTGAAAAGTATTTCATATCTTTTTGTCCTAGCAATAGACTGGATGCTTTTCTTTGGTTTCTTTCCTTTCCAAGTTAATATTTCAGATTTTATAAAGTTTTTTTTAAGCAAATTTAAAACAAATTTAGCCTCTTTTGTAGACTCAGGTCTAAGTTTATGGTCGATAATATAAAACTTAGATTTTAAATTTTTTTTAATTGCATAAATTTTAGATAAAAAAGCTAAAGCAAGACTATCTGGACCACCTGAGACTGCAACTGCAAAACTTTCATCTAAATTTAAAGAGATCTCAAATTTTTTATAAATCTTATTTATTCTTTTATTATTTAAGTTATCTCTTAAAAATTTAGGAATTTTGGTTGTTGCATTCGAATTTCTGAGACTCATATTTAGCTTTTTGTATCACAGATTGGTTTGCCTCTGGATATTGTTCTTCAACACCATTGATCATTTTGCAACCTTGATCTTTTTCTCCAATTTGTACCATTGATACACCAAGCTTTAATAAGTTTATAGGTGCTTTTTCACCTTTAGGGTATCTCTGATAACCTTCTAAATATGCTGAGGCTGCATCCGTATACAATTGTCGTATCCTAAAAGTTTCTGCATACCAATATTGAGCATTCCCAGCTAGATTATGTTCAGGATTTGTGTCAACGAACTCTCTGAATGCTCTTTCAGCAGTTGAATAATCTCCAACTTTTAAAAAGCTTGTAGCAAACTGATATTGTTTATCTGGAGACTCATTTGGAAGAATTTTTTCTTCAGCTTGAAAAGTTTCAGTTACTACTAAAGCTGTTGAGTCTACAGAATTTGTTTTTTGTGATGTTTCATTTGTCGCTGTATCTTTATATGATATCGATCCCAAATCTTGAGGTTGAGAACTTCCAGGTAAAACTTCCATTTGCTCATTATTTGTTTTTTCTGTTAATTTATTTGTAGAAGTATCAGAAGACACAACATTTTCTAAGTCCTGAAATCTTATTTGATTATCTGCTTGCACTTTTGACATCCTGCTGGATAGTTTGTCTAACTTAAAATTTATTTCCTCAAACTTATTTGTAAGTCCCTGAAATTGATTTTCAATTTCTGAAAGTTTTAATAAATGTCTTGTAAGAACATCTTCTGAATTATTATCTAAATTTGAATTTAAATTTACAGAGCTATCACTATTTAATTCTATTGATCCTGAGTATACTGCTTTTTCTAGTGTCTTTATATCTTTCTGAAGTTGGTCTAATATTTCATAAATATTATGATTGTCAGCGTAAGAATAAGTTATCAAAATAAAATTACTTAAACAAAGTGTAATAATTTTAAATTTTCTTAAAATGTGTCGCATTAAAATAATCTTATGATTAAAATAATGGCAAAAAAAAGACCCTTAACTAATTGAATTAATTAAGGGTCTTAAATTTTTTAAAATTAATTTGCTTTTACTGTAACAGATCTTCTGTTTTTTGACCAAGCCAAAGGATTAGAGCCAGAGTCAACTGGTCTTTCTTTTCCATAACTTAGAACTGAAATTCTGTTAGAGGAAATCCCATAAGTCATTAAATAATCTTTAGCAGCATTAGCTCTTCTTTCACCTAATGCTAAGTTATATTCTCTTGTTCCTCTTTCGTCAGCATGTCCTTCAAGCACGATTGTAATGTCAGAATTTTTTCTTAACCATGCCGCTTGTTTTCTTAAAGTTTCTCTTGATGCAGTTGTCAAAACTGACTCATTAGTTGCAAAGAAAACTCTGTCAGGAACACCTGAAGCTAAATATTCAACTGTATCAGTTCCAGTGTAAACATCCCCTTGCATTTGTCCTGTAGATTTTTTTGATGTTGCGCAAGCAGACAACACTAAACATGCAAATAATACTAAAAAAGTGTTCTTTAAAATTTTGTTTAATTTCATTAATGCTCCTTGGTCAATATTTCTTATAACTAACTTTTTCACAACTAATTAAATGTTTCAAGGTAAAAAATCAACATATTTTAAGTTAATTACTTAATAAAGATGACCATGATGGGTCTGATGCATCAGTTGGGGTACCTACAAGCCTCTCATTATAGCCTGTTAAATCAATTGACCACAATTTAGCAGAAAAACCCTCTCCTTTATCATCAGTTTTAGTCTCTCTATAAAAAATTAAAACTCGTCCATTGGGCGACCAGGAGGGAGCTTCTTGATAAAAATTTTCTGTCAACAATCTCTCACCAGATCCATCGGTTCTCATCACACCGATGTAGAATTTACCTTTATGTAATTTTGTAAAAGCAATTAAATCACCTCTTGGAGACCAAACTGGGGTGCCATATAAACCATTTCCAAAAGAAATTCTTTTAACATTACTACCATCACTCTTCATAACATAAATTTGTTGGTACCCACTTCTGTCAGAGTTAAAACAAATAAATTTTCCATCAGGGGAATAAGATGGTGATGTGTCTATAGAGGGATGATTGGTAATTTTCTCTACAATTCTATTTTCTAAATCCATTGTATAAATATCTGAATTTCCATCTTTAGCAAAACTCATTATAATTTTTTTTCCGTCTGGAGAAAATCTAGGAGCAAAAGTCATTCCAGGAAAATCACCTACCACTTCTTGAATACCTGTCTCTATATCAAGAAGATAAACTCTAGGTAAATTTCTAAAGTAAGATAAATATGTAACCATTTGACTTGTAGGATTAAATCTTGGTGTCAAAACAAGTTCATTTCCTAAAGTTAAAAATTTATTATTTGCACCATCTTGATCCATGATAGCTAATTTTTTAATTCTCTTTGTTTTTGGCCCATCTTCGGCAACATAGATTATCCTCGTATCAAAATAACCTTTTTCTCCAGTTAATCTCTCATAGACTTTGTCTGTAATTATATGGCCAACACGTCTCCAGTTGTTTGGCACTGTCGTAAATGCAAGAGCCATCATTTCTTTACCAGCCAGGACATCCCATAATCTAAATTCAACTCTAAGTTTATCATCAACATTTTTTACTTTACCTGTAATTAAAGCTTGTGCTTTAATTAAATTCCAATCCTCGAAACGCGGTTTAAGATGAGCAATATCAGGCGCTTGTAGAAAAGCATTTTTATCTAATGGATTAAAAAGACCTGAAGTTTTTAAATTTTTTTCGATAACTTTAGAAATTTCTGATCCAATATCTTTTTTTTTTAAAGTTTTCTCAAAACTCTTTTTTGACTCATCATCAATTGATAATGGTGACACTGCAATAGGGAGTGGATTCAAATTTCCTCGTGTAATATCAACCTCAATTAAACCTAATGCATTAGTAGGTACTATTAATATTAAAAATAAAATAATTAGATTTTTCATAAAAATATTCTATCCCTCTAACATTTCTCTTGCATCAAAATTTAATTGTAATTCTTTCCATCTCTCATAACCAGTTGTAGGAACTCTTAAGGGCTGGCATAATTTTATTGCTCTTAAAGCACTTTCTGCTAAAACCTTATAAAAACCTTGGCCAGGTTTATTCATTCTTGCATGATCCAAAATCTCTGACTCTTGAATTGTTCCATCTGGATTCAGTTGAAGTTTGATTCTCACTAATAAATTTTCATTGTAAGGCAGACCCAAAGGAATACTCCAACATCCAAATATTTGAGCTTTCAAAGCATCCTCTTCGCTTAAAGATAAACCTGCGTTCTCAACATTTTTTTTTTGATCTTGTGTAATTTTGTTATTTTTTTTAATCGTTTCAGCACTTTCAACTTTAGATTTATCAATTAAGGCTGCAATATTATTTGGATCGAATAACTCTTTTTTTTCAAATTCAGAAACTTGCTTAATCTCATTGTCAATTTTTTCTGGATTTTGTTTATCTTCTTTTATTTTCTCAACCTTTTTAGGCTTATCATCTGGTAATGGAACTGCATCTGGTTTAATTTTTTTTACTTTTTTTGGGGGAGCTTGTTCAGATACCAACTTTTTTTCTTTCTCTTTAATTTTTTCTATAATTTTTTTTGCCTTAGGTGCATATGGAATATTGGTTTTATCTGTGATCTGAATTAATTCTACAGATACTATCGGGGGAAGATCAATTGGTTTTTTAGCTAAGAAAGGTAAACTAAAAGCTGTAATCATTATTAAAACTAGATGTGATACAGAAGATATAATTATACTTCTATTCACTTCTTACCTTTCTTTATATGGTTCAGATATAAGTGCTACTTTGGTGAAACCAGACCCAGATAGTAAGCCCATAATTTCCAATACTCTTCCATAATTAATTGTTTTATCACCCCTTACATAAATTCTTGTATCAGTTCTATTTTTTGAAACCGCTAAGACTTTTGCTATTATTTTTTCATATTCAACTTTTGACTCTTGAATATAAATTTCTCCTTTAGAGTTTATTGTCAAAGTCAGTGGTTCAGCTTCCTCAGGAAGAGAGTCGGCAGAACTTTCTGGTAAATCAACCTGAACTCCTACAGTTAACAAAGGAGCAGTAACCATAAAAATAATTAAAAGTACCAACATTACATCCACAAATGGTGTTACATTTATTTCGCTCATTGGTTCTTTTGATGAACGATTTAATTTAAAAGCCATTTTAGATAATCGTTAAAAATCTTTTTGAGAAATTTTCTAATTTTTGGGAATACTTAATTGAATCATTATTAAATTTATTATATGCAACAACCGCAGGTATTGCAGCTAGTAAACCTAACGCAGTTGCGAATAGTGCTTCAGCTATTCCAGGTGCAACAATTGCCAAACTCGTATTTCTTGAAATTGCTATAGATTGAAAAGAGTTCATAATTCCCCAAACTGTTCCGAATAAGCCTATGAATGGGGCGGTTGATCCAACTGTTGCTAAAAAAGTAAAACCTTTAGTGATTTTTGATATTTGTTTTTCAATACCTGTCTCTAACATTGTTGTCATTCGATTGTTTAATTCTGTTCTAGATCTTCTCTTCAATAAGTTTTGCATCGCATCTTTAAATATTAAAGCCATCGGGTCTTGAACGTTTGCTGGTAGATTATTATAAAAAGTTTCTGCAGATTTAGAATTCCAAAACTTTGCCTCAAACTCTTCGGTAGATTGATTTATTTTTTTAAACAATCTATATTTTTCAATTATTACTGCCCATGAATATATAGAACAAGCAATTAACATTATGATAACTGACTTAACAATTATGTCAGCTCTAATAAATAAATTTATTAAAGAAAAATCAGCACTTGAGGCTAGCCCAACTGCTTGAGACGTGATATCAGCTTCCATATCGTCTTCTCACACTTAAATGTGTCATGATTTTGTCTGAATATTTAAAGCTATTCGTCAATTTTGTAAGTTTCATGATAAAAACTTGCTATCAAAATTGCATCAGCTTTATTTGAGTCTTTCTTTCTTGATAATTGGGATGAAAAATAAGGAAATATTTCTATTGCTCTTGTCCTGCTAGCATCTTTCTCAGAATTTAAAAGATTAAAATATTTTTTCCATTTTGCGGGTCTTACAAAGTACATAGGTAATTGCATCGCGGTACAAATACCCTTTAAAATTCCAAACGATTGTCCAAAATTAAACATACTAGTAACACCTTGACCAGGCATTGCAGAAACGTGTTCAATCACAACTCTAATTTCATTTTTTTCAAATTGTTTAATTCTCTTGCTAATTTCATTGTAAACTTGCGAGCCATTTACTTGTTTTTTATTTTTTTTCCCATCTGTCATTATAGGCATTTCAATTACGTCTAGGATTTTTCCATTATCTAAAAAACAAATTGAACCAGAAATTCCAGGATCTATACCTATTATTAACATAATTTAATTTACAAATTCAGCATTAGAATAAACATTTTGTACATCATCATTGTCTTCAAGTAATTCAAAGAAATTTACTAAATCTTCATTTTTTTCTTTAGAAATTTTTACACTATTAAGTGGCACCCATTCAATTTCTGTTGAGATAAAATTAGTAATTTCTTTTTCTAATTCTTTTTTAACATTATAAATTTCACTAACAGGACATTGTATTTCGTGAAAATCATTTTCCGATTTACATTCATCAGCTCCAGCATTGGTGGCTAGCTCAAAAATTTGATCATCAGAAACCTCTTTTTTATCGATCTTTATTATTCCTAATTGATTAAAATTATGAGAAGCAGAACCTTGGGTTCCTAGATTGCCACCCGCTTTTTGAAAAATTGTTCTAATACTGGACGCTGTTCTATTTTTATTATCTGTTAATGCTTCTATTATTACTGCTACTTTTTCAGGTCCAAAGCCTTCATATCTTAAATTTTCAAAATTTGACTCGGTACTAACTGAAGATTTATCAATCGCCCTCTCAATATTTTCTTTGGGCATATTTGCTGATCTTGCAGCTTGAATCGCAGATCTTAATCTTGGATTCATTGCTGGATCTTTATCCCCAAGTTTTGCCGCAACAGTAATTTCTTTCGACAACTTTGAAAAAATTTTGGATCTTTGCTTATCAGCTTTACCTTTTTTATGTTTTATTCCTGCCCAATGAGAATGTCCTGCCATAAACTAATTAAGTATTCTTTAGCTGACCTCCAAAAACATAGCTTTCAATTTTATTTGCTAAACCAGTTTTTATATCACAATCAACAATTACTCCACTTAAAGTAGCTTCACCAGTTGCTGGATAATGTTTGGTTGACTCTTTTTTCATAAATCTATTTAAAGAATTATCTTTATTCATTCCAATAACTGAGTCATAATCACCACACATGCCTGCATCTGTTTGATAAGCTGTCCCATTTTGCAAAATTCTCGCATCATTTGTTGGAATGTGTGTATGTGTTCCAACAACTAGAGTAGCTTTGCCATCAAAAAAATGTCCTATCGCATTTTTTTCACTAGTAATTTCTGCATGAAAGTCAACAACTAGAAAATCATAATCCTTTTTTAGTTTGTGCTCTTTTAAAAATTTTTCTGAAATCTCAAATACGTCATCACATTTTTTCATAAAAACATTGCCCATTAAATTTAAAACACCAATTTTTATATTTTTTTCATTTTGAAAAACTTCAAACCCCTTACCTGGTGCTGGCTCAAATAAATTTTTTGGGCGAAGTAACCTATTTTCATTATCGATAAATTTCATAATATCTTTTTGATCCCAAACATGATTACCAGTGGTAATGACATCAACACCGCATTTAAAAAAATCCTCACAGATTTCTTTTGTTAATCCAACTCCTGCCTCAGCTGCATTTTCTCCGTTGACAATTACAAAATCAATTTTATTCAATTCTTTTTGGCTTAAAAGATCATTCAATATTTTCGAACAACCTGAGTTCCCTACCACATCTCCTAAAAATAAAATTCTCATATAAAATTTTTATCTGTCACAATAAAATCCAGTTTCATATCATATTTGTTAGCTGGTATTTTTTTTACTTTTTGAAAAGAATAAGCTATCCCAATTAATATAATTTTTTTGTTTTTTTTCACCTTTTTAATATACCTATCGTAATAACCACCTCCGTAACCTATTCTATTTAAATGTTTATCAAAGGCTACAAGTGGCACTAAAAGAATACTAGGATAGACAATTTGATCTGATGTAGGTTCAGGTATTCCATATTTATTTATTGATAGAGGCTCTTTTGTTGACCAGTATAAAAAATCCATTTGATTATTTTTTTTAATTTTTGGCAATGATATTTGATAACCAAGTTTTTCAAGTTTATTTAAAATTTTAATTAGATCAACTTCATGATTATAAGGATAATAACCACCAATAATTTTTTTATTTACTTTTTCTTTTTTTAAAATTTTTGTAATATTACTAAATTTTATGACTAAATTTTTATTGTTATTTAGTTTTCTAGCTTTTAATAATTTTTTTCTAATCTTAAATTTATTCACTGGAATTTTACTTAGAAATATTTTCTAAATTTGCTTTTTCAACAAAACTTGAAATTTCATCAGCAGCTTCATCAATTAACTTCTCGTAACTTTTTTGATTTATTTCAATTTCATTTTTTAATTTTAGCTGGTCTTTATTAAGTGAATTTATTTCGAACTCTTTCTTATCTCTGTACTCATAAATTAAAGTTTTAAGCTCTTTAAATTTTTTTGAAAGATCTCTCAACTCATTCTTTTTTTGATCTACTTTTTTTTTAGTTTCATAATACTCATCCATTACTTTAACAGCTGTAATTAAAAGAAGTTTATTCTCTCCAAGATTTCCAAGATCATTTTTAAGATTATTAAATTTCTGATTGATTTGAATTAATAATTCTTCAAGATGCTCTTCCTGGCCGTCCTCACAAGACAACAAAAACTCTTTTCCGTTAAACTTAATACTTACGTTTGCCATTTATCTATCTCATCTAATAAAATATCTGTTTCTTGATTTAATTCATCAATTTTTTCAGAAAACTCAATCTGCCTTTTTTGTTCGGCTTTTTCTTGATTTTGTAATTCGTCTAATTTTTTACTTAAATTATTATAATCATTAATTAAACTTTTATATTTTTCTTCTATTTCTTGCTTTTCAATTTCTAATTGATTTTTTTGACTACTTAAATTCTCTATATTTTTTTTAACGTCAGGGTTTTTAAAGTTTAAATTTTTTAATTTTGCTAAAGCTAGATTTAATTTTTTTTCTTTTTCGATCACAGAATTCATATATATATAATTATATTATTAAATCGAATCTTCTTAGTCTAGGCAGGATAATTACTTGAGTAAACTTTATAAAGAATTAGCGAATTGTATCAGATTTTTGTCTATAGATGCTGTCCAAAAAGCTAATTCTGGGCATCCAGGTATGCCGATGGGAATGGCTGATGTTGCAACTGTTCTTTTTAAAGATTTCTTAAACTTTAATCCAAAAAATCCAGATTGGATAAATAGAGATAGATTTGTTCTGTCAGCAGGACATGGTTCTATGCTACTTTACTCGCTGCTCTATCTGACGGGTTATAAAAGTATTTCTTTAAGAGAAATTAAAAAATTTAGACAACTAAATTCATTATGTGCAGGTCACCCCGAATATCATCCAAGCACTGGCATTGAAACTACAACAGGTCCTTTAGGTCAGGGAATTTCTAATGCAGTTGGTTTTGCAATCTCAGAAGAAATTTTAAAAAAGAGATTGGGAAAAAAAATTATCAATCATAAAACTTACGTTTTAGCGGGTGATGGCTGCTTGATGGAAGGAATAAGTCATGAGGCTTTAAGTCTTGCTGGGCACCTAAAACTTAAAAACCTAATATTACTTTTTGATAACAATTCAATTTCAATAGATGGTCCGACTAGCTTAGCGGTATCTGATGATCATGAAAAAAGGTTTAAAAGCTATGGCTGGAATTATTTAAAAATTAATGGACATAATTTTAAAGAAATAACAAAGGCTCTTCAAAAAGCACAAAAATCAAAAAAACCTATAGCAATCTCTTGTAAAACAACGATTGGATACGGATCCCCAAATAAGGGTGGTAAAGCCTCATCTCATGGCAGTCCGTTAGGTGAAGATGAAATAAGATTGGTCAGAAAAAAATTGAACTGGCCACACAATGCTTTTGAAATTCCAAAAAACTTAATGGATCAATGGAGATCAATCGGTAAAAAAGCATCAAATAAAGCTAATAAGAATAAAAAAAAAATTTCACTAAGATTTAATAAAAATACTATCAACGCAGAAATAAACAAAGCAAAATCAGACTACTTAAAAAAATTACAACCAATAGCTACTAGAAAATGTTCAGAAAAATTTTTGGAAATTGCATCCAAACTTCCAAACTTAATTGGTGGATCAGCTGATTTAGCTGGTTCCAATAATACCAAAACCAAGAATCATAAAATTATTCAGTCAAATAATTTTTCCGGAAATTATATCCATTTTGGAGTAAGAGAACATGCGATGTGTGGTATTATGAATGGTATCTCACTTCATAGTGAACTTATTCCTTATGGTGGAACTTTTTTAATATTTAGCGATTACTGTAAACCATCAATAAGACTAGCGGCTATGATGAAACAAAAAGTTATTTATGTTTTTACACATGATTCAATTGGTCTTGGAGAAGATGGACCAACCCATCAACCAATAGAACAATTGACAAGTTTACGATCAATACCAAATTTGAATATTTTTAGACCTTCTGACTTAATAGAAACTTTTGAGTGTTGGCAATTAGCATTAAATAGTAAAAGTTCTCCGAGCGTAATAGCCCTAACAAGACAAAACTTAAATCCAGTTCGTACAAAAAAATCATCAAAAAACTTGTCTTTAGCTGGCGCTTATGAAGTTTTAAGAACGAGTAGTAAAATAACTGCAACTATTATAGCAACAGGATCCGAAACTAGTCTTGCAATAGACGTTAGTCATAAATTAGCCACAGATGGCATTTACTCAAAAGTAATATCAATGCCTTGCCAAGAATTATTTGATCAACAAAGTGAAGTCTACAAAAATAAAATTTTAAATGAAACTAAGCTTGTAATTTCCATAGAGGCCTCTGAAACTGGTTATTGGAAAAAATATACTGGTAGTAAAGGACTTAATTTTGGTATTGATGATTTTGGAAAAAGTGCACCTTATAAAGATATATATAATCTCTTTGGATTAAGCTCAGAGATTATAGTAAAAAAAATTAAAAAAAGATTATGACAATCAAAGTTGGAATAAATGGAATGGGTAGAATTGGAAGAATGATTGTTCGATCAATTATCGAGAATAAAAATAATAATATAGAAATTAGATACATCAATAATAGAACTAATTCTGAAACATGTTCATCTTTGTTAAAATATGACTCTATTCACGGAAAATTTAATGCACAAATAGATTTTGATGAAAATCATATTATTATCAACCAAAATAAAATTTTATTTGGCCAAGAAACAGATTTAAATAATATTAATTGGAATAAATATGGAGTGGATTATGTTTTAGAGTGTACAGGTAAATTTAACTCAAAAGAAAAATTATTAACTCATATCAATAATGGTGCGAAAAGAGTTATTGTCTCTGCTCCGTGTAAAGATGCTGACAAAACTATTGTATATGGAGTAAATCAGTCTGAATTAAAAAAAGAGGATAAGATTGTATCTGCTGCTTCTTGCACAACAAATTGTCTTGCCCCTGTGGCTTATGTTTTAAACGAAAATTTCGAAATTGAAAAAGGGTTTATGACCACAATTCATTCATTTACAAGTGACCAAAGAATATTAGATAATTCTCATAAAGATCCGAGAAGAGCTAGATCGGCAAGCCAGTCTATTGTGCCAACTTCAACAGGTGCATCAAAAGCAATTGGTGAGATTATACCCTCGCTTAAAGGCAAATTAGAAGGTGTGGCTATGAGAGTCCCCACGCCAAATGTTTCATTAATTGAACTCGTCTTTTGTACAAAAAAAGACATTACTATTGATAAGATTAATTTAGCATTTCAAAATTTTAGCAAAAAAAATAAAATTCTTGAAACTACAAAAGAAAAACTTGTATCGATTGACTTTAATCATAATCCTGCTTCTTCAATAGTAGACGAAAGTTTAACAAAAGTGGTGAGTAAAAATATGGGTAAAATTTCAGCCTGGTATGATAACGAATGGGGTTTCTCAAATAGAATGTGTGATATTGTAGAATATCTTCATAAGAATTCTTAATGAACAATATTAAAGATTATGAAAATCTTAGTAGTAAGAGAGTTTTATTAAGATTAGACCTAAATGTCCCTATAAAAAATGGTGAAATTGTTGATGAAACCAGAATAATTAAAATTATACCTGTTCTCGAATTTTTGATAAAAAAAAATTCAAAAATTTTAATAATTTCTCACGTTGGACGTCCTAAAGGCAAATTTAATAAAGATCTCTCCCTCAAACCAATTTGTGATTACTTAGAAAAAAAGATAAAAACTAGAGTCAATTTTATAAGTGAGGACATTTTAAAAATCAAAAGAGATGATTTATTTAAAGAGCCTGGGGAGAAAGTTATCTTTTTTGAAAACATAAGATTTTATGCAGAAGAAGAAAGGAATGAATCAAATTTTTCAAAACACCTAGCTAGTTTTGCAGATTTGTTCGTAAATGACGCTTTTTCTTGCTCACATAGAACACATGCTTCAGTATGCAAAATTACAGAATTTCTACCATCATTTGCTGGATTACAATTTGAGACTGAGTTAAATGCTTTAAAAAAAGTTACTATTGAAATTAAAAAACCAATTACTTGTATTATTGGTGGATCAAAAATTTCTACAAAAATAGATATAATTAAAAATTTAATACCTAAATTTAACAACATAATCTTTGTTGGAGGTATGGCTAACAATATTCTGAACTTTAAAGGTAATAAAATTGGAAAATCAATTAGTGAGGATAATTGTGAAAGTATAATGAGAGAAATTTTTGAAATTTCAAAAAATACACTCTGTGAAATTACTTATCCAGAAGACGTCTTAATAGGTAAAAATGCAGATGACGATGCTCAGATAAAAGATCTTAGAGACATAACTGATGATGATTTAATCTTAGACGTAGGACCTAAAACACTAAAAAGAATAAAAAATATAATTGAAAATAGTAAAACAGTTCTTTGGAATGGTCCTGCTGGTTATTTTGAAAATCCAAATTTTGCCAAAGGTAGCATTGAGATTGCAAAAACAATTATTAAAAAAAATAAAGATAATTCAATTTATTCTGTAGTTGGTGGAGGAGATACTGTGGCGGTTATTAATCAACTAAATGCAATTAAAAATTTTAATTTTGTTTCAACTGCTGGTGGTGCTTTTTTAGAATATCTTGAAGGAAAAGAACTTCCTGGTATAAAAGCCCTTAACTAAAATGTCAGAACTAAATAATACAGCATTAAGAATTTTAAAAAACAATAAAGGAATTTTAGCTGCAGATGAAAGCACTGCAACAATGACTAAAAGATTGGAGAGTGTAAATGTCCCCTCAACCCCAGAAAACAGATTAATGTTTAGAGAAACACTCTTCAATTCATCATCGATGAAAGATTGTATTGGAGGTGTAATTCTTTATGATGAAACAATTAAACAAATATCATCGAAAAAAAATACAATTCCAGAATTAATATCAGATACAGGCTCATTGCCAGGAATCAAAGTAGACACAGGAGCAAAAATTTTAGCTGGTTCTCCAGACGAAAAAATTACTGAGGGTCTTGATGGATTAAGGGAAAGATTAAAAGAATATTATAAATTAGGTGCAAAATTTACTAAATGGAGAGGAGTTTATAATATTAGTAAAAATTATCCAAGCAAACTCTCAATACACTCTAATGCACATGCATTAGCGAGATATTCTGCTCTAGTTCAAGAGTGCAATATGGTTCCAATAGTTGAGCCCGAGGTTTTAATGGATGGTAATCATTCTGCTAAAGAGTGTTTAGAAAAAACTTCTGAAGTTATCAAAAGATGCTTTGAAGAACTAATAATACATAAAGTGGATTTGAGGGGAATTATACTCAAGCCTAATATGGTTTTAGCAGGAAACAGATCTAAAGAAAAAATTACTAATGAGCAAGTGGCAAGATTAACTTTAGAATGTTTAAAATCCTCAGTGCCTTCAGAAGTTCCAGGTATAGCTTTTTTATCTGGAGGACAAACTGAAATAGAAGCAACAGAAAACTTAAATTTGATTAATAAACACAATAATACCAACTTTATAATGAGTTATTCTTATGGCAGGGCTCTTCAACAAAGTGCTCTAAAGAATTGGTCCAAAGACATGAAAGATATTGATGGAACTCAGAAGATTTTTAACCACCGAGCTAAAATGAATACACTAGCTGCTCAAGGAAAATGGTCAAAGGATCTTGAGATATAATAAAAAAAAATTTATTTACCTAATATCCCCACCTAAGATTGAAAGAAATTTTTTTAAAGATTTAAATGAAGTGTTAAAACAGAAAAAAATAAGTTATTTTCAACTACGCCTTAAAAGAGATAGTTTTAAAAAAAAGTTAGTAATTGGACGTAAAATTCAAAAGATATGTAAAAAATTTAAAGTAAAATTTTTAGTTAACGATGATGTGTACCTTTCAAAAAAATTAAATGCTGATGGATGCCATCTTGGTCAAAGTGATATGAAAATTAAAGAGGCTAGAAAATTAATTGGAAAAAAAATAATTGGAATTACATGTCATAATTCAATAAAACTTGCGAAAACTGCGATAAAAAATAAAGCTGACTATTTAGCTTTTGGAGCTTTTAACTCATCTAAAACAAAAAGAGTTAAATATAAAGCATCAATAAGTTTACTTAAAAAGGCTCGAAAAATCACAAATACTCCAATCGTTGTAATTGGCGGTATTAACTCTAAGAATTATAAAAATCTTTTATTGAATAAGGCGAACTTTTTAGCTATCTCAAACTACATTTGGAAAAATAAAAAACTTAAACCTATAAATGCTATAAAAGAATTAATATGAAAATTAATGCAGGTGAAATTAGAGTAGGCATGCTGCTAGAATACAAAAACGATTTGTGGCAGGTACTAAAAACACAACATGTTAAACCTGGAAAAGGTGGAGCATTCGCACAGGTTGAAATGAAGAGCGTAAATAAAAATACTAAACTTAATGAAAGATTTAGATCAAATGAGACAATTGAAAAGGCTTCATTAGAGGAAACTAGTTTTACTTATTCATATGAGGACCAAGAAAAATACTATTTTATGAATCCTAAAACTTTTGAACAAACGGAAATTCAAAAAAGTCTGATAGGTGAAAAAGGGAAATTATTGACAGAAAACCTTGGGGTAACAATAAGTTTTTATAATGATAATCCAATTTCTGTAGAATTACCAAACCAAGTAACTAGTAAAATTGAAACCACAGATGCAGCATTAAAAGGTCAAACAGTTTCATCCTCTTATAAACCTGCAATTTTAGAAAATGGATTAAGTATTCAAGTTCCACCATTTATTGAAGCAGGAGATAATGTTGTGATAGATACAAGAAATCTAGAATACATCAAAAAAATTTGATTATGAAATCTATATCAGCAAACCTTAATGTGATGATAAAGGCATGTGAAAAGGCATCTAAAATCTTAATAAGAGATTTTGGAGAATTAGAGAAGTTACAAGTATCCAAAAAAGGACCTAAAGATTTTGTCACTAATTCTGACATTAAAGTAGAAAAAATAATTATAGAGGAACTAAAAAGAGCAAGACCGAGTTACTCAATAATTAGTGAAGAAAATGGAATTGAAAATAATAAAGACATTTCAAATTCTTGGATAATTGATCCTATTGATGGTACAATTAACTTTTTACATGGAATCCCACATTTTGCAATATCCATCGCTTTGAAATCGAATGATGAGATTGTATGTGGATTGATTTTTGATCCTATTAAAGATGAAATGTTTTATGCAGAAAAAAATAATGGAGCTTTTTTTAACAATCAACGAATACGAGTTTCAAAAAAAAATAATTTGGATGAATGTTTGTTTGCTGTTGGAAAATTGAAAAAAGAACCTAACTTTACTTATAGAAGATCTGGGTGTGCTGCTCTTGATATTGCATACGTAGCATCCGGAAGACTTGATGGATACGCACAAAATAACTTAAATTTATGGGACATAGCTGCCGGTATAATCTTAGTAAAGGAAGCTGGTGGAATAATTAATGAAATTAATCTTAATCATATTAAAAATATAAAAGTTTTGGCTTCTTCAGCTGAAATTAATACTAAATTTATTGAAAAACTGGGCAACTTTTAATTGTTTTAAAAATTTCTTTTGCTATAAGTCTCGTCATGAAAAAAAAAATACACCCTAACTACCATACTATAAAAGTTGAGATGACTGATGGGTCGCAATTTGAAACTAGGTCTACTTGGGGTGCTGAGGGTGATATTTTAAAATTAGAGATTGATCCAAAATCACATTCAGCCTGGACAGGGGGAAAGCAAAAGTTATTAGACAAAGGTAGAATAAGTAAATTTAATAAAAAATTCCAAAACTTTAGGTCAGAAAAGAAAAATTAATGTCAAACGCTCCTTTAATGCCTATGGCAACTGCTGTATGGCTTGTAGAAAATACAACTTTGACTTTTAAACAGATAGCAGACTTTTGTAATTTACACGAAGTAGAAATACAGGGAATAGCAGATGGTGAGGTAGCAAAAGGAATAAAAGCCTATAACCCAATTATATCTGGACAACTCTCTAGAGAAGAAATTGAACTATCATCAAAAGATGAGACTAGACCATTAAAAATTAAAAACACAGATATAGAAATATCTAATTCTGAAAAAAAAATAAAAAAATATATACCCTTATCAAAAAGACAAGATAAACCAGATAGTGCACTTTGGTTAATAAAACATTATAATATTCTTAAAGACTCTCAAATAGCAAAGTTAGTTGGAATTACAAAAAATTCTGTTACTTCAATTAGAAATAAAAGTTATTGGAATTACAATAATTTGAGTCCTAAAGATCCAGTAGCTTTAAATTTGTTTTCACAGAAAGATTTGATTGATGCCACAGAAAAAGCTGAAAGAAGAATAAAAAGAGAAAAAAGAGAGAAGGAAAAATCAAAACAATCTATGTAAATTTTATAATGAATAAAATCAGTAGACATAAAAAAATAAAAATGCTAATTAATCAATTTTTTGGGGGTAGTTATTAAAATAGAAGTTAAAGATAATAATGTAGAACAAGCTCTAAGAGTTTTAAAAAGGAAACTTCAAAGAGATGGTTTTTTTAAGGTAATAAAATTAAAAAATACATATGAAAAGCCCTCTGAAAAGAAAAAAAGAATTCTCCAAGAAAATATTAAAAGAGTAAAAAAACTTAATAAATTAAAAAATAGAATTTGATTATATCGCGGGGTGGAGCAGTCTGGTAGCTCGTCAGGCTCATAACCTGAAGGTCGGCGGTTCAAATCCGTCCCCCGCAACCAATTAATATACTCAAAAAATATAAACCATATTAAATCATTTCTAAATTTATAAACATAACTACGAACGCTAGATTTATTATATTACGTTGTCTAAAATTTAATATAGTATATGTAGAATAATGTCACTTTCAATTATACTTCCTGTTTTTAATGAAGTTAAAAGTTTAGAATATGTAATATCTAGCTGGAGCGAATATTTAAATAAAGAAAAAATAGTTCATGAATTCGTTATTTGTGAAGATGGTAGTACTGATGGTACAAAAGAACTTATAAAAAAACTTGAAAAAATTTTTTCTATTTCTAATCAGTCTGTTGAAAATAGAAGAGGATATGGAAAGGGAGTAATATCAGGGATTAATGCAGCTAAATATGAATTTATTCTATGTATTGATAGTGATGGTCAATGCATGCCTGATTCCTTCGGAGAATTTTACAAAAATAGAAATATAGCTGATGTTTTAATTGGTTGTAGAAGTCCAAGAAAAGATCCAAAAATAAGAATAATTTATTCTAGATTGTTTAAACTTATTCATGATTACCTATTTGACTCAAAAATAAAAGATCCAAGCTGTCCCTATGTCCTTGCAAAAAAAAATGTTTTCATCAATCTAATAGGCAAATTAAGTTACATGCGTGAGGGATTTTGGTGGGGATTTGTTGGAGCGGCGAAAATGTATAAGCTAAAATTTTATGAAATAAATATTATTCACTATGAAAGATATGACGGTAGCACAGTGGTTTATAAATTTAGTAAAATGCCTATCATAATTCTTAGAAATATAATGGGCCTTATTAGATTAAAGAGATCTTTTTAAATTTTCTCCTAAAAATAAAATGGAAAAAAAATTATTTAAGCTTTTAACAAGATATTTTTTTATTGGAATACTAGCGGCATTCATTGAATTATCCTCATTTAGTTTATTTATAAAACACATAAATTATATCATTGCGAACTCATTAGCATTTTGCTTAGCTGTCATTACTTCATTTGTATTTAATAGAGTTTTTAATTTTAAAGTTCACGATAAAACTATAATTAGATTTGGAAGATTTTTAATAGTTAATATAAGTGGATTATGCATTTCAAACTTTATTCTTTTTTATTTTAGCGGATTTATGCCATATATTGAACTAAAAATTTTAAGTATGCCAGTTGTTATATTTTTTCAGTTCGTAACAAATTACTTGTGGACTTTCAAAAAATAATAATAATTTATTTGATTAAAATAATTTTTTAAACTATTAAATTTGAAAATGATTTTAATTGTAGGAGCAAATGGTTTTTTTGGTAATCAACTTCAAAAAACATTTTTAAAAAAAAAAGTTAAATATTTACCCTCAGATATTACTTTAGGAAAAGAAAATTATTTAGATATAAGAGATATTGATTCAATCAGAGATATAATTAGAAAACACAAAATTAAAACTATTATTAATTGCTCTTGTGAACCAGCCACAAGTAAATCTAAAAAAAAACTATGGAGTACAAATGTAGATGGTAATAACAATTTAATTAAAGTCTCCTTGGAATTTAATATTAAAAAATATATCTTTATCTCGACATCAGCAATTTGGGTAAAAAATTATAAGAAACCTGTCAATGAGAGCGAGAGGTATCATCCTATTGAAAATTATGGGAAATCTAAAGTACAAGCAGAAAAAAATATCATAAATTCAAATTTAAACAATTGGACAATATTTAGAGTTCCAATGATAGTCTCGAAAGAAAGATTGGGAGTTTTAAGTTTGCTCTTCGATCTTATAATAGAAAATAAAAAAATTCCTCTATTAGGTTCAGGGGAAAATATTTTACAATTTATTCATGCTGATGATTTGAGCAATTATATTTATTTATCACTAATTACAAATGAGAAAAATATTTACAATGTTGGTAGTGAAGAAAATATCTCTTTAAAAGGTCTTATAAAAAAATTAATCATTTTAACTAACTCCAAATCTAAAATAATTTCAATCAAAGATCTTGGATTTTCAATGATTTTAAATTTGTTAAATAAATTAAACTTATCTCCTTTAAATATTTATCATTTAAATATGTTAAAATATTCTTTTACCATGAATTCGAAAAAAATTTACGAAAATTATAAATTTAAACCTAAGATAAAAACTAGCGATATGATACTAGAGGCTCTTAAAAATTATAAAAGAAACTCAGGCGTTAATACAATCAATACAGAAATAACAAACCCTATAAGGCCTGGCATCTTTAGAATAATAAAATTTTTTCTCTAAAAAATGTAAAATAAAGGAATATTTTTTATTTTGTGATAATAGATTAAAGCAGTTATTAAAATGATAAACTCCCAAAAAAAAAGTATTTTGATCATACTTCTATCATTTAATTTCAAGTTTGAAATATGTGCTTCTGAAAGATAAATATAATATAAAAATAAATAAAATGGATCAAACCATTCTTGGTATACAGAATGTACAAAACCAAAATTCAGATATATTAACGGTAAAATTAAAAAATATTTGTAATTGTTCAGATTAATGACTGAAATAATAAAAGCATAAAAAGCTGATGAAATTAAAATGAGAAGTTTGGGGTCATTATTTAAAAAGAATTGACTAAATTTAACAATATAACCCCCACTTTTTGTAGAGTAATTGAGATCATGAAAAAAAATAATTTTGATAATTAAGATTATTATAAAAACTGTAAAACATTTTTTTGAGAAAAAAATTTTTAAAAATTTTGAAAAATTAACTAGTATTAAGGGGATGGAATAAAAAAAAAATAAAGATGAAATTTTTGGTATATTTAAAAGTATATTATCTAAATCTAAGTTACCTGATTGAGTAGTAGTTTGAGAAAGGTCATCAAATGCACCCCAAGTAAATAAAACAAAGAAACCAGGAATAGATAAAATTGAATATATAATTATTGTAAAAAAAAAATTTTTCTTATCATTATTGAGTAATAAAACTAAAATGTGAAAAACAGCTAAGAATAAATATTGTTGTCTAGCATATAGCGTTAAAGATATTAGAATTGTTAAGAATAAATTTTCATGAAAAGTGATTTCTTTTTTGATCAACAAATTTAGGAAATAAAGTGATGGTATTAAAAAGATAAAAGCAAAATTTTCTGTCATTCCCCAAAATGACGATGATCTAAACCATGGACTTAATAACAAAAGGAATGGGATTAAAATTAGAAAAAAATCATTTTCGAATTTAATTTTTTTTAATTTTAAAAATCTATAAAAAATAAAAATCACTAATAAATTGAAAATTGTATTATTTAATGAATAAAAAATATTTTGGGTTGCGGGATTAACAAATGATTGAAAACTATGAAAAAAAGGAAATGTCGCCTCTCCATAACTTGGGTAATTTTTAATAGTTGCAAAGAAATCTTGCTTTAAATCACTAACTATTATCCAAATAAAGAGCTCTAAATCATAATGACCGGCCCCATTTGAAATTTCTCTAACATAAAATCCTAAAAAGTAGCTTAATAAAATTAATAAAACTAAAAGATAATTTAATTTATTTTTTTTAAATTTAAACATCACAGAATAATTTATATCTTTTTAAAAAAAACACATTCCTTAACAAATAAGTCTTATAATTAATCAAACTTAAACCTTAAATTAAGTAGTTGCAATTTTCCACTTGAACCAAAGTAATCATGAATTTTATTTTTTTTTAAAAAGCGTTACATATTTTTCTTTTGACTCAATAGAGTCTTTATCTTGTAGGTCTTTTTTAAAAATATCATAAGTCTCTGATAAATAATTTTCAACGTCAAGCATATTTGATTGCTCAAGTACACCATATTCATTTTTTTTTTTTGCTTTACTATGCCCAGTAATAGAATTTTCAAAATAAATATTTTTTACATTATTGTTTTTGGTTATAGAAAGGTAGTTTAAAGTTTGACTCTTTTCCATTTCCTGGAAAGATTGAATATTTACAAACAAATCAAAGTTAACATCTTTAATTTCTTTCATTTTCCAGGGAGGCAAACATATCACATCAAAATCCTCAAATATCTTTTTTATGTCTATCTGTTTTATTTTTATTAAATCTTGATAGCCAAAAACTTTTAATGAAAGATTGCTTAAATAATATTCTGCAAAACAAATAGTTGGCGGTATATCTATTATTAAATATTTTATATTTTTTTTTAGTTTAAAAAATGAACTTGCTAATAAACCAATTCCAGCTCCTATTTCAAGAATTGTATTAATATTATCAAATTTTAGATTTTTTTTAATATAACCTAATCTCTCCATCTCTCTGAGTATCTTTAGTGTGTAAATTTTGTCATCGATTAATACACATTCTTTTTGATTTAAACCAAAATCGGATTCATAAATTTTTTTTAAATCTTTATCTATTTTTGTAACAGATTTATATTTTTCAATTACAAGAGATTTATAAAGTTCTTTATAATAGGGCTTTATCTCAGCAATTCTTATTAAAAAAAATTTAAAAAAAGGAAAAAATAAAATTATTTTATTTATTAGAGAATTATATTTTCTTACTAAAAAAGAATCATCTAAAAATTTAAAATCATCATCAATAGGATGAAAATTCCTCGAAAATTTTCTACATTTAATCTCGGATCCGCCACCAAATGAGTGTATACTTCCAGATCCAGCTCCACCTTTCCAGGATCTAAAATTAATTAATTTATTATCTCTAATTTGTTTGAGAATATTTTTTTCATAAAATTTCCAATAATTTCCTGGTTTATAGAGATCAGTTTGTGAATTAGATTCTTCAATTAACTCTCTCAGGTTAATTTTAAATTGTTTCTCTGTTTGAAAAGTTGACACTCTATTTACTTTTTATGAACAGCAATATTATATAAAATTTTTGCAATTTTTTTAATATATTTTTTTCCAATTATAAAGACTGAAATTTTTTTGATTATCAGCCATGAAATTCTTTTTATCTTAAAGTAAATTAATAAAAATTTTATTTTTGGAGTAGAATAAGGTGTGTAAATTTTTTTATCAGTTTTAATTCTATTTATTTCATTCATTATGTCACCTTTTGTCGAAGATCTTTGTGTAAACAAAAAATGTATTTGTGGTTGTAAAAAACTTTTTTCAGATATTTTTACTTTCCAAAAATCATCATAAGGATATTGATACAAATATCTCCATTCACCTTTTGAAAATTTTGTCTCAAATAATTGACCATCTACGTTTGTTTCTACATATCTATTTATATTTAAGAAAAAACCATCTGAAGTTATATGTTTTTGAATATAATCAAAGTATTTTCTAATTACATTTAAGTCCATTTCCATAAACGATCTAGTATTTATTACAAAATTAATTGGTATTTCAATTTTTTCCAAAACATGTGGGGGTAAAATGAATATATCAAATTTATCTATCTGATCAGTAATTCCAGTCTCTTTAAAATTTTTATAGTTGAAAATTTTTTTTTGCGGGAAAAAAGATTGTAAATAATAATTACTCAATAAATTTGCCTCTGGAAGATCAATTAAAAAATATTTCGTGTTGGTATTTTGTATGATAATTCTTGCCAAAGATCCAAAGCCACCGCCTATCTCCATAACGTTCATTTCTGAAAATATATATTTTTCAATAATTTCAAACCATTTTAAATGGTGAATAATTCCATAATCAAAATAATAGCCTAAAAAATTTTCACTAAAATTAGAGTTACCAATATTTTTTTCTGGCAGCGTTCTTCTTAGAAAACTACTTTCAAAATAATCTAACGCTTCAATTAAATTAAGTTTATTTTGTAAATTCATTGCATCATCCAGTCCTTTAGATAAAACTTGATTTTTTCGAAAATTTATTAGGTTATCAGTGTTTAAAAATTTATTATTTTTTTCGTAGTGCTTATCCCACTGGAGAGATCTAAAGTTATCATGTTTTTTGCTATCCAATGAAGCTTTTTTGTAAACTTCAATTAAATCATAAATTTTTTCTTTTAACACGATATTATAGATTTTTTGTAATATCTTCTGTCATTTTCTTTGCATCGGCAAAAAGCATAAGTGTATTCTCTTTATAAAAAAGATCATTATCAATTCCTGCATACCCAGGCGAAAGACTTCTTTTAACAAACAAAACGGATTTACATTTTTCAACATCTAAAACCGGCATTCCATATATTGGGCTTTGTGGATCAGTTTTAGCAACAGGATTTGTTACATCATTTGCACCAATTACAAAGGCTACATCAGCATTTGCGAAATCATTATTAATCTCCTCTAATTCGAAAACTTCATCATAAGGCACATTTGCTTCAGCCAATAACACGTTCATATGACCTGGCATTCTTCCAGCAACTGGATGAATAGCATAAGAAACTTTAATATCGTTTTTTTTGAGAGTATCAACCATCTCTCTTAATGCGTGTTGAGCTTGTGCCACAGCCATACCATAACCAGGAACGATTATAACTGATGAGGCATTCTTCATCAAAAATGCAGCATCATCTGCATTTCCACTTTTAACTGGTCTCTGTTCTTTAGATGAAGTATTTGACTTTTCATCAGTTGCACCAAAGCCGCCCAAAATTACATTAAAGAATGAACGATTCATTCCTTTACACATTATGTAAGATAATATGGCACCAGATGATCCTACCAGAGCACCTGTAATTATTAATGCTGTATTTTCTAAAGTAAAACCTATACCTGCAGCTGCCCAACCAGAGTAAGAGTTAAGCATAGAAATCACCACCGGCATATCTGCTCCACCAATTGGTATTATTAGGAGGAAACCAATTAAAAATGAAACTGCTAATAATATCCAAAATAAATTTGATGATTGTGTTGAACATAGCAAATAAATTAGAGCGATTATCGAAGTTAAGATTATAGCATTTAAAGGGTGCTGACCTTTAAATGTGATGGGTGATCCTGACATAATTCCTTGTAATTTTAAAAAAGCAATTACAGAACCAGAAAATGTGATAGCTCCAACTGCAGCCCCAATTGACATCTCAATTAAACTACCAAGCTTTATGTTTCCTGGCATTCCTAAGTTAAATGCCTCTGGATTTAAGAAAGCAGAAATCGCTACAAAAACTGCTGCAAGGCCAACTAAACTATGAAATCCTGCAACCAACTCTGGCATAGCAGTCATCGGTATTCTGTAAGCAATAAAGGCTCCAATTGAACCTCCGACTAAAATAAATATTAGAACATAGACAAATCCGGTTGAAAAATTGCCCATAGATAAAAAAGTAACAGTTACAGCTATTATCATTCCAAGAATACCAAAAAAGTTACCTTGTCTTGATGTTTCTGGTGAAGACAGACCTCTCAAAGCTAAGATAAAAAGTACACCAGAAATTAAGTAAAAAATTGCTGATAAGTTTGCTGTTATCATTATTTATCCTTTTTCTTTTTTTTGTACATTGCAAGCATTCTTTGAGTTACTAAAAAACCACCAAAAATATTTATTGCCGCCAATGCAATAGCTAAAAAACCAAAAATACTAGAAGTATTAAACACACTATCTGAATTACCAGACAATCCTGCTATTATAGCCCCAACAATTATTACAGATGAAATTGCGTTAGTCACAGACATTAGCGGAGTATGTAAAGATGGAGTAACACTCCAAACGACATAATACCCTACAAATATTGAGAGGATAAATATACTTAGCCTGAATATTAAAGGATCAATTTCCATATATCATTTGATAAGTGTTTTTTCTATTATTTCATCTTCTAAATTAATATTTAATTTTTTGTTTTCTTTATCAAATAAATTTTCAACAAAATTAAACATATTTTTTGCATATAAGCTAGATGCAGATACAGGTAGTTTATTTAAAATATTACTTTCACCCATAATTTTGACTCCATTTTTTTCAGTAATTTCATCTGCTTTTGTGAATGCAGTATTACCACCCTGTATAGCAGCTAAATCATAAATAACAGATCCAGCTTGCATATTATTAATCATGTCCTCTTTAATAATAATGGGTGCTTTTTTTCCAGGTATCAATGCAGTGCAAATAACGATGTCAATTTTTTTTAGAGTTTCAGAGAGTAATTCCTCTTGTTTTTTTTTAAAGTCATCAGAGGCCTCTTTTGCATAACCACCTTCAGTTTCTAAATTTTCAGCACCCTCGACCGTTAAAAATTTTCCACCTAAACTTTCAACTTGTTCCTTTGATGCCATCCTTACATCTGTAGCAAAAACTATTCCACCCATTCTTTTTGCTGTTGCTATTGCTTGAAGTCCAGCAACACCAGCACCAACAACCAATATCTTAGCAGCTGGAATAGTTCCAGCAGCTGTCATCATCATTGGTATAGCTTTTTCAAAATAAGCAAATGATTCAATAACTGCTTTATATCCAGCTAGGTTAGCTTGTGAGGATAAAATATCCATAGATTGAGCTCTGGTTATTCTAGGTAATAATTCTAATGAAAAAAGTTTAATTTTTTTATTTTTTAGTATGTCTAGTTTTTCTTTGTTGTCATAGGGATTCAAAACACCAATTAAAGTTTGATCTTCCTTTAATAATGAACTTTTGTCATCAGATAATAGCCCTAGTTGAACAATAACATTTGAATTTAATATTTCTTTATCATCACTAGAAAAATTTACTCCTATTTTTTTATATTCTTCATCCATAATTCCTAAATGAGCTCCATAGTCTTTTGATAATCGTACATCAAAACCCAATGAAATATATTTTTTTGCAATCTCGGGTGTGATCGCAATTCTTTTTTCGATCTTTCGGTTCTCTAAAATTGATCCAATTTTCATTAAAAAATTTTATAGTAAGAATAGTGCCATTAAAACCAATACTAATACTACCGCGACTGTGCCCCACAGCACAAACTTTGTAAAATTATTCCAAGTTTTTTTATGGTTTTCATTATCCATAAAAATTATTTTTGTCTTGCTTTAAATTTTGGATTGGTTTTATTTATGATATAAACTCTTCCTCTTCTTCTCACAAGTTTTGAATTTAAATCTCTTTTCTTTATCGATTTCAAGGAACTTTTTATTTTCATAATATTTTTTTGAGTTTAGCCTGGCAAAGTCCTACTCTTCCATGTCTTAAGACAAAGTACCATCGGCGCTGAAAAGCTTGACTTCCGAGTTCGGAATGGGATCGGGTATTACCTCTTCGCTATAATCACCAGGCGACGTATTTATACCTAAAGAAAGATTTTAGTCAAAGAAAAATAGAAAATCATTAATTCTTGAAAGAATATAAAATAATGGTTTTTAGTGCTATAAAAGCATCTTTTAGACCAATTTTTTTGCCTTCTTCATACGATCTACCATTGTAAGTAATGGGAACCTCAAAAAATTTATAATTTTTTTTTGCTAACTTAATAGTAACTTCAGGCTCAAAGGCAAAACTTTTTTCTTTAAGATTAATACTTTTTAAAGATGAGGTTTTAAAAACTTTATATCCAGTTTCCATATCAGTTAAATTTAGATTAATAAATAAATTACACATAAAAGTTAAAATTTTATTTGCTAAATAAT
>CACONR010000006.1 GCA_902628565.1 uncultured Pelagibacteraceae bacterium
GAGCATTTTTTATTGGATTGTCAATTTTATCAAATTCACCTGATTTAATTTTTTCAATTTCTTCTTTAATCTTAATTAAAGTATCACAAAATCTATCGAGTTCAGACAAGCCCTCACTTTCAGTTGGCTCTATCATCATTGTACCAGCTACTGGCCATGACATAGTTGGTGCATGAAACCCATAATCAATTAATCTTTTTGCAATATCTTCTTCGGTTACTCCTGTCTCTGATTTTATATTTCTAATATCAATAATACATTCATGAGCAACATTTCCATTTGATCCTTTATACAGAATTGGAAAGTGATCTTTTAGTCTATGTGCAATATAATTTGCATTTAATATTGCTACTTCAGTAGCAAGCTTTAACCCTGCGGATCCCATCATTTTAATGTACATCCAAGAGATTGATAGAATACTTGAACTACCCCAAGGAGCTGCTGACACTGCTCCAATTCCAGATGTTGGCCCACAATCTTTTATCACTGGGTGATTAGGCAAATAAACTTGTAAATGTCTTTTACAAGCTATTGGACCCATACCAGGACCTCCTCCACCATGAGGGATACAAAATGTTTTATGCAAATTAATATGACAAACATCTGGACCAAAATTCCCTGGTTTTGCAACTCCGACTAAAGCATTTAAATTTGCTCCATCCATATAGACTTGGCCACCATGTTTATGCACTAATTCACAAATGTCAGTTATTTTTTCCTCAAATACTCCATGCGTAGATGGGTAAGTTACCATTAATGCCCCAAGATTTTCTGAATGTTGTTCAGCTTTTTTCTTTAAATCATCAAAATCAACATTTCCCTCTTTATCACAATTAACAACAACCACCTTCATTCCAACCATTTGTGCACTAGCTGGATTAGTGCCGTGCGCTGAACTTGGAATTAAACAAATATTACGATTAGCTTCACCTCTGTCTAAATGATACTTTCGAATGACCATTAAACCTGCGTACTCACCTTGAGCACCAGCATTAGGTTGTAAAGAAACACCAGAAAAACCAGTTATTGATCGCAACCAATTTTTTAGATCAGTAAACAAATCTCTAAAACCCTCCATTTGTTCAACAGGAACAAAGGGATGAGGTTGTGCAAATTCTTTCCACGAAATTGGGATCATTTCAGCTGCAGCATTTAGCTTCATTGTACATGAGCCAAGAGCAATCATAGTTCTATTTAATGCTATATCCTTATCTTCTAACCTTTTTAGATATCTAAGCATCTCAGTTTCTGAATGATACAAATTAAATACAGGATGTTCTAAATATTTTGAGGTTCTTAATAAGTTTTTTGGAAGATTAGGTAAACTTACTGATGGATCTTCTTTTTTGATTGATTCAGCTGCATTAAAAATTTTTAATAATTGATTTACTCTATATACATTTTTTCTTTCATCAAATGAAACAGCAAGCATTTCAGAATTTACTTTTCGTATATTAACTTTTTGGTTCAGAGCATTTTCGTAAATTTGATCAGTCTTTTCTTTTGTAATAATCGTAACTGTATCAAAAAAATTATTCGAATAAAGCTCGTATCCAGACTGCTTTATTTTATCAGCAAAACTTTTTGCTAATTGAGACACTCTCTCAGAAATATTTTTAATTCCTTCAGGGCCATGATAAATAGCATATGCTGCTGACACAATTGCTAGTAAAGCTTGGGCAGTACAAATATTACTCGTCGCTTTATCTCTTCTGATATGTTGCTCTCTAGTTTGTAAGGATAGTCTATATGCCTTATTACCATGTCTATCAACTGATACACCAACAATTCTTCCAGGCATTGATCTTTTGAATTCATCTTTTGTAGCAAAAAAAGCTGCATGTGGACCTCCATATCCCATTGGAATACCAAATCTTTGGGAACTTCCAACTGCGATATCGGCACCAAGTTCTCTCGGCGTTTTTAGTTTTGCTAATGCTAACAAATCACAAGCTAACACCGCCTTCCCATTCTTTTTGTGAATTTTGCTTATTGCTTCACTTGGGTCTTTAATATTTCCTAAAGTTCCTGGATATTGTAAAACTCCACAAACTAAATCCTCTTTTAGTTGATCTAAAACTTCATCTTCTTTACCAACAAGAACCTTTAAACCCATAGGTTCAGCTCTTGTTTGAATTACATTTATTGTTTGAGGGTGACAATCTTCAGAAACAAAAACTAAATTACTGTCTTTTTTATTTAATCTGTGACTTAGACCCATGGCCTCTGCTGCTGCTGTGCCTTCATCTAATAAAGATGCATTAGCAATATCCATCCCTGTAAAGTCAACAATCATTTGTTGAAAGTTTAATAACATTTCAAGTCTTCCTTGTGCCACCTCAGGCTGATAAGGTGTATAGGAAGTATACCAGCCTGGATTTTCTAATATATTTCTCAAAATTACATAGGGTGTATAAGTTCCATAATAACCCATACCAATAAAATTTGAGTAAACTTGATTTTTTTTCGAAATTGCTCGTAACTTTCTTAACGCCTCGTACTCTGAATTTGAATCACCAATATTAAGTTCACCTTTAAACTTTATTTTTTCTGGAACAGTACTTTCAATCAAGTCATCTAGTGATTTATAATTTAATTCTTTTAACATTTTTGATTGGTCTTCCTTAGAAGGACCAATATGTCTTTTTAAAAAATCTTTTTCTGAATTTGGTAACATTATGCTGAAGTCTCCTTTGCAAATTTATCGTAATCGTCTTTATTCATTAAAGTATCCATTTCTGATGGGTCTTTTATTTTAAGTTTAAAAAACCACGCTGTATCTTCTGGGTCTTGATTAATCTTTGATGGATCATCTACTATAGCTTGATTAGTATCAACTATTTCACCACTAACAGGGGTATATACATCACTAGCAGCTTTGGTTGACTCAACAACACCAGCTGTACCATCTTTCTCTACGCTAGAACCTTTTTCCGGAAGTTCTGCAAAAACTATATCACCTAACATCTCCGTGGCATGTTTTGTGATACCAATTGTTGCAACATCTCCATCTAATTTAATCCACTCGTGTTCTTTTGAATATTTTACTTCACTCATTAATTTATCCCTTTGACATAACTTTTTTTATAAAATGGTAAGCTGCAAATACTTGCAGGATGTTTTTTTCCTCTGACTTCTAAAAATACTTTAGTATTTTTTTTTGAAAATTCATTTTCCACATAACCCATTGCAACAGGTCCATTAACACTCGGTCCAAATGTACCACTTGTGATTTCTCCAATATGAACATCTGATTGATTAAATATTTTTGTTTTTTCTCTAGCAATAATTCTGCCCTCAGGTTTAATTCCAACTCTTATTTTACTGACACCATCATTTAATTGTTTAATGATTATGTCGGAGCCAATAAAATCTCCCTTAGAGATTCTTTCTTTTGAAATAGCCCACTTTAAATTTGCTTCCACTGGAGTTTTGTCTTTATCAAGATCATGACCATAAAGACATAAACCAGCTTCCAATCTTAGTGTATCTCTTGCTCCAAGACCTATCAATTTAGATCCTTTGTTGATTAATTCTCTAGTTAATTGGTTTACAAAATCATTTGCGATTGATATCTCAAAACCGTCTTCACCCGTATAACCAGATCGCGTAATATAAACTTTCTGATTTTCAAATGTAAACCAGTTTCCAGACATAAAGTTAAGATCTTTTACACCATTGATAACATCATTAAGAATTTCAGATGATTTAGGACCCTGAATAGCAATCAAAGATCTATTTTCATCCAAAACCATCTTGTACTTTTCTTTGAGTAGTTCTCTCAAAATTTTGAGGTCATTATCTTTGCATGCTGCATTGAGAATTATTAAAAAGCCTTCATTTGTTTTTGTGATAATTAAATCATCATGTATCCCAGCATCTTTATCCATTAAGAAGCTATATTTTGAATGATTTAACTTTAAATTTTTAAGATCTAAAGGAAAAATTTTTTCTAAATCTTTTATTAAATCTTCACCGCCATAAATAAATAATTGGCCCATATGGGAAACGTCAAAAATACCTGAGTGGTTTCTTGTGAATCTGTGTTCTTCTACAATACCTTCCGAATATTGTATTGGCATTTGATAACCTGCAAACTCAACAAATTTTGCATTACAATCTTGGTGTAATTGGTACAACGATGTTTTTTTTGTTTCCATATCAACTCTTTGTACCCATCTGTATATTTGCCTGAGAGTTTTGCTCCTTCGGCGAGAATTAAATCTCTTTCCAGAGTTAATATGTTACGGTCCTTTTTGCCTGAGAGATTCCTGGGTGGTTGCTCCTTCGGCGCTACAATATTCTGTAGTCTCTCCCGTGCCAAGATATTCTAACATGTATTGAAAAAAGTCAATCAGAAACAATTTTTTTTTGCTTAATTAAAAGCGAATAAAATTGTAATAAAACTGCAAAAAGTATTATCGCGCCCCCTATTAATCCAAACATTGAAGGTCTTTCACTTACAAAAAGGAATGCCCATATCGGTCCTAAAACAGATTCGGATAACATTATGATTCCTACCATAGCAGACGGTGTTGTTCTTGCACCAATAGTTATAAATATAAAACCAAAACCAACTTGAAAAAAACCTGCGAGAAAACCCAAAAAGATATCATGAGGAGAAATCATAATTTTAGTAGAAAGCAAAAAACCAATTAAACATGAACTCACGCCGGCAACGAACTGGGCTGGAACCATATCCACAGAGGGAAATTTTCTCACAATCATTATTAAAACTGCAAAAGTAATTGGCATTGTAAAAGCTGCGAGGTTTCCAGATAATTCTCCAGGAGATAATGAGTTGCCAACCATTAATAAAACACCTGTCATCGCCAGACAGATTGAAAATAGAGTAATTAAATTTATTTTTTCCTTAAGGAAAAAATACCCAAATATTGCAAGAAATAGTATTTGTAGTGAAATGATAAAATTAGTATTGGCAACAGTGGTATTGTACATAGCAAATACATATCCACAAAAGCCAAAGGATAAAATAATTCCACCAACAACTCCTGGTAATCCAGATTTGTAAAACGATTCAATTGTTTTTCCTTTGTAACTAATAATTAAGAAAGCTAAAACTGTTAAAGAAAAAAATAAAGATCGCCAAAATAGAATTTGCCATAATGTAGCTCCCTCAAAAGATTTTACAATCAATCCACCAAAACTCAAACTTAATGCACCTAAAAAAATTAATAGTGGTCCGGGTAAGTTTCTTATAAAAATCATTAAATTTGCGAAATTAAATTTTGCGTCTCCAAGTCATATAATTTAAATAATGATTCTGCATCAGCTAATTCGACTTTTTTAAATTTAATATTTGAACCTGGGGTTAATTGAACTAACTTGTCATAATCTGCACTGATAACAACTCCTATTTTAGGATAACCTCCAATAGTGCCATGATCTGAAAGCATGATAATTGGATTTCCATCTGCTGGTACTTGAATAACACCTTTTAACAAACCTTCTGATTTAATATTGGTATCAACAATATTTTCTATTTTTGGTCCCTCTAGTCTCATACCCATACGATCTGATAATTTTGATATTACAAATTCTTTCTCAAAAAAAATTTTTTTTCCTTCGTCAGAAAAATAGTCAAAATTTGTTCCTTGAATAACTCTGATATTTTCAATTTTTGTATTAATGTAATTTAATTTTTTATCACTTAAATTTTTATTTATATTTAAAATATAAATATTTTGTCCATCTTCTATTTTTTTTCCATTATTTGCACCTATATTTGCTTTTGTGTTAACAGAGCAACTTGACCATTGATAATTTACCTCAAATTCACCACTTACTGCTAGATATCCATAAACAGATTTATTAGTGCTTATAATATCTAATTCATCACCATTTTCTAAAGTGAAAGATTGATAACAATTTCCTTCTATAGCATTACTTTTTTTTCTAATTATAAATTTTACATCTCCCGTAATTGCAAAATTAATATTTTCACCAAAATACTTTAACAAAGGACCTTGAAAGGCAAATTCAATTGTTGGAAAATTTACTTCATTACCAACAAGCTTGTTTGAAATTTGAAAATTTCTATTATCCATTGCTCCACTAAATGGAATACCAATATGATAAAGGTTGACTCTACCTTGATCTTGAAATGTTGTGTTTATTCCGGCTCTTTTTATTTCGAAATAATTTTTATTCATTAATATTATAATATTGATCTTTATTAATTTGCTCAAAAATAACTACATCACCTGGATTAATTAAATTTGGATTATTCTCTTTAGTACTATCAAAAATAACTTGTGGTGTATTTCCAATGATGTTCCACCCACCAGGACTTTCAAATGTATAAACATTGGCAAATTGTTCTGTTAATCCAACCGAACCCTTAGGTACTTTTACTCTTGGTGTTTCTAAACGTTTTGCCTGTAGCTCATTTTCTAAATCACCCAGAAAAGGCATACCCGCAATAAAACCAGTCATGTAACAAAAAAATTCCTTACCAAAAAATTTCTCATAAATTTTATCACGAGTTATTTGTAACTTTTCCTCTAATCTTTTTATATCTAATGAAAAATTTTCATCACAACAAACAGGTATTTTAATTTTATTACTCTCTAAAGTGTCATCATTAATAACATTTAAATTTTCAATTTGTTGTTTGATTGTTTGAAAATTTTTTTTTCGTAGATCGAATGAAATAATTAATTTATTATATGAGGGGGTTAAGTTATTTATCCCATCAATATTTTCTTTTTGAATACTTTTAAAATATCTTATTACTTTACTATTTATTTCTTTGTTTACCTCAGTCCCAAAATCACAATACAGAGCTGCGTCACCAAGATTTGATATATTTTTAATCATGCCATGTTATACTTACAAATTATGAGTATGGAAATTAATATAAATTGTGATTTAGGTGAAAAATCAAAACATCACTCAAATAAGTATGATCCAGATTTATTAGAAATCGTAAATTCAGCCAATGTTGCTTGTGGCTATCACGCCGGAGATGAGCAAACCATGCATCAAGTAGTAAAAATTTCGAAAAAAAATGGAGTGAGTATTGGTGCACATCCCTCTTTTAATGATCCAGAAAATTTTGGCAGAGAAAGAATGAATCTTTCTGAGAGTGAAATAAAAAAACTTATAATCGATCAATATGAAATTCTTCAAAAAATAGCTTCGTCTCATGGGGAAAGTGTATCTCATGTAAAACCTCACGGAGCTTTAAATAATATGGCGTGTGAGGATATTGAGTTAGCTACAATATTAGCTAAAACTATTAAAGATATTAATATAGACCTAATATATCTTGTCCCTACTGGATCGAAAATGCAAGAAGCAGCAAAAAAATTAGACATGAAATTTGCTTGTGAAATATTTGCTGACAGAAATTACGAGGATGATGGTAATCTTGTATCTAGGAAGAAATCTTATGCATTAATAACTGACCCCGAACAAGCAAAAAAACATGTGTTAAAAATGGTTCAAACTCAGTCGCTTAATTGTCACAGTGGGAAGCAAATACCTTGTGAAATCGACTCTGTTTGTATACATGGAGACAATCTAAGCTCATTAGCAACAGCCAAATCGATAAGAGAGAACTTAGTTGAAAATGGCTTAGAATTGAAAACCTTAAACAAAATGAAAAAATTTATTTAATATGAAAAAAATTATCTTGTCTTTATCAATCTTATTTTTTATTTCCACAAATGCCATTGCAGCGGGCTCATCTAGTAGTGATAGTGGGTCATCATCAACAAAAACAAATTATGAGAAAGCTGTTACACACATAAAGAGCGCTAAAAAATATGAAAAAAAGGGAAAGTTAGAAAAAGCACAAAAGAGTTATTCAAAAGCGCAAAAACTTTTAATTAAATCTAATAAAAAAAAACCTAATAAAGCTGACACTTTAAACTATCTAGGTTTTACGACTAGAAAACTTGGAGATTTTGAAAATGGTGAGAAGTACTACCTTCAAGGTTTAGCTATTGATCCAACACACAAAGGTATTAATGAATATCTTGGTGAGCTGTATGTAGCTACTAACAGACATAATCTTGCAGTTGAAAGACTTGAGGTTTTAAAAAGTTGTAATTGTGAAGAGTATGATCAATTAAAAGCTGTTATAGCTGGAGAAAAATCAAAATATTAATCTATTTTTAGTTTGAGAAAAATAATCATCGTCTTATCTATAATATTTCTTGTCACTGGAAACCTTTTAGCTGCGGGCGGAGGAGGCGGAGGCGGTGGTAGTGGAGGAGGCGAGTCATCTAGCAATGGAGTATCAGGAGAACATACTGGTGCGAATGATGGTCCAACTAAATTAAGAACAAATTATAATAGAGCAGTTACAGCTATTAGGTCAGCAAAATATTTTGAGAAAAAAGGTAAACTGGAAAAAGCAAAAAAAAAGTATTTAAAAGCTCAAAAACTTTTAATCAAGTCAAATAAAAGAAAACCTAATAAACCTGACACATTAAACTATCTAGGTTTTACAACTAGAAAACTAGGTGATTTTGAAAATGGTGAGAAATATTACCTTCAAGGTTTAGCTATTGATCCAGAGCATATAGGTATAAATGAGTATCTTGGTGAGCTCTACGTTGCTACTAACAGACATAATCTTGCAGTTGAAAGGCTCGGGGTTTTGGAAGGTTGTAAGTGTGAAGAATACGATCAGTTAAAAGCTGTTATAGCTGGAGAAAAATCAAAATATTAATTTATATTTTTAATCATCTGTTCAGGCATCCATAAAGCTATTTCTGGAAAAATTACAACTAATATTACTGCTAATACCATTAATAAGAATAATGGGAATGCACTTCTTGCAATATACCCCATATCTTTTTTTGCCATACCTTGAAGTACAAATAAATTAAAACCAACAGGTGGGGTAATTTGTGCCATCTCAACAACAATTACCAAAAAAATACCAAACCAAATCATATCAAATCCTGCTTGTCTTATCATTGGTTCAATAATTGCCATCGTTAAAACAACAGCTGAAATACCGTCAAGAAACATTCCTAAAATTATATAAAAAATCATTAAAACAAATATCAAAACATATGGAGATAGATCCATATTTTGTATCCAAAGAGCTAGATTTCTTGGTAGCCCTGTAAATCCCATTGCCAAAGATAAAAACGTTGAGCCCGCTAAGATAAATGCAATCATACAAGATGTTTTAGTCGCTCCAAGTAAAGAGGATTTAAAAGTCTTTAATGTCAAACTTTTTTGAAAGTAAGACAATATTAATGCACCAACAACTCCTAACGAGGCTGCTTCAGTAGCTGTTGCTATTCCAGTGTATATTGATCCTATAACGGCTAATATTAGAATAATTACTGGCAAAAGTTGTTTTGATCTTTTTACTTTTTCTAAAAATGTGTACTCCTCGATGATTTTTGGCATAGATTTTTCATTAATCATTGACCAAATAATTACATAAGACATGAATATAAGTGCAATCATTATTCCAGGTAAAATTCCAGCGATAAATAATTTTGCTATAGATTCTTGAACTGCAACTCCATAAATTATTAAGATAATTGATGGTGGGATTAGCAAACCTAGTGTTCCTGAACCTGCTAAACTACCAAGTAAAATTTTCTCTGGATAATTTCTTTTTCTTAATTCGGGAATAGACATCTTTCCAACAGTGGCCACTGTTGCTGCTGAAGAGCCTGATATTGCTGCAAACAATGCGCACCCAACAACATTGACGTGGATTAAACCTCCCGGTAATTTTTGCATCCAGGGTGATAAACCTTTAAATAAATTCTCAGAAAGTTTAGTTCTAAATAGAATTTCACCCATCCAAACAAATAATGGTAGTGCTGTTAGTGTCCAAGAGGATGATGTGCCCCATATTGTTGTAGCCATCGCATCACCAACTGGTCTTGAAGTAAATAACATCATGCCAATAGCCGATACACCAATCATACTCAACGCAACCCAAATTCCAGATCCTAAAAAAAAAAGAAGAACACTAATGAAAAAAATTGTTAGAAATATTTCAGCCATTTAATTCCTTTTTATTGTTAAAATTAACTGATGAAAAACACTAATAAAAAATATTGTTGAGCCCATTGCAACACTCATTTGAGGTATCCAAATTAATATTTCATCAGCTCCTTCACTACGTTCTTGAAATTTATAAGAAATAATTAACATTTTAATAAAGTAAAATGCTAGATATCCTGAAAAAAAGCTTGCCATACTTAAACACCAAGTTTCAACCAATCTTTTTTTAAATCCTGATAACTTTTCTAAAAATAATGTTATCCTAATATGTCCTCCTTCAACAAATGTATAAGCTAGTGCAAAGAAAGATGCAGCAGCCATGCAATAACCTGAATATTCTGCAAGACCTCTTATATAAAAACCAAATATTCTTGATGAGATGCCAATAAGTATAAAAACTGCTACTAAAATTAAAAAAAAAGCAGCAACATAACCTGAAAATTTATAAAGTTTATTTAAATTTCTATTCAACAATTTTAACATAATAATTAAAGGCCACTTAGAATTTTAAGTGGCCTTAAATTTAAGATTTAAATTATTTATAACTTGATAAAACTGCCGCTCCTCTTGAACCAGCTTTTTGAGACCATTCTTTAGCCATCGTCTCTCCAACTTTTTCAAAGTGAGCTTGTAAAGGTGCATTAACATTGCCAACTACCATACCAGCATCAGCTAGAGCTTTTTTGTCACCAACATTTCCTTGTTTTGATAATTGCCAACCTTTTCTTTCAGCTAAAGCTGCTTGTTTCATAACTAGATCTTTAGTGGCTTGATCTAACTTATTCCAAGCATCTTTATTCACTATCACCATATTTTTTGGAAACCAGGCTGCAATATCATAAAAATATTTGACACCGTTTTCCCAAATTTTTGAATTTTTTCCAGTAGTTGGTGATGTGATCATACTTTCTACTGCTCCAGTAGAAAATGCCTGACTTATTTCAGCAGCTTCAATTTTTGTAGGAGCCATCCCAGTTAGTTCAGCAATTCTAATAGTAGCAGAATTATAAGCTCTAAATTTTAGACCTTTTAAATCCTCAACAGAATTAATTTGCTTTTTACTATACAATCCTTGAGCTGGCCATGGTACTGCATATAGAAACACAAGACCTTTCTCATCTAATCCTTTAACAATTTCAGCTTTAGAAGCTTTATATAATTTCATTGCATCAGAATAAGAAGTTGCTAAGAAAGGTTGGGAGTCCACTTCTAAAAGTGGATCTTCTTTTCCTAAAGCTGACATAAATCTTTCACCAATCTGTGCTTGACCAGTTCTAACAGCTCTAAAAATTTCTCCACCCTTAAATAGTGAACCACCAGGGTGAGTTACAATTGTTAATTTGCCACCACTCTTTTCAGTAACATTTTTTGCAAATTCAGTCGCATTAGCAGAATGAAAGTTCCCGGCCCCATAAGCAAGAGCCATGTCCCATTTCTCTGCAATTGCAGTATTAATTGACAAAATTAATGAAACTAAAATAGTTGATAAATATTTTAAGAATTTCATTTGTCCTCCATTTTTATTAATAGTATTTCATTATGTATTAAAATAATTATCAATAAAAAAATAATACTACTTTTAATTGAATAATTTTAAATTTTTAATACTATGTGCTTACTTTGTTAGAAGAAGCGCTCATATTAGTTCAAATTATTTTTATCGATATTATACTGGCAGCAGATAATGCGATAATTATTGGTTTGATTGCTGCGAATTTTGCTCCAAAAAACAGAAGGCAAATCATTTTGTGGGGAGTTGCTGGTGCTTTAATATTTAAAGTTATTTTTGCATTATTTGCCACATACTTATTTGAATTTTATTTTATCAAAATAATAGGTGGATTACTTTTAATCTGGATAGTTAACGATTTAAGAAAAGATCTTTTTGAAATAAAAAAAGTAAAATCACCAACAAAAAAATCAAAAGAACCATCTTATATTCAAAGTGTTTATAAAGTTTTATTTGCTGACATTACAATTAGTTTTGACAATGTAATTGGAGTTGTGGGAGCTGCTAAAGGTAATTTTGGCTTCATGATTTTTGGACTTGTCTTATCAGTAATTCTCACCGGTGCAATGGCTACATATTTAGCAAATTACATTCAAAAACATTTATGGATTGCCTATGTTGGTTTAGGTTTTATTCTATTGGTAGCACTTCAATTGGTAATTGGAGGTTTAGTAGACTTAGAAATTTTATCGATCAACGAACAATTTAAGAAATATTTTTAATACGAATGTTTTTTAGTTGGATATTTCTTAGATCTAACCTCTGAAGCAAATTTTCTAATTCCAGTATTGATATATTTTTTTACGTTTAAAAATTGTTTGACAAATTTTATTTTTGTTTGATTTAAACCAATTAAGTCATCCGTAACAAGAACCTGTCCATCGCAATGAACAGATGAACCAATTCCAATTGTTGGGATATTTAAATTTTTTGTAATTTGTTTAGCTATTGGGGTTTTTATACATTCAAGGACAATTGCAAAAACTCCATTATTTTGAAGTAATAGGGCATCATTAATTAATTGATTAATCTCTTTTGTGGTCTTTCCTTTAGATTTAAATTTGCCTTTGGTTGATTGGGGTAATAATCCAAGATGACCCATCACAGGAATCTTGTTTTTGGTCAATAGTTTAATTTGATGGATTATTTTTTTTCCTCCCTCTAACTTCACTGCATCACATTTAGTTTCCTTGATTATTTTTTTAGCATTCTTTAAAGCAGAGTTTTTTGTTGAATAGGTGTTGAATGGCATATCAACAACCATCAAACTTTTTTTTACCCCAAGCCTTACACTCTTTGAATGATTTATCATTTCAGTTAAAGTAACTTTTCTGGTGGTTGAATAATTGTATAATACTGAACCTAGCGAGTCTCCCACTAGTACAATATCAACATATTTATCCACCTCTTCTGCAATATTTTTTGAATACGCAGTAAGACAAACAATTTTAGATTTATTTTTTTTATTTATAATTTTTTTTATTTTTTTCATTCAAGCTCAATGGTGCTCGGTGGTTTAGATGTAACATCATAAACTACTCTATTTACTCCTCTTATGCTATTTACAATTTTATTTGAAATCATTTGAATAAATGATTTTTTGAAGTCATAAAAATCAGCTGTCATTCCATCCTCAGATGTAATTGCTCTTAATAAACACAAATATTCATAAGTTCGATTATCACCCATTACACCCACTGTTTTAACTGGAAGCAAAGCAGCATAGGCTTGCCAAATCTTATTATATAAATTGTGATCTCTTAAAGCTTGAATAAAATAATTGTCAGCTTCTTTTAAAATTTTAATTTTTTCTTTAGTAATAATGCCAGGCATTCTGATCGCCAGTCCAGGTCCTGGAAAGGGGTGCCTAGAGATAATTTCTTTACTTAGTTTTAGTTCTAATCCTAATTTTCTTACTTCATCTTTAAATAAAAATTTCAGTGGTTCTACTAGTTTGAGTTTCATTTTCTTTGGTAAACCACCTACATTATGATGAGATTTGATCTTTGAGGTTTGACTCCCGGTCACTGATTTACTTTCAATAAGATCTGGATAAAGCGTTCCTTGTGCTAAAAATTTTACATTTTTTATTCTTTTAGCGTATCTTTCAAAAATTTTTATAAACAAATTTCCAATTATTTTTCTTTTTTTCTCTGGATCAGAAACATTGTTAAGCTTTCTCAAAAATTCATTCTCTGCATTTACATAAATCAGATTTATTTTCAATTTTTTTTTAAAAGTTTTAACTACTTGTATTTCCTCATTTTTTCTAAGAAGACCCGTATTAACGAAAATACAAAATAATTTTTTACCAATTGCTTTATTCAATAGTTGAGCGACAACACTACTATCAACTCCGCCAGATAATGCACATATTACCTTATTTTTACCGACTAAATTTCGAACATCTTTTATCAATTTAATCTTTTGATCTTTTGATGACCAATTTCTTTTGATTTTACATATCAAAAATATAAAATTATTTATTAATTTTTTTCCATTTTCTGTATGGGTAACTTCAGGATGAAACTGTACGCCATAAAAATTTTTTTTCTTATTTTCGATAATAGCAAATTTTGAGTTTTGACTTGAGGCAACAACATTAAAATTTTTGGGAAGTTTCGAAACTTGATCAGCGTGACTCATCCAAACTTTATTAATATTTTTTTTATTAAAGAAGTTTTTTGTCAAAATACTTTCACTCTTTTTACGAATATTTGCTAATCCAAACTCTCTATATTTTGATTGTTTAACTCTTCCTCCATTAAGTTTTGATAAAATTTGATGACCAAAACAAATACCTAAGACTGGTATTCGATTTTCGATAATCCTTTTATCAAAAGAATATTTATTAATTTGATAAACATTTAATGGTCCACCTGATAAAATTATTCCTTTAATTGAATTATCAATATTTTTATTTTTAACCTTTTTATGACTTATAATTTCGGAATAAACTCCTGACTCTCTTATTCGCCTTGCTATTAACTGAGTAAATTGTGAACCAAAATCTATTATCAAGATTTTGTTCAAATTCTTATCAAGACTCATTTTTTTTGGGTTCTATATTTGCAAGGGTGTCTAAAATTTCTTTATTTTCATTACAGAGTTTTTTGCAAACCTTAGAAAAAGTATTAGATAAGTCTTTTACTTTTGAATAATTAGATCTCTCTAAAGCTATTTTCATAGACATTAATATTGCTTCCTCGTTATTAGGTTCAATTAATAATGTTGCTTCCAAATTTTTTTCTTCTTTATTTTGATCTTCTTGAATGTTGTAAATTTTTGCTAAATAGAGATAAGAATTTGAGTCTTTGGGATTAAAAACTATACCTCTTTCAAACATAAACCTAGCATCCTCATATTTTTTATCTTTAAATAGTTTTAAACCTTTATTAAAAAAATTTTCATCTGCTATAGCAATGCACAAGCTATTGATTATTAAATATAATAATGAAATTAATTTAAATATTTTTGTCATCAGTATTTACTACCATTTTTAACGATATCAACATTATGAACCATACTTTCATAAAATCCAGCTTTTGTAATTTTAACAAATTGCGGTTTATGTCTTAAATATTTTATCTGTTTGGAACCAAGATAACCCATAGATGATCTTAATCCACCAACTAATTTAAAAATAACTTTATCAACTTTACCTTTATATTTTGCTAATCCCTCTACTCCTTCGGGCACATACTTTGAGCTGTCTTTTTGTTTTTTTTGAAAATATCGATCAGCTGAACCTTTGTTCATCGCTCCTACAGAGCCCATGCCTCTAAAACTTTTAAATAGTTTACCATTTTTTTTAATGAGTTTGCCTGGCGTTTCATCTGTTCCTGCAAACAATGAACCAATCATGACTGCATCAGCGCCAGCAGCAAAAGCTTTAGCGAGGTCACCTGAATATTTTATCCCTCCATCAGAAATAATTTTTACATTTCTATTCTTTATGCCATTTCTCACATTTAATATTGCGCTCAATTGAGGAACTCCAATACCTGCGACCAACCTAGTTGTGCAGATAGAACCAGGACCAATCCCAACCTTAATTATATCAACACCTAATTTTAGTAAAAATTTAGCTGCGTCTGGTGTTGCTATATTTCCAGCACATAAAGCTGTTTTTTTATTTTTAATTTTTTTGATAAATCTAATTATTTCAGAAACTTTTTTGGTGTGTCCGTGAGCAGTATCCACAACAATTATATCTAATTTTTCTTTTAAAAGTTCTTCAGCTCTTTTAAACTCGTTAGGCCCAGCCCCGACAGCTGCACCAACTAGTAATTTTTGTTTTTTTACTTTCTTAACTTCAAGAACTTGTTTTTTGATATCTAAATTTCTGTGGATTATTCCTAGTCCACCAGATTTTGCAATAGCGATAGCCATTTTGCTTTCGGTTACTGTATCCATTGCTGATGATAAGAGTGGAATTTTAAGTTTTAATGAGTCTGTTAATTTTATACTCGTATCAACTTCTGAGGGTAATATTTCAGAGTACTTTGGAGCTAAGGTAACATCATCAAACGTAAGTGCTTCTTTTATAGGAACCATAATCTTTTATATATGATTCCTTTTAAATTAAAAGTGTCTACCTAAGATTTTTACAAATAATAAAGCTCTCTTTAGAATCTTTGCGACTCGACTTAGGTTTAAAAACCCTTACTTCTTTAAAAATTTTTTTTCCTAGTGCGACAATTTCATTAAAAGATCTACCCATAAATATTTTGGCAATAAAGATACCCTTTTCAGATATTACACTTTTTGAAAATACCATTGCCTCTTTACATAACTCTCCAGTTTGAATTGCATCAACATCTTTAATTCCAGTCGTATTTACTGCCATATCAGACATAACCACATCAATTGGATTGTTAATATTTTTTTTTATTTTCTCTTGAATATTGGGTTCTGTGAAATCACCCTCAATTTGAATAGTGTTTTTAATTTTTTCCATTTTTTTTAAATCTATTGAGATAATAGTTCCATTTTTTACAACCTTGGAAGCATATTGAGACCAACTTCCTGGTGCAGCGCCAATATCTATTACAGAAATTCCACCCTTAAAAACTCTAAACTTTTCATCAATTTCAATTAATTTATATGCAGATCTAGCTCTATAACCATCAACTTTAGATTGACGAACATAGGTATCTCTTCTTTGTTTATTAATCCAATTTTTTGAAATTTTATTTTTTTTCAACTAAGTATCAAATCTTAAACTTTTATTAATCTTTTTATTGTCTAAAGTTTCTAATTCTATTTTTATACTTTTATCTACCCGCATATCTTTGCCATCTTTCCATATTCCAGCTGCAAGATGCATTATGCCTATTTTGTAATTGGGAAGAAAAGGTTCTACAAATGTTTTTTGATTTTCATCATACTTCGGTAAAAGATTGCTAGTGATCCAATTACAATTTAAGGGTAAAAATTCTGTTTCAAGATCATCAATATAAACTGACATATTAATTGCTAATCCTTCAGAACCAAAAACATTCCCAGCCTTTAGTGTTTCTGACAAATTATTTTGCCATAAACTCCATCCTTTTGAGTTTTTTTCTAGAGAGAACACGCCAATATTAATATGCGGAGCGAAAGCAAGTTTTCTAGCTTTGTCAGTGCCAATTTTTGATTTTAATGCATGTTTAAAATTCTGTGATTTAATTACTGCTAATTTTCCAAATAACCAATTTACTTTTGACGTAATTTTGTAACCAGGTCCTATTGTTTGAGTAATACCCAGCTTACCATTATCACAAGCCTGAAAATAAAGCTCTACAGAACTCCAATCATTTACCCAAGCATCACAATCAATCCACAAATATTTTTCATAGTTTGGAAAATATTTAGGTAAAAATGCTCTTGAAACTTGGCTTTTCAGCCATTCCTTTTCTTTAACTTTAGATTGAGGGACCTCAATGTCCCACTCTGCAGATTTAATTTCATCTACTTTTGTAGATAATTTTTCTTTTTGATCTTTGTTTAAGCCTGCATCTAAAATACAGATAGCAATATTTTCACTTTGTTTGAATCTTTTTATAGAATTAATTAATTCCTCTAATAAAGGAAAATAGTTAGCATCAGCAAGAGAAACTATTGTGTTTTTTTTCATTAAAGTATGTCTTCAAGATCATCATCCTCTTGAATTTTGTCATTTTCATGTTGTTTTTTTAATTTTTGAAAATGAAAAAAACTAATTGGTAATAAAAGTAAATAAATTAGTGCACTGATAGCAATCATATTAAATGTATAAACAAGTAGAAGTCCAAAAAACAAAACTATACCAAATAATAAAAATATTGTTGTTCTTCTCGGTATTACAATCTTTTTAAATGAATAGCTCGGAAATTTGCTTATCAAAAGCAATGATGTTGCCACAAAAAATATTGGAACAATTACATTATAATTTAATTGAATATAATCAAAACCACTCAAGCTTACTATTAATGGTGTTAATAATAATATAGCACCAGCTGGAGATGGTACTCCTTCAAAAAAGTTATCTTTCCAAGAAGGTTCTTGATTAGAATTAACATTAAATCTTGCTAATCTTAAAGCTACACAAATTACATAAACTAAACATAATAACCATCCAAATCGTCCTAAAGTATTTAATTTCCAGAAATACATAATAAATGCTGGAGCAACTCCAAAACTTATTACATCCGTTAAAGAATCTAATTCTTTTCCAACTTTTGAGGTTGCTTTTATTAATCTTGCGATCCTACCATCCAAACCATCAATTAAAGCAGCAAAAATTATTGCAATAATTGCTATTTCAAATCTTCCATCCAAAGCAAATCGAATTGAACTTAAACCAATACATACACCCATCAGGGTTAACATATTTGGTAAAATCATTCTTGCGCTTTTTTTATCTGCTACAATTTTAAGATTTGGTTTTTTTTGTTCCATATTATTTTTTTGCAATTAGTGTCTCACCTGAAATAGCTTTTTGACCAATTTTTACCAGCGGCTCATAATTTTCATAATAGATATCAGCTCTACTACCAAATCGTATCATGCCAATACGATCTCCTTGTTTCAACTCTTGATCTTTGTTCGATTCACAAACTATTCTTCGTGCAACTAATCCAGCTATCTGAACTACTATAATATCATTATTGTGAGGGTCTTTAATTTTAAAGTAATTTCTTTCATTATCCTCACTTGCTTTATCTAATGAAGCATTTACAAACTTGCCTGGCTTATATAAAATTTCCTCAATCTTCCCAGCACATGGAGTTCTGTTTACATGACAATCAAAGACATTCATGAAAACACTAATCTTTTTAAATTTTTTATTCTCTAGACCAAGTTCTTTAGGTCCATCAACTTCTTCAACTTTAATCACCTCACCATCTGCTGGACTAACAAGATAATTGTTATCATCTATAATAACTCTCTCTGGATCTCTAAAAAAATAATAAACCCAAATAGTTAAGACCAAACCAATAAGACCTAAGAAATTACTAAAAATATAAAATACTATTGTGATTATTCCCGCTATAACTAAAAATTTATAACCTTCAGCGTGAATTTTTGGAAATATCTTACTAAACATATTCTTCTATTTGATAATTTGTCATTAATATGTATATAAAATCGCGAAATTCAATTATTAAGATAAAAATATAAGTGAGCAAAATTAGCGTTAAAAACCCAATAGTAGAGTTAGATGGCGATGAAATGACCAGAATAATCTGGGAATTTATCAAAAAAAAATTGATACTTCCATATTTAGATCTTGGCATCGAATATTACGATTTAGGAATGAAAAGTAGAGATGACTCTGATGATCAAATCACTATTGACTCTGCTAATGCAATTAAAAAAATTGGTGTTGGTATCAAATGTGCAACCATAACTCCAGATGAAGCACGTGTTGAAGAGTTTAAATTAAAGAAAATGTGGAGATCTCCAAACGGAACTATTAGAAATATCATTGGAGGAACTGTATTTAGAGAGCCCATAATTTGTTCTAACATTCCAAAACTCGTGCCCTCTTGGTCAGACCCAGTAGTGATCGGGAGACATGCATTTGGAGATCAATATAGAGCAACAGATTTCAAAGTGCCTGGTAAAGGTAAGATGGAAGTAAAATGGACCTCTGAAGATGGTAAAGATGAAATCAAATATGAAGTATTTAATTTTACTGGACCAGGAGTAGCACTTTCTATGTATAATTTAGATAAATCAATCGAGGATTTCGCAAGATCCTGTTTTAGTTATGGATTAATTAAGAATTGGCCAGTTTACTTATCAACTAAAAATACAATTCTAAAAAAATACGATGGAAGATTTAAAGATATATTTGAAGAGGTCTATAATAAAGAATTCAAGAAAAAATTTGAGGATGCAAAAATTACTTACGAACACAGATTAATTGACGACATGGTAGCATGTGCAATGAAATGGAGTGGCAAATATATATGGGCATGTAAAAATTACGATGGTGATGTTCAATCAGATACCATGGCTCAAGGATATGGTTCACTTGGTTTAATGACAAGTACACTGCTTACACCTGATGGAAAAATAATGGAGGCAGAAGCAGCTCATGGAACAGTAACTAGACATTATAGAATGCACCAACAAGGTAAAGAAACTTCAACCAATCCAATTGCCTCGATTTTTGCATGGACAAGAGGATTAGCACATAGAGGAAAACTTGATAGTAATGACGAACTTATAAAATTTGCAAATACAATTGAAAAAGTTTGTATTGAAAGTGTTGAAAATGGCTCCATGACAAAAGATCTTGCAATATTGGTTGGACCTTCAAGCAAATATTTAACAACCAATCAATTTCTGGATGTAATTGATAACAATCTTAAACAGAAGCTAAATTAAAACCTTTAGTTTTTCAAAAGCCTCATCAATTTTGTTTTTATCTTGTCCCCCTGCTTGGGCAAAATCTTTTCGGCCTCCACCACCTTTACCACCGATAATTTCTGAACCTAATTTTGCAAATTTTACGGCATCATATTTATCAACTAGCTTTTCAGTAACACCAACTCCTAAACCAACTTTATCTTCACTACTTGCAAAGACAATAACAATTCCATCGCCAAGTTCTTTTTTTCCACTATCAACTAATTTTCTCAAATCTTTAGGGGGTAAATCTTGAACTTTTTGAAATCGAACTTTTATATCTTTTATTTTTTGATCTTTAATAATATTTTTTGTTTTATCTTGAAGAACCGAATTAACATTTAATTGTTCAAGTTGTTTTGAGAGATTTTTTATAATTTCTTTTAAATCTTTATTATCAACTTTTGGTTTACCTCCAAGTTTGATTATTTGTGATGACAAATCTTTGATCGTCTCCTCATCTTTTTGTACAGATAAAGTTGATAGCTTTTCTTTATTCTTAATAAAATCCTCAAGCTGTTTATCTCTTAAAGCTTCAACTCTTCTTACTCCTGCAGCAATTGATGATTGACTGACTGTTTTAAATTTTCCAATATCTCCAGTATTTTTTACATGTGTTCCACCACATAATTCTGTTGAAAAATAAGCATCTTTTTCCTTACCCATTGAAACAACACGAACTTCCTCACCATATTTTTCACCAAAAAAAGCTAGCGCTCCCTTTTCTATTGCAGCTTTAGGTGTCATAATTCTTGTAGTCACTTCAGAGCCATTTTTAACGTATTCGTTAACTAATTTATCTATTGTATCTAATTCCTCATTAGTGATCGGTTTCATGTGACTAAAGTCAAATCTCAAACGATCTGGTGCAACTAATGATCCTTTTTGCATCACGTGCTTACCTAAAGTTCTTCTTAAAGACTCATGAAGTAAGTGAGTTGCAGAATGATAAGCCTTTAAATTGTTTCTCCTCTCAACATCAATTTTCATTTCAACTACATCATTAATTTTAATTTCTCCAGTTTTAACTGATCCATAATGAACAAATAAATCTCCAAGTTTTTTTTGGGTATCCTCAACTTCAAAAACTGAATTTCCTGAAACTATTGTACCTTTATCTCCAAGTTGTCCTCCTGACTCACCGTAAAAGGGGGTTTGATTAGTTATAATCATTCCTTCTTCTCCAGTAGATAATGATTTTGATTCCTGATTATTTTTAATTAAATTTAATACTACTCCCTCAGATTGATTAGACTCGTAACCCAAAAATTCTGTAGGACCAGTTTTGTCTTTAATTGAAAACCAAATTGCTTCTTCTGAGCTGTCACCAGATCCTTTCCAATTCTTTTTTGCAAGTTCTTTGCTTTTTTTCATCAACTCATCAAATTTTTGATGGTCAACTTTTAATGATTTATTTTTTAGAATATCTTCTGTGAGATCTAATGGAAAACCATAAGTGTCATATAATTTAAAAGCTACTTCACCTGATAAAACTTTATCAATTTTTGAAATTTCATCATTTAGAATTTTAATTCCTCGATCAAGTAAAACTAAAAATTTTTCTTCTTCCATTTTTAATGTTTCTGTTATCAAAGACTTGGATCTCTCTAACTCTGGATAATTACCAGACATTTCATTTTTTAAAGATTCAAAAATTTTATAAAAGACGGGTTCTTTTGATCCTAATAAATGAGAATGTCTCATACCTCTTCTCATAATTCTTCTTAAGACATATCCACGACCTTCATTAGATGGCAAAACACCTTCGGCCAAAAGAAATGAACTTGCCCTTAAGTGATCAGCAATTACTCTAAAACTTGATATGTTATTATCAGCTTGTTTAACTTTAGTTACATCTGATATAGAACTTATTAATTTCTTAAAATGATCAGTTTGATAATTGTCGTGTGTGCCTTGTAAAAGAGCAGCTATTCTCTCCAATCCCATTCCGGTATCTACAGATGGTTTGGGTAAATCTATCCTTTTATCTTTTGAAACTTGTTCATATTGCATAAATACCAAGTTCCAAATTTCAATAAAACGATCTCCATCTTGATCTTTTGTTCCTGGTAAACCACCTTTTAAATGATCACCATGATCGTAGAATATTTCTGAGCAAGGTCCACAAGGACCTGTTTCACCCATTGACCAAAAATTATCTGATGTCGAAATTCTGATAATTCTATCATCACTAAAACCCGCTATTTTCTTCCAAAAATTGAAGGCTTCATCATCTTCATGAAAAACTGTTACGTAAAGTCTATTTTTATCTAAACCAAAATCTTTAGTGATTAAATTCCATGCAAGTTCAATTCCTCTTTCTTTAAAATAGTCCCCGAAAGAAAAATTTCCCAACATTTCAAAAAAAGTATGATGTCTTGGAGTGTAACCAACATTTTCTAAATCATTATGTTTACCTCCTGCTCTGACACATTTTTGAGAAGTGGTTGCTCTTTGATAATCTCTTTTTTCTAAACCAGTAAATACGTTCTTGAACTGAACCATTCCAGAATTAGCAAACATTAATGTCGGATCATTATTTGGAACTAAATTACTAGACTCAACAATCTTATGATCATTCTTTTCAAAATATTTTAAGAACGTACTTCTTATTTCATTTAATGATTTATCCGCCATACTTTAAAATACAGCTTTTTTATTCTATGTCTAGTTAGGGATAAAGGGGGAAAGGCGCTTATAACAAGCGCCTTTTATAATTTAAAGATGACCTTTAATTTTAGTTCTTTTTAGAGGGAGTAGCTTCTTTTGCAGCCTCTTCTTTTTCAGCTACTTTCTTCTCTTTTTCAATTTTTTCAGGGCTTAATGGATTTCCTTCAATTTTCTTTGAAATCACACCTGCTTTTTCTCTAATCGCCATTTCTATTTCTGCAGCAACTTTAGGATTTTGAGCAAGATAAGTTTTTGCATTTTCTCTACCTTGACCTATCTTTTCACCCTTATAAGCATACCATGCTCCTGATTTTTCAATAATGTCAGCTTTAGCACCTAGGTCAACTAACTCACCCATTTTACTAATTCCTCTGCCATACATTAAGTCAAACTCAACAACTTTAAATGGTGGTGCAACTTTATTCTTAACTACTTTTACTCTTGTAGTGTTTCCGATAATTTCGTCTTTATCCTTGATAGCACCGATTCTTCTAATATCCATTCTTACAGATGAATAAAACTTCAATGCATTTCCACCTGATGTTGTTTCTGGACTTCCAAACATAACTCCAATTTTCATTCTAATTTGGTTAATGAAAATCATCATTGTGTTTGTATTTGAAATTGAACCAGTTAATTTTCTTAAAGCCTGACTCATTAATCTTGATTGAAGACCAACATGATGATCACCCATCTCACCTTCAATTTCAGCTTTTGGAGTTAAAGCTGCAACAGAGTCAATTACGATAACTGAAATAGAGCCTGATTTTACTAGTGTATCAGCGATTTCTAAAGCTTGCTCACCTGCATCTGGTTGAGAAATTAAAAGCTCTTCAGTATTCACTCCTAATTTTTTTGCATAGACTGGATCTAAAGCATGCTCCGCATCAACGAATGCACAAATTCCACCCGCCTTTTGAGCTTCAGCAACTACTTGTAATGCTAATGTTGTTTTTCCAGAACTCTCTGGTCCATAAACTTCAATAATTCTTCCTTTAGGTAAACCACCTATTCCTAAAGCTAAATCTAAGCTTAAAGAACCTGTAGATATCGACTCGATATCCATTGCTCTTTTTTCGCCCAGCTTCATAACTGAACCTTTTCCAAAATTGTCAGTTATCTGGCTAATCGCAGCATCTAATGCTTTGTTTTTTTCTTTAATATCCAATTCTTGATCTTTCGTAGATTTAACTACTTTTAAGTTATTTTTTGTCATTTTTTGCCTCTTTTCTTGCTTTTTTTAACAATCGAATCATAAAATAAATGTACACATTTTGTTCTCATTGGCAAGATATTTTATTTTTCCTCAAAAAACCAATAATTATCTTATTTTCAAGTAATCGCTGTTTAGCAATCCTAAGGACTTTAACAAATTAAACTGGGATAAAATGTAATTTCTCTCAGAATCTGCCAAAGAAATTTGAGCATTCAAAAGTAATGAGTTGGATTGAATGACCTCTAAAGTTGTTCTTCCTGCACCACTATTATATTCGGCTGTAATTCCTTCATTAGCAATTTCAGCAGCTTTAACTTGGGATTGAACAGAATTAAGTAAACTTCTATTAGATTGATAATTAGACCAGGCGCTAGCTACATCGGTTTGATTTTGTTTTACAGCACTATCTAAAATCAATCTTTTTCTATTTTCTAAACTTTGATTTTTTTTATATTTAGCAATATTTTTCCCACCTGAAAAAAAAGGCCACGAAACAGTCGCTTTAACAGTATCTCTTTCTCTCTCATCATGTGTTGTATTTAAATCCTCAGTATATGACCTTTCAAAAGATAACTTTGCGGTAGGTGCTAAATCTGATTTTGCAATAGATTTATCCTTAATAGATTGTTCATACTCTAACTTTGCAATTATCAAATCTGGGTTATTTTTCTTTGAAAGTTCAATTGCTGAGTTTAGATTACCAGGAAGTTCATAATTAGTAATTGAGCTTTTATCTAATGATTGCACATCATTAATGCTACCTATAATATTTTCGTAATTTAATTTACTAGTTAATAAATCATTTTGTGCTTTAATAAATTGTGCCTCAGCACCTGCTAATGAGGACTCTGATTGAGAAACATCTGATAAAGAAATTTGACCTCTACTAAGTCTAATTCTATCAGTTTCAACTTGTCTGCTTAAAAGCTCAACGTTTGCTCTATTAATTTCCAACTTTTCATTTGCTGAAATAAGCCCCGTATAAGCCTCTGCAGTTTTATATAAGATGTCTTGTTCTTTTTTTAATAATTTCGTTTTTGCAAGATCAATACCTATCTTATTTTTTGCAAGATCTGCACCTCTACCAAAATCAATCAAAGTTTGAGTAATTGAAACTGATCTTGTTGAAGGATCCACATCACTAATTGTGGCATCTCCCCCACCTTGATTAGTAAGTTTATTAGTATCTTCCTGGCTTTCAGTGCCCTCAAGAGTAATAGTTGGTAAATAAGATCCTCTTGCAATATTTAGATCTTGTTCAGAAACATTAATATTTTCTCTTTCCGCGTTAAGCTCTGAATTATTTTTATATGCTTTTGATAAAGCACTAGAAAAGGTCTCTGCATTTACTTGAGAAGATAAAAAGAATGTTCCAAAAAAAATTAAAATTATTTTTTTCATTTACTTTTATATACTGCAGATTTGATCTGATGGTTACTATTTAGATTAAAAATTATAGATGCATATTTAGGCATATTTTTAAACATATTCTGGGTTATTCTTTGATATGTCTGCATAAAATTGATGACATCTCCTCTACTCATTATTTTTGAATTCGATTTTACTTTACTTTTCACCCAAAGTTTTCTTTCTTGTTTCAATCTCCATTTCTGAAGCAAAGTAAAATTTTTCGCTTTTAAATAAATTAAACAATTAAGTTGGGAATATAAGTTTTTGTATTTTGATTTCAATTGCTGGTTAACGTATTTCCTCCAAATTTGTCTTTGATCTTCTGCTTTTTCAAGAGAATTGATATTTTTCTTTAAAGTACTATTTTTTTCTGATTTTGCACCAACACACCAACCTTCAAAAATAATTACATCAGGTCTTGCTTTTAAATCATACCAATTCTTTTTGTGAAATCGGTCATCTATTGCTTTGTTAAATGTTGGCAATTTAAGCCTTTTAAATTTTCTACTTTTTGCCTTTCTAAAAAAACTTAACATCATATTAATATCATGTGTTCCTGGTACTCCTCTAGTTAAAAGCATTGGGTGAATTTTATTAGATAAATTTATTCTCTCTTTTCTAGTTTTATAAAAATCATCGATAGAAATTCTAAAAACTTTCAATTTGAAGTACTTTGTTAAAATAATTTTAATTAATGAACTTATGGTTGTTTTGCCAGTACCTTGACCTCCTGCTAAACCAACAAAATATGGTTTTTTTTTATCAGCTTTTTTACTAATCCAAAAACATAATGGAATTAAGAAAGACCTTATCATTCTTTCCTTATTTTTAAATTTATCTGCTTTTGTTTCTTGAGATTTAATAAACTTTAAACAATCTTTTTTTACTTTTCTAAAGCATAAACTAAATTGTTGCATGAAAATTATTTTTTATCTAAAGGATGATTTTGACCATCGTTTACTGGAACTTCTTTTATATCGAAAGTATTTATTTCATCAATACAACCAACATTAAATCCTGTCATTGCCGGATTGATCCTTGGATTGTGATGTGTATAAATTCCGCATTCAGAGCAAAAATAATGTTTAGCTACTTTTGAGTGAAATTGATAAAGTTTTAATTTATCTTCACCTTTAGTAATTTTGAAATCTTCATTTTTTACCATCGACATAATCGCTCCTTTTCTTTTACAAATAGAACAATTACATTTTATTACTTTAGCTAAATCCCCGTCTAAATTAATTTCTGCTTCTACAGCACCACAATGGCAAACTAATTTTTTCATTTTATAAATCTATCCTATACATTACTTCATTTCTTTTTAACATTGGTAAAGTAAATGGCGAATTATAGGATGCTCTTATCGGAGGACTTAAAATAATAATATTATCTTGTTTAAGCCGTTTTTCTAAGATGTCTTTATTCTTTAAAAAGTTTTGATCTGAAGATCGTCCAGAATATTTAATAACAGCATAGTAACCACCTTCTATTGTCAAAACCTTTATTTCTGGATTGGATGGCTTTGGCGCATTATCTTTGCTAAATTTTGAAGGTAGATAAAATTGCATTGTCATATTTCCATTTTTAACTTCTTGAGTAACAGGAACTGTCATCTTAATTTCTTTTTTTTCCTCATTGTTTCCTGAAATATAATTAAATAGTTTTCTAAAACCATTACCTCGTGTGGAATTCGTTTCAATGACTAAACGATCAGTATATTTTCTGATTTCATACTCTTTATTTTCTTTTACTATTTCGTAATTTGCTTCTTCGTATGCCATAGCTTGAGAACTTAAAGTTAATATTGAAATTAAAATTACTAAAATTCTTTTCATTTGATATCTAATTAAACTATCTCTGGTTGAAGTTATCCACAAGCATACAAAATATAGTTTTGATGTTCACGTTTTGATTCACTTTTGATTCAGTTACAGACTCAAAATACAACCTATTGACTGCATTGTATAACTGCGCTACAAATAAGAACAAAACAAGAACATGAAGCTGACTATTCCCTATTATCTGCATAAAGCTGGCGCTGGTTTTCCATCGCCTGCAACTGATTATATCGAAGAAGATATCGATCTAAACATACATTTAATCAAAAATGTTCCTGCCACTTTCATCATCCGAGTGCAGGGAAAATCTATGGTCGATGTTGGGATTAATGATGGGGATTTATTAGTTGTCGACAAAAGTTTAAAACCAAAAAACTTTTCAACTGTTATTGCCAATGTTCATGATGAGCTTGTAGTTAAAACTTTAGTTCAAGAAAGAGATAAAAAATTTCTATCCTCGGGCTCTAAAGATTTTTCTAATAGAATTTTGATAAATGAAGAAGAAGACGTCTTTATTTGGGGAGTTGTGACTTATGTCATCCATTCAACGTACTAAAAAAATAGGCTTAGTTGATTGTAATTCTTTCTATGTTTCATGTGAAAGATTATTCAATCCAAGAATAAGAAAAAAACCTGTAGTTGTACTGTCAAATAATGATGGTTGTATTATTTCTAGATCCAATGAAGCAAAAGCTTTGGGGATCAAAATGGGTGAACCTTATTTTAAAGCAAAAGATATTATTGTTAAAAATAAAGTTGAAGTTTTTTCATCAAATTATTCTTTGTATGGCGATTTGTCTAGAAGAGTAATGAGAACACTTAAGAGGTTTAATACTGAAATAGAAGTATATTCCATTGATGAAGCATTTATAAATTTATCCAATTTTCCAGACTCTGAAGTTGAAAAAGTTGGTAGAGAAATTAGAGAAACAGTTTTACAATGGACTGGCATTCCAACCAGTATTGGAATTGCAAAAACTAAAACTTTAAGCAAAGTTGCAAATCATATTGCTAAGAAAAAACAATCAGGGGTAACCAGTTTAATTGGAATAGAAAATTTAGACCCTATTTTAGAAAAAGTTGAAATAAATGACATATGGGGTGTTGGTAGGCAGCTAACAAAATTCTATCAAAAAAATGGTATCTATAATGCTAAACAACTTAAAAATAAATCCAATACCTGGATCAAAAAATGTTCTAACGTTTTAAGCTCTAGAACTGCAATGGAACTTAGGGGAATACCTTGTATCAATTTAGAAACTACGCAAAGCAAAAGAAAAAGTTGTGTGGTTTCAAGATCATTTGGTAAAAGAATTGAAAAATTTCAAGAACTAAAAGAAGCAGTTGCCAATTACTGCTTGAATGCATCTGAAAAAATTAGATCAGAATCTTTAGTTGCAAAAGCAATTACAGTTTTTGTTAGAACTAGTCCTTTTCAAAGAGACTATGGTTATTATTCAAATGCTAAAACAGTTGATTTTCCTATTGCAACAAATAATAGTATTGAAACTGTTAAAACAGCAGTTGCGATACTGGAAAGCATATTTAAAAATGGTTACCGTTATCAAAAAGCAGGTGTAATGCTGACAGGACTGCATAATGATGATGGTAGAAAAAATTTATTTTCATCTGAAAAAGATGAAAAAATAAAAAGTTTAATGCGATCAATTGATAACACCAATTACAGATATGGCAGATCCACTTTAAGTCTTGCAAGTGCTGGGGTTCATAAAAAATGGAATATGAGAAGACAATATTCTTCTAAAATAGATACAGCAGATTTTTATTGTCTACCAACGATAAGAGTTTAAATAACTAATTTTGAATTAATTTTAAAAGTTTTTCTTTACTACTTGTTCTAAAAAGATTGTCATAATAAACAACCTGAGTTGGGTATTCGCCATGGACTTCATTTTTCCATCTACTAATCCAACTATGATAAATCCCAAATTTGTTAAAAAATTTTCCACCATAACCGGTTCTTCCTTTGTAGTCGTTATAAAGAACATCATTGACATACATCTTAATAAACCCTTTGCTCGGATCTTTGGACATTTTGGTATGAAATATAATCGTGGTCCACTTATCTCTCATGTCATCAATTTTAAGATGTTTATATATCAGTCCTTGAGAGTCCATTCCATTTACGGCAAAATATCTAGGTTCTAAATTACCTCTTTTAACTCTAAGCATCATCCTTGGATGTCTTTGTTGATTAGTGTTTCCCCATTCATATATTTGAAAAAGAGAGGTGCTGACTGGCTCAACAGATTTAAAGTCATTAGGTATATAAATGCTTACCGATATCCACTTCTCTCCTGTATATCTTGGTTTTGCAGAATACTCACTCCTAGCTCGATCTCCTCCTCCATGTCCAACTACAGCATCTTTGCCATTATTCGTACAATCAGAATAGTCACCATCCTGATCCCTACCACAATCTCTCGGTAATAAAGTTATCTTCCAAGCTTTTTCACCTAAAGCTGGAGAGGTAACGGTTTCTCTAAATTTAGATAGCTTCTTGCCTGTAGCTACACTTTTTTTCCATTGAAGGTTGGTAATTTCTTTTGCATTAACTTCTTTTGATAAATTAAGACCCCCAAAAATAACTACAAAAAAAAATAATATTAATAAAATTTCTCTCATCTTTTTATATTATCCAGTATTTTTCATTGCTGCAGAAATTCCAGCTATAGAAGTCAATAAAGCATCATTTAAATATTCTGCATCTCTTTTGTTTCTTTTTTTTTTGAGTTTGTAAATTACTATTGGCTGTATGATATTTAAAACTTCTGAATAAATATTTCTTACTAAAACTGAGGACCTAAATTCTTTTCTTACTTTGAGAATTTCTTTGGGTGTTATCTTTTTATTTAATTTTTGAATTGTTTCAAATTGAAATCTTAATTTTTTCCCCACTCTTTGAAGTTTTTTATCAGCAAGAAATTCTTCGTAAATTATTGATATCTTGGGATCAGCTTTTGAAATTACCATATCGAGCATATCAAGCATAGAATTAAGAAAAGGCCAATTTTTTTCCATGTCGTATAGAGTTTTTCTAAATTTCTTAATGTAAGAGTATCTTAAAGCTTCTGCACTTCCCAACCAGGCAGGAAGCATTAGTCTTATTTGTGTCCATGCAAAAACCCAAGGGATTGCTCTTAAACTTTTAATGTTATCAACATTTTTTCTTTTTGAGGGTCTTGAACCAATTGATAGTTTACCAAGTGCCTTATGGGGCGTAACAGTTTTAAAATACTTTATAAAATCTGAACTTTGATTAATATTTTTTCGATAAGAATTTTTTGAAATATCAGACATTTTTTCAATTAAACTTCTCCAATTATTTTTTGGAATAGGTGGAGGATTTAATGTTGCTTCAGTGACTGCACCAATATAACTACATAAGTTATAATTAGCTAAAGGTTCATAACCATACTTTTGTTGAATTACCTCGCCTTGATCAGTAATTCTAATTTTGCCATTAACTGAATTTGGAGGCTGAGATCTTAATGTGGCTTGTATTGGCCCTCCACCTCTTCCGGCCGATCCACCTCTGCCATGAAAAAAAGTTATTTTTATTTTATATTTTTTTGCTAATTTTACAATTTCCTCTTGAGCTTTATACTGATGCCAACTAGCGCAAATTTTTCCAGCATCTTTACTTGAGTCTGAGTATCCAATCATAACTTCTTGTTCAAAATTTATTAGTTTTCTATACCAACTTTGTGAAAATAAAGTTTCCATAATAGATTTTGCATTAATAAGATCATCTAATGTCTCAAACAATGGAACTACTCTAAGCTTGTTTTTTATATTGGCCTCTTTTTGTAAAAATGAGATGGATAAAATATCTGAAGCAGATGTTGTCATAGAAATTACATAAGCACCTAAACATTCTGATGGCTCTTGAGACAAAGCTTTAAAAGTTGACCAGACTTCTTTATTTTCTCTATTTTTAAATTGAAAATTCTTTATTCTATTTGTCTTAGATTTAATTTGTAATTTCAAAAAATTTAATTTTTGCTTTTCGCTAAATTTTACATAATCTTTATTAAACTTACCCCTAACAAATTCAGATATTAATTGGCTATGTCTTGAAGACTCTTGTCTAATGTCTAATCTTGCGAGGTTAATTCCAAAACATTTAGCCCTTCTCATTAAATCTAATAAATCTCCGCTTGCTATATTTTCATTTTGATTTTGTTCTAATGACTCTCTAACAACTCTAAGGGGTTTTAATATTTCTTCTCTGGAGTTTAATAATTGATTTTGGTCTAATGGCTTTTTATGAACCAAATGTTGTTCTATTAATCGATGGGTAATCCTCATTTTGTCTCTTAAGGGTCTTAAAAAAACTCTATAAGGTTCAAAAGATTTACCAACTTTTTTTAAAATTTTTTTCGAACACTTTTTCATAGAATAGGATCTTATTATTTTAGTAAGAGCCTTTTCGTATAATTTTGCCGCTTCCCATCTAGATAATAAGATTACTTCTTTAGTAACCTTTGCTGTAACATTAGGGTTTCCATCACGATCACCTCCCATCCATGACCCAAACACAATTGGATTAAAATTTTTTGGCAAACGCTTGCCCATATTTTTTACAAATATTGAGTTTAACTTTCTATAAACTTTTGGAATAGTATCCCACAAACTATCTTCAATTATCGCAAGTCCCCATCGCGCTTCATCATAAGGTGAAGGTTTAAATCTTTTTAAATCATCGGTGTTCCAAATAATTGTCAATTCATTATAAAGTTTTTTATCAAGATTTTTTAATTGCAGAGGATTATTCTTAAATAACTCTCTCGCTTCAAGAATCTCAATGATACTATGATATTTCTGAATCAAGGTTCTTCTTTTTACCTCTGTTGGATGAGCTGTTAAAACTATACCAATATCTAAATTTTTTGCTAAATTGTATATTTTGTTGTTTGGGATATTCTTTTTTTTGAACAAATTTTCAAAAATTTCCTCTATAAAAATATTTGTTTTATGTATTTTTTGTTTTTTATTTTCATATTCATTTAAACTTCTCGAGGTGTCTACTAACTCAGCTAAATTAATAAAATTCATAAAATGTGAAAATGCTCTAGTTAGTTTAAATGTATTAATTGGACTAAGATTTTTAATAGCATTTATAACTTTCTTGTTAGATTTTTTTTGATTTTGACCTGATCTTTTAGATTTTGATAATTTTCTAATTTTTTCTACTAAATCAAAAAACTTTTGACCTTCTTGTATTTTAATGACTTTACCTAGAACACTACCTAGATATCTTACATCTTCTCTAAAAAGTTTTGTCGGTATTCTCTCATAATAAAGATCTTTTTTTTTCATTTGATCCTAACAATATCCTTTATTTGAGTTAAAGAGTCTTTAAATTCATCTAAATTTTCTCTTAATGATAAATTAGAAATTGAGTAAACAGCTATCAATAAAAATACTAAAGGTAATGCTGTTACCACTGAAGCATTACTTTTAATAAGTAAAATATACAAAATAATAAATAGAGCTGAACGAATTAAAAATGTTTTTCTAAAGACACTCATTATTGAAAGCGAATGTTTTATCAAATTAAAAAAACTCATTTTCGATGGGCCAAAATATCTACTGCCTCTAGAAGATGGAATGGGAAATAAATTCTTTTCAACTTTTTTTAATGCTCCAGAAAAACTATTCCAAGTAGCTTTTTCTTTGATCATTTTTTCAACTGTGCTTTTTGGTAGGCATGTATAATTTCCAAATTTGATTGATTTACCGGTAAAAGTTAGTGTGATTAATTTATGTAATTGATAGCAAATTTTAAAAATTAATTTTTCTGATCTTTTCACTCTTTCACCGACTATTGGATTATTATTTGAGTTATTAATTTGATTGACGAATTCTTTAATTTCTTCTGGTCTGTCTTCTCCATCTCCATCCATTGGAATTACATAATCAAAGTCTTCTTTTTCAAAGATATATTTTAATCCAGTTGCAATACACCTAGCGTGACCTTGATTAATTTTCATATTTAGAATTTTAATTGATTGGATATTATTAACATTCTTTTGCTCTTCTTGACGATCATGTGTTGAAGCATCATTGACAATAATCACAGATATTTCTTGGTCTAAATCCGAGATATTATTATCAATTTCGTCCAGCAATTTTGAAGCTGATTGCCAGTCGTTATAAATAGGTACTAAAATTTTAATTTTCATTCAAAAATTAATATCTCCCCAAACAAACATCACCTACACAAATAAATTGTGATGAGTTATTGAGTATCTCTTTATTCTTAAATCCCTCCCACTTTGGTCTAGATTTTAAGTGATATGAGAGGTTTCCAGCTTTCCACTCATCACCAGTTACAAATTGAATTTCTTTATCAAAATCTTGATTCCAAACATATTGAATTTTCATTGCAATTTCTTTTCCAGGATAATCAGTTCGTTTATCCGTTTGTGATAATGAAACATAAGAATAAAGAATAGGAGATAGAAAAAATAGAAATAGAAATCCATAAAGAAATGAATCTATTTTTTTTAAATTAATTTGTGATTTTAGAAGATATAAAAATAACACCCCAAAAAATAAATAAAAGGGCGTCATCCACATCGTTCTTATTTTTGAACCAGTAATCAATGAAGTCAAAAACATTAAAACAATAGGCATAAAGTTTATAAATAGTAGAAATATTAATTTTTTATCTTTTACATTTAGCTTAAATTTTATCTTTTTAGCGAGTAACCAAGTCAAAAAGAAGAAAGGAACCAGTATTCCAATTTGTTTTGATAAAAATAATACTGGATTTCTAATGTGATCTAAAATACCAGAACTTTCTAATCCTGTTCGATCTAATCCATATGTTATAGTTATAAAATCATTGTTAAAGAGCCAAATTAAATGGGGAACTAATAGAACTAAAAATACCTCAATTGTTATTAAATATTTAAAATCAAATTTTTTAGTTTTTTTAAAAAAAATTAAATAAATGAACAATAAATCTATTGATACCAAAAGATATATGAATAAGTATTTAGATAAAAAACCAACCGCAGAAAATAAGCCAACTAAAAAACAATCTGAAAATTTTATTTCTTGTGACGAATAAATTTTCCATGAATAATAAACAACTAATGACCAAAATGGTAATTGGCAAACATTTACATTAAATTCAGGAGTGGTAAAGTTATAGAAATAGATAGAAACTAATAATAAAACAGAAATTAAACTTAATTTTAAATCTTTAAAAATTTCAAAAGCAAATTTGAATACATAATAAAAAGCAATTAATACAAATATTTGACTTAATAAATAATAAACCCAATCTTGAGAACCAAAAATTTGAAAAAATACTTCAGGAAAAAAAGCACTCATGGGTGGATGTTTGTTAAAACCCCAATCTAAATTACTTCCCCATGCTAAAGCTTCAATTGTGTCTAGTGGTAAATTTTTATTTGTTAATGAGGGAATCAGTGTCCAAATTATTAAATGCGATAATACAAAAATAAAAAATATATTATCAATATTTCTATTTAAGACATTCATAAGCAAATATTTACAATAATTAACGTTGCTTGACACCCCTAATTTGCTGAATATACTCCCTCGAATTCAAATTGAAAAATGCCTAAAACTAGTAAAGTAAAAAAAAAAGTTACTAAAGCTAAAGCTAAAACAAAAACAATAAGTAAAGCAAAACCCAAGGTTACTAGTAAACCAAAAGATATTAACAAAGGACCTATCAAAATTTCTAAAACCTACATTCCAAAGGAAACTGAAAAATATATGTGCGAAAAACATAAGGTTTTCTTTAGAATGAAATTACAAGAATGGAAAAGGGAATTGGTAAGAGCAAACAATGAAGCTCTTTATAACGGCAGTATGGATGATAATAGTATTTCAGCCGATATTGTCGATCAAGCAAGTTCATACACAGATAAAAATGTTGAAATGAAAGCAATTAATAGACAAATTAAACTGATTTCAGAGATTGATAAAGCTTTAGCTAGAATAAGAGAAGATACTTATGGATTTTGTCTAGATACTGCAGAACCAATAGGGCTAAAAAGACTCATGGCAAGACCTGTTGCAAAATATACTATAGCTGCACAAGAAAAACATGAAAAGGACGAAAAAGTTCATGCCGATGACTAAAAAAAAGAAAAGTAAAAAAGTTCATAACCCAATTACTTATAATTTTACCAAAAAATATATTTACTATTATTATGGTTTTTTTTGGATTCTGTTATTGTTATTTGTATTCATTAATTAGATGAACCAAAAATTAATTTTAATAATTATTGCAATTGTAGCCATAGAACTATCTGGTCATGGAATTTTTGCTTCACTATTTAGATTAATAAGCTCAATGAACTAGGGCTTCGGTAGAACTTCATCTTTATTCATAAATTTAAAACCCTTCTTCACCGCTTCTCTTTCAGATATCTCAACATACCATCTAGTAAGATTTTTAAAATTTTTAAGACCAATGTCATGCCACTCATGTCGTGCTATCCAAGGAAAAGTTCCTATGTCAGCGATTGTATAATTTTCTCCAGCTAGAAATCTTGATTTAGACAATCTTGCGTCTAGTTCCTCATATATTCTCTTAGATATCTTGAAATATCTTTCTTCACCAAACTGACTTTTACCAGGATTGTAATGATGAAATTGATGATGTTGTCCTAACATGGGTCCAACATAACCCATCTGCGCCATCAACCATTGGTTTATCTCTAATCGATCTTTTGTATCATAAAATTTTCCACTTTGTTCGGCTAGATACATTAAAATTGCCCCTGACTCGAAAATATTCTTGTTATTATCCTGATCAATGATCACTGGTATTTTACTTAATGGACTTATCTTTTTAAATTCAGGTTTAAATTGATCACCTTTGTTGAGATCTATATTAATTACTTTGTATTCATAGCCAATCTCCTCAAGCATGATACTTATTTTTTTTCCGTTAGGGGTATTAGCAGAATAAAGTTCAATCACCTTTTACGCCAAGACGCTCTTTAATAGTTTTTGATGAAGTGGTAAATTCAAATCGATATTTTTCATCAGGCCTAGCTAATTTAAAACAAGCTCTTGCAGCTAAGGCACCTTCATGAAAACCGGATAAGATTAATTTTAATTTGCCAGGATAATTGCAAATATCCCCAACTGCATAAATGCCTTTTTGATTAGTCTCGAATTTCTCAGTATCAACTTCAATTGTTTTTTTATCAATATTAAGACCCCAATTAGCAATGGGTCCCAATTGCATGATTAATCCAAAAAAACCTAATACATAATCTGTTTTAAGATTTTTAGTTTCATTATTGTCATTTTTAATATTAATACTCTTTACTTGATCATCTCCCTCTATCGAGCTCATTTGGTATTTTGTATAAAGATTTATTTTTCCGTCTTTGGCCAATTCATTCACTGTATCTACCGTCGCTTGTGCACCTCTAAAATCGTCTCTTCTATGGATTAAATTTACTTTTGAATTTTTTGATAATTCAACAGCCCAATCTAAAGCACTATCCCCTCCCCCAAAAATAGATACAGTTTTACCTTCAAATATTTTTTTATCTCTAATTGAATAAAATAATGATTTATTTTCGAATTTTTCACATTCCTTTACTGGAAATTTTCTAGGTTCAAAAGAGCCTACACCTCCAGCAATTATTACATTTGGAGTTGAAAATTCTTTATCATTATTTGTTTTTACAATCCAATTATCACCTTCTTTTTTAACCTCATCTACTCTTTCGCTTAAATGTATTTTAATATCGAAGGGTTTTATTTGATTTATTAAGTTATTAGTTAATTCTTCTCCTGTGCATTCTGGAACCGCTGGGATATCATAGATTGGTTTATCAGGATAAAGTTCTATACATTGACCACCTATTTTATCTAAGTTGTCGACAATTTCACAATTAAGTCCAATTAGTTTTAATTGATGAGCTGTAAATAGTCCGGTAGGTCCTGCTCCAATTATTAATGCATCAGTTTTATTCATTTATGACTGTTTCGAAGGTATGCTAACTTCAAGTCCATCTAAATCATCAGACACAATTATTTGACAACTCAATCTGCTATTTTTTTTTGGTTCAAATGCCATATCCAACATATCTTCTTCTCCATCTTCTTTGACGGGAAGTTTATCAAACCATTCATCTTTTACATACACATGACATGTCGCACAAGCCATACCACCTCCACAATCTGCATCGATTCCAGGAATGTCATTCTGTACTGCGCCCTCCATAACAGTTAATCCATTTTGAACGTCAACAGTGTGATTTTTATTATCGTGTGTAATGAAGGTTATTTTTGCCATAAGTATTATATAATTATGCAAAAAAATAGGGCAAGTATGTGAAAACATACTCGCCCTATAAATTTATTTTAAAGCGTAATTATCTTGCTCTTGCACCAGCTGAACTTACTGCAGCAGCCCAGATTACTAGACCGAATGCAATTTTGTTAATAAAGTCAGCTAAGTTGTAAATCACGTTTAGTGAGTCAGCGTCTACTCCACCTGTTAGGTAACCAAAAATGTAACCTAATGGGTAAATAGCCCATCCTACTGTTACGATCATTCTCATTGCACCAAAAGCAGTAACAAGTGCTTTGTTTCCACTCTTAGCAGCAGCTTTTCCAGCTTCTCCTGAGAATATTTCATATAGAATGTATATCCAACCTGCCATACCGATTACAAAACCAAGTGTAGCGTTGATATATCCAGCTTCTCCTAAATATCCACCGATTAACATTACTAATGAACCGATTAACAATCTCCAGAACATTCCAGAGTTTGCTTTTCTTACAGCTGCTAGAATTAAGTAGAACTCTATCATCTGTAATGGCACAGTAATTAACCAGTCAATATATCTATACACTGTAGGTGAATCACCAGTAGTCACCCATACATCTCTCATGTACATGTAATGGATGAATGCAATACCAGTTACAAGACCAGCAACAGTTACTGACGTTTTCCAGCCAGGAGCCACTGTACCTCTCTCCATGAAGAAGAAAGCAGTAGCAGCCAACATACCCATTGAGATTATCCAGAAAGATATCCCAACAAAGTCATCTTGAGCTAACATAGTGGTCGCTGCGTTTGCAACACCTGTAATACCGATAAGGGCAACAGCTGCTAATGCAAACATTTTAAGTTTTTTCATAAAAAACTCCCTCTTTAGTTAGTTTTTATTAGTTTATATAAACTAAGCTTAGGTTTCCCCAAGCAAAAGTTGTGGTTAAATACCAAATTAAAAGACTTTATTGAAGACTTAATTGTCATTAATTTACATTGATTTTACTTGTTTTTTAAAATTAAATACAATTTGTGATTTAAAAACCACAACAAATTATAATAACGAATCAAAATAACTATGTCAGACAAATTTAGTAAAATTTACGATCTTTCTATCAAAGATCCTGAAAAATTTTGGCAAGAGGCTGCGGATGACATCTTTTGGTTTAAAAAACCTACAAAAATTTTAAATAAATCTAATCCCCCTTTTTATAAATGGTACGAAGATGGGGTGACCAATACATGTTACAACGCCTTAGATTTTCATATTGACCAAGGCAAAGGTAATAAAACTGCTTTAATTTATGATAGTCCCATTACAGAAAACAAAAGTAAGTTCACTTACGAGGAATTAAGATCAAAAGTTTCAAAGTTTGCAGGCGCACTTAAGAACCAGGGTGTCAATAAAGGGGATCGAGTTATAATTTATATGCCAATGATCCCAGAAGCAGTTGTAGCAATGCTTGCTTGTGCAAGAATTGGAGCAATACACTCAGTGGTATTTGGTGGATTTGCTTCAAATGAGCTTGCTAGCAGAATCGATGATAGTAAAGCCAAACTTTTAGTGACCGCTTCATGTGGTTTTGAACCTGGACGAACTGTTGAATACAAACCTTTAGTAGATGAAGCAATCAAACAGGCTCAACATAAAATTAGTAAGATGATTTTATTTCAAAGAAAAGGTCACGAAGTGAAATTAAATGCACCAGTGGAAATAAGTTGGGATGAAGCTCATGCTAATGCCAAAGATACTGATTGTGTTGAAATGAATTCAAATGAATTTGCTTACATACTTTATACCTCAGGTACAACTGGAACACCAAAAGGTATCGTTAGAGACATTGGTGGCCATGTCGTTGCATTAAAATGGACGATGAAAAATATTTATAACATTGATGAAGATGATATTTGGTGGTCAGCAAGTGATATTGGTTGGATTGTCGGTCATTCCTATATTGTCTATGCTCCATTGTTCAAAGGATGCACCACAGTATTATTTGAAGGGAAACCTGTCGGCACACCTGATGCTGGAGCGTTCTGGAAAATAATTTCTGACTATAAGGTAAAATCTTTATTCACTGCGCCAACAGCTTTTAGAGCAATTAAAAAGGAAGATCCTGAAGGAAAATTCTTTTCTAAATATAATTTAAGTAAATTTGAAAGTCTATTTCTTGCTGGAGAGCGTGCTGATCCAGATACAATTAAGTGGGCAGAAAATTTATTAAAAGTCCCAGTAATTGATCATTGGTGGCAAACTGAAACAAGTTGGGCGATCAGTTCTAATTGTACTGGTATTGAAATGATGAAAACAAAATATGGCTCAGCTTGTAAAGCTGTACCAGGTTATGATGTTAAAATTATAAAATCAGACCAAACTTTAGCTAAACCAAATGAGATGGGAGATATTGTAGTAAAATTACCTTTGCCCCCAGGAACTTTTCCAACTCTGTGGAATGCAGATCAAAGATATAAAGAAAATTATATGTCAAATTATGAAGGTTATTATCAAACCTACGACGCAGGTCACATTGATGAAGATGGTTACATCTGGATTATGTCTAGAACTGATGACATTATCAATGTTGCAGGTCATAGATTATCAACAGGTGCAATCGAAGAAGTTTTATCAGAACATCAGTCAGTTGCAGAATGTGCAGTGCTTGGGATAGCTGATAAATTAAAAGGTCAACTACCTATTGGATTAATTGTTTTAAAAGCAGGGGTGGATAAAGATAACGAAACAATTTCTAAAGAATGTGTACAAATGGTGAGAGATAAAATAGGACCAGTAGCTGCTTTTAAAGTTGCAATAGTCATAAAAAGACTTCCAAAAACAAGATCAGGTAAAATTTTAAGAGGAACAATTAGAAAAATCGCTGATAATGTTGAATATAAAATGCCTCCAACCATTGATGATCCGGCTATTTTAGATGAGATCAAAGAGGATTTAATCAAAAATAATATTCTAAAAAGTGCTTAAAACTTATTTATTTCTAATCGGTGCAATTTTTTGTGAAGTAGCCGGTACTATGCTGTTACCAGTTTCGCAAAACTTCACAAAACTTGTCCCTACAAGTTTTCTTACCATATTCTATTTAACTGCTTTTTATCTACTAACTTTTGTGGTGAATAAACTTCCAATAGCAATAGTTTATGCTACTTGGAGTGGTCTTGGAATATTTACAATTGCAATTCTGGGGTATATTTTTTTCAAGCAAACTTTAGCTTGGCAGGCAATTTTAGGATTATTTCTAATCGTAATTGGAGTAGTGTTGGTAAATAGTTTTACAATAAAGCTTAATTAAACACTAATGGGGTTCCTTCTGGATCTCCTAAAATTTTACCATCTTTCATTTTTGTTTTACCAGCGATAATTGTTGCAACCGGAGTGCCTTTAAATTCAACATTATTAAAAGGTGACCAGCTGCATTTACTCTCAATATTTTCATTTTTAATCACAATCTTTTTATTCATATCTACAATTGTGAAATCAGCATCATAACCTTCTTTTATAAATCCTTTGTTCTTGATGCCAAAAATTTTAATTGGATTTTCACACACTAAGTTCATTAATTGATTAAGTGATAGTTTTCCATCATTAACATGGTTTAACATCACTGGCATTAATGTTTGAACACCAGGCATACCAGAGGGTGAGTTGGGATATTCTTTATCTTTGTTTGCTTTTAAATGTGGGGCGTGGTCTGAGCCAATTGTGTCATTTATATTATTTTTAACTGCATACCATAATCGATCATAATGAGATTTATCTCTGATTGGCGGATTCATTTGTGCATATGTTCCAAGTTTGTCATAACAATCTGGAGCATAGATCGTTAAATGCTGTGGGGTAATTTCAAAAGTAATATTACCTTTGTGTTGAGATAAAAAATCTATTTCTTGCTTAGTAGTAATATGAAGTACATGAGCTTTCTTATTATACTTATTCGCAATTCTAACAATCCTTCTAGTTGAGGAGATAGCACACTCTTCACTTCGCCAAACAGGGTGCGAATGTACATCTCCATTTTTAATTAATTTTTTATTCCTGTTTAAAATTTCCTCATCTTCTGAATGTACCGCGACTATTTTTGAGCAATGTTGAAAGACTTTATCAATATCTTCTTCAAGAGCTACTAAAAGATTACCTGTTGATGAACCGACAAATAACTTAATACCACAGCATCCTTCTAAATCTTTCAGTTCTGCTAATTGATTTACATTTTCTGCTGTAGCGCCAAAATAGAAAGCGTAATTGCAAAACATTCTATCTTTTGCAAGATCTAATTTTCTCTGAAATTCTTTTATGTTTGATGTGGGTGGATTGGTATTTGGCATTTCAAATACTGCTGTGATACCCCCTGCGACTGCAGCTCTACTTCCAGAATGAAGATCCTCTGTGTCCGTTGAACCTGGTTCTCTAAAATGAGTTTGCGTATCAATACATCCAGGCAAGACTATTAGGTTTTTTGCATCATATTCTTCTTTTGCTTCTTCTGATACTCCACCAATTTTTGATATCTTGCCGTCTTTAACAGCAACATCTTTATTTTCTAACTTTCCATTAATATAACATTGCCCGTTTTTGATTATTAGATCTAACATTTTCGAAAAAAGTTATTATATTAAAATTAGATATCAATCAAATATGAATAATAGTGTTTATATATTAGAAGATAGAGCCATACTTTACGTCAATGGTTCAGATGCAAAAGATTTTCTACAAAATCTGATTAGCAATGACATTAACAAAGTTACAGATAATTCCAGTTGTTTTGCATCATTGTTTACTCCACAAGGTAAATTTTTATATGAATTCATGGTTGTGAAACACAAATTGGGTTACTTCATTGATTGTGAAAAATCTCAGTCTGAAGACATATTTAAACAATTAAATTTGTATAGAGTAAGATCAAAAGTAGAAATTCTTAATTTAAGTAACGAATTTGTGGTTGCTAGTTTTGGATACGAAAAATATTTATCTATTAAAGATGCAAAGGATGTCTTAGGTTTTACATTTAAATATAGAGAAGATCCTATTTTTTTAGATCCAAGAAATAAACACTTGGGTGCTAGACTTATAATTAATCTTGAAAAACTTTATTTATCTTTGAAAAAGCTTGATCTTAAAAACGATAAAATTGAAAACTATCATATTTATAGTCATAAACTTGGTATAGTTCCAAAAGACTTAAATAAATTGAAGAATAAATTATTTGGTATTGAGTGTAACTTTGAAGAGCTAAATGGTATTGATTTTAAAAAAGGCTGTTATGTTGGGCAAGAAAATACTGCAAGAATAAAATTAAAGAATAAGCTATCCAAAAGATTACTACCAATCGAGATTATTGATGGAGAATTAATTGAGAATGAAAGTGTCTTAAATAATAATGTTGAGATTGGAAAAGTCTTGATTAATGAAACATATCCTTTTGCCCTCATTAAATATTTAGATTCCAATTTTGAAAAGGACAAAATATTTCAAGGTAAAAATGGTTCTTTTAAAGTTTTCGTGCCTGAATGGCTTAAAATTTAAATATTGGTGCGGCTAGAGAGACTCGAACTCTCATGGACTAGGTCCACACGGCCCTCAACCGTGCCTGTCTACCAATTTCAGCATAGCCGCAAATTTGACCCACATTAAATCAATGACAAGTAGGTTTCAAATTGATAAATTTTTATTATGGAATTTAATCAGGAAGTAAAACAAGCAACTGATCCTATTTATAAAAAGATCTCCAAGGTTATGCCTGAAATTGAATGGTCAGTGCATGCTCCTTATATTCATAAAATAAATAAACTTAAAAAAGAAAAGAACGCAGTAATTTTAGCTCACAATTATCAAACCCCAGAAATTTATCATGGTATTGCAGATTTCTCAGCAGACTCTCTAGCTCTTGCCGTGGAAGCTTCAAAAACTTCAGCAGATATAATTGTTATGGCTGGTGTACATTTTATGGCTGAAACTGCAAAACTAATGAGTCCAAATAAAAAAGTCTTGCTACCTGATATGAAAGCAGGTTGTTCTCTTTCATCTTCAATTACGGGAAGAGATGTAAGATTATTAAAAGAAAAATATCCTGGTGTTCCAGTAGTTTCTTATGTCAATACTTCTGCAGATGTAAAAGCAGAAACAGATGTGTGTTGCACATCTGCGAACGCTGTAAAGATTGTAAAATCTTTAGGGGTTAAAAAAGTAATTTTTTTACCAGATGATTATCTTGCAAAATATGTTGCTTCTCAAACAGATGTTGAGATCATTTCTTGGAAAGGGATTTGTATTGTTCATGATCAATTTAACGAAAAAGAGATTCAAAATATTAGAAAGAGCAACCCAGGGATAAAAATCATAGCTCATCCTGAGTGTCCACCAGATGTAATTAAAGCAAGTGATTTTGCTGGGTCAACTTCAGGAATGATAAATTATGTAAGAGATAATCAACCCAAAAAAGTCATGATGGTTACTGAATGTTCAATGAGTGATAACATTCAGGTTGAAAATCCAAATGTAGAATTTATTAGACCATGCAACATGTGTCCTCATATGAAAAAAATAACCTTACCAAAAATATTAGATTGTTTAGAGAATGAAACTGGTGAAATTATTATGGATCAAGAAACAATTAATAAAGCAAGAATGTCAGTTGAAAAAATGGTTGCTATTGGCAGATAATTTTTTGTGTCTCAAATTAAACTTAGTGAAAATTTTATAAAAAGTAATGTCAAACTTGCACTCAATGAAGATTTATATCCATCAGGCGATATAACTTCTGGTTTAATTAAAAATAATAATATTATAAAAGTAAAATTAATATCTAATCAGGATGCTATCATTGGTGGGCTACTATTTGCAAAATACACGTTTTCACTTATCGATAAAAAAATTAAGTTTACTGTAAAAATAAAAGATGGATCTTTTGTTAAAAAAAATTCAACAATTGCAATTATTAGAGGAAATAAAAAAAATATTTTGGTAGCAGAAAGAGTTGCTCTAAATTTTTTATCTCATATTTCGGGCATAGCCACAAAAACAAATCAATTTGTAAAATTGGCAGGTAAAAAATGTAAAATTTGTTGCACTAGAAAAACTATACCTAATTTAAGAGTTATACAAAAATATGCGGTAAAATTAGGTGGAGGAACTAACCATAGATTTAACTTAAGTGACGAATTTTTGATAAAAGACAATCATATTGCAAATTCAAACATAAGAGAATTAGTAAGTTTGGCAATCAAAAATAAAAAACGAAAAAAAATAACAGTGGAAGTAGACACAATTAAACAGCTGAAGAAAATAATCGGATTAAAATTTGATCGTGTTTTATTTGATAATATGAATGTTAAAAATTTAAAATTAGGAGTTAAACTTGCAAAAAAATACTATCAAACTGAAGCTTCAGGAAATATAAATCTCAGAAAAGTTAAATCGATTGCAAAAACTGGTGTAGATAGAATTTCTGTTGGTGCAATAACTCATAGCGCACCAGCGATTGATTTTAAATTAGAAATTTAATTAACAAATTTTGAAAGATCTGGTTTGAAGTAATTTGGACCTTTCATTACTTTACCGTGTTCATTATAAATTGGTTTTCCATTCTCGTCTAACTTGCTCATATTAGAATTTTGAACTTCATCAAAACACTTATCTAAATCAATTCCAAAAGCATGTCCTGCCCCATAGGTAACATATAAAATATCAGTTAAAGCATCAGCAACCTCCAATAAATCCTTATTATTCATTGCATCTGTTAACTCACTCAATTCCTCATTTATTAGATCTAATCGCAGTTTATTGATTTTATCTGTGCTAAATGAAGGTTTATTTTTAACCTCTTGACCAAAGGTTTTCATAAAAATACCAACCTTACTAAAATTTGACATAATGCTCCTGTATGTTTTTTAAAATTAATGTATATTTATAGTAATTTAATATTTGCCTATTAATCAATGAAATTAAGAAAAGAATTCGATAGTATTGGAGCAATTAATGTTCCTAATGATAAATATTGGGGAGCATCGACTCAAAGATCAAAAAAATATTTCGATATTGGTGAATTTCTAGTTCGGCCAGTTTTAATAAAATCTATTGCAATCATTAAAAAGGCTGCTGCTATAGTTCATAGAAAAGAAAAACAGATTGTACCAAAAATTTCTTATGCCATTGTAAAAGCGTCTAATGAGGTAATTAGCGGTAAATTAGACGAACACTTTCCACTAAAAGTTTGGCAAACTGGCTCTGGTACTCAAACTAATATGAATGTAAATGAGGTAATTGCAAATAGAGCAATCGAAATTTTAGGTGGAAGAAAAGGCACAAAAAAACCAGTTCATCCAAATGATCATGTTAATAAATCTCAATCTACCAATGATGTATTTCCTACAGCAATGCATATAGCTATTGCTATGGAAACTAAAACTAAGTTGTTACCATCTCTTGAGCTTTTAAATAGGGAGTTGAAAAAAAAAGTTTCTCAATTCAAAAATATTGTTAAAGTTGGAAGAACTCATCTTCAGGACGCAACTCCATTATCATTGGGACAAGAATTTTCAGGATATCAATCTCAATTAGAGGATTGTATTTTTAGGATTAAAAACGCTTTAAATGAAATTTATTATTTAGCTCAAGGAGGTACTGCAGTCGGTACAGGAATTAATAGTAAAAAAGGTTTTGATAAAAGAGTAATCAACGAAATAAAAAAAATAACTAAATTGCCCTTTAAACCAACTAAGAATAAATTTGCTGCGTTGGCTGCTCATGATGAAATAGTAAATTTTTCTGGAACTTTAAACACCACTGCTGTTAGTTTAATGAAAATTGCAAATGATATTAGATTTTTAGGATCGGGACCTAGAGCTGGATATGGTGAAATAATTTTACCAGCAAATGAACCAGGTTCATCAATTATGCCTGGAAAAGTAAACCCAACACAATCAGAAGCAGTAACAATGGTTTGTGTTAAAGTGATTGGTAATCACAATGGAATAACAATGGCAGGTTCTCATGGACATTTTGAACTTAATGTCTTTAAACCATTAATTGCTCACAATATTTTACAATCTATTGATCTTCTTGCAGATAGTACCAAAAATTTTGCTTTATATTGTGTAAAAGGAATTAAAGCAGATAAAGAAAAAATAAAAAAATTTTTAGATAATTCATTAATGTTGGTTACTGCGCTGGCTCCTCATATTGGATATGATAATTCTGCCAAAATAGCTAAGACAGCGCTTAAAAAGGGCACAACCTTAAAAGAGGAAGCTTTAAAAACAAAATTAATTAATGAAAAAGATTTTGATAGAATTGTAAATCCAAAAAAAATGATTCATCCAAAGTGAGCTAATAAAATATTATTTACAAAATTTTTAAAAGTTACTTTATTAAAAAATTTTTTACTCTTTGAATTAAAATTTG
>CACONR010000007.1 GCA_902628565.1 uncultured Pelagibacteraceae bacterium
TTGCACAAGGCCTTCAATTAAAATCATACGAATTCAATAAATATAAATCCAAAAGTAAAGAAAAAAAATTCGATATAGAGGTCTTAAACAAAAACAAAACATTCCAATTTAATAAAAATAAGAAATACAGATCTATAATTGAAGGAACAAATTTAACAAAAGATCTCGTTTCAGAACCAGGAAATATTCTTCATCCAGATGAATATACAAAAAGATTATTACAACTTAGAAAATTTGGTCTTAAAGTAAACGTATTTGACAAAAAGAAATTAAAAAAGCTTGGTATGAATGCACTTCTGGGCGTAGGACAAGGTAGTATAAGAGGGTCTTATCTTGTTACTCTAGAGTGGAAAGGTGAAAGAGCAAAAAAGAAACCTTTAGCATTTGTTGGAAAAGGAGTTTGTTTTGATACCGGTGGTATTTCTCTCAAGCCTGCAAAATTTATGGAAGATATGACTTATGATATGGCTGGTTCTGCGGTTGTTGTAGGTTTAATGAAAAATCTTGCTTTAAGGAAAGCTAAAATTAATGCAATTGGAGTTGTAGGTCTTGTTGAAAATATGCCAGGTGGTAATGCTCAAAGACCTGGTGACATAGTAAAATCTTATAGTGGAAAAACAATTGAAGTTTTAAATACTGACGCTGAAGGAAGATTAGTTTTAGCTGATGCACTCACATATACAGAAAAAAAATATAAACCCCAATTTATTGTTGATTTAGCGACTTTAACAGGAGCAATTATAGTTTCTTTAGGTTCTGAATTTGCAGGAATGTTTTCAAATAATGATAAGCTGTCAAAACAATTATTTGATGCAGGCCAAAAAGTTGGAGAGAGAGTATGGAGAATGCCACTTGATAAAAATTATGATAAATTAATAAATTCCAAAAATGCTGATATGCAAAATATTAATTATGTTGGAGGTGCTGGCTCAACTACTGCAGCGCAATTTTTACAGAGATTTATCCTAAATAAAACTCCTTGGGCACATTTAGATATTGCAGGAATGGCATTTTCAAAATATGGAGGAGCACTAAATTCAGAGGGTGCAACTGGATTTGGAGTTAGATTATTAAATCAATTAATTGAAGATTATTATGAGTAACATTGAACAAACTTTATCAATTATTAAACCAGATGCAGTAGAAAGAAACCTGGATAATGAAATTAAACAAATGTTTTTAAAAAACGAATTTAATATAATTAGAGAAAAAAAAATCCAGATAGAAAAATCAGAAGCTGAAAAATTTTATAAAGTTCATGAGACAAAACCATTTTATAATGACTTATGTTCATATCTTTCATCAGGCCCAATAATTGCAATGATACTTGAGAAAGAAAATGCCGTGGCTGACAATAGAAAATTAATGGGAGCAACTAACCCTAATGATGCTGAAGAAGGAACAATTAGGAAAAAATATGGAATTTCAATAGATAAAAATTCAGTGCATGGTTCTGATAGTGTTGAAAATGCAAAAATTGAAATTGATTTTTTCTTTAAAGACTAACAAGTATCTTGCTTATAGCTCTTGGATATAAAATATGTTCATGTTTTAATATTTTCTTTTGAAGAGATGAGGGTGTTTCTTTTTTTGATAATTTAACTTTTTTTTGAAGAATTATTTTTCCCGAGTCAAGTTTTGAATTTACTAGATGTACTGTACATCCTGAGTATTTTTCTTTATTTTGAATTGCTCTATGGTGTGTGTTTAATCCTTTGTATTTTGGTAATAAAGAAGGATGTATATTCAAAATTTTCCCTTTAAACCTCCTTATAAAATCTTTGGATAAAATTTTCATAAACCCTGCGAGACATATCAGTTTAATGTCATTTGACTTTAGGTCTTTTAATATTTTTTTTTCTGGGACTCTTTTTTTATCATAATTATAAACTTTTTTTTTAATCTTATACATTTTCGCAAATTTAAGTCCTTTTGCTTTTAGATTATTCGAAACAATTAAATTTACTTCAATTGGAGAAACTTTTTTTAAAGAAAATTTAATTAGATTTTTTAAATTACTTCCTGTGCCAGAAATAAAAACCGCAGTTCTTATTTTTTTAGGACCAATTAATTTTACCATTCAATCTTATTTTTTTGGAATTTTTTGATATTTTGCCAATCACATAAGGTTTATAATCTTTAGAAAAATATTTATTGATTTTTTTTAAATTTCTTGGATTTATAATCAGACAAAAACCAACGCCACAATTAAAAGTTTTTAACATTTCGAGGTCATTTACATTATTTTTTTTTAGCCATTTAAAGATTTTAAGAGGTTTAATTTTTTCTAAATCAATTTCCGCACAAAGATTATTTGGAATAACTCTTATGATATTGTCTGGTAAGCCTCCACCTGTAATATTTGCACAACCATTTATCAGTTTTTTGTTTATGAGACTTAAAATTTCTTTAACATAAATCTTTGTTGGTTTTAGTAACTCTTTTTTTAAAAAGATATTTTTATTAATTATTATATTTTTTCTTTTAATAATATTTCTAACTAATGAGTAGCCATTTGAATGTAAACCACTTGATGGAATTGCTAAAATAAGATTATTTTCTTTGACATCATTTTTGTCTAAAATTTTTTTTTGTTCAACTAATCCGACTGCAAAACCGGCGATATCAAATTTATTTTTTTCATATGTACCGGGCATTTCAGCTGTTTCACCACCAACTAAATCACAACCGGATATATTACACCCTTTAACAATTCCTTTAATGATTGATTTTAGTTTTGGTAAATTAATTTTGTTTATGGAAATATAATCTAAGAAAAAAAAGGGAGTTGCACCTTGAACTATCAAATCATTTACACTCATTGCAACTAAATCGATACCAATAGTATCAAATTTTTTTAAAAGATTTGCTATTTCTATTTTGGTACCAACTCCATCAGTGCATGCCACAATTTTTGGATTTTTTAAATTGTTGGGAATATTTGTTATAGAACCAAAACCTCCTATATTATTAAACTTTTTTTTGCCCCTTTTTTTTGATGAAATAGAAGATATGAACTTTATAAACTTATCTGCAGCTTTAATATCAACTCCACTTTTTTTGTATGTTAATAGATTTTTATTCATTATTATAAAGTATGATAATTAGATTTAAAAATTTTTCACATTTTTTATATATTTTTTTTGCATTTCTATCTTTAAATATATTTTTTTTTTCCACAGATAAAGTTGAGGCAAAATCTTTTGATGTAAATAATATTGAAATTTTAAAGCCGTTTGAAATAAATTTTGACAAAAATAAGGTTATAGATGATGGTTTTATTAAAGCTTTTTCCAGATTAATCTCAACTATTACAGTTTCTTCGGATCAAGAAATAATTAAAGGAATAAAATTAGCTGAAATAAAAGGAATGATTGAGTCTTTTTCTGTAAAAGAGGAAAAATTTATTGATGAAACCTATTATGTAAATTTGGGTGTAGCTTTTAATAAAAAAAAAATTTTCAATTACTTAGAGAATAAAAATGTATTCCCATCAGTTCCAAACAAAAAAAAATTCTTATTGTTTCCAATTATAATAGAGGAAAAAAACGACAATTTAATAGCCTTTTCAGAAAATAAATTATTAAACAATTGGAACAATTATAATAAAAAATCACATCTTCTCGAGTATCTTTTACCAACAGAAGATCTAGAAGATTTAAATCTTATAAAAAAAAATTACGAGACAATTGAAAAATATAATTTTGAGGAGATTACTAGGAAATATAATTTAGATGACTCAATTGTAACTTTAGTTTTTAAAGATAATAATAATGTCAGAATTTTATCAAGAATAACAATTGAGGACAAAGTAGTTTTAAAAAATCTTTCATTTTCTAACATAAATTTCGATGACAAAGACGATATTATAAAATTAATAGATAAATTAAAAATAATTTACGAAGATCACTGGAAAATTTTCAATAGAATTAATACCTCAATTAAACTACCAATATTTGTCAAATTAGATTCAAATGATAATTTGAAAGTTTCAAATTTTGAAAAAATATTAGATACAATAAATTTAGTATATGATTATTCTGTTTTGAAATTTGATAAAAACCATATCTACTATCAAATTATTTTTAATGGCACCCCAAATATATTTTTAAAATTAATGAAAGATAAAAATTTTGTTTTTAGCACTCAAAATAAGACATGGATTTTACAATGAAATATATAAATCAAGAAATTATCAAATTTAATTATGACGGAAATTTTAAAGAAGATGATTTTTATGTATCAAAAAGTAATAAGCAAATATTTGATTTATTAAACAAATGGCCTAAATGGGAAAAAAATTTTCTCAATATTAGTGGTGAAAAATTTTCTGGAAAGACACATTTAATTAATATTTTTTTAAAAAAATATAAAGGAATTAAAATTGAAGCTAATTTATTATGTGATAATGATTTTAAGAAAATAAAAATCTTCCAAAATATTATTTTAGAAAATGTCTCTGAAAAAATAAATGAAAATTTATTTTTTACTCTGTGTAATATAGTTGAACAAGATAACAAATATTTAATAGTTACCTCTGAAAGTTCCATTGTGAATATTGATTTTAAGTTGAATGATTTAAAATCCAGATCAAAAAATTTTTTACTTCAAAATATTGACAAACCTGATGATGAACTTTTATTTGCTTTAATTTTAAAAAATTTATCTGATCGTCAAATATCAATAGATAAAAAATTAATTGACTATATTATTAAAAGAATTGATAGATCATATGGAAAAATAGTTGATTTTATCTATAAAATCGACGAAGTAAGTTTAAAAAAAAAAAAATCTATAAATTTAAGTACAATTAAAGAGGTATTGGGAGAATAATTGAATAAATATAGAAGTCACAATTGTAACGAACTTAGAAAAAAAAATGTTGGGAGTAATATTTTACTTTCAGGTTGGATTAATAAGAAGCGTGATCATGGAAATCTCTTATTTTTAGATTTGCGTGATAACTATGGCATCACACAGTGTATAATAGATAAAGGAAATAAAAACTTTAAAGACTTAGAAAAGTTACAACTTGAAACAGTTATTAATATAGAGGGTAAAGTAGTTGATAGATCAGCTGATACAATCAATAAAGAGATAGAAACAGGAGAGATTGAAGTCGCTATCGAAAATTTTGTTGTTTTAGGTAAGTGCAAAGAATTGCCAATGCCTGTTTTTAGTGATCAAGAATACTCTGAAGAAATCAGATTAAAATATAGATATTTAGATTTAAGAAGAAAAAAAATTCATGAAAATATAATTTTAAGATCAAAAGTTATTTCATTTATCAGAAATGAAATGAATAAATTTGGCTTTTTAGAGTTCCAAACACCAATTTTAACTTCATCAAGTCCAGAGGGAGCAAGAGATTTTCTTGTGCCAAGTAGATTGAATCCAGGTAAGTTTTATGCTTTGCCACAAGCACCTCAACAATTTAAGCAACTAATAATGGTTTCAGGTTTTGATAAATATTTTCAAATCGCCCCATGTTTTAGAGATGAAGATGCTCGTGCTGATCGAAGTCCAGGAGAGTTTTATCAATTAGATTTAGAGATGTCTTTTGTTGAGCAAGAGGATATTTTTAAAGTCGTTGAACAATTATTAGTCAACACCTTTAAAAAATTCTCAAAAAAAAAAATTATAACAGAAAAGTTTCCAAGAATTACTTATAAAGATGCCCTTTTAAAGTATGGAAGTGATAAACCTGATCTAAGAAATCCACTGATAATTGAGGACATAACAGAAACTTTTACAAGAGAGGATGTATCTTTTGATATCTTTAAAAAACTTGTCAAGTCTGGATCAAATGTAAGATGTATTGTTACTCAGAATACTAAAGATAAACCAAGAAGCTTTTTTGATAATATTGATAGATGGGCAAAAGATGAGGGAGCTTCTGGTCTAGCTTATTTCACTATTGAAAATGGGATTTCTGCAAAAGGACCAGTGGGTAAATTTTTTTCAAAGGAATCCTTAGAGGAAATCATGAAAAAAACAGGTGCAAAAGTTGGAGATAGTATATTTATGGCTTGTAGTAAAAAAAAGGATTTAGAGCGAATAACTAGTTTGGCTAGAGATAAAATTGCAAAAGACTTAGATTTAATAAATGATAATGTTTTTGCATTTTGCTGGGTAGTCGATTACCCAATGTTTGAAAAAAATGATCTCACTAATAAAATCGAATTTAGCCACAATCCTTTTTCGATGCCGCAAGGTGATATCGAAAAACTTAATTTTGAAAAACCTTTAGATATGTTGGCTTATCAGTACGACATAGTATGTAATGGGATCGAACTTTCATCTGGTGCTATAAGAAATCATATTCCTGAACTTATGTATAAATTGTTTGCTATTGCTGGTTATAATAAAGACCAAGTTGATGAAAAATTTAGTGGAATGATTAATGCTTTAAGCTATGGTGCACCACCGCATGGTGGAATTGCACCTGGGATTGATAGAATTATAATGCTTTTGGCAAGCGAAAAAAATATTAGGGAAGTAACAATGTTTCCCATGAACCAAAACGCTCAAGATTTAATGATGAATGCTCCTTCATCGATAGATGAGAAACAATTAAAGGAGCTTAATCTAGCTTTGAAAATAAAAAAATAGATTATTTTTTACCTTTAAGGTTTATCTTTACATCTGATAAATCCACTAAATTTTTCTTATAGTTATTTCTTACAAAACCTTTACTGGTTATATCTTTTACTATTTTTAAAAGCTGATTTTGATCATCTGAGTTTTGCTCATCAATATTTGAAATTTCTGAATTACCAATTGAAGGCGTATGAGCTAAATCTTCTCTGTTTTGATAAGAAATAGCTAATTCTCTAAAAATATAGTCTAAAATTGATGTTGCGGTTAAAATTCTATCATTTCCGTGAACTTTACCGGAAGGTTCAAATTTTGTACCAACAAAAGCACTTATAAATTCATCTAGTGGAACCCCATATTGTAGACCTAAGGACACTGCTATAGCAAAATTGTTCATTAGAGCTTTAACTAATTCACCCTCTTTGCTTGTATCAATAAATATTTCTCCAATTTTTCCATCCTCGTATTCACCAGTGTGTAAATATACTTTATGATCACCAATAGTTGCTTTTTGGATGTAGCCTTTTCTTCTATCTGGCATACTAAACCTTTTTCCTGATTTTTCTGGATTATTATTATTTGACTTGATTATATTCTCTAAATTTTTGGATGTTGATTGATTATTTGAAGCAACTACATCAATTTTTTTATTTTCAACAATTTTTTTATTATTTGGGTCTAAGCTTTTGGTTTTTCTATTATCAAGTTTTACGTCCAGAACCTCAAATTTACCATCGTCACGTTTTTCTAAGTTTTTAAGCTCAGTTTCATTAATGTCGTCTAAATAATGATTTACTTTAAAAGTACAAGTGTAATATGTTTCAACTAAATATTTTGCCATTTAACCTCAGTTATTATTTTAAATTTTATTTGAATAATGAATCAATTTATTTATATACAAAAACAAATTTTAGTCTAATTTAATTTATACAATTTTAAATTGTAAAAAAAATTTTATTATGTTGACATTTATTAAAAAAATTTTCACTTGGTGGAATCGAGATACTTTTGGAACCAGAATAAAAACAATTTTATTTGGAAAATTAGTAGGTGCAGATCATTTAGGAAATAAATATTACGAATCTAAAAATGGAAAAAGATGGGTGATTTATGCTGCAGAAATTGACGCATCAAAAATACCAGTTGAGTGGTATTCATGGATACATTTTACTCATAATAAAATAGAAAATAATCATGAATTAAAAAAATATGATTGGCAAAAACCTCATCAAGAAAATTTAACTGGCACAGACTCAGCTTATTATCCAAATAAAAACAAAAATGCTATTCAAAAAAAATACAAGTCTTGGAAGGACTAAATCAAATTTATTAATATTTTTGTTTTTTATCATTCCTTTTTTTGTACATTCCGAGCAAAATTTGGAAGGTAATTACACTAATATAAAAATTTTAGATAAAATTTCTTCAAAAAATATTTTAGTGAAACTTAAAAATGGAGAAGCGAAAAAACATAAAGATCTTTTAATTAAAAGTATGAAGTGTAAAAATTCTGAATTCGATGATAATCCAGAAATAACAGCTTATATCCAAGTTAGTGATCTAACAAATAAAAACAAAGACGATGTGTTTGTTTTTAATGGCTGGATGTTTTCATCAAGCCCGTCTATAACTCCATTTGATCACCCTGTATATGATATTTGGTTAGTAAGCTGTTATTAAACTATTTTTTCATTATCAAGCCAACTTACATTAAAATCAGACTCGATAAATTTTTTATGACTTAAAAGTTTTTTATGTAAAGGAATTGTTGTTGTAATACCCTCAATAACAAATTCATCTAATGATCTATTCATTCTCTGAATGGCCTCTCCTCTATTTCTACCATGACAAATTAGTTTACATATCATACTATCATAATATGGAGTTACTTTATAACCTTGAAATATTGCTCCATCTACTCTTGTCCTAAAACCAGATGGCTGATGACACATGCCGATTGTACCTGGGGATGGCTGAAAATTTTTTTCTGGATCCTCAGCATTTATTCTACATTCAATAGCATGGCCCCTAGGATTTATATCTGATTGTTTTAGAGCTGTTTCACCAGTAAAAGCAATCCATATTTGTTCTTTAATTATGTCTATTCCTGTAACCATTTCAGTAACTGGGTGCTCAACTTGAACTCTCGTATTCATTTCCAAAAAGTAAAATTTTCCATTTTCATAAATAAATTCGACTGTACCAGCTCCTTGATAACCAATTTTTCTTACCATATTTACTGTTCTATCAAATAAATCTTTTCTAATTTCGTCGTTCAAAACTGGGCTTGGAGTTTCTTCAATTAATTTTTGATGTCTTCTTTGAACTGAGCAATCTCTTTCATGTAAATGGATTGTTGCATTTTTTCCAGCTAAAATTTGAACTTCTATATGCCTTGGATTTTGAAAAAATTTCTCAATATAAACTTCGTCATTGCCAAAATATTTTTTCGCCTCTGATTTTGCTGTAGAAAACATTGTCTCAAAATCTTCCTCTTTTTGAACAATTTTCATACCTTTACCTCCTCCACCTCCAGAGGCTTTAATTAAGACTGGAAAACCAATTTTTTTACACAAGTCTTTTGCTGCAGCTACATCTTGAACACCACCATCAGATCCTTCTATAACAGGTAATCCATTTTCTTTTGCAATTTTTTTTGCTTGAATTTTATCTCCCATCATTTCAATATGTTTTGCAGAAGCACCGATAAATTTGATTTTATTTTCTTCAAGTATCTTTGCGAAATTTGCATTTTCAGACAAAAAACCATAACCAGGATGGACTGCTTCAGCATTAGTCAAATCTATAGCTGATAAAAGTGCAGGAATATTTAAATAACTATTAGCCGGTTGATGAGAGCCTACACAAACACTTTCGTCTGCTAATTTAACGTGCATACTTTCTCTATCTACATCGGAATGAACAGCAACGGTTGAGATACCCCATTCTTTACAGGCTCTTATAATTCTGACTGCAATTTCCCCACGATTTGCAATCAAAATTTTTTTAAACATTATTCTAAAATGATAAGGGTTTGGCCAAACTCAACAGGTTGACCATCAGCTACAAGTATCTTCTTTACTATTCCATCAGAACTTGAGGGCACATGATTCATAGTTTTCATAGCCTCTACAATCATAACAGTGTCACCTTTTTTTATTTTCTTTCCAACTTCTACGAATTTTTTAGCTCCAGGCTCAGGTGCATGATAGGCAGTACCAATTATTGGCGATGTAACCTCAATTCCAGATATATTATTTTGACTTTCTAAATTTTTATTTGAGCTTATTTCTTTAGATAATGTTTGATTTGTTTGATTATTGATTGAAATATTATTCTTTGAGACTTTTATTTTGGTATCTTTTTCAGTGTACTCCAATTCAGTAAGATTAAATTCATCCAAGTAATCACTTAACTCTTTTATTATTTTTTTATCTATCTTCATTTTGGATTAGCTTTTGCATTGAAATTATGGCTAAAATATAACCATCAGCATTTAGGCCAAATATTCCACCAGTAACTACGTCACTTATTAAAGATTTTTTTCTAAATTCTTCACGTTTGTAGATATTTGAAATATGTACTTCAATGATAGGTTTTTTAAAAATTTCTAAAGCATCTCTAATTGCAACTGAGGTGTGAGTAAATGCAGCAGCATTAATAATCATCCCATCAAACTTTTCTCTAGCATTTTGTATTAGATTAACCAATTCCCCCTCAACATTTGATTGTGCAAATTCAGTGGAAAGTCCCAATTCTTTTGATTTCGCCATGCATTCTTTTTTAAGTTTGTCAAAAGTAATCGATCCATATTGTGATTGTTCTCTTTCACCTAATAGATTAATATTTGGACCATTAATAATAATTATTTTACTGTTCATTCAGCTTTTATATACGATGAAAAAAAAAATAAAAATAAAATTAAATGGAAAATTAAAAACTATCAATAATAAATCAACATTATTCAATATTGTTCAAAAAAACAAAATTCCATTAGCGAAAGTTGCTATTGAATTAAATCAAGAAATAGTGGATAAAAAAAAAATTAAAAATATCAACCTTAAAAATAATGATAAAATAGAAATTGTCCATTTTATTGGAGGTGGTTAAAATTGAAAAAAGATAAATTTATTATTTCTAGGAAAAATTTTAGTTCTAGACTTATTGTTGGAACTGGTAAGTATAAAAGTATGCATGAGTGCGCCAAAGCAATCAAATTATCTGGAGCTGAAATAGTCACAGTTGCTGTTCGAAGAGTAAATATTACCGATAAAAAAAAACCACTATTGATGGATTATATAGATCCTAAAAAAATTACTTACCTTCCTAATACCGCTGGTTGTTTTAATTCAAAAGAAGCATTAAGAACTTTAAGGTTAGCACGAGAGATTGGTGGATGGAAATTGGTGAAGCTTGAAGTTTTAGGTGATAAAAAAAACTTATTTCCAGAAATGATTGAAACACTTAAATCTACGGAAATATTAACTAAAGAGGGTTTTAAAGTTATGGTCTATTGCAATGATGATCCTTTAATGGCAAAAAGATTAGAAAATTCTGGGGCCTGTGCAATTATGCCTTTAGCTGCTCCAATAGGCTCCGGTTTAGGTATAATTAACGAGATTAATATTAAGATAATAAGGAAGCAAACAAAATTACCGTTAATAATTGATGCTGGGCTAGGACAAGCCTCAGATGCAGCTATAGCTATGGAATTGGGATGTGATGGGGTTTTAGTAAACACTGCAATTGCTAAAGCAAAAAAACCTTTTCAAATGGCGTTAGCATTTAAAAATGCGGTTATTGCTGGTCGCCAATCTTATTTATCTGGAAGAATAAAAAAAACTCTATACGGAAATCCATCTTCGCCAAAGTCTGGAATTATTTAGCTTTTTTATAATATTTTCTTTTTCTAAAAGTTTTCTTTTTAAATTTCTTTTTATCTTTTAATTCAATAACATTATTTACTTTTTGCTCCTCAAGATTTTTTAATTTTTCAAATTGTTCAATAAGTTCAATAGTTTTTTTAGATTTATTTTTAATATCGATAATATATTCAGGAATTATTAAACTATTATCAGATATTATATCAATTTTCATCTTATTCTTTTTTTCAAAGTAAGTAAGGTCTTCAATAAAATTTTCTTTAAGAAAATCAGAAATTTTTTTACAAACCTTTAAATCTACAAATTTAGCTTTATTTAAAACTGCTTTCAATTCAACTAATTTAAGAATTTTTAGCGCAAAAGACTCATCTGTTAGTTTGATATTCCATTTGACTGCACTTTCTCTCAATCTCTGTCGAGACATTTCTAAAAGACCAAAATTCGATATTCTTCCAATTTGAATTCTGGCTCGATCAGATCTACACTTTTCTTTTAGTTTTCTTTCTACTAATCTTCGATTTCCATAACTAAGCATGTCAATAAAATCTATTATGATAAGTCCTGACAAATCTCTTATTTTTATTTGTCTTGCTATTTCATCTGCTGCTTCAAGATTCGTATCTAAAGCAGTGCTTTCCACATTTTTTTGTTTAATTGAACTTCCAGAGTTAATATCAATGGAAACCAAGGCCTCTGTAGGATTTATTACCAAGTAACCACCTGAATTCAATTTTATTTCACTTTCAAATATTTGATTTAATTTCTGTTCAATTCCTTCTTCAATAAATAAAGGTTTTTTTCCTCTGTATTTTTTTATTTTTTTTACATGAGAAGGCATCATCATTTTCATAAAATTTTGAGCTTTTTTATAACCTTCATTACCCTCAATAATTATATTTTTTGTGTTTTCGTCATACATGTCTCTTAAAGTTCTCTTAATTATTTCACTTTCTTGATGAATTAATGAGGGTGCTATAGAGCTTAAGGCATTTTCCTTAATTTGATTCCAGTTATTAATAAGTGTATCTAAATCATGATTAATTTCATTTTTAGTTTTGTTACTTCCGGCGGTTCTTACTATTAATCCCATTTCTTTTGGGATTTCAATTTCATTTAAAATACTTCTTATTTTTTTCCGATCTGCAGGATTAAAAATTTTTCTCGAAATTCCTCCACCTTTAGGTGTGTTAGGCATTAAAACTATATATTTGCCTGCAATAGAAATAAACGTACTTAAAGCAGCACCTTTTTGACCACGTTCATCTTTTATAACTTGAACTAAAATTACTTGATTAGGCTTAATTACCTCTTGGATTTTGTATCTTTTGAATCTAAATTTACTTTCATATTTTTTTTCTTTTTCATTTTCTGAATTTCCCTTTTCCTCTGGATCCTTTTTTTCTATTGGATCTTTTTTTTCCAAGGGATCCTCAATCTCTAATTTGCCTTCAGCTAAATTTTCTTCCTCTTTAGCTTCAACCTTTTTTGATAGTTCCTCTCGGACTCTTTCCTCCTCTTGTTTTATTTTTTCTAAATCACTTTGTGGAATTTGATAATAATCAGACTGAATATCGTTGAAGGATAAAAAGCCATGACGTTCCCTCCCGAAATCAACAAACGCAGCTTGCAAAGATGGTTCTATACGACTTACTTTACCTAAATAGATATTATTTTTTATTAGATTATTTTTTATACCTTCATACTCATAATCTTCAATTTTTTCACCTGATTTGAGTACAATTCTAATTTCGTTTGGATGCGAAGCATCGATATATAAATTTTTTTCCATAACATTTTTTTTGATTGATTCATAAATTATTAAAATTTTGTTTGTATTCTTATGCCTTATCTTTAACAAATTCCCTTATATAATGGAAACAAAATGAGCAAAATTTTAAAGAATTTATTTATTGGTTTTATTAGTTTTTCATTAATTTCATCAATAATTGTTTTAGCTATTTTATGGAATTTTTCTAGCAATATACCTGATTACAAATTTTTAAAAAATTACAAACCTCCTGTTTCAAGCAAGGTTTATTCTGGGAATGGTGATTTAGTTGCAGATTTTTCAAAAGAGAAGAGAATATTTGTTCCTTATGGTTCAATTCCTAAAAATGTTATTAATGCTTTCTTATCTGCCGAAGATAAAAATTTTTTTTCTCATCCAGGGGTTGATGCTAAAGGGGTTTTAAGAGCAATTGTAAATAATATTAAAAATGTTCTTACATCCAAAAGACTAGAAGGTGCTTCAACAATTACTCAACAAGTAGCAAAAAACTTTCTTTTAACTAATGAAGTCAGTTTAAACCGAAAAATTAAAGAGGCCATTTTAGCATTTAGAATTGAAAGAGCATTATCGAAAGAAAGAATACTTGAGCTATATTTAAATCAAATTTATCTCGGCAGTGGGGCTTATGGAGTAGCTGCTGCAAGTCTTGAGTATTTTGACAAATCAATAAAAGAACTGAATTATGTAGAAGCCGCTTTATTAGCTGCATTACCTAAGGCGCCAAGCAAATATAATCCATATAGAAATATTGAATTAGCAAAATTTAGAAGAGATTTAGTTTTAAAAAATTTATTAGACAATAATTTTATAACAGAGAAAAATTATCAAAATTTTAGGAAAAAAGATATTCAATTAAAAAAAACTAAAAGAGTTTATTTAGAAGATGCTCAATATTATATTGAAGATGTAAGAAAAAATATCATTGAAATTCTATCATATGAAAAAGTTTATAATCAAGGCTTTAATATAAACACACCAATAAATCTAGAATTACAAAAAATAGCAACAAACTCTTTAAGAAATGGATTAATCAAATATGATCAACGTAAAGGTTGGCGTGGTCCATTGTTGAATAAATCATATTCTAAAAATTGGTCTGTTGGTTTAGATAAATATGATCTAGAGAATTCAATTGATTGGAAAATTGCAATAATAAAAAAGATTTCTAAATTTTCTTTAGAAATAGAAACAAAAGATAAGATCAAAGGAATTATAGATTATAATAATATTTCTTGGACTAAAAAAGAATTAGATGATCTTTTTAGAGTGGGAGACATAATCTATGTTAAAAATATAGGAGATAATAAGTTTAGCCTTAAACAATTACCAAAAATAAATGGTGGTATAGTTGTGATGGATCCTTTCACAGGTAGAGTCGTTGCTCTAAGCGGTGGATTTAGTTTTAAAAATAGTGAGTTTAATAGGGCTTCACAAGCTTTGCGGCAACCCGGTTCGGCATTTAAACCATTCGTTTACGCTTTAGCTCTTGAAAATAATTACACTCCTTCTTCGTTAGTTTTAGATGCACCATTAGTTTTAGATCAAGGAACTGATTTAAAAATGTGGAAACCAGAAAATTATGGAAAAAAATTTTATGGGCCATCAACTTTGAGAATTGGTTTGGAAAAGTCACGAAATTTAATGACAGTAAGAATTGCACAGAATCTAGGTGTAGATAAAGTTGCAAAATTTTCCAGAAATCTTGGCATTTATGAAAATCCTGATGAGCTTTTATCTATTTCTCTGGGTTCTGCCGAAACAACTTTGTTAAAACTTACATCAGCATATTCAGCTTTTGTAAATGGAGGAAAATTAGTTTCACCAATTTTGATTGATCGTGTTCAGGATAGTGAGGGAAACACAATTTTAAATAATGAAAATAGATCATGCTTAAATTGCGATAAACTTTCATATACTGGTAAGGATTTTCCTAATGTAGGAAATAATTTTAAACAAGTATTTTCTCCTCAGACAGCCTACCAAATTACTTCTTTGCTAGAGGGTGTTGTAAAAAGAGGAACAGGAAAAAAACTAAGAGAGTTAAACTTGAATCTTGCGGGTAAAACAGGAACAACTAATAAAAATACTGATGCATGGTTTATTGGGTTCACCTCAAATTATGTTATTGGAGTTTATGTGGGTATGGATAATCCTCAACCCTTAGGAAAATTTGAAACTGGTTCAAAAACAGCACTACCAATTTTTAAGGAATTTATCGAATCAGCAATTAGAAAATCTGACGCTCGACCATTTAAAGTTGCTGATGGAATTACAATGATGGTGGTTGACCCGACGACAGGTCAAAAAGCAAAATTTTCATCTAAAGATACAATTTTAGAAGCATATAAAAGCAAGAATGTTATTGATGGCAAAGTGCTATACTCAAATAATAATAGATTAGATACGAATAATATACTAAAGTTTTACTAATGGATCATAAATATACAGATTATAAAAAAGAGATAGAAAAAATAAATCAAAGAGTTAAGGAGTATCTTTGATAAAAATAAGATAAACTTAAAATTACAAAGTCACAATAAAATAATTCTTGATCCTAATTTTTGGCAGGATAAATCTAAATCGAAAAAAATACTTAAAGAAAAAAAATTGTATGAGGATTTGATTGGTTCTTACAAAAGTTCTTTAAATCAACTAAAAGATCTAGGAGATTTGTATGAATTAGCTTTAGAGGAAAATAATACCAGCATACAAAATGAGGTTTTAGAAAGTATCAAGAATTTAAGAAAATTAGCGAAAAAAAATGAAATTAATTGTTTTTTATCTAATGAGTCTGACTCTTTTGATTGCTACATAGAAATTCATGCTGGCGCTGGAGGCACTGAGAGCCAAGATTGGGCAGATATGTTGAGAAGAATGTATTTAAAATGGTCTGATAATAAAAATTATAAATCAACATTAATAAGTGAACATAAGGGTGATGAGGCAGGTATAAAATCTTCAACAATTAAAATTGAAGGTGATTATGTATTTGGTTGGTTAAAAAAAGAGTCTGGAATTCACAGGTTAGTAAGAATTTCCCCATTTGACTCAGGCGCAAGACGTCATACTAGTTTTGCTAGTATTTGGGTTTATCCAGTTGTAGATGAAAATATTAATATTGAAATTCAAGATAAAGATTTGAGAATTGACACATATCGATCTAGTGGTGCAGGTGGCCAACATGTTAATACAACTGATAGTGCAGTTAGAATTACACATTTACCATCTAAAATTGTAGTCCAATGTCAAAATGAAAGATCTCAACATAAAAATAAAGAGACATGCATGAACATGCTTAGAGCAAGACTTTATGATTTTGAGATAAAAAAAAAAGAAAAAGAAAATGAAAATACCGAGTTATCAAAATCTGAAATAGGTTGGGGACATCAAATTAGATCTTATGTTTTACAACCATATAGATTAGTAAAAGATAATAGATCTAACTTTGAAAGCTCTAATCCAGATAAGATTTTAGATGGGGAAATTGATGAATTTTTAGAACAATCGCTGTATCAAACATAATGAAAATATTTTTAAAATTTTTTATAACTATACTATTCTTAATATTTATTATTTTAACTTACCTAAGTATTTTTGGAGTTGAGACTGATAAATTTAATAATCAAATAACAGAAAAAATTCGAAAATTTGATAAGAATTTAAAAGTTGAATTAAAAGAAATAAAATTAATTTTAGATCCATTTCAATTTAAACTTCAAGCTAAAACAATTGGTACAAATTTAATAAATCAAAGTAAAAAAATAGAAATTGAAAATATAAAAACACAACTTTCGTTAAAGTCCTTAATAGAAGATAAGTTTTCAATTGAAAATTTAGAGATTTCATCAAAATCTCTTGAGTTAAAAAACTTAATATCTTTTTTAAGATCATTTAAAAATTCTCCTGAACTTTTCATAATGGAAAAAGCCATTAAAAAAGGATATTTGATTGCTGATATAAAGTTAGAATTTGATTCAAATGGAAATATTAAAAGCAATTATGAGATCAATGGCCTTGTAAAAGATGTTGAATTAGATGTATTAAAAAAATACAATCTACGCAAATTAGACTTTATTTTTGACTATAGTAGAAATAATTTTTTAGTTAAAGATCTTAATTTTAAATTTGATAAAATAGGATTTTCCTCAGAAAAAGTATCAATAAAAAAAAGGAATGATGATTTTATTGTAGATGGTACCTTTGCGCATAAAAAGTCTGATTTAGATAAAAGAAATATAGATTTATATGTAAAACCATTTTTACCAAATTTTGAAATAGAAAAAATATCATTAACTTCTAATAATAATTTTTCTTTTGAAATACAAAAAGGATTTAAATTTGAAAATTTCAAAATTAACTCAGAAATATTAGTTCATGAATTAATAATACCAAATAATTTGAAATTAAAAAGATTTTTTCCTAAACAAAAAAAAACAATTTCTCTCTTAGATCAAAAAATAAAATTACAATATGAAAAGAATAATTTTACTATTGAGGGAAATGGAAATTTAAATTATCAAAATGAAAATGATGAAATAGAGTATTTTTTTTCAAATAATAATAAAACTGAAAATTTTGAAATAACTCTAAAAATAAAAGACAATCCTTTTAAAGTTGATTATTTGAATTACAAAAAAAAGGAGAAAAATGAGGTTATTCTAAATTTTAAAGGATCTAAAAAAAGAAATAATGAACTTGTAATTGAAACTTTAAATCTTAATGAAGATGAAAACTATATTAAGATAAAAGATCTAGTCTTTAATGAAAAATTTCAAATTTCTAAATTAGGAGAATTAAATTTAGAATATCTAGATGATGATAAACAAAAAAACTCAATAAGATTAAAAAGAAATAAAAAAAAATATTTTTTAACTGGGTCTAGTTTTAATGCTGATAATTTAATTGAGGATTTGTTATCAGATGACGATAAAGATACTAAAATTATAGATATTAATAGTAATTTGAAAATTGACGTAAAAAAAATTTTTTTAGATAGCGAGTATTATTTATCAAATTTTAAAGGAGATATTTTAATCAAAAATAAAGAAATATATAAAGCTGACTTAATTGGAAGCTTTTCAAAAAATAAAAAACTAAAACTCACAATAAATAAAGATAATAATAATAAAATTACTACCTTGTTTGTTGATGAGGCAAAACCTATCGTAAAAAGATATAAATTTATAAAAGGTTTTGATGAAGGATCACTCGATTTCTTCAGTTCAAAAAAATCAAAAAAATCTGTTTCACAAATAAAAATTTATGATTTTAAATTAAAAGAGCTACCTATATTGACAAAGATTCTCACGTTAGCATCTTTACAAGGTATTGCGGATATTTTATCTGGAGAAGGTATACGTTTTACGGAATTTGAAATGAATTTTAAAAATGAGGGTGATTTAATGACCATAGAAGAAATTTATGCGATTGGTCCTGCAATATCTATTTTAATGGAGGGCTATGTTGAAAAAAACAAATTAATTAGTTTAAAAGGCACATTGGTGCCAGCCACAACAATTAATAATTTTATTGGTTCATTACCTATGCTAGGTGAAATATTAGTTGGAAAAAAAACTGGTGAGGGAGTATTTGGAGTAAGTTTTAAGATCAAAGGCCCTCCAAAAAATTTAAAAACTTCAGTAAATCCTGTCAAAACTTTAACACCCAGATTTATTACAAGAACATTAGAAAAAATTAAAAAGAATTAACTTAACTCAATTTTTAAATGTCTTTTTTTTCCCACAGAAAGTTTTAAATAATTTTGTCTGAATAATTCATAAGAAATAATCAGATTTTCTTGAGATATAATTTCATCATTCAGTTTTATTGCATTTCCTTTAATAAGACGTCTGATTTCACTTTTTGAATTTTCTAATTTAGATAAGATCACGAGATCTATAATACTCATTTTATTTTCAATATCAGTTTTCTTAATCTTAATTGAAGGTAAATTTGAACCTAGCGAAGTTCCTGAGAAAGCTTCTTTTGCCGCTTGCTCTGAACTTTTAGCAGCTTTTAAACCATGAAGCATAGCAGTTGTTTCGTTAGCTAGCCTAATTTTAAGTTTATTAATGTCTTCATCCTTCATTTTATCAATTTCTTCAATATCTAAATCTGTGAACATTTTTAAAAATTTTATTACATCTCTGTCATCAATATTTCTCCAAAATTGCCAATAATCATATGATGATAATAATTTTTCATCTAACCAAATAGCACCTGACTCAGTTTTTCCCATTTTTGCTCCTGAGGATAATGTAATGAGAGGGGTAGTTAAACCATAAGCTTGTTTACTAGAATATCTTTTTATAAGTTCTGTTCCATTGACAATGTTTCCCCATTGATCAGAACCTCCTATTTGCAAGGAACAATTCTCTTTTTTGTTTAGCTCTAAAAAATCATAAGCTTGTAAAATCATATAATTAAATTCCATATAACTTAAAGATTGTTCTCTATCCAATCTAGTTTTAACGCTCTCGAAAGTAAGCATTTTATTGATTGTAAAATGTTTTCCTATTTCTCTTAAAAATGAAATATAATTTAAATTTTTAAGCCAGGAATAATTATTTACGAATATAGGTTTTGTTTTTTGATCGTTATTATTTAAAAATTTTTTTAATATTTTTTCAATATTTTTTGTATTTTTATCTATTTCTTTTTCAGTTAAAATTTTCCTTGTTTTATCTTTACCTGAAGGATCTCCAATTCTGGTAGTCCCTCCACCTAATAAGACAATCGGTCTGTGACCATATTTTTGAAGAAGTCTAAGACACATGATTTGAAGTAAGCTTCCAACATGAAGACTTTCAGCAGTACAATCAAAACCTATGTAACCTTTAATTTTTTCTTTATTTAATAATTTGGATAATTCATTTTCACTCGTGCATTGATAGAAGTAGCCTCTATCTTTAAATTCTTTTAAAAATTTATCCATAAGTCTATAGTTCCACAATATACATTATTTAATAAAAAAAAATAAGAATGGATAAGATTTATACAGCAATGGGTTTAATGAGTGGTACCTCATCGGATGGAGTAGATGTATCCATAATTAAGTCAGATGGTAATCAAGAATTTTCAATATTAATTGATAAATACTTTAAATATGATGGAGAATTAATTCAAAAAATACTTAAAATTAGGGATAAAATCTTAAGTCCAGATGATTTGACTAAATATCAAGTCCAAATCAAAGATTTAGAAAGAGAAATAACTTTATTTCATTTTGAGGCTGTTAATAAGAGCCTTGAATTATCAAAATCTGATGTTGATTTAATTGGTTTCCATGGTCAAACAATATTTCATGCTCCAGAAAAAAAAGTTACCAAACAATTGGGTGACGGATTGCTACTATCTCAATTAACAAAAAAAAAAGTTATTTATAATTTTAGACAAAATGATTTAGAAAATGGGGGGCAAGGTGCTCCTCTTGCGCCAATCTTTCATAATGCTTTAGCGAATGAATTAAATAAAAAATTTAATTTGGGTTTTCCTATGAATATTCTTAATATTGGAGGTATTTCTAATGTTACCTCCGCAATAGAATATAATAATTTAGATTTAGAGGAAAAAATTTATGCCTGTGATATCGGACCTGGCAATTGTTTGATAGATGAATGGATGAGAAAAAATTCAAAAAAAGGGTATGACAAAGAAGGTTTAGTAGCAAGATCAGGAAAAACAGACAAACTGATTTTAAATCAGGCTTTGGACAATTTTACTGAACAATCTAATTTTGAAAAATCTTTAGATATTAAAAATTTTGATATTTTTTTTGCAAAAGGACTTTCATTAGAGGATGGTGCTGCAACCATTACCGATTTTACTGCTAAATTAATTTCCAATGGAATTAATTTTATCCACAATAAGAATAATTCTCAAAAAAGTAAGTGGTTAGTATGTGGGGGAGGAAGAAAAAATAAATATCTCTTAGAGAGTATAAAAAGTAATTTTGATGATATAAATCTTGATTCAATTGATCAATATGAGTTCGATGGAGACTTTATTGAGTCCCAAGCTTTTGCTTTTTTAGCTATAAGATCACTCAAAGGTATGCCTATCTCATTTCCAAATACAACTAGATGTAAAAAATCAGTAACTGGTGGAGTTCTAGTCGAAAATTTTTAATACAAAGCTGTTTCTTTTTTTATGTATTTATCAAGAGATTTTGAAAGTGCGTTCTCATTTTTTGAAAAAAAATGATTTGCTTCTGAGATTGACTGAAATTCAACTTTAATACCTTTTTGTGCACTTAATCTTTTATTAAGCTCATTGATATGTTCAACAGGCACTAATTCATCTTTTTTTCCATAAATCATTATCCCAGAAGTTGGACACGGGGACAAAAATGAAAAATCATAAACATTTGGTTGAGGAGAGATTGCGACGAATCTATTTATCTCCGGTCTCCTCATTAAAAGTTGCATAGCAATCAATGACCCAAAAGAAAAACCTGAAACCCAACACTGAGAATTATCAAAATTTTCTCTCTCTAACCAATCAAGAGCGGCTGCAGCATCCGCTAATTCACCTTGGCCATTATCAAATTCTCCATCACTCTTTCCTACACCTCTAAAATTTACTCTGCAAACTGAAAAATCATTTTCCATAAAAGTATGAAAAGTTTCAACAACAACTTTGTTATTCATTGTCCCTCCATACTGAGGGTGTGGTTGTAAAACTAAAGCTATTGGTGAAGTATTTTTTTTACTCTTATAATATTTGGCCTCAAGTCTGCCTGCAGGTCCTGGAATAAATATTTCTAATATTTTATTTTCCATAATTGTTATTGATTACTATTCTCAAAAAAAAATTAGGTTTATCACAACTGCGTGACAAAATGTTAGTTTTTTTTCCCCCATGATACTTGACTATTTTGGTCAGGTTTATATATACCCTTGTAAAATAAGGAATTATGAGACTTACTTCTAAAGGCAGATATGCGGTAATGGCTTTAGTAGATCTGGCTAGATTTGATGGAATTAATCCAGTTTCTCTGAGAGATATATCTTTAAGACAAGGCATTTCTTTAGATTATTTAGAGCAAATTTTTTCAAAACTGAGAAAAAAAGAAATTGTTCAAAGTGTCAGAGGAACTCAAGGCGGATATATTTTAAATAGAAAAGCCAAAGAAATAAAATTAACAAATATTTTTGATGCTGTTGATGAGAAAGTAAAAACTGTTCAATGTAAAAAAGAATCAAAAAAAGGATGTAACGGGAAATCTACAAAATGTTTAACTCACAACCTTTGGGACGAACTTGAAACTCATATAAATAACTTTTTTGATAAAAAAAGTTTAGATGATTTAGTGAAAGAAAATTTAGAGAGAAGATTATAAAATGGATACTAGAGAAAAAGATATCGAAAATTTAAAAGACTATAAATATGGTTTTACAACAGATATTGAAAATATTAGAGCACCAAAAGGTCTAAATAAAGATGTAATTAAATTCATTTCAAATATTAAAAAAGAACCTAAGTGGATGTTGGATTTCAGATTAAAAGCATTTGAGAGATTTAAGCTTCTCAAGGAACCTGACTGGCAAAAACCTAAGTATCCTAAAATTGATTATCAAGATCTATATTACTATTCGGCTCCGAAAAGTATGAAGGATAAACCTAAGAGCTTAGATGAATTAGATCCTAAACTTTTAGAAACCTATAATAAATTAGGCATTCCCCTTCAAGAGCAAGCAAGATTAAATGGAATAGCAGTAGATGCAGTATTTGATTCTGTTTCAGTAGCTACAACATTTAAAGGTGAACTAACAAAACATGGAATTATTTTTTGTTCGATGTCTGAAGCAATACAAAAACATCCTGACTTAGTAAAAAAATATTTAGGGACAGTTATTCCAACAACAGATCATTTTTTTGCAACATTAAATTCGGCGGTATTTACTGATGGCTCATTTGTTTACATTCCTGAGGGTGTAAAATGTCCAATGGAACTATCGACTTATTTTAGAATTAACGCATCAGAAACAGGACAATTCGAAAGAACATTAATCATTGCTGATAAAGGCAGTTACGTAAGTTATCTAGAGGGTTGTACTGCTCCGATGAGAGATGAAAATCAATTACATGCTGCTAACGTTGAACTAATAGCTCTTGATGATGCAGAAATTAAATATTCAACTGTTCAAAACTGGTATCCGGGTGATGAAAATGGAAAAGGAGGAATTTATAATTTTGTAACTAAAAGAGGACTATGTAAAGGAAAAAATTCTAAAATTTCTTGGACACAGGTAGAGACAGGCTCAGCAATAACTTGGAAATACCCAAGCTGTATTCTCAAAGGTGATAATTCAATTGGTGAATTTTATTCTATAGCAATTACAAATAATCATCAAAAAGCTGATACAGGTACAAAGATGATCCATCTTGGTAAAAATACTAAAAGTAAGATAATTTCTAAAGGTATTAGTGCCGGCTTTTCTGATATGACATATAGGGGATTAGTAGATATAAATTCAAAAGCAAAAAATTCCAGCAATTACACTCAGTGTGACTCACTACTAATGGGAAACAAATGTGGAGCACATACCGTTCCATATATTAAAAATAAAAACTTTGACTCAAATATTGCTCATGAAGCAACAACTTCAAAAATTAGTGAGGAGCAATTGCATTATTGTCAACAAAGAGGATTAAATCCTGAGGAAGCTGTTGGTTTAATTGTTAATGGATTTTGTAAAGAAGTTCTTCAGCAATTGCCAATGGAGTTTGCTGTAGAAGCCCAAAAGCTTGTAGGTATTAGTCTAGAAGGGAGTGTAGGTTAATGTTGAAAATAAATAACTTAAACGCAAATGTTGAAAATAAGTCAATTTTAAAAGGTTTTTCATTGAATATAAATCCAGGCGAGGTTCATGCAATAATGGGCCCAAATGGCTCTGGAAAAAGCACTTTATCTAATATTTTATCAGGAAAAAAAGGTTACGAAGTATCCGGAGAAATTTTATTTGAAAATAAAAATTTATTTGAGCTTGAAACGGAGGAAAGAGCACACAAAGGTATCTTTTTAGCCTTTCAATATCCTTTAGAAATTCCCGGTGTTAATACTAATATTTTTTTAAAAACTTCTTTAAATGCAATTAGAAAAGCTCGTGGACAAAAAGAGCTTGATGCTATTGAGTTTTTAAAACTCGTAAAAGAAAAAGCTAAAGAACTAAAATTTGATGAAGAAAAACTTAATAGGCAATTAAATGTAGGCTTCTCTGGTGGAGAAAAAAAGAAAAATGAAATTCTGCAAATGTCGATGCTGGCGCCAAAACTTTCAATTTTAGATGAGACAGATTCGGGTTTAGATATAGACGCTCTTAAAATAGTTGCAGATGGTGTAAATACATTGAGGAATAAGGAAAATTCTTTTTTAATCATTACTCATTATCAAAGATTATTAGACTACATCAAGCCAGATTTTGTTCATGTTTTAATGAATGGTAGAATTATAAAATCGGGTGGTCCAGAACTTGCAATAGAATTAGAAAAAAAAGGATACGAAAACTTTAATTAGATGAAAGAACAATTAAAAACAGATTTTGCGAAAATACAGAAAGTATCAAGTTTTTCAGATAAAGATGTTGAGACTAAAAGATTTTACTTAAATAAATTTATTGAAAGAGGTTTTCCTAATAGAAAACTTGAAAACTGGAAGTTTTTAGATTTAGACAAAATTATAAATAAAAGCATAAATGAGCTTAGCTTTTACAATGATTACTCTACGACTAATAAAATTGATACTTCAATTTTTATTGATGGTCTTGAACATAATAAAATAATTTTTATAAATGGAAGAATTGAAAAAATTGATTTTAGCTATGAAGATAAAAATCAAATAGAAATTTTTGATGATTTTAAAATAGATTACAAATTTGATAATAATAATTCCTTAATTGATTTAAATAAAGCCTTTAGTAATAAATATTTTAAGATTTTAATTAAAAAAGGTTACTCAATAAAAAAACCATTAATCATATATCACTTAACTAATGAAAAAATGAAATCAAAAAATATTAATTTAAGACTGGATTTCGAGCTTGAGCAAAACAGTTCATTAAAGTTAATAGATTTTTTTAGTGATATTACAGATACAAATTTTATGAATATTTTATATAATTTTGATATAAAAAAAGACTCAATTCTTAAAAATTATAAAGTTGATAAGTCTTTTAATAGAAACATTAAGTATTCATATAATAATATAAACCAGGAAAAAAATAGTATTTCAGAAACATTTATTTTTTCAGCTAGTTCTGATTACTTTAAAAATGAAATTAATTGTAACCTCAAAGGTGAACATTCATCAGCTTTTGTGAATGGAATTTTCTCATTAAAAGATAATAAACAACACGAAATAAGAACATCAATTAATCACTTAGTTGAAAATACAAAAAGTTATCAGCTTATTAAAAGTGTGCTTGGAAAGAATTCAAAAGCTGTTTATCAAGGAAGAATATATGTGGATTCAATTGCTCAAAAAACTGATGGCTATCAATTGAGTAAAGCAATTTTGTTAGATGAAACTTCTGAATTTAATGCTAAACCAGAATTAGAGATTTATGCTGACGATGTTAAGTGCTCACATGGATCAGCATCAGGAAGTCTTAATGAAAATTCAATATTTTATTTAATGTCTAGAGGACTTAACTACAAAGAATCAAAAGAACTTTTAATAAATGGTTTTTTATTGGATGTTGTTGAAAAAATTACTGATGCTGAAATTAGAAACTTGATTAAAAATATGATCGGATTAACAGAATGAATATAAACACAATAAAAAAAGAATTCCCAATATTTGATGAAAAGATTCAAAATAATGATTTAGTTTATTTAGATAGTGCAAATTCATCGCAAAAACCTAAAGTTGTTATTGATAGAATAAATGAATTTTATACAAAAGAATTTTCAAATGTTGGAAGAAGTATTCATTATTTAGCAGTTGCAGCAACTAATTTGTATGAAAATACCAGAATTTCAGTTCAAAAATACATAAATGCGAAAGATAAAAATGAGATTGTTTTTACAAAAGGTGCAACAGAGGCTCTAAACTTAGTTGCTAATACACTAGGTCAAAAATATTTAAATGAAGGTGATGAAATATTATTAACTGAATTGGAGCACCATTCAAATTATGTACCATGGCACTATTTAAGAAAATCAAAAAATATTAAAATTAATTTCGCAGAAATTAATGAAGATGGTGAAATTCCAATAGAGAATATTGAAAAGAAAATTACGTCAAAAACTAAAGTAATAGCTATTAATCATTTATCTAATGTCACTGGAGCTATATTACCAATTAAAGAGATTACTGAGATTGCGCATTCTAAAGGTATTATTGTTGTAGTTGACGGTTGTCAGGGTGCTCCACATTTAAAATTAGATATGCAAGATCTTGATTGTGATTTCTATGCAATTTCTTGTCACAAAATGTATGGACCGACAGGATTAGGAATTTTATATGGTAAAAAAAAATGGTTAGAGGAACTTCCACCATATCAAGGTGGTGGTGGAATGATAAAAGAGGTAAAAAAAGATCGAATTACTTACGGAGATCTCCCAAATAAGTATGAAGCAGGAACTATGGCTACTGCTCAAGTAATAGCTTTTGATAAATCTATAAAATTTTTAGAAAGTATTGGAATTGAAAATATAATTAAACACGAAAAAGAATTAATCGAATATGGTCAAGAAATTTTAAAAAAGAATAATTCAGTTAAATTAATTGGTAATCCAAAAAATAAAGGTGGTGTTCTATCATTTACGATTGAAGGAGTGCATCCACATGACATTGCTACAATACTGGATGAAGATGGAGTAGCAATTAGAGCTGGACACCATTGTTGTCAAATATTACACGATAAACTTGCTATACCAGCAAGTGCGAGAGCATCTGTGGGAGTCTATAATACCAAAAGTGATTTTGATCAATTAAATGAGTCTATAAACAAATGCAAAAAAATTTTTGATTTAAAATGAATTTGAAAGAATTGTATCAAGAAATAATTTTAGAACATGGAAAAAATCCTAGGAATTTAAGGAAGACTAATGATTTTAATAAAGATGCTAAAGGTAATAACCCTTTATGCGGAGACAACGTGCATGTTTATTTAAAACTTAACAATCAAAGAAAAGTAGAAGATATTTCTTTTGAAGGAAGTGGTTGTGCAATTTCAATGGCCTCTGCTTCAATAATGACAGATTTGATTAAAGGAAAAAGCGACAATGAAGCTAAAGAAATTATAGATGATTTTCTTGGAATGATAAAAGAAAATCCAGAACTAAAGTCCTCAATTTTAGAGGAAGATGATAAAACAAAGCTAATGTGTCTTTCAGGAGTTAAGCAGTATCCTATGAGAGTAAAATGTGCTACTTTATCGTGGCACACTTTAATTTCTGCAATGGAAGATGATGGAAAACAAGTGAGCACAGAGGATTAGATCAATGGAAATAAAAGAAAAAATAATAAATGAAATAAGAAAAATTTATGATCCTGAGTTACCAGTAAATATTTACGAACTTGGTTTAATTTATGATATTCAAGTAAATGGAAATAAAGCTGAAATTAAAATGACCTTAACCACACCAAACTGTCCTGTTGCAGAAAGTTTACCTAAAGAAGTTAAAGAAGGAGCTATGCAAGTTGAGGGAATCAATGACGTCGATCTTCAATTAGTTTGGGATCCACCTTGGAATAAAGACATGATGTCTGATGCTGCTAAGTTGGAGTTAAATTTATAATGAGTCCTATAATTAAATTAAGTGAAAATGCAGCTAACAGAATCAAAGAAATTATGTCTAGTGCCGAAAAAGATGCTTTAGGAGTTAGAGTTTCTGTTAAATCTGGAGGATGTGCAGGCATGTCATATGTAATGGAATATTCTAAAGTACTTAATCCGAATGACGAGGTAATTGAGGATAAGGGAGTTAAGGTTTTTATAGATTCTGCCGCAGTGATGTACTTATTGGGTACTGAAATGGATTACAAAAAAGAGGATTTTTCCTCAACTTTTGTGTTCAATAATCCTAATGAAACAGAGAGATGTGGTTGCGGCGAGTCCTTTAAAGTAGAATAAAATTTAGTATCCCATAAGTTGCATAGCAGTATTGCTAAAAACGCATAACTAGTGTATATTTTATTTATGAATAAATTTGAATTTAGAAATTTGCTTAATTCAGAGGCTAGAAAAGAAAAAAGAAAAAACTTTATTAGATCTCTGATTAAATCAGTTAATACTGGTGCAAATGGAACTCAGGATTATGTTGTTAAAAAAGGTCCTGGCAAAAATAAAGTTGCCACTACAAGACAATAATTAACAACTATAGTACATCTCGAACTCAATAGGGTGGGGTGTGTGTTCAAAATTATGAATTTCCTCAAATTTTAGTGCAATATAAGCATCAATTTGATCATCAGTAAAAACATTACCTTGTTTTAAAAAGTCTCTATCTTTATCCAAACTTTCCATTGCTTCTCTTAATGAGCCACAAACAGTTGGTATTTTTTTAACTTCACTTTCTGATAAAGCATAAAGATCTTTATCAAATGATTTACCTGGATCAATTTTATTTTTAATACCATCTAATCCAGCCATCAGCATTGCAGCAAAGGTCAAGTATGGATTTCCAGCTGCATCACCAAATCTTATTTCGCATCTTGCAGCTTTTTTGCTTAAAGTTATTGGAATTCTACACGAAGCCGATCTATTTCTAGCTGAGTAAGCTAATAACACAGGAGCTTCAAATCCTGGAATTAATCTTTTATAACTATTTGTTGTAGCATTTGAAAAAGCATTAATAGCTTTTGCGTGTTTTAAAATTCCCCCAATATAATGTAAAGCTAAATCAGATAAGCCAGCATATTTATTTCCTGAAAATAATGCTGTGTTGCCTTTCCAAATAGATTGGTGTACGTGCATTCCAGATCCATTGTCTCCTTTTACTGGCTTTGGCATAAAAGTTGCAGTTTTACCAAAGGAATGTGAAACCATGTGAACTGCGTACTTATATAGCTGTAAGTTATCTGCTTGATCAACAAGTGTTCCAAAATACATTCCTAATTCATGTTGACTAGGAGCAACTTCATGGTGGTGTTTTTCAACTTTAATACCCATGTCTTTCATTGCCTTTAAATACTCACTTCTCATATCCTGCTCACTATCAACCGGCGGAACAGGAAAATAACCACCTTTAATTCCTGGTCTATGACCCATATTACCATTTTCGTATTCTTTTCCAGAGTTATAAGGGCCTTCTTTGCTATCTATTTTAAAACCTGTTTCATTCATATCATTCTTAAATCTGACATCATCAAACACGAAAAATTCTGCTTCAGGACCAAAATAAGCTTTATCTCCAATACCTGTTTTTTTTAAATATGCCTCAGCTTTTTTTGCGGTCCCTCTTGGATCTCTTTCATATGGATCTTTTTTAATTGCATCTAATACATCACAAAATATATTTAAGGTGTTGTGAGATGTGAAAGGATCTACAACTACTCTAGAAACGTCTGGTTTAAGGATCATATCAGACTCGTTGATAGCCTTCCATCCCGCAATTGACGAGCCATCAAAGAAAATACCTTCATTTAACATTTCATCATCCACCATTTTCCCATCCATGGTTACATGTTGAAGCTTACCTCTTGGGTCTGTAAATCTTAAATCAACGTATTCAATTTCTTTATCTTTAATTGTTTTTAAAACATCCTTAACGCTCATATATTCTCCTACTTGAAATTAGACATATCTATCAAATTCAAGCAAATAAATAATACCCTTTTAATAAATATCACCTATGCAATTTTTACATAAGTGTATTAATATTTAAAAATAAAGAATAACAATTAAAGGTTGAATAATGAGTATATTAAACAAAGTAGCAGTTAAAAGAGTAGAAAAATTGTTGAAAGAATTTGATAAAAATCTAAGCGTCAAGGCTCTGGAAACATCAGCAAGAACTGCAGAGGAGGCAGCTTCATCTTTAGGTTGCGAGATAGGCGCAATAGTAAAAAGTTTACTTTTTAAAACAGAGAATAATTTTGTTTTATGTCTAGTGAGTGGAGATAAAAAAGTTAGCCTAAATAAAGTAAAAAAAACTTTAAAAATTAAAGATGCTTCAATGGCATCCGCTGATGAGGTAAAAAGTATAACTGGATTTACAATTGGTGGTGTTTCACCAATAGGTCATCAAACTAAGATTAAAATATTTATTGATAATTCTTTAAATAGATATGAAGATCTATTTGCAGCTGCTGGACATCCAAATTGTGTATTTAAAATAACTTATAATAATTTAAAAGAAATAACTAATGGTTCAATTAAAGATATCGTAGAATGAGACAACCAAAATTATTAGATTATGTTTTATTAACTTTTTTAGCACTTATTTGGGCTTCAGCTTTTTTTAACATTAAAATAGCAACTTATTCATTTGGTCCAGTTACTATTGCTTTTTTAAGAGTTTTTTTTGGCGCAATACCAGTTTTATTATTATGTTATTTTAAGAATATTAAGATTGAAGCATTTTCCAAAGATTGGCATTGGTTTGCAATAATTGGATTTATAAACTTAGTTGCTCCATTTTTTCTTATAGCCTATGGAGTAAAATCTGTACAAAGTAATTTAGCTGCAATTCTGATGTCAACAACACCATTAAGCTCAACAGTCCTTGGTCACTTCTATACAAAAAATGAAAAATTTAATTTTATAAAAACTTTTGGAATATTAATTGGTTTCTCGGGAATATTATATCTATTTTCAGATAATTTATTAATTGATGAAAATAATTTTTTTTCAGCAATATTAATCCTTGTTGGTTCTACTTGTTATGTAATTGGTGGAGTTTTGACTTTGAAAATAAGTAAGAAAAAAAATGAAAATGTAACCGGTTCCATTTTAATATGGGCAGTAATAATTTTAATTCCTTTAGTCGGTTTTATTGAGCAACCATGGAACACTACACCAAGATTAGACTCAACAATATCTGTCATATATTTAGGGCTTGTCTCAACCGGTCTTGCTTGGTTGTTAAGATTTAGAATTTTAATTAATAATGGTTTAATTTTTCAATCTCAAGTATCATATTTGATCCCAATCTTTGGAACTATCTTAAGTTATATTTTCTTAAAGGAATTAATAACAATTAAAGTATTAATATCACTAATAGCTGTTGTGGTGGGTATTTATTTTGTAAGAAAAGCAGATAGCTCAAAACTTATTTAAGTTTTGAAAAAGCTTTAATGTGTGATGGCCTGGTTTCACAACATCCACCTATTATCGTAGCTCCTGCATCTTTAAACTTTTTTGCAAATTCATACATTTTGTCAGGAGTCAAATCTTTTCGTACACCAAGAAATTCGTTTGGGTTCCCAGTTTTACTATTATTGTATGCACCAGTATAATTTGGTTTGGGGTTAGTAGTTACAAATGCATTTAATTTAAATCCAAACGGAATACCTAAATTCTTTAATTCATCTAGATTAAGTTCATAATTTTCAGGAGACACACAGGATAAAATTAGTCCTAGTAAATTCTCATGTTTAATATTCTTAATTAAGTCAGTAATTTTTTCACCACTAGGTAAATTTGTTCCATCTGAAATGTGTGCACCTATGAGGTAAGGTTTGTCAAATTCTTTAATACTTTCCATAGCTATTTTTACCTCTCTTACACTACTCAAAACGTCAAAATAAAAGAAATCTATATAAGGATTAAGTATTTTTGCCTGACTATTAAAATTTTCCATAATTTCATTTTCTTCTCTATCATCTGCTTCGTATGTTAAATTTTGAGGAGGTAAGCCTCCAGCAATTAAAACATTAGGAAAAGTTTCTTTGACTTTCAGAGCTATTTCACCGGCTTTTTTGTTTAAATATTCATATTTGTCCAAAATATCATTATCTCTCAAACGAGATTTTCTTGTTGTGAAAGTTGTTGTTACAATAACTTCAGCACCTGCTTTGATAAAATCGAGATGAGTGTCTAGTACAAGTTTATGGTATTTTTCATGAAGTAAAGCATTGGTACTCCATAGAGTACCGTTTGGCTTCATACCTCTAGCAAGAAGTTCTTGACCCATCCCACCATCTAAGATTTTCAAACTCTTAAAAATATTTTTGTCCATTAATTTGATTTAACTGCCTAATTGAAAATATTATTCAATTTAATTCTAAACACAACATGTTGTAATGACTACAATTGTAGGTAGAAAATAAAAATTCTAACAAATAGACACAAGCTAATATTCTTAGTTAAATGGTTATATGGCTACTAAAAGAAAGTTTAAAGCTAAGCCAAAGACCAAAAGAAAAAAAAATAAATTGGTCAAATTTTCTAGAAAAAAAATAAAAACGAGAAAAAAGGTCGTGATAAAGAAGTCTGCGACTAAGAAACGTTCAAAAAAATCTAGAAAAAATAATAAGCTAAAACCAACTAAAAAAACAAGAGGAGTAAAAAAAATGAGTGCAGAAGCTATGAAAGTGTCATCTGTATTAGATACTTCTCATTTAAAGGTTAAATTTCCATTTAAAGCAAAATATGGAAACTACATAAACGGAAAGTTTGTGGAGCCAAAATCTGGTAAGTATTTTGATAATACTTCACCGATTTCAAATGAGGTTATCTGTTCGATCGCACGATCAAATGAAAAAGACGTAGACGCTGCATTAGATGCAGCTCACGCAGCTTTCCCAACTTGGGGTAAAACTTCAATCACGGAAAGATCAAACATTCTTCTTAAAATTGCAGATGTCATTGAGAAAAATCTTAATGTGTTAGCAACTGCAGAATGTTTAGATAATGGTAAGCCGATAAGAGAATGTATGGCTGCTGATTTACCACTAGTAGTAGATCATTGGAGATATTTTGCTGGAGTAATCAGAGCAGAAGAAGGTTCAGTTGCCGAAATAAGCAATAGTGAATATTCTTATCACATTCCTGAGCCTTTAGGTGTAGTTGGTCAAATTATACCTTGGAACTTTCCATTATTAATGGCAACTTGGAAACTTGCTCCAGCTTTAGCTGCAGGAAACTGTGTAGTGCTTAAACCAGCTGAGCAAACACCAGCATCAATCATGTTACTTATGGAACTTATTGGAGACTTATTACCTCCAGGAGTAGTAAATATTGTAAGCGGTTATGGTTTAGAAGCTGGTAAACCACTAGCATCATCTAAAAGAATCAAAAAGATTGCTTTTACTGGTGAAACAACAACTGGTAGATTGATAATGCAATATGCATCTCAAAACTTAATACCAATTACGTTGGAGCTAGGTGGAAAATCTCCTAACATTTTCTTTGAAGACGTCATGGCTAAAGACGATGATTTCTTTGATAAATGTCTTGAAGGTTTTGCAATGTTCACTTTAAACCAAGGTGAAGTTTGTACTTGTCCGAGTAGAGTACTAGTTCAAGAGTCTATCTATGATAAGTTCATGGAAAAAGCTATTGCTAGAACTAAAGCTGTTAAGCAAGATAATCCTTTAAAAATGGAAACAATGATTGGAGCACAAGCATCATTAGAACAAATGGAAAAAATTAAATCTTATCTAGATTTAGGTAAGAAAGAAGGTGCCAAAGTTCTATGTGGTGGAAGTGTTGCTAAAATCAATAGTGGGTTAGAAAAAGGAAACTATATCGAGCCAACTATTTTTGAGGGTAATAATTCAATGCGTATCTTCCAAGAAGAAATTTTTGGACCAGTTGTATCGGTAACTAAATTTAAAGATGAGGCAGAGGCATTAGAAATTGCTAATGATACACTTTATGGTTTAGGTGCAGGTGTTTGGACTAGAAATGGAAACATTGCATACAGAATGGGTAGAGAAATACAAGCGGGTAGAGTTTGGACAAACTGTTACCATGCTTATCCTGCACATGCTGCATTCGGTGGATATAAACAATCTGGTATCGGAAGAGAAACACATAAAATGATGCTTAACCACTATAGACAAGTGAAAAATCTTCACGTGTCTTATAGTGAGAAAAAATTAGGCTTCTTTTAAAAGATAACTTATATATAATGGCCCGTGAGGAATCACGGGCCATATTTTTTATGAAAGTAAAAGCAACAGACTCAGCATTAAAATTAATTGAGGAGCTTAAAGCTCAACATGGTGATGAGTTGCTATTCCATCAATCTGGTGGATGTTGTGATGGAAGTGCACCGATGTGCTATCCTAGAAATGAGTATATGGTTGGTTCAAGTGATGTAAAATTAGGAGAGATTGGTGGTCTTCCTTTTTATATGAATGATGATCAATATGAAAAATGGAAAAATACTGATTTAACTATTGATGCTGTAAAAGGCATTGGTGGAATGTTTTCACTAGATAATGGCACAGGAAAAAGATTTTTGACAAGATCTGAGATTTGTTTGGTTGTTGATAACGACACAAAAAAAAATTAATTAATCTAAAAATTTTAATGTCTGTTTACCTAAGTTCTCAAAAGATAATTAAAGATTGGATAGATTATAATGATCATATGAATGTTTCATATTATCTTTTGATTTTTGATAAATATGGCGCAGATATTTTAAATAGTATTTTTAAAATGGGAGAACATTCAGCAAAAACGACTGGCAAAAGTACTATGATTGTTGAATCTAATATTACTTATAATCAAGAACTTAAACTTAATGATGAGGTTGATGTGAATTTAGTATATTTTGATCATGATAAAAAAAGACTTCAATATAAAATGGAAATGAATCATAAAGAAAAAAAATTTTTAGCATCAACAATAGAAGTTCTTGCCTTATATGTTGATCTAAAGAGTAGAAAAGTTTCTGAATTTGAAGATGAAAAAGTAAAAATTATGGATGATTATATTAAAGAGCATTCTTCAAAATTTGACAATAAAGATTTAAAGTTTTCCTCAAAGTTAAAAAAAAATTAACATAACTCCCAGTCCGCAGCTGGAAGTTATATTAAAATTTATTGACCAGGCGCTTTATAACCTATTTTGCTTGCTTTAGTTGTTGCTTTTGTAAAATCAATCGCTTCAAGTAAAGTTAAATTTTTAACTGCACCTGATGCTTCTACAACAAGCTTTACAGCTGCGAAGTCATCAAAACTACCCATTTCATTTATAACTACAAAATCATATGAACCTCTAACAATATCCATACTATGCATTGTTCCACCCATAGCTTTTGTTAATTGTTCAACGACTGCTTTTCTATCACTTGTAGGATCTTTTAAAAAACCTTGAAAAGCTTTTTCCGTGTAGTTTCCCATTATGTATGCTTTCATGTTCAACTCCTTTTTTTTATAATTTAACGTATCATCTTATTGCTGATAATTGATGTGTAAAAATTACATAGTAGACACAACCTCTAGTAATGTTAGATTAAGATATGTACGAAAAATTTGGTCAATTTATTGATGGTAAATGGTGTCAATCCTCAGATAAATCAACTTATGAAGTAATAAATCCAGCTAACGAAGAAGTCATTGGACATGCATCTAAAGCTACTTCCCAAGATGTAGACAGAGCACTTAAATCAGCTGAAAAAGGGTTGGAAGTTTGGAAAAAAACTTCACCATGGCAGAGGTCTTATATAATTAGAAGAATTGCAGACAAAATTAGAGAAAAACAAGATGTACTAGCAAAATGGATGACTCTAGAAGTTGGTAAACCTTTCGCGGAAGCGAAAGGCGAGGTAAATGGAGCGGCTGATATTTTTGAATGGAATGCAGAAGAAACAAAAAGAATTTATGGTCAAACTGTTGAAAGTAGATTTGAAGAAACAAGAGTTCATGTTTATTACCAACCAGTTGGTGTTGTAGCTGCATTATCTCCTTGGAATTTTCCAGCAGTTCTGTCTGCAAGAAAAATTTCAACAGCTTTAGCAGCTGGTTGTTCCGTAATAATAAAACCAGATGTAATAACCCCAGGTGTTGTAATGGAAATGGTAAATATTTGTAATGAATGTGGTGTTCCAACAGGTGTAGTAAATCTTTTATCAGGAGACCCTCCTAGTATCGCTCAACAATTAATAGCATCTGATATTATAAAAAAGATTTCAATAACTGGTTCATCAAGAGTTGGAAAATTAATTTTAAAACAAGCTGCTGACAAAGTTCAAAGAGTTACAATGGAATTGAGTGGACACTCGCCATTTATAGTTTTTGATGATGCTGACATTAAAAAGGCGACAGATATGGCTATATCTGCAAAATTTAGAAACAACGGGCAAGTTTGTATTTCACCTAACAGATTCTACATTCAGGAGAGTAAAAAAGAGGAATTTATAAATTTATTTATTGAAAAGACAAAAAAACTTAAAATTGGTGATGGCATGGATCCCTCAGTACAACTAGGACCATTAACAACAAAAAAAAGGTTAAATGAAATTGAGGAATTGGTTGAGACGACTAAAAAAGAGGGCGCAAAAGTACTTTTAGGCGGTAAAAGACCACAAGGTTTCAACAAAGGATTTTATTATGAACCAACTATCTTTGATAATGTTAAAGATGATTATACTATTATGAAAGTAGAACCCTTTGGCCCATTAGTTCCAATGTTATCTTTTAAAACATTTGATGAAGTAATAGAGCGAGCAAATAATCATGATCTTGGACTATCAAGTTATATCTGTACAAATTCTATGGAAAAAGCACACAAAGCATCTGAACTAATGGAGACAGGAACAGTTGCAGTAAACACTCCGCTCGTTGCAATAGCCGAAGCTCCATTTGGGGGAATTAAACAAGCAGGTTATGGGCGTGAAGGTGGATCAATGGCTATTAAAGATTATTTAAATGTAAAATATACTCATTTAGGATTGAAAGGATAAAAGCTATTCTAAAATCTTAAAATCATTTTTGTATTTTTCGTTAATAGAAATACCAAGCCCTGGTACATTATCATCTAAATTGATATAACCATTTTGAGGTTCTGGTTCTCCTTTGAATAAATAGTAAAATAATTCATTGCCGATTTCTACTTGGTGAACGGGAAAATATTCTGAAAATGGACAATTATTACTTGCCATAGTTAAATGGTAGTTGTGCATTTGTCCTGCGTGAGGAATTACAGGAATATTATATTTTTCTGCAAGTGAATTAATCTTATGACCCGCTGTTATTCCACCTACTCGGTTGGAGTCATATTGTATATAACTTATCGCTTTAAGATCTAGAAGATGTTTAAACCCTAAGACACTAAATTCATGTTCGCCACCGGCTATAGGAATATCTCCGAGAGCATTTAATTCAGCATAGCCTGAGATGTCATCTGGTATAACTGGCTCCTCCAACCATTTTGGTTTAAATTTTATTAAATCAGGTATTATTTTCTTTGAATATTCCAAATTCCAACCCATATAGGCTTCAAGCATTAAATCGTTGTCATATCCAATAACCTCTCTAACAGCATTCACTAAAGCAATGTTTTTTTTGATGCCATCAGCTCCATCTTTAGGCCCCCAACCAAAACGCATTTTAAACATTTTAAAACCTTCATTAAGATATTTTTCAGACTCTTTTTGTAAGTCTTTAAGTGGCTGACTATATAATTTTGAAGCATAAACAGGAATTTTTTCCTTAGTTCTTCCACCAAGTAACTTAAACACTGGTTCATTTTTTAGTTTCCCCATTAAGTCCCAAATGCCTAAATCAATTGCAGAAATTCCAATCATTCCAATTCCTTTTCGTCCCCATGCCATAGTACTTCTGTACATCTTGTCCCAAAGATAATCATAATCAAAAGGATCCTCACCTATAACCAAATTTTTTAAGTAACAATCTATTGCTTTTTTTGTAACTTCTGGCGCTAGAGCAGCATTTCCAAGACCAATAGTTCCATCATCAGCAATTACTTCACATACTAACCATTGATGAAACCTAAAAGATTTCATTTTATCTCCACTCTCTCTTAGTAAGTCTGTAGGATTAGTACAAAAATTTTGAGCTGGAGGAACTATCTCTCCTGTCCATTTATAAATTGTAGTTTTAATATCTTTAATTTTTGGCATTACTATTTTTTATTATTAGCCATTGTTAATGCTATTTTAAAAGATTGTAATGTTGGTTCTAAGTTTGCTTGATTCTTTCCGGCAATATCAAATGCTGTTCCATGTGCAGGTGTTGTTATTGGAATAGGCATACCACCTTGAACTGTAACACCTCTATCAAAGCCGAAAGCTTTTAATCCAGATTGTAGTGCATCATGGTACATTCCTACAATGCAATCGTGATTTTTATTTTTAAAAGCTGTGATAAATGAAGTGTCACATGGTAAGGGACCATCAGCATTAATGCCTAAGCTTTTTGCCTCCTCAATAGCAGGAATTATTTCATTCTTTTCCTCTACACCAAATTCTGCATGAGGATTTAACGCTTGCACTGCAACACGCGGGTTTGCAATACCATTTAATTTCATAGTTTGATGTATCAATTTAATGGGTTTAATTATTTTCTCTTTCTTAATATTTTTAGGGACTTCACTTATGGGGATATGGGAAGTAACTCTAGCAGTCCAAAAATTATCAACTACATTAAATTCACAAAAAAAACTCTCAACATTTAATCTCTCAGCCATTAGATGAAGTTCATCAGAATGTTTGTTTCCTCCCATAATCATACTTGTTTTATTAAATGGTCCAAAATTTATTGCATGTATCTTATTCTGTTTTGCAAGATCAAGAGCAAGATTTAACGATTGCAAAACACTTTTACCTGATTCTTTTGAGCATTCCGCAATCTTGTATTGGTGGTTTTTACCTTTTGTTAAATCTAAAAAGAATTTGTTATTATTTTTAAAATTAATTTGGTCAAAATCAGTTACAAACTCTAAATTACTTTTATTTCCGGTAATTTTGTCACCACTTTCTAGGATTGCTTTTTCACCTATGACGACAATATTTACATCATCAGTTATTTTTTCACTCAATAATTTTGATATCAGCTCAGGTCCGATTCCAGAGGGATCGCCTAATAAGATACCAATATTAATTTTGTTTTCTGACATTTTTTTCTTTACGGGTTGTATCAGATAATGTTTAAATATTTAATTATAAATTAACTAATGAGGGAAATAATGAAAAAAAGCTTTAAATTATTTTTAGCTGCTGCCTTTTTAGCAACTGAATTTTTTGTTGTGGCTCTTCCATTAATGATTACATCCGCAAAAGCTGATGGTCATCCAATTCAAGCTATTACTCATGCTGGTTTTGGCGGTGGAACAGACGTAACTACTAGAATGATGTTATTAAGAGCAAGAAGAGTTCTAAAACAAGACATGCAATTAGTGAATAAAAAAGGTGGTGGAGGGGCTGCATCTATGGATTATATGATGACTTTACCTGCAGATGGTAACCACACTTTAACTTGGACTACTGGACATGCAGTATCAATGGCTTTAGGAAAAACTAAAGTAAAAATTAGTGATATGCAACCATTAGCTAGAGGAACTGATGATCCACAATTGTTTGTTGTAAATTGTAAATCTGATATCAAGGATGCTAAGAAGTTTATTAGCACACAAAAATCAAAATCATTAAAGTATGGAACAACCCATACAGGTGGTATTGACGATGTTAGTGCAATCGCATTTACGAAAAAAGGTGGATTAAAAGATCCAACTATTGTTGCTTACAAAGGAGTTGCTCCGATTAAAACAAACTTAATCAAAGGCGATATCGATGTTGGTGTTCTTAATTTAGGTGAAGCATTGACTGAGATCAATGAAGGTAAACTTTGCGTATCAGTTGTGCTAGCTAATAATAGAATGGCTAAGATTGGTGACTCTCCAACTGCTAAAGAACTAGGTATACCAGTTTCTTTATCTACAGTTAGAGGATTTGTAACTAAAAAAGGTGCTCCAGCAGACAGAGTAAAACAATTAGAAGCTGGAATGATGAAAGCTATGAGCCATAACTATTATAAAAATTTCTTAACTGAAATTGGTCTTGATGAGACTAGTGTAGTTGGTGCTGATGAGTGGGGTAAGCAGATGGAAGAAATGCTTACTGAAATGACAGCTCAATTAAAAGCTTTAGGTTACATTAAGTAATAAAAATTCGTACATTGATTAAATGAGCGATGTACAAAAATCTAAAGGGGCAGACAAAAAAAGTTTGCCCCTTTTTTTTAATATCTCATTTAAAGTCATTTTTATTATTGTATTAATTTCGAGTGTTCTATTATATTTTACATTTACATTTGAAGAAGTTCCTCCAATTTTAAACAGAGGTATTCAACCAGCTACATTTCCAAAAGCCTTATTAATTCTAATTATTTCATTGAGCTTAATTGTCTATTACTTATCAATCAAAGTTCCTTGGAATATTGAAAAAAAATTACCAAATTCTTTTTATATTACTTTAGCTAGTTTTATTATTTTTTCAGTTGTAAGTGTTACTCTAGATTTCTTTCTTGGTATTTCAGTTTTATCAGTGATAGTTTCATTCTTTTGGGGTGAAAGAAGAATTTTCTATTTATTTTTAGTGGCCATAATTTTTCCAATAATAGTATTCATTTTTTTTGAAACTATTTTAGGGCTTAGATTCCCTGGAGGTATTATCACAAATCTTTATTACAACTAATTATGGAAAATTTATCTTTAATGCTAGCTCCTTTATTAAGTTCAAAGTTAATGATTGTATTAATTTTTGGAACACTTTTTGGTTTAATACTTGGTGTTTTACCTGGACTTGGACCAACAACAGGAGGTGCTTTAATTTTGCCTTTTACAATGACATTAGATCCTTTATCAGCAATTGTTTTATTGACTGCGATTTATTGTGCTGGAACTTATGGAGGTGCAATCACTGCAGTTTTAATTAACACACCTGGAACACCAGCTGCTGCTGCTACATGCTTAGATGGATATCCACTCGCACAAAAAGGAGAAGCTGGAAGAGCCCTAGGAATGGCCACCGTATCAAGTACAATAGGAGGAATTTTTAGTGTTGTAGTTTTGGTTTTTTTTGCTCCACTGCTTGCTCAATTAGCATATGAATTTGGTCAACCCGAATATTTTGCATTAGCAATCTTTGGTTTGACGATGCTTGCATCTATAGGTGAAGGTAGTCCAATTAAAAATTTGATTGCGGGAGCATTTGGTATTTTAATTTCAACTATTGGCAAAGACTTTATGACATCAATTGATAGATTTACTTTTGGTATAAATGAATTATCTGAAGGCATAGGATTTATTCCTGTAGTTGTTGGATTATTTGCGATAAGTGAAATGTTAACTCAATCAACATTATTAGATCAAATATTTAACAGAGTGGCTTTAAAAGCAGTCAAACTTCCATCAATTTCAGACTATAAAAAAACTTGGATTACTATTTTAAGATCATCTGGAATTGGATCTTTTATTGGAGTTTTACCTGCTGAGGGCGGGACAGTTGCGTCATTAATTGGATATTCTGAAGCAAAAAGATGGTCAAAAAATCCTGAAGAATTTGGAAAAGGTTCTGTGGAAGGAATTGCTGGAGCTGAAGCTGCCAATAATGCAGCCACAGGCGGTGCAATGGTACCGACGCTGGCACTTGGAATTCCAGGAAGTGCAACAACAGCTGTAATTTTGACAGGTCTTATTATTCATGGTGTTAGACCAGGTCCAGATTTATTTAGAGAACAACCAGATTTTCTCTATGGAATTTTTGGTGCAATGTTAATTGCAAATGTTTTATTTTTTATATTTGGTTTTTTTGGGGCCAAGATTTTTGCAAGAATAACTTTAGTACCAAATAAATTACTTTGGCCAATGATTTTTGCAGTTTCAGTTTGTGGAACATACTCGCTCAGTCAATCAATTTTAGATGTATGGATAATGTTATTTTTTGGAGTAATTGGATTCTTTATGAGGCGTTATGGTTTTTCTGTTGTGCCAGTTATAATAGGTTTGATTTTAGGAGAATTGGTTGAGGGAACTTTGAGACAATCTTTAGTTATCTTTGAGGGAGACTGGTTAAGATTTTTAACAAGACCTATAGCGGTAACTTTCTTTATTTTATCTTTAATTGCTTTAATTTTTCCTCTATTAAGAAAGAAAAAATCAAATGAATAAATATAATTTTGAAAGTAGAATCGCAGTTGTAACAGGTGGAGCTCAAGGATTTGGTTATGCGATTTCAAAAAAAATTATAGAGTCAGGCGGAAAAGTGATTATCTGGGATATTGATAAGTCTGCGATTGATAAAGCAAAAAAAGAAATCAACTCTAATAATTTCCACTCTCAAGAAGTCGATATAATAGATTTTAAAAATATTGAAAAAGCAATTAATGATATTGAGACAAAATTTGGAAAAATAGATATTTTTGTAAACAATGCTGGTATGACAGGAATGAATGCTAAAGTTTGGGAGTATCCTTTAGATGAATGGAAAAAAGTGATTGACCTAAATTTAAATGCAACTTTTTATTGTTGTCGAGCTATAGTCCCTCACATGATTAAAAATAATTATGGTAGAATAATAAATATTGCTTCTATTGCTGGTAAAGAGGGTAATCCTAATGCAAGCGCTTATAGCACTTCCAAAGCAGGGGTAATTGGTCTGACAAAATCTTTGGGCAAGGAACTAGCTGATAAAAATATTGCAGTAAATTGTGTCACACCAGCTGCAGCAAAAACGAGAATTTTTGACCAGATGACAGAAGAACATATAAACTATATGTTGTCTAAAATACCAAGAAATCGGTTTGCGAAAGTAGATGAATTAGCCTCTTTGGTATGCTGGTTAGCAAGTGAAGAAAATTCATTTAGCACAGCGGCAGTATTTGACTTAAGTGGTGGAAGAGCAACATATTAAAAAGGAGAAGAAATGAAATTGTGTAGAATAGGAGATATTGAAAAAGAAAAGCCGGCAATAATAGATCAAGAAAATAATTATAGAGATTTGTCATCAATTATTAATGATTTAAATCCTGATACTTTAAATTTTGATACAATTGAAAGAATAAAAAAAACTGATATTTCTACTTTACCTAAACTAGAGTCAAACTCTAGAATTGGTGCTTGTGTTTCAAAGCCATCAAAGTTTATTGGAATAGGTTTGAATTTTAAAGATCATGCTGAAGAGCAAAATTTACCAATACCTAAAGAACCAATAATTTTTTCGAAATTTACCAGCTGTATTACAGGACCGAATGATCCTATTATAGTTCCAAAGGGATCTAACCATACAGATTGGGAAGTTGAACTAGGTTTTGTTATAGGAAAAAAAGCTATAAATGTGAGTGTTGAGAATGCAATGGATCATGTTCTTGGTTTTTTTTTAGTGAATGATGTTAGTGAGCGAAATTTTCAAAAGAACAAAGGTTTAACTTGGGATAAAGGAAAAGGATTTGATACTTTTGGTCCAATTGGTCCTTATATAGTTACAAAAGATGAAGTTACAGATTTTCAAAAACTTAATATGTTTTTAGATGTTGATGGAAAAAGAATGCAAACTGGAAATACTGAACA
>CACONR010000008.1 GCA_902628565.1 uncultured Pelagibacteraceae bacterium
TTTTTTCCACATAAAATGATGATTTTTTACGACAGAAATTAGACAATCAAAACTATCATTTTTGATAAACTTTTTAAGAGCTAAATCCAGTTGATTACTTTTTAAAAATGGATTAGTGGCTTGGATTGTTACAACAATGTCACAATCGTATTTTCTCAAAAACTCATCTATTACCATTTCAGTTGAGGCCTTATTGGTTGAAACAGATCGTGATCTTGAAATAATTTTCAACTTTTTATGTTTAATTTTTATTTTATCACTATCGGTAGAGATATAAGTCTTGTCTATAAATTTACTCTTTAATGACTGTTCGGTTACATATCTATACAAAGGCTTATCATTTATTTTTAAGAAATTTTTATTTTTTAATCTGGTGCTTCCCTTTCTAAGAGGAATAAGTGAAAAAATTTTCATAAATCTAATTCTTTTTTTAGTTCATCATATTCTTCCATTTTTCTTTTCATGAAATTAATTGTTAATTTTGTTCTTACAGATATTCCTTTCGGTGTTAAAAAATATCTCATATATTGAAACTTATTTTTTTTCTTATTAAAATTTTCTATTTTTATTAATCCTTTTTCTTGAAGTGATTGAATACAATAATTCAATTTACCTAGGCTAAACCCAAGTGTTTTAGCTAATTCCCTTTGAGAAGAATTTGGTTTTTTTTGCACCACTCTTAATACATTAAAATGATCTTGATTTTTTTCCATATGTTCAAATGATGAACAGATATAGTTCAATTTTTGAACTGTCAAGTATTTTGATTCCCATTAATTATCTAAATTTTAATATAAATATTTAAAATTCTTTAGACTTAAGTGCTTTTTCTAAAATTTCTTTATCCCTGAGTGTATCCATGCATTGCCAAAAACCCTTGTGTTTAAATGCATAAAGTTGCTTAAGTTTACTGATTTTTTGTAATGGCTCTCTCTCAAAAAATGACTTATCTCCTTTTATAAACTTAAATATTGTAGGTTCCAAAACAAAGAATCCACCATTTATCCAACCTTCATCTAACTTTGATTTTTCTTTAAAATAACTTACTCTATTTTTGAATATCTTTATTGCCCCAAATCTCGCTGGCGGCCTAACTGCCGTTAATGTAGCAATTTTTTTACTTTTTTTGTGAACCTTTAATAGTTTTTCCAAATTTACATCACTAAGACCATCTCCGTAAGTAAGCATAAAAGTTTTGTCATTTATGTATTTTTTAAGTCTTTTAATTCTACCACCAGTCATAGTATTGAGCCCAGTGTCCACGACTTCTATATTCCAATTCTTAAATTTATTAAACTTAAAATACCTTTTTATAACCTCTTTTTTATATCCAGCGGCAATTATAAAGTCGTTAAAACCATACTTTGAATAATGTTGCATAATTTTTATCAAAATAGGTTTTCCCAAGACGTTTATCATTGGCTTAGGAATATCTTTAGAAAGTTCTGATATTCTGCTACCCTTACCACCAGCTAGTATTACACATTTCATATTTTATTTTTTATTCCAATCATATGGAAACTTATTGTCATTGAATGGCAACCGCTCTATTTCCTCTTTATCATGAGGAATGTCAGAACAATTTGCTAAAACAGCTAGGTTATCATCTGCAGAACAGAATCCATTCCATATCATTGGAGGTATTGAAACTAATAAATGATTGTCATTCGACAAAAATATTTCTTGGACAAGTCCATTAGTAGAGCTTTTAACTCTATCATCATAAAGGACAAGTTTTATTTTTCCAAAAGCAGCAACATAATTTAATGTCATTTTTTTATGAATATGCCATGCTTTAATTTGATTAGGATAAACATAAGAAAAATAAATCTCACCAAATTTATCAAAATTATTGTCATCGACCCTCATCATATGTAAAATTTTACCTCGATCGTCAGTAATTACTTTTTTTTCAATTATTTTAACCCCGTCAATCATATCTTAAATTATTTTATTTCTTTTTTTATTCTTAATACTTTTTTAACATTTCTAATAGCAAAAAAAATTATTGAAAACCAGGCATTGGGAAAAATTAAATTTTTAAAAAAATGTTTATAAAAGTTTACATATTGTATGCCCCCTTTATTTCCATTAATAACAATCTTAACAAAAAAATTAAAAAAGTTTCTTAATGCAAAATTTTTACAATAAACATATCTCAAAAAACTCATTCCTTGAGATCTATAGTAATCTAATAGTTCTGGTATTCTAACAATCTCCACAAAATCATACATATTGGCCCACTCACGCTCACCAATTAAATTTACACTTAGAGGTGTTGCACAGATATAACTTTTTTTATCATTAAAAACTGTTGAAATTATTTTTGCATTTAAACAAGTATTATCAAAATTAGACCAAACTCTTTTATCTTCTATATTTTTTTGATTTATACTTTTTAAACCCTGTATCCACATCTCTCGGTTAAAAATACTCAAAAAAATACCGATTAAAAATTCCCAAGAAACTTTAGGATCTATGACTTCCCAAAATTTCACTTTTTTATTTTCTTTTAATTTTGATAATTTTTTTAAATTCAACTCTTGTAATGTATTTGTGTCAAAAGGCTGATTGTATTTTTTTAAAAGATTTGAATCAAGGTAGTAAGAATTAATAAAAAAATATTCTACTTGCTTATTATTTTCAAAAAGGTTTTTTAAATAATTAAGAGTATTAGGTAAAATTAAATCATCATTACCAATTAACCAAGCATATTTACCTTTTGCAAATTTTATTGTGTTTATAGCATTTAAAGCAAAACCCAAATTTGTTTTATTTCTTTTAAAAACAATGTTCAAATCATCTTTATATTTATTTATAATTTTTTCGGGAGACTCATCAGAATAATTATCTGAGATACATACTTCAAATTGAAAATCTTTAACTAGTTTAGATGATATAAGAATTGAATTAAGACAATTGTCTAGACAATCCAATCTATTAAAAGTTGGTATACAAATAGATAAAAGCATTAATTAATATCTATAAGAAAGTTCTTTAAAATCTTTATTCGCATACTTTTTATAATTTTTTATGTTAATTATGTGGAATTTCGGTAAATGAAAAATCAAATTTCCTCCTTTTTTAAGATAATTTAATTCTTCTTTAATTATTTCAGATCTAAAAGACCAAATCAAAACGAGCATATATTTTGGATTTAATAATCTCATTTTTTGTTTTGAAACTATTTTTATATTTGATCCAGGTGTAAATTTACCAAATTTATTATTATTTGCATCACAAATATATGAAATTTTTTTAGAACCTAACTTTGCATAATTTAAAACAATATTTCCTTTAGTAGACGCTCCATATGCAGCTATAGGATATTCTTTATTAATAAAATTATTTAAATCATATTTAATTTTTAAAATTCTTTTCGAAAAGTTATGATAAGAAGTCTTATTTATTTTTTTTTCATCATCTTTTAATTTATTTATAATTCTTTTTTTTATTTTTCTTTTACAATTTTTTTTTGAAATTATTAACTCAATACTCCCTCCATTTATTTCATTAAGTTGAGCATCTAAAACTTTTAAATTGTTATTCTTTAAAATTTTCTCAAAGACAGATAAAGTATAATACATTATATGTTCGTGGCATATTTGGTCAAACGTCAAATTTTTAAGCATTAGTGGTAAATATGAAAATTCACAAATCCATATTCCGTTATCATCCAATAACTCCTCTACGTCTTTACAAAATGAATTTGGATCCTCGACGTCATAAAAAATTGCAAAACTTGAGATTAAATTAAATTTGATATTTTTATCATTAGATTTTTTGATGATACTTTTTTTAGAAAAAAAATTTGTAATTAAGTTCATGCCTTTGTAAAAACTTTTAAATTTTTTTGCTGAAGGATCAATGCCCCATCGATTAAAATTTTTACCTATGAGTTTTAAGAATGAGCCATCATTACTCCCAATATCTAAAATTTGATCTCCTTTTTTTAAAATCTTCATGGCAAGAAGCCTTTTTATTTTTTCCTTTAAATGAGATATCATCATTTTACTTACAGATGTTTTGTAACCATAATGCGAACCATACATTTTCCCTATTTCAATTGTATTGTTTAATTGTACTAGATTGCATTTTGAACACTTAAATAAATCTAAAGAATATTTTTTTAAATTTTTTTTTTTCGATTTATAAAAAAAACCACTTAATGGTTGTTCTCCAATTTTCACTATTCTTATTAGTTTTTTGTTTTTACAATTTCTACATTTCATAATTATTTATTAGAAAACAGAAAAATTATTTTTTTCATTGTTAGAAATTTTTACTATTTTTTTTTTAATATCCCTCTTAAGTAACAATTATCATTACTATTACTTGTAAAAAGGCCAATTTTATAAGTTTCATCAATATTTTTAATGTTTCTAATAATATTTACAAATTTTAAGAGGTGGTATGGGATAAACTTTTTAATGAGTTGTTTCAAACTATCAAATGTCTTTCCAGACTTTATTCTGTAATACCTATCTTGTGACTCTTTTTGAAAACGATGATCCTCTTGAAATGAATATGAGCTGATATCAATTCTAGTAATTTCAAAATTAAATTTTTTACAGATAGCCTCAACACTTTTTTTGGTGTAAAATAATAAATGAGGTCCATCATATGGACGACCAGAAAAATACTCATCAGGACAATTCGGCACTTCAAAAAAAATTAATCCGCCTGGTTTAAGTATTTTATAAAAATCATTAAAAACTTCAGCATCAGTTAAATGTTCTAATGTATGTAATGTGATAATTAAATCAAACTTTTTGTTAATGTTTTCAAGTTTGTCGTTTACATAACCCCTTTTTTTTAAAATGTTACTACATTGAACATCATTTTCAGTGCAAAATAAATTTACTTCAGGAAATTTCTTTTTAATTGCAAAGCCTAAGTCACCATACCCAGCTCCAAAATCATAAATATTTTTTACATCTTTCAAATTTATTAATGTTGAAACATATAATAAATAATTTAAATTTCTGTCTTCAAGGTATCTACTCTCCAAATCTTCATCGTGTTCTGTCAACCAATATGGTGGTCTATTTATTTGACGATAAATATTTTCATAAAAGAAATCTAAATTAGAGATTTTGGGCATTGGGTAAGCAAAACTAAAATCACAATTATTACATTTATGAATATCTAAATTATCAAAGTATTTTTTATCCTCAATTATTTCATATTTGTAATCACATCGATATTTGACACTCTTATCGTCATTGCAGATTGGACATTTAATCATCAGTTATATTTTTTAAAGTATTGCTTTAAATAGCTTGCAATTTTCTTTTTATTTAAAAAATTTAAATCAGAAGACACATATGCATTTTTTTTATTAAGTTTTTTTCCATATTTTTTTTTAAAAACTAAATTTTCACTATAAATTATAAATGAACTTTTGTTTTGATAAACAGATCTTGCTTCATCGAAAGAAAATAGTGACTCGTGTAATTTTTCGCCTGGTCTTATTCCAATTACTTTTATTTTTGCTTTTGAGTCTAGTAATTGAATTAAATCTAGAATTTTAATGGAATTCATTTTGGGTATAAATATCTCACCTCCATTTGACATATTTAAGCTCTCTAATACAAACCTTAATGCATCTTGTATAGGAATGAAAAATCTAGTCATTTCTTTAGAGGTGAGAGGTAATACTATTTTTTTATTTAATAAATCTTTAAAATAAGGAATAACCGAACCTCTTGATCCAATAACATTTCCATATCTGACCACAGAAAATTTAGTGAAGTTCGATAACTGATTGGCGTTAATAAAAAGTTTTTCAGCGCAAAGTTTTGTTGCTCCATATAGATTGATCGGATTACACGCTTTGTCTGTTGAAAGTGCAATAACTTTTTTCACTTTTCTCTCAATTGAAGCCGTTATTACTGATTTAGCACCATCAATGTTAGTTTTTATACATTCATCAGGATTATACTCAGATGCAGGCACATGTTTCATTGCAGCAGCATGTATAACATAGTCTACACCTCTAAGTGCGGTCATCAGCCTGCTTTCATCTCTAACATCACCAATAAAAAATCTAACTCTTTTATTTGAGCCAAGTTTTTTTGACATTTCAAATTGTTTATTTTCATCTCTTGAGAAAATAATTAATTTTTTAACCTTAATACTTTTTAATAAGTATGACACAATTTCGTGTCCAAAGGTCCCCGTACCACCTGTGATTAAAATATTTTGATTTTTTAAAAATTTCATTTTATGCAAGAATGATTGATTTATATAGGTTAAATAGAACTTTATACAAGAAAATTTTTAAATCAATTGATTTTAAACTTTGTCTATTTTAAAAGATTTAAATTTTTAAATAAGGCTTTAGAAAATTTTGGATTTATATCTGAAGCGATCACTTCAAAATCTCTTGAAGTCAAAAAATCAATTGCAAACTCGATCGTAGTATCATTTTTTTTTCCTCTCTCTGGACTACCATCTACACCTATGTATTCGATTTTATTTAAAACTTTATTAGAACCTTGTAATATCTCAGGCTCGAAACCTTCAGCTTCAAGTTTTAATAATTTTACTTTTTTGATCTTATTCTCAAAAAAATAATTATTTAATGTAGTTGTTTTAATCTTTATTCTTTTTGTAAATCCATTTGAGGGTTCAATTATGGATGAGTCTCCACTCTCTGACTTCAAAAAAAATTCTGAAATACCTATTGAATTAGATAATCCAACATTATTATTAATTTGATTTTCACAATTAAGTTCCAAGCATTTGAATTCTAATGGTGAAGGTTCAAATGATATGTATTTGATTGGTATTTTTTTTATTTTTAACCAAGTATATAAATCACCATAATTTGCTCCACAATCAACTACAAGATCGTTTCTCTTAAACTCTATTAATTCTAAATTATATGTTTTAATTAATTGATTTGCTCTATATTTAATACCATAAGAATAAGTTTCGATCCCTCTTGTTTTATCTGAAAAATACATTTTATAATTTTTTTCTTTAACGTAATAAAGACACAAATTTTTATCATAATAAAAAAATATATTTCGTTTCATTAAAATTTGTCTCATGTTATTGAATTTACAGGTCCAGTATGGAGTAAGAAGATTTAGAAATTTTAAAAATATTTTTTTTAAAATAGATTTAAAATTTATTGACATATCTAAACAAATATAGAGTTATTATAAATTCCTATACCTTTATTTTTTCCATAAATTAAAATTAAAACTATTCTACTTTTATTTGTTGGAACAGTGCCTTTATGTAAACCGAACGTATCCTCAAAAATTAAACTTCCTTTAGGACGATCAAAAGTAATTATATTTTCATGTCCATAGATTTCTTTTATTTCTTGGTCATCTATTCTTTTACAATATAAATGTTTATAATTTTTTTTCTTATGACTAAACTGAACAAAAGAATGTGGTCCTGAATTTTCATCAACGTCATTTAGATAAATAAAAACTTTAAAAAACTTTTCAAAATCATTATCATAATGAAAAAATTGTGCGTTTTCTTTTTTTTCAAGATCAGATGTTTTTACTGGATTTGATATGTAGCACAAACTTGAGACAGAGATATTTTTATTTCCGATATATTTTTGGGCAATATCTACAAAAAAATCCGACGTTGCAATTTTTTTGATATTATTTGTTTTATTTATATCAATTTCTAAAGCAACATGTGAAAGATTGAATTTTTTACTTTTTTCTTGGATATTAAAAATATTATCATAGTAATTTATTGAGGAAATAAATTCAGTGATTTTTTTTTTGCCTTTAAAAGAAAGTTCTGAATTATTTAAAGATATATCACTTGCAATTTTATCAAGTTCTAAATCATTTAATCTTAAATCATCACTAAAGCCCTTTTTTTCAAGATTTTTTAATACCATTTCTGATTTAATATTTTTTTGTTTGAATAAATCACCAGAGTCAACATTTGATATTAATATAGATTTTTTGTTGAGAATTTTTCTTAAAAAATTAAATGCGAAAAAAAATCTTATAATAAAAATTTTAAAAAAGTTAATTCTACCATAATTTTTTGAGAGGTTTTTTGCAACAGAGTAACTATTTATGAAGTGATTTAATAATACATTCATTTTTTTTATACTTAACTTAAATTAATTTTTTATCTAATAAAACCTTCAATTTTTTCAGTTTAAGATATTTGTTATTTTTTTTTGATTTTTTATCAACAGCTTCAATATCTTTAATATTATCAATCGAATGCCAAAAACCATTAATCTTAAATAATTTTGTTTTATATTTCTTTATAACTTTTGGGTAAAATACCTGCTCAAAGTTATCAGTCTTTATAAATGATTTTTTATATTTCTTTAATATTTCAGTATTAATCACTGAAATACCTGTGTAATTGTAAGCAATATATTTTCTATTACCTTTAATACTAAGTTTGTCAAAAACCAAATTTCTTGAAAAATCTATTATCTTATTATTCCTTAAACCAATTGAGCCATAAGGATAAGTAACTTCTCCAGACAAAAAAGTTATTGCAGATCTATTTTTACAATGACTTTCAAAAATATGTCTTAAATCAAAATTAAAAATTGCATCTCCATTTAGAAGTAAAAAATTTTTTTCTTTTAAGTACTTAGTAATTTTACTAATTCTATATCCAATATTTGAGTTAGCACCTGTATTAACTGCTTGAATATTTATTCCAAAATTATTGTATCTTTTTAAAAATATTTTTATCTGACTTCCTTTATAACCTAATGGTAAAACTATATTATTGAATCCTGATGATTTCAAAAAAGTAATTAGATACCAAAGAATTTCTTTATTTTGAACTTTTATTAAAGTTTTAGGAACCTTTTTACCAAGCGACCCTAGTCTTGAGCCTTTACCCCCACATAATATTATAGCTGTTTTATTTTTCATTTTTAAGTTTCCAAGTGGAGTTAATATCTGAAATATGGCGAAAGTTTTTTTTTGAATTGTAGTTAAATAAGATTTTTCCTTTACCTTTAAATTTTTTCCAAATTATTTTTGAGAAATCTAAAACTCTTTGTGGTTTATTAGAAGAAACATGGAAAATTTCAAAAGCTTTGTTGCTACGAAAAACACAAGCCTCTAATAACACTTTTGCAACATAATCTACTTTGGTAAAATCTCTTTTTTCAAAAGGGTTTAAAATTTTTATATTTTTTCCTTCTTTTGCATATTTTTTTAATCTTGGATACAATCTTGTTTTGACTTCACCTGAGCCATACGTTGGAAAAATTCTCATTATTCTAAATTTTCCCCTTTTTTTAAAAGAAAAATACTTGATTAAATCGGAAAAAATTATTTTGCTCAGAGAATAAATAGAGTCAAAACCTCTCTCACTATTTTTACTCAATTTTTTTTGATTACAAAGCCCATTATTTTTATATTCCGATGATGTGCTCCCAATAACAAAATTTTTACATCCTGAACTTACAGCATTTAAAATCATATTATATGATTTTTTTACATTTAATTCTAAAACTTTGTAAGACTGACCATTTGGCATTTTTTTTAAACCAATAGCAGCTAAATGCACCAGAACATCTGCTCTTTTAAAATATTTACCCCAATCATCATCTAATTCACCTTCTAGCCATTTTAAATTTTTTCGTTTTTTATTATTTTTTTTTCTGGAAATTGCATAAATAAAGTGACCTTTGGATAATGCTAGTTTTAAGAAATTTTTACCAATAAAACCTGAACCTCCTGTTAAAAAAATCACCATATCGATAAAAAAATTTTAAATCTTATAAATCCAAATAATATTTAATTTGATTTTTTGTCAGCTTTAATAAATCTTTTTTCTTTTTAAAAGCTAAGTACCATTCATATGTCAAATCTACAGAATTTAAAATAGACAATTTAGGTTTCCATCCTAATTTAGTTGTAATTTTTTTACTATTTATGTTTAGATGTTTTGACTCAAATATATTTATTTTTTTGTTATGAAATTTTTTACTTTTTCTTTTTACTATTATTTTTGATTTAGAATTCATTTTTCTTTTAAAAATTTGAACTAAATTTTTTACCTTCATATTCTGTTTTAAATTTGGACCAAAATTCCAAGCTTGGCTAAATATATGACCTTTTTCAGAATAAAGTTTCTCTGCTAATAGAAGATATCCTATAACAGGTTCCAAAACATGTTGCCATGGTCTTGTTGCATCTGGATTTCGCAATATCAATTTTTTATTATTGTGAAAATTCTCTAAAATATCTTTTACAATCCTTTCAGGCGTCCAATCCCCTCCACCAAAGCAATTTCCAGCCCTAACTGTTGCAATACAACAATTTGTCTTTTCAAAAAAAGATTTTCTATAACTATGAGTTATCAACTCACAACAAGCTTTACTTCCACTATAAATATCGTCGCCACCTAATTGTGAATTTTCATTAAAATACTTCTGTTCTTTATAATTTTGATAAACTTTATCTGTGGTAATTATGACAACAGATTTTACAAAATCAAAATCTTTTATTGCTTCCAATATGTTTGAAGTTCCAAGTACGTTTGTAGTAATTGTTTCACTTGAATTTTTAAAACTTTCAATAACGCTAGATTGAGCAGCTAAATGAAAGATTATTTGTGGTTTATTTTTTTTTATTACTTTTTTTAAATTAGTTAAATCTCTTATATCTTTCCTATAATCTTTTTTTATGATTTTTTTTACGTTTACTGCTTTAAAAAAATTATTTTTTCCTGTGGGATTTAAAGCATAACCAATTATTTTACTTCCCATGAAATTCAGAAGAACACTTAGCCAACCACCTTTGAAACCAGTATGTCCAGTGATTAGAACATTTTTATTTTTCCAGAATTTTGAGTTAGGTTTTGACAAAAGCAAATTTCTTTAATTAAAAAAGTATATAGTTAAACCAGAATAACAACCAAATCAAATATTTTGCCTCAATTAAGTTCACTCAGTATTTTTTCCAATCTGTTACTAGCTTTCATATCATATTTATAAAAGTAGTTTTTTTCTATTTGCGCATTATTTTGTGAAACTTGTTCGTTGAGTAAAAGATTGAGTAATTCATCTTTATTTGTAGCGGTCGGGATTTCATTGTCTATATCAAAAGTTGGTATATAATCTGAGCAATATAATCTCAAAACATTGTAATTTTTAAGAGATAATTCTAGACCCAAAGACGTATCACCAAATATTATATAATCACTTATTGTAAAGATTTTTGTTTTATCAAAATTTGTAGCATCAATAAAATTATTTTTAAAATTTTTTTGAAAATACTTAATTGTTTCAACTTTTTTTAAAGGATGAGCTGCGACATAAATATTTGTATCTTCAAGTTTACATTCATTTAAAATTTTTACGAATGATCTGTAATCATTGATACTGCAGAGTATAGTTATAGTTTTTTTTGAACTTTCAGGTTTAATTGGATTTTTTTTTTCGATTTGAAATTTATTTAATTCTGGTTTGAGTGATCCTAGACAAAAAACTTTTTCTTCTGCAAAGGTATTTTTAAGTACATTATAATATCTCTCACCTTGAGTAAAAAATATATCAGGTTTTGGAGAAAAGAAACTTGAGTAGTCTTTTGAAAAATCTCTTTTGTTGAAATTAAAAAAGATATTATTTTCAGAGTAATTTGCATGGTTAATATTAATCACATTATTAACTTTGCTTTTTTTAGCAAAATAATAAAAAGATCTAGCTTGTGGGTGAAAATCAAAACAGTTTATAAAATTTTTTGCTGATGTATGGTTTAAACTATTCTCCAAAGCTCTTCCTCTTAACAACTGATCTTGGATTGAACCAAAAAAAGAGATTAACAATTTATATTTCAGTATATCACTGCAATCTACCTCATTTATAATAAAATAATTTTTTTTTTTTAATAGAGAGATTAATTTGAAAAAAGATAATAATGAAAAAAAATAAATCCTAAATATATCTAATAATTTTAAATTTTTGTTAGCTATAATGAATTCAACAGGAATTTTTTTAAGATTTTTTTTAATTTCAAAAAAGTTTTTTAACAAAAAAAAATTTTCAGGTAATTCAATTATATAAGATTTATTATTTAAGTTTTGTAAACTTGATAATCCATATTGTCTATCAACAAAATTTCCTCCGAAGTGAATGCAATTTGTATAAAGAGCAAAGAAACAATCTCTTTTTTTACTTTTTTTTATACTGGATTTTGAATCTTTAAAAAATATTTTTATCAAAAAAGTAGAAAGAGTTTTAAATAATAAATTTTTAAATATTTTGACAAAAAGATACAGATAATTAAATTTTTTTTTGAAACCATTTTTTTTTTTTGAATTTAGTTTTTCATTTAATTTTTCATACCATAGTGTCTCATTTATATTATCTTTATCCATTAAATTTGTTAGCCACCAAAGGGACAAATTCTCAAAAATTATTTTTTTTGAAAACTCTTCACGCAATTCAGAGTCAGATAACCAATCAACATAACTTTTTCTAGTACTGGCCCATTTATCCATATGAAAATAAATTTTGTTTAATAAGAAGTTTTGTAATCTCCATTAAGTATTTTTAGCCATCCTAAATGGGTGGTATTTTTTTAAATTTTTTGAATTGGGGACTTTGTTTATCCATTGAAAATAAAGCCTTAATCCTTTTTCCAAAGATGTAAACTTATAATTTTTAAACTTTAGTTTAAGATAGACGTTCGATGCATTGTATCCAAACGAGTCTCCTGGAGTTCCTTTTATTTCTCTAACTTTGTATTTTCTTTTATTGTTAATTTTGAAAATTTTTTTTAATAGATTTTTTACTTTTTCCGGTTTACCTGTAGTCAAATTTATAACCTCATTTTTACTCAATTTTTTATTTTTCAAGCTTAATATTAAAATATCAATAATATCGTCAATATATTGGTAATTTCTAAATCTATTCAAAGACCCTTTAACTAATATTGGTTTTTTTTTCCATAAATAGCTGCAATAGATGCTTACCATTCCTTTTTTTAAATAATTAAGATTTTCTCCAGGACCATATGTATTAAACACTCTAAATATCAAAGTTTGAACATTTGTATTTTTAAAAATTTGTTTAATAAACATTTCGCCAGCATATTTTGAAATACCATAGATAGAGTCTGGATTAATCTTTGTTCTTTCATTTATTTTTTTTTGAGGATTTGAGCCATATACTGCAACAGAACTTGTATAAATAAATTTTTTAACTTTTAATTTTTTAGCTAATAAAGACAAAAGATAAGTTCCATATCCATTAGTCAAATAATCATTTTTGGGATCGTCATAAGCGCTTTCTCCACCTGATTGGGCAGCTATGTGATAAATAATTTTTGGCTGCCACTTTTCAATCTGTTTAAGTGTTTTGTTATCTAAGATATCCCCTTTTATAAATTTACATTTAGGATGTATAAAAGGAATTCCTCCAATAACCTTGAGATTATCAACAACCAAGACTTTATGACTTAAATCAATTAAATTTTTAACAAGATGAGCGCCTATGAAACCCGCTCCGCCAGTAACTAAAATTTTCATATTTCTAAATATATTTTAATTTTAAAAAAATTTCTTATGTAAATGATCTGCATAATCAAATTGAAAAATCGTATCTATATCAAAACCCTCAATTTCGTTTAATGGAAAAAAATATGGATTTTTGCCAATTACACTCATTTTTTCAATCATGGTTTTTCTTGGTAAAATGTTTATTGAAAAATTTAATCTATAGATATCTGGTAAGTTTTGGGAATTTGGGGCTTTATTTGCATCAAAATTAATTGATTTCTTGTTTAAAAATAAAAAATCTTTTACCAAATTAACAGTATTGAGACTTTCATTTCTTTTTTTATATTTTTCGAATAATTCAATAGCTTTTTTGTAAGTTGATAATTTAATTAAAGGTGAGGTACAATTAGTAAAGAAAATATATTTACTATTAGTAGTTTGACCTACATGTTGCCAAAATTTATTATTAGGACATCTAGAACTGGCAAAGAAATCTTTTCTTTTATGGTAAGATACACCAAGACTTTTTGCGATTTTTATGGCTTTTGTGGAATCTGTATTTACAATAATTTCATCAAATAAGTTAATTTTCTTAAGTTTCAAAATTTTATGTATTAAAAGATTCTGATTGTTAAATTTTTTGAAATTTTTATTTTTAACTCTTTGAGATCCTTTTCTAACTGGTATAACTGCTGTTAAATAATTCACAAATAAAACACTAATTAATTCTTTTATTTATTTCTACTATTCTTTTTTTAAATTCTTTTGCTAAAAGTGGATCATGTTTTTGAATTGTTTTTACTCTTATTTTCAAAAGTTCAATTTCAAATTCAAATGCTTTTAAAATTATTTTATCTAAATTATTAATAGATTTATCTGATAATTTTATTTCTATATTTCTTGTTTCAATGAAATCTAAAAGATTCTTATAATAAAGCTTAGAAATGAATATTTTAGACTCAGGCGTTATAGAACCACCCATTTTAAAAATTATCTTTCTATCTACCACTTTAATAATTTGTTTATAACAATTTTCAGCAATCTTAAATATTTGTTTTGAATTGACATAGTTTTTTTTTTTATCCATAGATCCAGCAAGATCTGATCTTCCTACTATTACTCCATCAATTAATTTAAAGTATTCTGAAGAGGCAATGCTCTTTAAATTTCTGACTGCAAGATTAGTTTCAAAATTCATAAATAATAAATTTTTTTTATTTCTACCTGCACATTGAATAAACTTTTTTAAGGCATATTTGCTTTCAACCATTGGTGCCACAATTCCATTAACTTTTGTTCTTTTACAAAAAAAAATATCATTTTTAGCCTCACAACCACCAATTTTAACATTTAAATTTAGTCCAATCCTTTTTGTAATTTTTCTCATGAGCAAGATATCCTCAAAAGATGACCCCTCATCCTCAGTAGATTGCTTAACACCTGAAACCCCAAGTTTTTTCAAATCTTTTAATATAGTTGAAATTTTTTTCATAAATTTTGAATTACAAACAAATCTTGGTAATTTTATGAAACAGTTTAATTATTATATTAAATTTAAATATTAGTGTTTACCAAAATTGCTTAAATTATCAACTTTATTTCAATATGAACAATTTAGTGTTAAATTAATAATTCTATGAAAATAATTCCTTATGGTAGACAGCATATAGATAATAATGACATTAATGCTGTTAGGAAAGCTTTATCAAATAAATTAATTACTACGGGAAAAGAAGTTACAAGGTTTGAAGATTTTTTTTCAAAAAAAGTTGGAGCAAAATATTCTTTAACTTGTTCTAATGGAACTGCCGGATTAATGCTTGCTTATTTAGCATTAGGCACAAATGAAAAGAATGTAATTATTATGCCGTCTATTAATTTCATAGCATCTTACAACATGGCAGACTTTATTAAAGCAAAAATATACCTTACAGATGTTGATCCTAAATCAGGTCAAATGCGACCTAAAGATTTAAAAAGATGTATTAAAGTAAATAAATTAAAAAAAATAAGTACTGTGGTTGTAATGCATAATGGAGGTATTCCGTGTGATATGAAAGAATTCTTTAAATTAAAAAATAAATTTAAATTTAATATTATTGAAGATGCTTGCCATGCTCTTGGTGCAAAATACGATATATCCAAATCACATAAAGTTGGTAGTTGCAGATATAGTGATTTAACAATTTTTTCATTCCATCCATTAAAGAATATAACAACAGGTGAGGGCGGAATGGTTACAACAAATAATAAAAAATTATTTGAAAAACTTATCCTTTTTAGAAATCATGGAATTTTGAGAGCCAAAACTAATTATAAAAAATATGCATGGAATTATAATGTAATTTCATCAAGTTTTAATTTTAGGTTAAATGATTTTCAATGTGCACTTGGGATAAGTCAGTTAAAGAAATTAGATAAATTTGTCAAAAGAAGGCGAGAAATTGTAAAAGAATATAAAAATAGATTATCTTCAATGAAAGAGTATATAAATTTTACAGATCAAAACAAAGAAAAAATTTCAGCTAACCATCTTTTAGTTATTAATTTAAACTTAAAAAAAATGAAAATTTCACGAGATCAATTAATTAGTAAATTATTCCAAAAAAAAATTACCACTCAAGTACACTATATTCCAATTTTTAAATTTTCAATTTACAAAAAATTTTATAAAAAAAATTTTTTTTTAAATGCTTTAGAGTACTTTAAATCTAGCATAAGTCTCCCGATTTATTATAACTTAAAAACAAAAGAGATTGATTATATTTGTTTACAATTAAAAAAAATAATCAAATAGTTTTATTTTTGATGTAAAAAAACTTAGATTTTAACAATTCAAATTCTTCATAATTATCTACATCTATAGCCCTAATTAAAGGAAGTTTTATACATTTTTTTTTGCTAGATGAATAATTTTTCCAAGCACTAACGTGACCAAGATAGAATTGACCAGCATCATGATAATAGTCTGAAAAATATTGTGTTTTTTTAGATAAGTTTTTTTTGGATAATTTGTACTTAATTTTTGAGTCTTTTTTTATTTTAAAGGCTCTTTGAATTGGATGGGAGTATTTTAATGCTGGAAAAACAATTTCATTATCACCCTTCATAATTTTTTTGGCATTAATCAAATCTCTTTTTTTAAATAAAATTGCCATCGGATAAACACAACACACATGCGTAAATTTAATTTTTTTTTTTAAAATATCAATTGAATGAGTGACTACAGCATTTGTTGTCGAATTATCATTAGACAAAGATTTTGGCCTATTAATTACTAGATCATAACCAATTTTTTTTGCTAATTTTTTAATTTTTATTGAGTCTGTTGATAAAATAATATTTTGAAAAATATTCATGTTTTTCAAATTTTGATACAATATTTTCAATATATATTGATTATTTATTTTTAGTAAATTTTTATTGACTATCCTTTTGCTGTTACCTCTTGCCGGTATAACTGCAATGATGCTCATTAAAATGTTTAACTATATTTCTAGCAAAATTACAACTATTAAGATAATAATTTAGCATTGATCTTATGTATTAATCAAATGATTAGGTTTCAGATATTAAAATAAAACAAACAAATGAACTTAATAACTTTTAATCTTGACGATAAATTATTGCGAAATTTCGATCAAAAAATCATTAATAAAAAAAAAAATCTATTATTTCATCACGCATACCAACAAAATAAATACTTTCAAAAAAAAAATAAATATAATGTAGCTAAACTGTACGAATTCAATAAGCATAAAAATTTATCAAAACAGATAAAATCCGTAAATAAAAATTATGATATATTACTTTTTTATTTATCAAAAAAGTTAAATGAAGCTCATAATAAAAAATTTAAAAAGGAATACTGGGAAATAATAATTGGCAAGTGGCTTAAAACTTTTGTTTATCAAATGTCAGTGAACTGGGAAATTCTTAATAAAATTGAGAAAAAATATAAGATTAAATCTTTTAGTAAAATAGCTTTGGATAACTATGCTTTTTTACCAGAAAATACTTGGCATGCCCATATTTTAACAAGAAGTGGGGAGTATAAGTATAATCTTTTTCACCACTGGACGATATCTAAAATGATTGATCATAAAAAGAGTATCAAAAGTAATTTTATTAATTTGAAAAATAATTCTTTGTTAAAAAAAAAAATAAATAAATTAAATATGCCAGCTAAATATCAGAATATATTTTATAAGAGTTTTGACAAAAAGATTTTTTACTATTTATGGGATGTTCCAAAAAAAATTAAAATTGAATTAATGAGAAAATTTAAATTTATCAATCTTCAAATTAATAATCGCCTCCTCACTCAAAATAAGACAATTTATTTTAATCGAGAAAAATTATTTAAAACTTTTGATAATAAAATTAATTTTGAAACATTTTTAAAAAAAGTAATTAAATACACATTTCCAAAAATTTTTTTAGAAAATTTTTACAATTTAGAATTAAGTTATCGGTTAACTAATTGGCCTAAAAAACCAAAATATATATTTACCAGTTTTCCCTATTATGATGAATTATTTAAATTTTATTGTGCTGAAAATTATAATTCTGGTTCAAAATTAGTTATAACGCAACATGGTTATGATAATATCTACAAGCATGATGATTGGCATGTTAATAAAATGTTCAAAAATCAATTGTCTTGGGGAAAGAATAAAAAAAAGGGATTAAGAACATTTCTATTTACAAAAAATTATGTAGAAAAAAAAACCTATTTTAAATTTGAAAAAAAAAACAAAATTTTGATTATTTTATACTCTTTTACAGAAATGGAGGAAAAATTCCCTAATGGATATTTAGATAATTTTTCAATTAATAAAAGTATCTTTAATTCTACAATAAATTATTTAGAAAATTTAGATAAACCAATATTTAGAAGGAATGAAATTAAAGCTCTGCAACTTACTAGATATCCAATTTTAAAAAACTCTATCAAAAAAAAATATAAAAATATTAAATTCATGGGAATAGAAAAATCGTTTAACAAGATTATTTTGAATTATAATCTAAGTGTTCATTTATTTATAGGTACACCTTTTTTTGAGTCCATGTATTTAAATCGACCAACAATTGTTATATTTAATGAAAAGGCCCATTCAAGATTTGATGAAAAATTTAGGTTTTATCTAAAAAGATTAAAAGATTATAAGATCTGTTTTAATAACCCAAGAGACGCCGCCAAATTTATAAATAAAAATTATCAAACTCTTGATAAATGGTGGAATTTGCCTGAAAGACAAAAAGTAATTGACGATTTTTGTGAATTTTTTTGTAAAAGGTCAAAAAATCTTAATCAAGAATTAGAAAATATTTTGAAATCTTAATTTAAAGTCAATTGCTTAATTAATTTACTAATTCTTTTATCTTCTTTGAAAATCCCTTTTACGATTTTTTTGGCATCTTGAGGATTCTCTTTGAATGCTAATCTTAAAAGGTCCATCCAGTTCTTATTATTTTTTGATCTTGTTTTTTGAATTTTGTTTATTATTTCCGAATAATATTTGTAATTTTTTTTTTTGCTCATTATAGTAAGATAATCTAATTATATTAAAGATCCAAAGTGTTTATCAAAATTAATAATAAACTATCTATTAATAAAAATAAAAGACCTTTAATTATCGCTGAAATATCAGGAAATCATGGGGGATCAAAAAAATTATTTTTAGAACATATCCGAGAAGCCTCTAAATGTGGGGCTGACTTAATAAAAATTCAAACATATGAACCTCAGGACATCACTATTAAAAATTTTGAAAAAAAATTTTTAATCAAAGAGGGAATTTGGAAAAATCAATCCTTATGGAGTTTATACAAAAAAGCACACACACCTTTTAAATGGCACGAAGATGCATTTAAATTAGCAAAAAAATTAAAAATTGAACTTTTTAGTTCACCTTTTAGCAAAAGAGCGGTTGATCTATTAGAAAAATTTAATGTTAGACTATATAAGATCGCGTCATTTGAAATTACAGATTTAAATTTGATCGATTATATTGCTAGCAAAAAAAAACCAATAATAATTTCGACTGGAATGGCATCACTTCAAGAAATAAAAAATGCAATAAAATGTATAAAAAGGTATCACAACAAAATTACAATATTATATTGTGTTTCGGGATATCCCTCGGAAGAAAAAGATGCAAATTTATTAACATTAAAGAAATATAAAAAGATTTTTAAAAATGTTAATATTGGTCTCTCCGATCATACCAATAATATTTATACATCATTAACAGCTACGGCATTTAAAGTATGTGTAATAGAAAAACATTTTATAATTTCAAACAAACTTAATACTTCAGACTCGAAATTTTCAATAGACAAATATCAATTAAAAAATTTAGTTTTTGGAGTAAAAAAAGTTCATCAGTCACTTGGTAAAGAAAAAATTGGACCTAAAAAAGTTGAAACTTCATCGAAGAAACTCAGAAGATCAATATTTGCAATTAGAGATATAAGAAAAGGTGAAAGATTTAATGAATTTAATATCGGGAATTTTAGACCTAAAATTGGTCTCGGATCTGAAAATTTCTCAAAAATACTTGGAAAAAAATCAAAGAGGTTTTATAAAAAAAATTCACCTATTTATTGACTCAATAAATTTATAAATACTAACATCCCAATTTTTAAAATTTTTTGGTAGCTCGTTTTTTCTGTGAAAAGTTCCTCCTTTTTTTTGAGGTTTTTTTTTATAGTTCATAGAAATTAAATTTTTAAATTTTTTAATAAAAAGATTTTCAATTTCATTAAATAAAACTATGTAGGTACTTCTAAAAGTAAGTGATTTATTTTTTTTATAATTAAAATAAATTTTTTTTTGATAAATTATTTTTCCTGTATCAATACCTTTGTCTATTTCATGAATTGTTACACCGGAGGGAGTTTTGTCAACAAAGCTCCAAAAATTCGGGTGCGAACCTCTATTATAAGGTAAGTAGGAGATATGAAGGTTTATAATGGGTTTATTTTTTTTAATTAAACGTTTGTTTATAATTTTTCTATATCCAAAAGAAACAATGATATCTTTATCAATTATATCTCTTTGATTGATTTTTCTGGTTAAGTTTTGAACTTTAATTCCTTTGTGTCTCAAGAATTTTATAAGTTTTGTTTTTTTTGAACTATAGCCGAGAAATAAACATTTCATATTTTATATCTATTTTTAGAAATTTTTTTCAGTGCATAAATCAAGCCAATTGAGCTATTAGTACTGGTCAGCTGCACGCATTACTGCGCTTCCACATCCAGCCTATCAACGTGGTGGTCTACCACGGCTCTATAGGAAGAACTAGTTTTGAGGTGAGTTTCCCGCTTAGATGCTTTCAGCAGTTATCTCGTCCATACTTAGCTACCCGGCACTGCAGCTGGCGCTACAACCGGTCCACCAGTGGTATGTTCAACCCGGTCCTCTCGTACTAGGGTCAACTCCTCTCAATTCTTCTACACGCATAGCAGATAGGGACCGAACTGTCTCACGACGTTCTGAACCCAGCTCACGTACCACTTTAATTGGCGAACAGCCAAACCCTTGGGACCTGCTCCAGCCCCAGGATGTGATGAGCCGACATCGAGGTGCCAAACACTGCCGTCGATATGAGCTCTTGGGCAGTATCAGCCTGTTATCCCCGGCGTACCTTTTATCCGTTGAGCGATGGCCCTTCCACTCAGAACCACCGGATCACTATGACCGACTTTCGTCTCTGCTCGACTTGTCAGTCTCACAGTCAGGCAAGCTTATGCCATTGCACTCTACGAACGATTTCTGACCGTTCTGAGCTTACCTTCGCACGCCTCCGTTACTATTTGGGAGGCGACCGCCCCAGTCAAACTACCCACCATACAATGTCTTGATGCCGGATAACGGCTATCAGTTAGATATCAAGAAAAACAAAAGAGGTATTTCACTGGTGACTCCACAAAAGCTGACGCCTTTATTTCAATGTCTCCCTCCTATGCTAAATATGTTTTTCCTAATACCAATGTAAAGTTGCAGTAAAGGTGCACGGGGTCTTTCCGTCTAACTACGCGAACTCCGCATCTTCACGGAGAATTCAATTTCACTGAGTTGATGTTGGAGACAGCGGAGAAATCGTTACGCCATTCATGCAGGTCGGAACTTACCCGACAAGGAATTTCGCTACCTTAGGACCGTTATAGTTACGGCCGCCGTTTACTGGGGCTTCAGAAATGAGCTTGCACCCATCGCATTAACCTTCCAGCACCGGGCAGGCGTCAGACCCTATACATCCACTTACGTGTTAGCAGAGCCCTGTGTTTTTGATAAACAGTCGCTTCTCCCTGGCTTGTGCCACCTTTTTTTAGTTGCCTAAAAAAAGGTCTTCCTTATTCCGAAGTTACGGAAGCATTTTGCCGAGTTCCTTCAACATCATTCTCTCAAGCGCCTAAATATACTCTATTAATCCACCTGTGTCGGTTTAGGGTACGGTCTAATGATGGAGCTATTTCTTGGAACCTTTTCGCGGCAAGCTCAATCCATTAAGAACTCACAACTAACAAGATCCGTCACTACCATCTGGTTAAGGAATATTAACCTTATTTCCATCGACTACGGCTTTCGCCCTCGCCTTAGGTGCCGACTAACTCTGCGCGGATTAACCTTGCGCAGAAACCCTTGGATTTTCGGCGAAGAAGTTTTTCACTTCTTTTATCGTTACTTATGTCAGCATTCGCACTTCTGATACCTCCAGGATCCTTCACAGGTGTCCCTTCACAGGCTTACAGAACGTTCCGCTACCAGTCATAATTTTCGAAAAAATTATAAATCCACAGATTCGGTATATGATTTTAGCCCCGTTACATCTTCGGCGCAGAAACTCTATTAGACCGGTGAGCTGTTACGCTATCTTTAAAGGATGGCTGCTTCTAAGCCAACCTCCCGGCTGTTAAGGAATTTCCACATCCTTTCACACTTAATCATAATTTTGGGACCTTATCTGGTGGTCTGGGCTCTTTCCCTCTCGACCATGGACCTTAGCACCCACAGTCTGTCTGCTGAGGAACAATGTTTAGCATTCGGAGTTTTATTAGGTTTGGTAAGAATCTCTTCCCCCTAGCCCATTTAGTGCTCTACCTCTAAACATTTATTTACTCAACGCACTACCTAAATAGTTTTCGCGGAAAACCAGCTATCTACGAATTTGGTTGGCCTTTCACCCCTTACCACAAATCATCCAAAGACTTTTCAACGTCAACTGGTTCGGTCCTCCGGCAAGTGTTACCTTGCTTTCAACCTGTTCATGGTAAGCTCATTCGTTTTCGGGTCTAATTCATTTAACTAATCGCCCTATTAAGACTTGCTTTCGCTGCGCCTACACCTAGATGGCTTAAGCTTGCTAAATAAATTAAGTCACTGACCCATTATACAAAAGGTACGCCGTCACTCTAAAAAGAGCTTCGACTGATTGTAGGCATGCGGTTTCAGGTTCTATTTCACTCCCCTAATAGGGGTTCTTTTCACCTTTCCCTCACGGTACTAGTTCACTATCGGTCACTGAAGAGTATTTAGGCTTAGAGGGTGGTCCCCCTATATTCGAGCAAGATTTCACGTGTCCCGCTTTACTCATGAATTTTAACAAACATTACTTTTACGGGACTATCACCCTCTATGGTTAGCTTTTCCAAACTATTCAAATTTTTTTATCAAAATTGCTGGCCTAATCCGGTTTCGCTCGCCACTACTAACGGAATCTCAATTGATTTCTTTTCCTCTGGTTACTTAGATGTTTCAGTTCTCCAGGTTATCTCTTTAAACTTATGTATTCAATTTAAAGTACCACATAAAGTGGTGGGTTTCCCCATTCGGAAATTTTCGGATCAAAACTTACATACAGCTCCCCGAAACTTATCGCAGTATATCACGTCCTTCTTCGGCTTTCAGTGCCAAGGCATCCGCCACACGCCCTTAAACGCTTGATTTATGCACAGAAAAAAATTCTGTGTTGAATCAAATTTTTATTTTGAACATTAGTTAATAACATTTCTAATGTTCGGATATAGATATTGATATTAATTATTTTTATTTACAATTTTTTATAACTAAGTGTTTGGTGGAGGATAGCGGGATCGAACCGCTGACCTCCTGAATGCAAATCAGGCGCTCTCCCAGCTGAGCTAATCCCCCTTAATCATTATTGGTGGGCCGAGAAAGACTCGAACTTTCGACCCCACCCTTATCAAGGGTGTGCTCTAACCAACTGAGCTACCGGCCCCCATGCAAGAGAAACACTAATCTAAGAAGAGAAATGAGGACGGTCAACATTAGCCTATGTATATTATTTAGAATAAAATTTTAACTTTATTCATCCTTAGAAAGGAGGTAATCCAGCCGCAGGTTCCCCTACGGCTACCTTGTTACGACTTCACCCCAGTCGCTGACTATACCGTGGTCAAGGGTTTTATGCCTTGCCTTAAGGTAGAACCAACTCCCATGGTGTGACGGGCGGTGTGTACAAGACCCGGGAACGCATTCACCGTGGCACGCTGATCCACGATTACTAGTAATTCCAGCTTCATGCACTCGAGTTGCAGAGTGCAATCCGAACTGAGGTATCTTTTGAGGATTTGCTTAACATCGCTGTTTCGCTTCCTGTTGTAGATACCATTGTAGCACGTGTGTAGCCCAACACGTAAGGGCCATGAGGACTTGACGTCATCCCCACCTTCCTCCAGCTTATCACTGGCAGTTCTTTCAGAGTGCCCAACTTAATGATGGCAACTAAAAGTGAGGGTTGCGCTCGTTGCGGGACTTAACCCAACATCTCACGACACGAGCTGACGACAGCCATGCAGCACCTGTGTTTCGTCCGGCCGAACCGAAAACTTTAATCTCTTAAAGTCGCGACGAACATGTCAAGTGTTGGTAAGGTTCTGCGCGTATCTTCGAATTAAACCACATGCTCCACTACTTGTGCGGGTCCCCGTCAATTCATTTGAGTTTTAACCTTGCGGTCGTACTCCCCAGGCGGTGTGTTTATCGCTTTCGCTGCGACACTGAAAAAAAATTTCCAACGTCTAACACACATCGTTTACGGCATGGACTACGAGGGTATCTAATCCTCTTCGCTACCCATGCTTTCGTTCCTCAGTGTCAGTAATGATCCAGAAAGCTGCCTTCGCAATTGGTATTCTTTCTAATATCTACGAATTTCACCTCTACACTAGAAATTCTGCTTTCCTCTATCAAACTCTAGCTGAAAAGTTTTGATGGCAGTTCCAGAGTTAAGCTCTGGGATTTCACCACCAACTTTTTCAACCACCTACGAACTCTTTAAGCCCAGTAATTCCGAACTACGCTAGGTCCCTTCGTATTACCGCGGCTGCTGGCACGAAGTTAGCCGGACCTTCTTATTCGGGTACAGTCATTTTCTTCCCCGACGAAAGAGCTTTACAACCCAAGGGCCTTCTTCACTCACGCGGCATCGCTGCATCAGAGTTTCCTCCATTGTGCAAGATTCCCCACTGCTGCCTCCCGTAGGAGTTTGGGCCGTGTCTCAGTCCCAATGTGGCTGATCATCCTCTCAAATCAGCTATTGATCAAAGTCTTGGTAGGCCATTACCCCACCAACAAACTAATCAAGTGCGGGCTCATCCAATGGTGCATAAAGCTTTCTCCGTAAAGACTTATCTGGTATTAGCACAAGTTTCCTCGTGTTATTCCAGGCCAAAGGGCAGATACCCACATGTTACTCACCCGTCTGCCACTAAGTATTGCTACTTCGTTCGACTTGCATGTGTTAGGCGTGCCGCCAGCGTACGTTCTGAGCCATGATCAAACTCTCAAGTTTAAAAACGGCGCACACTAGCTTCTATATAAATTCTAAGAATAAAATTTATATAATGTTGAAGTGTGTACGACAAATTTTGGTAACCTTAACCGTCCACACTTCTCTTCTTAAATTTTTACTTTTTAAATAGCTAATTGAGCAAAAAAAGCTCAATAATCCTCACTTTTTTTATTATTCGACAATAATTTTTATGAGAAGTTCGATGCTTATAGGCTAAAATCATAGGAAATCAAGCTTTTAAGAATAAAAAAAAGTATAAAAACCCCTTATTTTTAGGGGTTTTTTTTGATTTTTGTTGATTCCTAAACTATTAATAACGGCTTCAATAAATTAAATGTTTAAAAAAATTAAACTAGAATTAAAGAAAAATTTAGAAATTTTTGCACTTGGTTTATTAATTGCAATTACCGTAATATTCACATCATATTATAATTTCAATAAAAAAAAAATTTTTAATAATTATTCAAATCTATTAGACAATGTTTATTTCAAAAAATCATTTAATCAAATTCTCAATAATCTGGAACCAAGATTCAAAAAAATTGAGCATGAGATTAATGTAGGTGAAACATTCGATAAAATATTAGAAGAATACTTAGTAGAAAAATCTGAAATAGAACAAATTAAAAAAGAGTTAGGAAAAAAAATAAATTTAAATAAACTAAATATTAATCAAAAGTTTAGTTTTACAATAGATCAAACAAGCTCCGTAATTAAAGAATTTATATTTCAAGTGTCGAATACAGAAAAGATTTATCTTACAAGAAAGAAGGAAACGGATAAATTTGATCAGCGGATTTTAGTAACTAAACTTAATAAAAATATAGTTTATGGTGAAAGTATTATATTAGAAAGTCTTTATAAATCAGCTTCAAACCAAAAAATCCCGGCAGGAATCATAGTTGAGTTTGCTAGAATTTATGGCTTTCAAGTGGATTTTCAAAGAGATGTTAGGAAACGAGATAGTTTCCAAATTATGTATGAAGTTTTTTTAGATGATAAAAAAAATGTAATTGAAACAGGTAATATTCTTTATGCAAATCTAAAACTAAGTGGTGAAGATAATTCTTTATATTACTTTGACTCAAAAAACAGTGAGGGACATTATGATAAAAGTGGAAAAAGTGTTCAAAAGGCATTAATGAAAACACCAATAAATGGTGCAAGACTATCTTCACCGTTTGGAATGAGAAAACATCCAATTGATGGTTTTAACAAAATGCACAGGGGGACAGACTTTGCTGCACCAATGGGAACGCCTATCATGGCATCTGGTAATGGAGTGATAAAAAAAGCAGGATGGTGTGGAGGTGGTGGCAATTGTGTTGTCATAAAACATAATTCTACTTATCAAACTGTTTATGCACATATGTCAAAATTTGCTAAAGGTATCAGAAAAGGAACGAGGGTAAAACAAGGACAGACTATAGGCTATGTTGGATCTACTGGAAAATCAACTGGACCACACCTACATTATGAGGTGATAGTCAATGGAAAAAAAATAAATTCCCAAACATTAAAGCTTCCATCAGGAAAAGTTTTAAAAGGAGATGAAAGAAAGATTTTTGAAACAAAAAGAATCAAATTGGATGTATTAAAGTCCGAAAAAATAATTGGTCTAAATTAATTAATTTCTGAATGTTTATCTACAGCACCATCTTTTTCATTTGACATAGAGTTTTCTTTGTTTTCTCTATTATCATTAGTGTCAGTGGTTTCATCTAAATCTTTATTTTTAAAACTCATTTTTCTTTGAATCTCTCTCTCATTTAATATTCTCGTAAAATGATCAGCATGTTGAAAGTAATTTTCTGATAAAATTTTATCCCCAGTTGATAAAGCTTCTCTAGCTAAGTTATTATATTTCTCAATTAATTTAGGCGCATTGTGATTATTTCTCCCTGGAGATTTTCTTTGAAAATTTTCAGAAGTTGAAAAATTATTATTAAATTTGTTTCTGTCACCGTTAGACTTAAAATTTCTGTCATTTCTTCGAAAATTGCTTCTTCGTCCATTGTTGTTTCTAAATGTAACCATCTTATTAAATTTTAATACTTACTATGCAGCGATCATGATTTGATAAATCTTTAACAGTTTTTTTAATATAAAACCCCTTATCACTTAATATTTTTTTTACTTTATTTTTTTGATCAAAACCTATTTCTGTTATTAAATGACCATTTCTTCTTACCAGTTCAGACGATTTATTTATAACTTTTCTGATTTCTGATAAGCCATCTAATCCACCGTCTAATGCTTGTTTAGGCTCAAAACTTATATCCTTTTCCAAACATCTTAAATTATTTTTTTTTATGTATGGAGGATTAGATACAATTAAATCATATTTGCCTGTATTGAAATTGTCAATATTTGATTTGAATAATCTCAATCTATTATTTATTCCCAATTTTTGACCATTAAGCTTGCTTATTTGCAATGATTTATTGCTTATATCAACACCAGTTCCAATGAAATTTTTCTTTTCTTTCAAAATTGACATTAAAATGCAACCAGACCCAATTCCAATATCTAATATTTGTAGCCTGTTTTTATATTTTACTAATTTAAGAGCTTGTTCAATCAAAATTTCTGTATCTGGTCTTGGTATTAATACATTATTGTTTACGATAAATTCATATTTCCAAAAATCTTTTTTTTTTATGATTTGCGCTATCGGCTTACCCTTAGCTCTTTCTTGAATTGAGTTGTCAAAGTAGTCAAGATCCCTTTTTTTAATTTCTTTACGTAAATTTAAAATTATAAATTTTTTATTTTTTCTAATTGCTTGAGACATTAAAATTTCACTATCTAATTTTGCTGATATGATATTATTATCTATTAAGATTGATTGTCCTTTTTTTAATGCACTCTGTATATCCATAATTTAAAGTTTGCTCAAACTTTCCTCTTGTGCTTTTAAAGATAAAGACTCAATTATTTCATCAAATACTTCACCCTCCAAAAATTCTTCTAACTTATGTAAAGTTAGATTGATTCTATGATCTGTGACTCTTCCTTGTGGAAAATTATAAGTTCTAATTCTTTCAGATCTATCTCCGGTGCCAATCTTGCTTTTTCTATCCGCTGATCTTTCTTGATTTATTCTGGTTCTCTCTAACTCATATAATCTTGCTCTCAATATTTTCATTCCCTTTGCCTTATTTTTATGTTGAGATTTTTCATCTTGCTGTGAAACACTCAAGCCTGATGGTATATGAGTTATTCTTACTGCACTATCAGTTGTATTAACGGATTGACCACCAGGACCACCAGCTCTAAAAACATCAATTCTTAAATCTGTCTCATTTATTTTTAAATCAACCTCTTCTGCCTCGGGTAATACAGCAACAGTTGCAGCTGAAGTGTGAACTCTCCCTTGAGTTTCTGTATCTGGGACTCTTTGAACTCTATGAACACCGCTTTCATATTTTAAAGTTGAATAGATGTTGTTACCCTTTATAGAGGCTATAACTTCTTTCAATCCACCTGCATCACTTCTCGAAATAGATATTAATTCCAATGACCATTTTTTTTTATTACAGACTTTTTCATACATTTTGAATAAATCACCTGCAAATAAACTTGCTTCTAGACCACCAGTTCCAGCTCTTATCTCTATGATAGCATTTTTTTTATCAGCCTCATCTTTTGGTAATAAAAATAATTTTAATTTCTTTTCATTTTTCTCAAATTGTGAGTTTAGATTAGTTAATTCAGTATGAGCCATCTTTATTAACTCCTCATCAGAATTTTTATCGTTTAGAATTTTTTCAAGTTCAATTTTATCATTTTCATATGAAGCATATTTCTTTGCGCTATAAACAATATCATTTAAATCAGAATATTCTTTTGATTTTTCTGCGAACAATTTCTTGTCTACATTTCCTGAAGCTAAATCTTTTTCTAGAGAAGAATGTCGAGTAATCAATTCTTCGATAGTTTTTTCTGGTATCATTTTGAATTATTCTCTAATTCAGAAGCTTTCTTTTCAACTTCATGAATCACTCTCGTTATCATTTCATCTGTCATAACTTTTTCACTTTGAACACCAGAGAGGTAAAGCATATTACTTCCTTTTTGCCCACCTGTAATTCCTACGTCTGTCATGGCAGCCTCCCCAGGACCATTAACAACACATCCAATAATTGAGAGAGTGATTGGTGTCTTGATATGTGATAATTTTTTCTCTAAAACTCTTACAGTATCGATTACTTGAAAGCCTTGTCTTGCACAGGACGGACAGGAAATAATTTTTACTCCTCTATTTCTAAGATTCAATGATTTTAGTATCTCATTTCCAATCGCCACCTCTTTTACTGGATCATCAGAAAGAGATACCCTAATTGTATCTCCAATTCCTTCTTTAAGGAGTATTCCTAGGCCAATTGAAGATTTAATACTCCCTGATATAAAACTACCAGCTTCAGTAATTCCCAAGTGAAGTGGATAATCTATTTTCTTTGAAAGTTGGCGATAGGCCTCTACGGATAAAAAGACGTCAGAAGATTTTACGCTTACTTTTAAATTTGAAAAATCCATATCCTCTAAAATTTCAATATTTCTTATTGCACTTTCTACCAGTGCCTCTGGACAAGGTTCTTTAAATCTTTCTAGTATATCTTTTTCTAATGAACCAGCATTAACGCCTACTCTGATTGAACAATTATTATCTCTAGCAGATTTAACTACTTCAACAATTTTTTTTTTATCTCCAATATTTCCAGGATTTATTCTTAAACAGCTCGCTCCATTTTCTGCAGCTTCAATTGCTCTCTTGTAATGGAAATGGATATCAGCAACTATTGGAATATCAACATGTTTTGTAATTTCTTTAAGTGCTCTAGATGATGACTCATCAGGACAAGAAACTCTAACAATATCAGCTCCTTCAGATTGTATTTCTTGAATTTGTTTAATTGTGCTCTTAACATCTGATGTTAAGGTATTGGTCATTGATTGTACAGTTATAGGATTTTCACCTCCAACTTTAACATCGCCAACATTGATAGTTTTGGTCTTTCGTCTTTTAATATCCCTAAAAGGTCTGATACTCATTTTTTTACTCTTGTAGTTTAAATTCTTTATGCAATGTAACTAAGGCTTTTTTAGCATCTTTTTTATTAATCAAAACAGAAATTTTAATTTCAGATGTTGATATAACTTGGATGTTAATCCTTTTATTTGCTAAGGCTTGAAACATTCTAAAAGTTACACCAGGAGTTGTTATCATTCCAACACCAATTATTGATATTTTAGAAACCCCTTTTTGGAATAACACTTTCTTAAATTTTATACTTTTGTTAGCTTGAATTATTTTTTTTGTTTTGTTGAGGTCTTCAGCTTTAATCGTAAAAGTTAAATCAGTTTCTTTCCCATTCGGTGAAATATTTTGTACTACCATATCAACATTTATAGAATTGATTGATAGTGGTTTAAAAATTGATGCTGCCACACCTGGTCTATCTTTTACACCAACTAAAGTAACTTTTGCATCATTATGCGTTGAAGAAATTCCTGTAATTATTCTATTATTATTTAAATTTTTTCTTTTTGTAATTAATGTTCCAGGTTTTTTTATAAATGAAGATTTTACTTCAATATTAATTCTATTTAATCTTGCATCTTGAATTGAAACAGGCTGCATAACTTTAGCACCCAAAGATGCCATTTCTAACATTTCCTCATAAGAAATTACTTTAATTTTTTTTGCTTTTTTTAATTTATTTGGATCTGTGGTGTATACACCTTCTACATCTGTATAAATAATACATCTTTGTGCTTTAAAGGATTTTGCAATCATAATTGCACTTGCATCTGAACCTCCTCTGCCTATCGTGGTTACTCGCTCGTTCATATTTACCCCTTGAAAGCCCGTAATAATAGGAATCCCTCCTTCTTTTAGAAATCTTAATAATTTATTTTTATTCACTTGTTGAATTCTTGAGTTTGTGTAAGGGCCGTTTGTGAAAATCGGTATTTGCCAACCTAGCCAAGATCTTGATTTGAAACCTTTGTGATTTAATCTTCCAGCTATTAAGGAGCATGCGACCTGCTCACCCGATGATACTAAAACATCATATTCGGAATCTATGAAATTGTTACTAATCTGTTTTGATTTTTTGATCAAATCATTTGTCACACCACTCATAGCTGAGGAAACAACTATTACTTTATTTTTTTTCTTTTTATGTTCAATGATAATATCAGTAACTTTTTTAATTTTTTTAATTGTACCAACTGATGTTCCACCAAATTTTAATACTACAATTTTCATGATAAATATTTTTTTTAATTAAAATTTATTGATTAAATACATCTTCAATATATTGTTAATCTTGAAATGAAAACTAGCACAATAAATAAAAAAGAAATAGAGAAATTTTCTAGAATTGCAGAAGAATGGTGGGATCCTACTGGTAAATTTAAACCATTACATAAATTTAATCCTATTAGAATTTCATATATAAAGGAAAAAATAATTAATAGTTTTAAACTTGAAAATTCAGATAAGCCATTACAAAAAATTAGATTATTAGATATTGGGTGTGGTGGTGGTTTACTATCAGAACCTATGTGCAGATTAGGAGCAGAAGTAACTGGCATAGATGCATCAGAAAAAAATATACAAGTTGCAAAACTTCATGCAAAAAAGAATAATTTAAAAATTAATTATCTAACTGCCTCACCAGAAAATTTAAAAATAGATAAAAAATTTGATGTAATTTTGAATATGGAAATTATTGAACATGTTGAAGACGTTGATATTTTTTTAAAATCATGTTCATCACTATTAAAAAAAGAGGGTATAATGTTTGTTGCAACAATAAACAAAACTTTAAAATCTTATCTATTTGCAATAATAGGTGCAGAGTATATTTTAAGATGGTTACCGATTGGGACTCACGAATGGGATAAATTTATAGATCCAAATGACTTAATTAAAATTTCTAAAAAATATAATCTTCAATTACAAAATCTAGACGGAATGAAGTTTAATATTATTACCGATAAATGGTCGATAAGCTCAGATAAATCCATTAATTATATTGGAAAATTTAATAAAGTTTAATTACTCTTATCTTCAATCCATGGTATCATTTCAGCTTCAACTCCTTCTTCCTTAAGTTCTTGAATTTCATTTTTTGTAGCTGTGCCATAAATACCTTTTTTCTTATTTTTTTTGTTATAGTGTAATGATCTTGCTTCGTAAGCAAAATTTTCACCCACATAATCAAAATTACTTTTTACGAATTTTTGATACTCGTTAATCTTGTTTTTTATCTCACTTAATTTCGTATTCTTTTTTTCAAGATCATCGATGCTATTTCTATTAATTAATTGAGGCGCCATTAAAGTTTTTTCAACTTTTCGAGAATTACATTTATGGCAATTTAAAAAATTTTTACTTTTGAGTTTTTCATACTCTTTAGATGAAGCAAACCAGCTATCAAATGAGAAATTACAATTTTTGCAAATCAGCTTATATTTGATCATAATAATTATTTAGTAAAAGTTTTATAAATTTCAATAGAACAATTCTAACTTCGATAATCTCCATTAATCTCAATGTATTTTTTTGTCAAATCCATCGTGTAAACTTTGAAACTTTTGGAACCGCAGAAGATATCAACATTAATATCAATACTATCACTTTTCATATATTCGGATACTTCATCCTCATTATAATTAGAATTCAACTTTCCATTAGAAACAACACTTATCTCACCAAATTTAATAGACAATTTTTCATGTTTAATTTGTACACCTGCTTTTCCTATTGCCATTACCACTCTTCCCCAATTAGCATCTTCGCCTGAGATAGCTGTTTTTACTAAAGGTGAATTTGCAATTGAGAAAGCAATTTTTTTTGCATCATCTTCATTTTTGCACCCCTGGATATTAACAGTTATAAATTTTGAAGCACCTTCACCATCAGCTACAACTCTTTTAGCTAAATTTAATAAAACCTTATTTAAAGCAAAATCAAAGTTTTTAATTTTTTCATCATTAGCATTTTTAATTTTAGGATGTTTTGATTTACCTGTTGAAAAAATTGAAACCATATCATTAGTGCTAGTATCACTATCACAGCTGATAGCATTAAAAGTATTAGAAATATTTTTCTTTAAAAGTTTTTTAAGTACATCATTTGGTAAATCTGCATCAGTAAAAATATATGCTAAAGTTGTAGCCATATCAGGTTGTATCATGCCTGAACCTTTTGCAACCCCAAATATCTTTATATCACTTCCACCAATTGAACATTCTTCCATTGCCATTTTAGGCTGAGTGTCGGTAGTCATTATGCCTAATGCGGACTTCATCCAGATATACTTATTTTGTGTATATTTTATTTTCTCAATTAGTTCTGGAATTTTATTGATTATTTTTTCCTCAGGAAAAATCTCACCAATAGTTCCTGTACATCCAAAAATTATTTCCTTTGAATTAATTTTTTTTGGTTGATCTTCATCCTCTTTTTGTTTTTGTGTTAATTTTTGAGAGATAATTTCTGCAATTTTTTCGAGGCTTTTATAACCTTGTTTTCCAGTAAAACAATTAGCATTTCTTGTGTTCACTATTAATGAAAAAATTTTTTTAGCTTTTTGATTTAAATTCCATTTTATATTTTCAGAAATTATTTTGGATTGGGTGTAAACAGACGCATAGTTAACTCCATCTCTAAAATAAAACATGACTAAATCATCTCGAGAACTATTATATAAGTCAGCACTAATCGTAGAAATTGCTACACCATCAATATGATCAAGATCTTGAAATTCGTTTAATCTCTTGCTTTTTGATTTAGATGATAGAAAATTTGTTAAATTAATACCCATTCTATTTAAAATAATTATTTAATGATTATATAAATGGTTATAAGTAAATAATAAATCAAAAATTGATGCTAAATCCACTTAACTTTTTCTCAAAACTAATTAAATCCAATAATCAAAGAGAACTTGATAGAATTGCTAAAATTGTAAATAATATTAATTCATTAGAAGAAGAAATCAAAAATTTAAAAGATGAGGACTTTCCAAAAAAAACTATCGAATTTAAAGAAAAAATTAAAAAAGGAGAAAAAATTGAACAGATATTACCTGAAGCTTTTGCATTAGTCAGGGAAGCCTCAAGAAGAAAAAGAGGAGAAAGACATTTCGATGTACAGTTAGTAGGCGGAATAGTCCTACAGGAGTCTAAAATTGCTGAAATGAAAACTGGTGAAGGAAAAACGCTTACTATTACTCTTGCTGCATATCTTAATGCTCTTCATGAAAAAGGGGTTCATATCGTAACTGTAAATGATTACCTTGCTAAAAGAGACTCTCAAGAAATGGGCGAGATTTATAACTTTTTAGGATTAACATCTGGTTACATAAACAATGATCAAGATGACTCTCAAAGGAAGCAAAATTATAATTGTGACATTACTTATGCAACTAATAGTGAATTAGGTTTCGATTATTTAAGAGATAACATGAAATTTTCAAAAGATGAAATGGTACAACGGGAACACTTTTTTGCTATAGTTGACGAAATAGACTCCTGTTTAATTGATGAGGCCAGAACACCACTAATTATTTCTGGAGCAGCAGAGGATAGGACAACACAATATTTGGCTATTGATAAATTAATCAAATTTTTGAAAGAAAAAGATTATGAAATAGATGAAAAAGACAAAAATATACTTTTAACTAATGAAGGAATAAATAATATTGAAAATATTTTTTCAAATGCAGGAATTTTAAAAAATAATAACTTTTATGATCCTGAAAACTTGAGTTTGGTCCACCATGTAAATCAAGCTTTACGAGCAAATCATTTATTTCAAAAAGGTAAAGATTACATCGTTCAAGATGATGAGTTGAAAATTATAGATGAATTAACCGGTAGAATTCTTGAAGGAAGAAGATTTGGCGATGGACTTCATCAAGCCTTAGAAGCAAAAGAGAGAATTCCTATAAAAGTTGAAAATCAAACTTTAGCTTCAATTACTTATCAAAATTATTTTAAATTGTATGATAAAATTTCTGGTTGTACTGGAACAGCATTAACAGAATCTCAAGAATTTTACGAAATATATAATCTTCCTGTAGTTGTCATTCCAACTAATAAAAAAATGATAAGAAATGATTTTAATGACCAAATATTTAGAACAGAGACTGAAAAAAATGATGCTATTATTAAAAAGATAAAAGAGTGCCACCTAAAAGGTCAACCTCTATTGGTATTTACCTCTAGTATTAACAAATCTGAAATATACTCAAATCTATTAAACAAAGAGAATATAAAACATGACGTACTTAATGCTAAAAATCATGAAAATGAAGCTGAAATAATCGCAAACGCTGGCAAAGAAAATTCTGTAATTATAACTACCAGTATTTCTGGTAGAGGGGTTGACATTCAGCTTGGTGGAAAGAAAGGCTCAATTCCAGATGAAGAATTAAAGTTTAATAAAGAAAAAATTAAATCACTTGGTGGATTATTTGTTATTGGAACTGAAAGAATGGAGTCTCGAAGAGTTGACAATCAAGCAAGAGGAAGATCGGGACGTCAAGGTGATGAGGGAAATTCAATCTTTTATGTAAGTCTTGAGGATGATTTAATGAGAATTTTTGGATCAGACTCAATGAATAATATATTACAAAAACTTGGTCTTAAAGATGGAGAAAGTATTGATCATCCTTGGATAAACAAAGCTTTAGAGAGAGCTCAACAAAAGGTAGAGGCTCGGAATTTTGATATAAGAAAAACATTAATTAAATTCGATAACGTTTTAAATGACCAAAGAAATGTAATCTTTAGTCAAAGAGAAGATGCCATGAATAGTGACACAATTTTTGATTATTCTAATAGTTTTTTAAACGAAATAATTGATGATCTCATTAGGCTTAAAATAAAGAAAAAGTCTAATCCTAAAAGCGCTGATTTTGAAAACAAACTTAAATCAATTTTAGGGAAAAATTTTATATATTCATATTTAGAGGAACTTACAAATTGTAGTGATAAAGACTTAAGGGAGTCGTTGAATAAAAAATTTCAAGACTCCAGAGAGGAAAGAATAAAATTGTTAGGTAAAGATCAATCACAAGATATAGAAAAAAGAATTTTTTTACAAACTATTGATATTAATTGGAAATCTCACATTCAATATTTAGAACAACTTAGACAAGTTATTGGGCTAAGATCTTATGGTCAAAGAGATCCTTTAGTGGAATATAAAAAAGAGGCATTTCACTTATTTGAAAGTTTATTAAATAGATTAAAACTAGATTTTACAACAATATTAATGAATTTAACCTTGGTTCAATCACAAACTAAAAACGTGGATAGTAATGAAAAGAAAGAGAATTATAAAAAAGCATTTGATAAAAAAATAAGTAGAAATGAACCTTGTCCTTGTGGGTCTGGTAAGAAATATAAGCGATGCTGTGGAGCTTTATAAAAAGTAAAGAATTAATCCTATAACAAAAATTGTAAGTCCAACACCTGCAACAAATATTTTTTTGGATTTTAAAAAGTAGTTAAAATTACTTTTTTCTGAATTTAGAGAACTTAATTCATTTAAATTACTCATAAATCCTTTACCTCTACCTATTCTTAAAAATTTATTTTTTCTACCATCAAATATTTCCTCTGGCGACATTTGTTTAAAATTTCCTAAATTTTTATTTAAAACATTTCTAACATTTTCAAGTATCAAATCTTTGTCTCTGTGTGCACCACCAGATGGCTCTGGTATAATTTCATCTATTATCTCAAGCTCTAGTAAATCTTTAGCTGAAAGCTTCATTGCTTTTGCGGCATCAAGCATTTTTTTTGGATCTCGCCATAAAATTGTTGCACATCCCTCAGGGGAAATAACCGAATAAATCGCATTTTCTAACATTAAAACTTTATTAGATGATGCTAAAGCGATTGCACCTCCCGAGCCGCCTTCACCAATAACAATTGCAATCGTTGGAACTTTTAATTTCATACAACATTCTATTGATTTTGCAATTGCCTCTGCCTGACCTCTTTCCTCTGCACCAACACCAGGATAAGCACCAGGGGTATCGATAAACGATATGATTGGTATATTAAATTTATCAGCTAGCTGCATTAGCCGAATAGTCTTTCTGTAACCTTCTGGCCTCATCATGCCAAAATTTCTTTTAATTCTTGAATCTAAATCCTCTCCTTTTTCCTGTCCGATAACTAAAACTGATAAACCATTAAACTTTGCAAACCCACATAGAACTGAAAGATCCTCACCATAAAAACGATCTCCTGATAAAGGGATAAAATCTTCAAACAAATTATCTATAAAAAATTTTGACTTAGGCCTATCCTCATGTCTAGCTACCATTGTAGTTTGCCAAGGGTCTAGGTTTGCATATACATCTTTTAATTTTTCATCTAGCTCGTTTTGTATCTGAGAAATTTTTTGTGTATCCACTTCTGAAAGTCCACTTTGATTATAAGGATCTTTTAATTTTTCAAGTTCAATTTCTAAATCCTTAATTTCAGTCTCAAAATTTAAGTAATTTTTCATAATTAGTTTATAACGAATAGTTTAAGTACAAAAAAGGCAATAAAAAGATGAAAAAAATAAAAAAAAATTCTTAATAATTGACTTAATTATTTTAACAGATAAAACCTTGACATCGGGAGAGACTAATAATAGCGCCGAAGGAGCAACCACCCCGGAAACTCTCAGGCAAAAGGACCGATTAAAGCATGACACTCTGGAAAGAGATTAATTTCCGCCGAAGGAGTAAAGCTCTCAGGCAAAAATACAGATTGGGGTGATAAAAAGTTATGCAAGAAAAATATATTAAAATTAACAATCTAAAAGTATCTGAGGAATTATCAAAATTTATTAATGATGAATTACTAAAAGACACTAGTGTAACTATAGAAAAATTTTGGTCAGGACTAGAAAAAGCATTAAATGAGTTAGTGCCAAAAAATAAAGAATTAATCAAATTCAGAGAAGATTTGCAAAAAAAAATTGATGGTTGGCATATTAAAAATAAGGGCAAAGAAATCAATTTAAATGAATACAAAAAATTTTTATTTGAAATCGATTACTTAAAAAAAGAGGGACCGGATTTTAAAATAGAAACTGAAAATGTCGACGAAGAGATAAGAAATATTGCAGGTCCTCAATTGGTTGTACCTGTAATGAACGCACGATATGCACTCAATGCTGCAAATGCAAGATGGATGAGTTTGTATGATAGTTTGTATGGGACTGATGTTATTGAACAATCCGAAGATAGTGTGTCTGGAAGATACGATCCTTTAAGAGGAGAAATGGTTATAAAATATGGAAGAGATTTTTTAGATAAATATTTTTCATTAGCAGGTTTAAGCTGGAAACAGATCACAAGCTTTGCGGTTAAGCATGGAAAATTAAAAGTTTTAAAAGGAGCTGATATCTTTGATTTACAAGATGAAAATAAATTTGTAGGGCATAGAGGAGAAAGTGATAATCCTTCAGCAATAATTTTGAAGAATAATAATTTACACATCGAGGTATTAAAAGACTCAAGAGCATTTGCAGCTCAACAAGATCACGCTGGTATAAGTGATATAATATTAGAATCCGCAGTAACAACAATTTGTGACAACGAAGATAGTGTGGCCGCAGTCGACTCAGAAGATAAAATTATTTGTTATCGAAATTGGTTAGGTTTAATGAAAGGAAAACTTAAATCCAAATTTGAAAAAGAAGGTAAATTATTTGAGAGAAAACTTAACCCTAATAGAAGTTATATTTCAAAAGATGGTAAGGGTTTAAAGCTTCATGGTAGAAGCCTTTTACTTGTAAGAAATGTTGGCCATCTAATGACCAACTCCTCAATTTTATTAAATGATGGCAGTGAGGTCCCCGAGGGTATAATGGATGCTTTCATAACTGCAGCTGCTGCATTACATGACATTAAGAATAAAACAAATTCTAGGACTGGTTCCATATATATTGTTAAACCTAAAATGCACGGACCAGAAGAAACAGCATTTACAGATTTAATTTTCTCTAAAGTTGAGGACGTGTTAGGTTTAAAGAGATATACTTGTAAAATTGGAATTATGGATGAAGAAAGAAGAACATCTGCAAATTTAAAAGAATGTATTAGAAGCCTTAAAAATAGGGTTTTCTTTATTAACACTGGTTTTCTAGATAGAACTGGTGATGAAATGCATACTTCTATGGAGGCTGGCCCAATGATTAAAAAGGGGGATATGAAATCATCAAAGTGGATAAGTGCATACGAAAATAATAATGTAGATATTGGTTTAAAGTGTGGGTTTTCTGGTAAAGCTCAAATAGGAAAAGGAATGTGGGCAATGCCTGATAAAATGAAAGATATGATGGATCAAAAGACTAGCCACTTAAAAGCAGGTGCAAATTGTGCATGGGTTCCTTCTCCGACTGCAGCTGCATTACACTCATTACATTATCATGAGATAAATATTTTTGATGAACAAAAAAAAATATTAGATAGGGATAAGGCTAAACTTGACGACCTATTAACAATTCCAACTGCAAATAGACCAAACTGGTCAGTAGAGGAAATAAATAAAGAAATATGTAATTCTGCTCAAACTTTGTTGGGATACGTTGTTAGGTGGGTTGATCAAGGCGTAGGTTGTTCTAAAGTTCCTGATATTAATAATGTTGGTTTAATGGAAGATAGAGCGACTCTAAGAATTTCATCTCAACATATTGCCAATTGGATACATCACGGAATAACAACCAAAATACAGGTTACTGAGATAATGAAGGATATGGCTAAAATAGTAGATGATCAAAATAAAAATGATCCTAATTATATTAGAATGAGTGAAAATTATGATAAATCAATAGCATTTAAAACTGCATGTGATTTAGTATTTATGGGTAAAGAACAGCCTTCAGGTTATACAGAGCCTCTTCTGCATTTAAACAGGATAGCAAAAAAATCTAGCTTGAATTGATTTCAGATCTATTTTTGAAAGCTGAGAATAATGTTCCATCATCAAGAGTTTCTATTTCACCACCAACAGGTAAACCTTGTGCTAATCTTGTAATTTTAGTTTTTGTTTTTTTTAAACTCTCTTGAATATAAAATGCTGTTGTTTGTCCTTCAACAGTAGCACTAGTCGCTAAAATTACTTCTTCTATATTATCTCTTTTTACTCTTTCAACTAATGAATTAATTAATAAATCCTCTTTTCTCTGTGTTGAAGACGAAATTGTTCCCCCTAAAATATGAAAATATCCTTGAAATATATTTGAATTTTCAATTGACCACTGATCTGCAATATCCTCAACTACACAAATTTTTTTGAAATTCCCCTTTGGATTTACACAATTAAGACAATCTTGGAGACTAGATTTTAAAGATCCACATGAATTACATCTTGTTACATTTTTATAAATTTGAACTAATATGCTAGCCATAGGTTTTACAAGTTCATCTTTATTATTGATTAATTTTAGAACAATTCTCTTAGCAGATTTAGGTCCAAGACCAGGAAGTTTTGATATTATCTTTATTAGTTCGTCTATCTCATTTACATTTTGCATATTTACAATGGCCATTTAAAGCCAGGGATTCCAAATCCTCCAGCTGTTTTAGAAATTTCTTCGTTAGTTTTTTCTTTCAATTTTGATTTTGCATTATTGTGAGCAGCAGTAATTAAATCCTCTAAAACAGATTTATTTTCTTTTAATGTTTCATCTGAGATTTCTATTTTTTGCATTGTGCCCTCTCCATCCAAAATAACTTTTACTGAATAAGCTCCTGATACACCCTCTACTCTAATCTTTTTAATATTTTCCTGACTTTCTTTCATTTTTGCCTCAAGTTCTTTAGCCTTATCTAATATTTTAGTAAAATCTGTCATCTAATCGTTTTCTTCTTTTGGGTTGACGTCTATTAAATCTGCATCAGGAAATTTTTCTATTAAATCTTTATATACTTTAGATTGTTTAGCAGAATTGATATTTTTA
>CACONR010000009.1 GCA_902628565.1 uncultured Pelagibacteraceae bacterium
AAACTATCTACTAATTTCCGAGGAATTTGAAAATTTAAAACAAAATGTTTCATTTAAATTTCAAAATCTAGATTATAAAGAAGCAATGGCTTTAATGGCTGAGGTAGGTGAGATAAATATTTTAGTTGGTGAAGAAGTTGCTGGTGCAATAACTGCTGAACTAGACAATGTTCCATGGGATAAAGCATTTAATGCACTATTGGATTTAAAAAGTTATGCAGCAGATATTGATGTTGCAAGCAATATTATAAGAGTGTCAACTCCTTCAAATTTAACTTCTCAAGAAAGCTATAAATCAGCTAGAGCATCAGCTGTTAAAAAGAAAGTAGAATTAGAAGACTCAGTTGAACCTATCATCTCAGAAATTTTTAGATTGTATTATATTTCGCCTGCAGAGGCTAAAGCTACAATTACAGAACTTTTTACTTCAGTAGGAACTGGTTCAAGTTTTATGCCGATACAAGTAACCGAGGAAAAAACTACAAGATCAATAATAGTTAGAGGTAAGGAAAAAGACTTAGATATTGTTGACAAGGTTATAAGAGAAATTGATAAAAGAACTAAACAAGTCTTGATCGAAGCTTTCATTGTAGAGGCGACATCGTCTTTTGAACAAGCATTAGGAAAAAAGATGGGTGCTGCATATACAAGAAATAGAGAAAGAATTGGTGGTACGATTGGCGGAAGTTCAGTTGGTGCAGCTAGCGGACCTGGTGCTGAAATATCTGATAGCACTGGTGCATTTACTAGTTCTGGTGGAACAGATAACCTTTTTAGTTTTGGTACTGCTGGTGCAACAAGTGGTATTGGTATTTTGAGAAGAACTGGTTCAGCAGTTCTTAAATTAGAGTTAGATGCTCTCGAGTCTCAGGGATTAGGAAAAACAGTCTCTAATCCAAAATTATTTACTTTAGATAACCAAACAGCGAGTATTAAACAAGGTGAACAAATTCCTGTCTCTGGAGGTGATGGAGCTGATACTTTTGCTGATGCTGCGTTAAAACTTACTGTGACACCAAATATAATTGGTGATGGAAATGTAATGTTAACAATAGTAGTTAATAACGATACACCCAATAGATCCACACCCGGCACACCTGGAATAAATACAATGGAAATAAACACTAAATTACTTGTAGCAGATGGAGATATTGTAGTTATTGGTGGTATCAAGAAAAATAATGTGGCTAGTAGTAAACGGGGTGTTCCAGGTGCGAGTAAAATGCCTGTGGTTGGAAATTTATTAAAAGGAACATCAAAATCTGATACAATGAATGAGCTATTAGTATTTATAGCTCCAAGGATTTTGTAATGTTGAAAATTAGTAGAGAAAGTGAAATTAATTTAGTTAATGTTTTAATTGATAATGATATTATTTCTGGGAAAGATTTAATTAATATCAAAAAAATAAGCACTGAAAGTAATAAATCTCAAATTGATGCTATTTTCGAATTAAAGCTTACAGATGAAAAAAGAATAATTGATTTATTAATCAAGGAACAAAATTTAGAGACAGTCGATTTAAAAAAAGTTGAAATTACTGATGAAGTTAAAACAGTATTGCCATCAAATTATATAAAAGTAAATTTTGTAGCGCCATTTAAGATTGATGGAAAAACTTTGCATATAGCAATTTCAGATAGCTCAAAACTTGGATTAATGAGAAATTTAAAAGCAATTACAAAAAAAAATATTGAACTTCATGCTGCGAAAGTTTCTGATATCTCAGAATTCATAGAAAGATTATCAAGTGAAACTGATGAAGTAACAATTGCATCAATACGTGATGAAAATAGAAAAAAAATAAAAACGTTTGACTCTGATTTAGGTGAAGCTGGTGAAGTCCTTGAGAAAGCTCCCGAAGAAGACATTGAAGCCATTGAAAATGAATCTGAGGTTATAAAATTTAGTACTGCTGTAGTAGCGGAAGCCATTAAAATGGGAGTAAGTGATATTCATATTGAGCCTTATAGATTTTCTTCAAGAGTAAGGTATCGATTAGATGGGATGTTGCAAGAACAAGAACAATACAAGCAGTTTCTACATGACAATTATGGTGCAGTTGTAACTCGATTTAAAATTATGGGTAAACTGGATATTGCTGAGAGAAGATTACCACAAGATGGGGCAATAAACTTTAAAATAGAAAATAAAGTAGTCGATCTTCGTTTATCGATATTACCAACTGCAAACAATGAAAGAATTGTAATGCGTATTTTGAATAAAGATGCAGGTGATATTAAATTAGAACAATTGAATTTTGAAGAACAAGATTTAAAAAATTTAAGAAAAGCAATTCATAGTACTCAGGGATTAATATTAGTTACCGGTCCAACTGGATCTGGTAAATCAACAACTTTGTATAGTATTTTAAAAGAAGTTAGCAAACCTCACTTAAATATATTGACAGCCGAAGATCCTGTTGAGTATGAATTAGATGGAGTAGGACAAGTTCAAATTAAAGACCACATTGGCTTAACATTTGCCTCAGCTTTAAGATCTTTTTTAAGACAAGACCCAGAAATTATTCTTGTTGGGGAGATGCGAGATAAAGAGACTGTTGATATTGGGTTAAAAGCAGCTTTAACAGGTCACTTAGTATTTAGCACACTTCACACTAATGATGCACCAAGTACAATTACTAGATTACAAAACATGGGAACACCTGACTATTTAATCAGTGCTGCAACCCAATTAGTTGTTGCCCAAAGGTTAGCAAGAAAAAATTGTAAAGATTGTAGGGTGCCTGACGATGATGTTAATCCTAAAGTTTTACAGGATTTAGGTTTCAGTGCTGAACAAGCATCCAGAGTTAAAGCTATTAAAGGTAAAGGTTGTGCCAAATGCAGTAATACTGGTTACAAAGGTCGACAAGGTATTTATGAAATTCTAGTGGTATCAAAACCCCTTAAGGAAGCAATTTTACGTCAAGCAACTACTCCTGAATTAAGAGAGATCGGTATTAAAGAGGGTTTTCAAACCATGAAAGATATGGGGAGAAGACTAATTGCATCGGGAGAGCTTAATTTTAGAGAATACGAAAGAGTTCTTTCAGGTGAATAAAAATGGAAGCTTTCACTTATAAAGGAATATCTGATGGAAAATATGTTGAGGGTGATATTGAGGCACTTAATCTTGATGAGGCTTCACATTTACTAAAAGAAAAAAAAATAATAATCACAAATATTATTAAGTCTAAGAAAAAGACTGGTGAAAAGAAGAAAAAAAGCGGATCCTCACTTTTCGGCAAAAGTAAAAAAGTAAAAGTAGAGGATATTCTTATATTTTCTAAACAATTTGCAACAATGGTTAAAGCGGGTTTGCCGATCCTCCAAGTTTTAGCAATGTTAAGAGACCAAATGGAAAGCCAAGGGATCAAGGATATAATTGAAGATATTAGAAAAAGCTTAGAGGGTGGTGTCAATTTATCAAAATGTTTTGAGAAGTATCCACAACATTTTGATAATGTTTACGTTAATTTAATTAAAGCAGGTGAGGCCAGTGGTAAATTAGATGTATTCTTACTTAAAATTGTAGATTCACTTGAAAAGAAGGAGAAAATTAAGAAAAAAATTAAATCTGCTTTGATGTACCCTACAATAATGTTTACAGTAGCAATTACTGTTAGTGCGTTCATGCTAATTAAAGTAGTACCTGTATTTGCTAAAATGTATGATGGTATGGGTTTAGAGTTGCCAGCTGCTACTGCAACCATCATGTCAATGAGTGACTTTTTAAGAGGAACAGGTGGAAAAGTTATTTTTTTTGGAGGTTTAATCGGTTTTTTTGGATTTAAATTTATCACCAAACGAAATGCTGCAATCCGATTTAGATGGCATAAGCAAGTTTTAAAATTACCAATTTTTGGAGATATGATTTTAAAATCTATGTTAGCTAGAATTTCATTAATCATGGGAAATTTAAGTGCAGCAGGTGTGAACTTATTAGAGAGTTTAGAGATAGCAAAATCTGTCAGTAATAATGATGTTATTACAGACGCTTTAGAGAATGTCAAAAAAGGAGTTTTCTCAGGAGACACATTAACAAAACTTTTTTTAAAAGAACCATTGTTTCCTCCAACATTTAGTCAATTGATTTCTGTTGGTGAACAAACAGGCCAATTAGATGAAATGTTTAATTCAGTAGCTACTTATTATGAAGAAGAATTTGATACAACTGTTGATAATATGTCTAGCTTAATAGAACCGATCATGATTGTTTTTATGGGGGTGATGATTGGTGGACTAATGATTGCAATGTACTCACCAATATTTAACGTTGGTGCTTTAATCAATTAAATTGATTATTGTTATATCCTAAAAACTATTACTTAATAATAGATCTGTGCTGTAATTTGGTTTATCAACAAAAAAATTATAGTCAGTGGAAATTTTAAAATCAAAACTATCAATTTTATTAGAAAATTTTAAATTAGTGTTAATCGCTTCATCTAACTCAAATGAAAATTTCATCTCATCTATTGGAACATATCCAATAGAAAAATAAATTTCATCATAGTAACCTCCACGTGAGCCAAATCTTTCAAAATTTGCAACTATAGACCATCCTGAAATTGACGTTTTGTCCACACCATATCCAATTCTATAATTATATTTAGATCTATTATTAGACTCATATTCATAAATGGTACTTTGATTATTTAAATAATAAAATTCTGCATTAGATGATGGACTTAAGTCTCCAACAAATTCTAATCTTCCGTGGTGATTAATTATTTCTTCTTTCTTTTTTTCTTTGTCTGTTTTATCAAATAGAACTCCTATCGTAGTTATTGCAGTTTTGATATTTTGATCTCTATAATATAATGCGTCAGCCAAACTATTACCTAAAGTTGTTTTTTCATTAAATGGCTTAAGTTTGGTATACCCTAATTCTAACTTTACACTTGGGTTTAAGTTGAGATCTTTATCGTGGAGCCTTTTTCCAAAATTTATCGAGCCAAATATTTGCTGACCATTTCTAACCCCTTCTAATGTGTTACCATTAATGACCCTTTTGTGATTAATATCCAATAAGCTTAAACCTATAATACTATCTGCAAAATATTGATTTTCCTTTAATTTTGTTCGATAGGTTGCAAAGCTATAAGTGTCTGTATTAAGATTTGAACCATTAGTTCCGATATCTACATTATCGTTACCATATTGAAAAACATACCCATACATTAAGTCTCTATCGTTTTCATGTATTCTATCAGTACCAATTGAAATACCATGATTAAAAATATCTCTAGAGGATGTATTCTTGACATTTTTTTTTCCAAAAACAAATCGTCCCTCACTCCATTCAAACCAATCATTACTTTCATAAGTTCTGTCCCTCTCTTTTTTGTAGGCATTTAATGTACTAATTAATTTTGCAGCTTTTTGATTTTTAAATTCAATATTAGCATTTAAGTTTGAGAGATTATCTTTATTTTTATGTCGTCTAAGCCATTCCATTCTATGAAAAACGGGAAGTGTATTATTTCTGATAATTCGTTTAGCAGACTCTACATTAGCCTCAATAATAGCTTTAACATCTAAATTAGCTGATGGATCAGCACAAGTAATTGTACCCGCACAATCGATGTGATATTCATGAATTTCATTATCACCAGTAGTATCATTATCATCAGTAACAAATAGTTTTGTAAAGTTTGATGCAAACACAAAACCTCTCATATCATCAACTCTGCTACCTAAATCAAAAGTAGTAAAAGTAGAGGATAATGTTGTGATATCGTATGCTGTACTTAAAGAATATAAATTCATTCTTGTATTTTCGTCACCAGCAAGAAATAATTGGGTTCCATCTGGATTGAATTGAATATCTCTCATACTTCCATCTGCACTTGCTAATGAGTCAGAAATTCCACCAGGAGTTACTCCAGATCTAAGATCAAAAGGTGTCGCTAAATCATATTGCCTAATTTTATCTCGTCGCATTCCACCGACAAACATTTTCGTACCATCTGGATTAAAATCTAATGTTCTTACCTGATCTTCTGCAGCTCCTGAACCATTGACATCAACTTCATAAATTTTTTCACAAACTAATGTGGTTGAATCCCAGGGAGTTGTTAATTTAAATTGATACACTGCAACACCAGGGTTTCCACTGAAATCCTTATTAGTAGTTATGAACATCCGGGTACCATCTGGTTTAAATTCTACAGCATGGGGTAATTCCATCTGATCACTTCCTCCTGCTCCATCACAAGTTAATGGAGTACCTTTTGGTGAACTTCCTGAAAAAGAGATTGTTGCTGTGCTAATATCAAATGGTTGGCTAAGTGAATATTCAATTATATAACCCTTGAATTTATTAGGGGCATCCTCACGACTAGTGATATACATTCTGGTCCCATCGGGTTTAAAGTTCATTCCTCTAATTCCAGGTGTATCATCATCAACTTCTTTAGTTTGTACAAAAGTAAATTCAGCAAGAGATTTTGAAACTAATAAAATTAAAAAGAGGATAGAAAAAAAAATTGTTTTTTTCATAATTTCATGAAAAAAATTTACAATTTTTTAGTTAATACTAAATTATTGATCCAAGGTTTATCACCTTCTTTAAATTTTATAGAATCCATTATTTCTTGAATAAAAAAGGTTCCAAGTCCACCTGGTTTGACATCATCGATTGGTCTGTGCTTGACTTTACTTTCTTCAACTGGTTTTCCTTTATCAAAAAAAGCAATTTCAAGTTCTTTACCAGTACAAGAAATTCTAACTGCCATCCTGTCTTGAGTGTCAGGATAATCTTTGTAAGCATGTTTGACAATATTTTGTGCAGCTTCAGCAATTGCCAAAACCAATTCTTCTCTTAAATTTTCATCTATTTTAAATTTTTCGAAAACTTCTCTTGAGAAACTTCTTACATCTTTAAGACTTGATGATCTAACTAGAAAATCTTTTTTTTCAGATAAATTTGTTGGATCCGCGACTTCAGTGTTCATTGTGTTGAATTACTCCAAATTTAAAATTTGCTCTAACTTTGCCATCATAATTACTTTTAAAACAGATTTACTGACGTCTTTAACTATGAGCTTTGTTCCCTTCTCTAATGCTTTTTGATGACTTTCAATTAAAACCGAAATACCTGAAGAGTCCATGTACTGAACATTACTTAAGTTTAAGTTAACATTTTTTCCAGCGTCAATTAAAGGGAAAATAACTTCTTTCGCCCCCTCTGTTTTGTCCATGTCTATTTCACCATCTAGAAAAACAGTGCTTGTGTCGCCTTCATCTGTAACTTTATATGTCATAAAAACTTCCTTGCCATTGCTAAAACTTTTTCAACAGGTTGACTTACTTCTTTTAACTCAATCTTTGTATTTTTATCTTTTGCTCTTTTACTACTTTCTACAATTACAGATATTCCAGAGGAATCCATGTATTGTACATCTTTAAGATTTAAATGCACTTCTTTACCAGAGTCAATGAGAGGAAAAATAACTTCACGAACATCATCTGCAATATCCATGTCTATTTCACCATTTAAAAAAACTGTGCTGATATTTTCACTATCTGTGACTTTAAATTTCATAATTCATTATATTAAATAAGCTAATAACAAAAAACATCTTAAAATTAAACCCAATTTGACCTTGATGTTTAATTTTATTGATATTAAGCGCAATATTTGCAGTTTACATCAACAAAATTTATTATAAGTTTTCATAATTAATTAATTAATAAAGAGGAAAAAATGAAAAATAACAAAGGTTTTACATTAATAGAATTATTAGTCGTAGTTGCAATTATTGGTATTCTAGCTGCTGTTGGAGTGGTTGCCTATAATGGGTATACAGGGGCTGCTAAAGCTAATGCTACAAAATCTAACCAAGCATCAGTAATAAAATATATTGCTGCTGAGTTACAGAAATGTAACATGGGAGAAACTTTAGCTATGGATGATAATTTAACTTGTGCTAGTAAAGGAACTAAAACAACTGTTGCAACCGCAGCTGTAACTGCTCTAGCTAAGTTTAAAAATCCTTATGCAACAGGAGAAAAGGCAGTTGTATCAGCATGGCCAACAGTTGATAAGGAAGCAAAAAAAGAAGGATATACTCAAGTAGCTGATGATGGAAATGAAGTTACAATCACTTCATGTTTAACGGATGCATGTGCTACAGCAGATAAATTAGAAGAAACAGTTAATATTGAATAATTAATTTATTTGAAAAATATGATTACCAAAAGCTCAGGATTTAGTTTAGTTGAGCTTTTGGTGGTTGTTGCAATTCTGGGAATTTTATCTGCGGTAAGTGTTATATCTTATAATGGATATGTTGCAGGGACGAAGGAAAAGTCTATGAAAGCTCTAATGCAGCAAATATCATTAGCTCAAACAGAAGAATATTCTAACACAGGGAATTATTTTTTCTCTTCTACAGATGGTGAGTGCACTGCATCTGCAGAGTCAACCAAAGCTCTTGAAGAAGGTTTATTAGGCCGAAATTCATATACGATAGGAGAGGATAAGAGAAGTCAAACCGGTAGAGAAATTGGTTTTGAAATGTGTGTTTCCAAAACAGGAGCATCTGATTACGTCATTTCAGCTCAAGAAATTGCTGGTTCTTGCAAGCTAACATTGACAAGAAGTGGAAACTTTACTCCCTGTTAAAAACAGCTCATCAATTAAGTATTGGGAAACAAGAGTAATTTTTTAAATTTATTAATTGAAAAAAACAATATACTTAATATCTTTTCATTTTTATGTTTTCTAGTTCACACAGATTAAAATTTTTATTGATCTCAACAATCCTGTTGATCTCAACGTCTGCTTTTTCATCAGAAAAAAATATTACCTATATGCAGATATTACAAGATCCTAATAACTTAGATTTAAATTTAAAGTACGCACAACAACAAGGTAAGGTTGGAAATTTTAAACAAACAATATCAACACTTGAAAGATTAAACATGCTTTATCCAGATAATGTTGAAATAAAATTATATTTATTATCTGTTTTAGTCCAAGTCGACTCTCCAGAAAAAGCTAACACGATCATAGAAGATATGAAATTAAGAAGAGATCTTTCCGCAGAGGACTTAGAAACTTTACAAGAAATTGAGGAAGAGTTAAGAGATCGTGAACCAAGTTTATGGAATTTAACAGCTGATATTGGTTTTGGTGCAACGTTTTCAAATAACGTAAATAGTGTTTCTAAAACAAGACTAAAATATGATACAAATTCAATAGCTGAATTTACATCTCCCAAACATGATAGAACTGAAAGTGCCTCGATAGGTATTGGTGCTACTAGACCTGTAGGAGAAGAGTCATCTCTATTATTAAATTTTGCACATACTACTTCTAATCAATATCAAGAAGCAGATGATGATTTTCAAAGTTATGGTTTGACGATTGGTTTGGATACCACTTTAGGTAATCAAAGCTTAAGTCCATACATTATTATGAGTAAAACTGATGCTCAGCATGATGCAGATAGTTTTTCATTGATGGTAGGTGTAGGAGGTTTTTTCACAGTAGGAGATAGGCATTCTTTTAGTTATGGTTATTCTTATTCAGATTCTAAAGCAAATCATAATTTATCTGATACAACTGCAGATGAAACGAATGCAATTGGCCATGGTTATACTTTTGGTTATGATTTAATATTAACTCCAATAATTTCTAGTTCACTTAGTTTAGGTTATAGTGATAGTGATGCAAAAGTTGATGCTGGAAATGATTATGAAACTTATGAATTTGGTATTGGTTTAAATTTTGCATTTCCGTGGGCTTATATTGCGTGGAGTGCATCAACAAGTTTTAATGATTATAAAGTTGCTGATACAACTGTAGACTCCACTAAGTTAAGATCTGACCACGCAACGACAACAGACTTAATGATCACAAAAGCAATAGGAGATATTTTTCCATTTATTGATCCTAACAGAACATTGTTTATCAACCTGTCTTATGAAAAAACTTTTTCTGAGGCAAATATTATGAACTATGATTATTTAGCCGATTCTTTTGCCTTAAGTTTCTCTAAAGCTCTAAAACTTAACTAATAAATTTTTTCAAAATCCTTTTAATAAGGCCTTTTTTTGCCGTCCAATATGAGTTTTTAAAGTTTATTTTTTTTAAATTTTTGTTAGATTTGTTTGGATGAAAAAACTATTGTCAGTTTTTGTAGGACTTATTTTAATAGTCAGCACAAATGTAAATGCTGAGCAATTAAATATAGAAAAACAGTTGGTTGGAATTGTTGGTGCAATTTCTGGAACTGTAAAAACTGAAACAAGACAATTAAAAGCTGGCGATAAGATTTATTTAAATGAAACAATTGTTGCTGGAGCTGGATCTGGTACACAAATTTTACTATTAGACCAATCAACATTTACTATAGGTGAAGACTCTGAAGTTGTAATGGATACGTTTATTTTTGATCCAGCAACGAATGACGGAAAGATAGTTGCAAGTGTTAAACAAGGAAGTTTAAAAGTTATCTCAGGTTTAATTAGTAAAAAAGATCCTGATAGTTTAACTGTTGAAGTGCCAGAGGGAACACTTGGTTCTAGAGGAACAGAATTTCAAACAGTCGTATCAAAAGGTAGAACGGATACTTTATTAATAGGTCCAGGAAAAAATAATACTTTAGGAATGAGACCTGGAGCAGTGCTCATTGGAAATAGTTTAGGATCAACTTTACTAGATAACCCTTATAGCATGGCTTCAATGACTCAAGGTAAAGCACCTGGGCAAGCAAAAAAAATTACCAAGAATCAATTAAAGAAATTTAACAAAAAGATGAAAGCTTTAAGAGTTGCTAAGCTCTCACCAGATGAAAAAAAAGGTAAGAGAAAAGAAATGAGAAAACAACTTAAGAAAGAGCTTAAGTCTATGGGATTTGAAAAAGAAGAAATTAAATCAATTATAAGAGAAAATATTCAAAAAGATAAAGAGAAGAAAGTTGCTATTAAAAAAGAGAGAGCAGAAAAGAAAAAAGCTAAAAAGAAAAAAGCCAAAGCAGAAAAGAAAAAGAATAAAAAGAAAAAAGCTAAAAAAGTAGATAAGAAAAAAGGTAAGAAGAAAAAAGCTACTAAAAAAAGTTCTAAAAAGAAAAAAGTAGTTAAGAAAAAAGAAGGTAAAAAGAAAAAAGCTACTAAGAAAAAAGCTACTAAGAAAAAAGCTGTGAAGAAAAAACCAGCTAAAAAGAAAAAAGCAGTTAAGAAAAAAGCAGTGAAAAAGAAAAAAGTAGTTAAAAAGAAGAAAAAAGTAGTTAAGAAAAAACCTAGGAAAAAAGTAGCTAAGAAGAAAAAGATAGTTAAGAAAAAAAGAGCCGCTAAAAAGAAAAAAGCTAAAAAGAAAAGAAGAAAAAAGAAGTAATTAGCTAGTTCTTAATAAGTTTCGTTTACATTACCTAAATTAGATATAAATTTCACTACGTGAAAGCTTTTGTAAAAAAAAATTTAAATTATCTAATTTTTTTATTATTACTCACACTATTAATTTTTCTCAAAATTTTAAATCCAGCGTTTATTAAGTCAGTTTCTTATTTAAGTTTTGATTTGTATCAAAAAATATTTGCTCAAGAAAAAGACAGCGAAGTAGTTATCATTGATATTGATGAACAAAGTTTAGGAAAGTTTGGACAATTTCCATGGAATAGAACAGTTTTTGCAAAAATTCTTGATCGATTGAATACCGCAAACCCAAAAGCAATTGGTTTTGATATATTCTTTACTGAAAAAGATAAACAGTCTCCTGAAGAAATTATTAAATCTTATAATCTAATTCCCACAGATATTACTGAGTTGCAAAAATTAAAGGGTCCAGATGATTTATTCGCAGAAAAATTAAAAGAGTCAAAATCAGTTATTGCAGTATTGGGTAGTAATGTCCCGTCACATTCAAATTATGATCGAAAAGCAAAAGCAAGATTTCTTTCTAAAGGAGGTGAACCAAAACAATTTACATATTCTTATCCATTTTCTATAGGCTCATTAGAAAAATTAGAGAAAAATGTTCAGGGTCTTGGCTCTATTTCTTTTTTAGACCAGCTCGATGGAATAATTAGATCTTTACCATTAATTGTTCAGTTTAATAAAAAGATATATCCAACGATGGGTTTAGAAATGGTTAGAGTTGGATCCAAACAAAAAAATATTTATGTAGAATTAAATGAGGTAGGAATAAAAAGAATAAGTGCTAGACCCTATAAAGTAGAGTCTGATCCTAACGGTATTATTTGGATCAAATATAAAAAATCGCAAAAAAAACAATATATTTCTGCAGGTGATGTTTACGATGGTAATTTTGAAAAAAGTTTTTTTAAAAATAAATATGTTTTAATTGGAGCTTCAGCTCAAGGCTTATTCGATTTAGTAAAAACTCCACTTGGTATTACAATACCTGGAGTAGAAGTTCATGCCAATGTTATTGAAAATATTTTAGACCAGTCTTATCTGATAAGAAATCCTAACACCTATATCTTTGAACTTATATTTTCTATTATTGTTGCCTTACTCACTTTTATTTTATCCCAAAAAATTAAACCGAAATATAGTTTATCAATTTTCTTTGGTAACATTTTAGCAATTATTATTATCGGTTTTTCTATTTATAAATTTAGGTCAGAGTTAGTAGATTTTAGTTACCCGATTTTCATAGTAACTATAACATTTCTAACTGGTTTATATTTTAGATTTATTGAAGAAAATAAAATGGCCTTAGCTAATTTACAAAAAGAAGCTAAACTTTTAAAAGAACGAGAACTTGCTGCGGGAGTTCAAAAGAGCTTATTCCCTGATATTTCAAAGTTTGAGAATTTTATTTTTGCTAAAAACGTCCCAGCAAGGGATGTTTCTGGGGATTATTTTGATGTCGTAAGATCTACACCTGAAGAATATTTTTTTACTTTAGCAGATGTTTCCGGCAAAGGAGTAAAAGCTGGAATGTATATGGCTAAAGCTTCTTCTATTTTCAGAACTCTTACTAATTTAAAATTCCCTTTAGAAAAAGTTGTCTTTGGTGTTAATAATGAATTAGTGGAGGCAAAATTTAAAGGAATGTTTGTCACTGCTGTTTTTGGTAAATTAAATATCAAAACGGGTGAACTAGTGTTCATCAATGCAGGTCATGAAAGTATTCTCACTTTTGATGAAAATAAAAATTATGAATATATTAAATCAGAAATGCCACCAATTGGTATTGTAAAATATTTTACAGAGTCGATGGTGAAATCAAATACTATTAATCTTAAAGATAAAACTTTTGTAGTTTATACAGATGGAGTAACTGAAGGGTATATGAAAAATGGTGAAGAATTAGGAGCTGAAGGGGTACAAAAGATTATAAACGAAATGTCACAGGTCACACCAAAATCTATAGTTGAGTCTATTGAAAAAGAGCTTAACTGGGGTGCAGAAAAGTTAAGAGATGACATAACTTGTATGGCAATTAACATTAATAATACTGAGCTTATAAAGAAGAAATAATTTGAAACCCAAATTGAATAAATTGATTATTTAAAATTTTTAAATTTTATGTAGATTGCTTCTGTGAAACGAATCTTTTTATTACTATTTTTGCTACCCATCTTGAGTAATTGTACTCAATATTCTGCCATGATAAGTCCTGCTTTTACTCTAGCTCATACAGGAAGTTTAGCCCAAGCCTCCACTTCTTTATCAAGTTCATTAGCAATTAATGAAGTCAAAAAAGAATATACAAATAATTTACAAGCAGAAAGAATTTGTCCGACTTTCCATTCATCAGAATTAAATGCAATCTTTTTTGAAACGATAGAAGAAATAGGTTGCTATTACGATCCTCTGAGTATTCTTCGATAATACTCAATTGTATTTTGAAAAATTTATTTTAATAGATCTTTTAGTTTATTTTCTTTTTCTAGAGCTCTAACTTCATCATAACCACCAATGTGTTGTTCATCAAAAAATATTTGAGGAATAGTTCTTTTGCCATTAGCTTTTTCAATCATCTCATCTATAGCACCTGCAACTGATGAGATATCAATTTCATTATAGGGAGCATTGTTACGCGTTAATAATCTTTTTGCTGCATCACAAAAACTACACATAGGACCAGTATAAATTGTTATTTTTTTCATGATCTATAGATAATCATCTTTTTTTATTTTACTAGTAATTTGTTTTCGTGAATATTCAAATTTTTTTCTGTGTTTGATACTTTTTTGATGAACTCTTTTTCTCCATAATCTAAATGATGATGGTTTGAGTGATTTTCTCATTATCTTAATGACATCAGATTCTCGGTAGCCAGTTTTTTTTTCGATATCTTCAAAAGTGATCCTATCGGCCCAAGCTGCCCAGATGACCCAATCTGGATTTTCATGATTTGGCTCTGGATTTTTAACTCGGGTAACTGGCCTGTGACCTTTTTTTTTCATAAATCCTTTATATTTGAAAAAAATCAATAATGCATTTCTTTTAGGATCTGTTATAATGTAATTTGATAGTCCTACTTAGCCATCTTTAGCTCCCGGTTTTTTAGGACTATCTTTTTTTTTATGCTCCCCCTAGATTTTATCCTTTTTTTACAGATCATAATTTTTCTGTTCATCACACCTGGAACCCCTCGGATAGTTATTATTTCTTATTCGATGAATTATGGTGTTAAAAATTGCGTTTGGACAGCTCTAGGTGATGTTACTGCAAATTTATTTCAAGCAACTTTAGTAATTTTTGTTATAGGAAATTTTTTGTCGGATAATCCAAACTTTTTGAACTTTTTTAAGTGGATAGGAGTTATTTATTTAATGTATTTGGCTTATGATGTGTACAAATCTTCTCCAAAAGATGTAAATTCAAAAATAATTAGTACCAAAAGTATTTTTTCTTTTTATAAAGATGGTTTTTTAGTTGCTGGTACAAGTCCAAAGGCTTGGTTATTCTTTCCTTTAATATTTCCCCAGTTTATTGATTTTAATACTAATTATATTGTTCAATTCTTTATTTTAATAACAACTTATGTAGTTTTAGATTTTATTTCTTTAATTGGTTATGCTTTGCTAGCACAAAAATTAATTACATGGATCAAAGCAAATCCAAAAACAATTAATACAATCTCAGCGAGTGTTTTAGTGATCATCGCGTTAATTATTATTGTTACACAACAATATTAAACATATCCAAAGTTGTTTTTGCCTCTTGCAATAAAAGAAAATTATTTATTTAATTAAGAATTAATTAATTAATAACAGAAGGAAATAAAATGAAAATAAACAAGATAATCTTGAGTTTTGTTTCTGCAGTAGCAATTTTACTTTCATCTTCAGTTGTATCATTTGCAAAAGTTGTTGGTGATAAAATTGTTTTAGGTGCTGCTATTTCATTGACTGGTAAATATTCATCTAATGGTGTTCATACTCAAAACGGTTATAACATGGCTGTTGACAGAATTAATAGCATGGGTGGTGTTAAAGTTGGTGGAAAAACTTATAAGTTTGAAATCATTTATTACGATGATGAATCAAACCCAAAAAGAGCGGCTCAATTAGCAGAAAGATTAATCTCACAAGATGGTGTTGAGTTTATGCTTGGGCCTTATAGTTCAGGTTTAACAAAAGCAATTGCACCTGTTACAGAAAAATATGGTGTACCAATGGTGGAAGCAAATGGTGCGTCTAGATCTTTGTTTACTAAAGGTTACAAATATCTATTTGCAGTTTTAGCTCCAGCCAACTTATATCTTGATGTAGCTATTAGAACAGCAGTTGAATTAAATGGTGGAAAAGGTGTTAGAATTGCACAAGCATTTGAACAAGATGCTTTTTCACAAGACGTAAGATTAGGTATTTTAGACGCAGCGAAAGAAACTGGATCTGAAATTATAATCGACGACAAGCTGCCAAAAGAGCTTAACGATATGGCTGCTACATTAGTTAAAGTAAAACAAATGAAGCCAGATGTTCTTGTGGTATCAGGACACACAAAAGGTGCATTAACTGCAATCAGACAAATTGCTGAAATGAAAGTTGATGTTCCAATGTTAGCAATGACACATTGTGATGCTGCGAAATTATCAAAACAACATGGTAAAAATTCTCAGTATGCGTTATGTGCTTCTCAATGGCATAAAACTCTAACTTATAAAGATAACTTCTTTAAAGATGGTATGACGTATGCGGCAGACTTCCAAAAAGAGTTTGGATATGATCCGCCATATCAATCAGCAGAATCTTCTGCAGCATTGTTAGTGTTCAAGGATGCCTTTGAAAGAGCTAATTCTTTTGATCAAAAGAAAGTAAGAGATGCTCTTGCAGCAACGAACATGCAAACATTCTATGGAAATATTAAGTTCGCACCAGGTGGTCAAAATGTTGACAAGCCGATGGTACTTTTCCAAGTAATGTGTGATGGCGCTGGGAAATGTGAAAACAAAGTTGTAGCTCCATTGAAGTGGGCTTCAGCTAAGTTGATTCACCCAATTCCTAAGTGGTCTGACAGATAATAACAAATCTACAAATACCCCCTAAACTTTAGGGGGTATTTTTTTTAAGAGGCAATTTATGGATTTCATGGTTTTCCAATATCCGATGATAACCATTCAAGCTTGCTTGGACGGAATTTTATTAGGTGTATTGTTTGCTTTAATTGCTTATGGCATGGCATTGCAGTGGGGAGTAATGAATATCATAAATATTGCACAAGGTGATTTAGTTATTCTTGGTGGTTACATTGCTTACTTTATGTATCTTTATGGAATACATCCTGCATGGGGTGTCATTGTATCACCAATAATAATGTATTTTGTGGGTGTCGGAATTTATAAGTTGGTCATTAATAAAGTAGTTGATAGAGACTTATTTATCTCAATTCTTGCAACTTTTGGAATAAGCATTCTTTTTATGCAATTAATGAACTTTGCATTTGGTGCAGATGTTGTTTTAGCTAACTCTGGTTACGGAACCACTTTCTTATTTGATAGCAATGTGGTTTTACCAAATTCTAAAATATTTTCTGCTGTAGTAAGTATTGTTTTTGCAATTTGTTTAGTTATTTATATGAAAAAATCAAAACTTGGTCGAGCAATAAGAGCAACTGCTCAAAATGCAAGAGCTGCAAAGATTTTAGGCGTTGATACCGAAAAAGTTTATGCTGCAACATTTGGTATTAATGCTGCTTTATGTGGTGTTGCGGGAGCTTTAATATCAATAACATTTACAATTCATCCTTATATGGGATTACCTTATACAATTAGATCGTTTATGATTGTAATCGTGGCAGGCCTTGGAAATTTACCTGGTGTTGCTATGTCAGGAATGGGATTAGGAGTTTTTGAAGAATTTGCTGATTATATCTTAGGAACAGAGTTTAGAATTGGATCAGTATTCTTATTATTGGTTTTAATTCTAGTTTATAGAAGATTTAAGCTTTCTAGAAAGAGAGAGTACTTAAAGTGAATAAAAACCTTATTTTATACGCATCAATATTAGTTTTTGGACTTGCTGCACCATTTATATTTCCTGCTTTTAAAGTTCAATTATCTATTCTTTGTGTATTAATTATTCTTGCTGTTACTTGGAATATTCAAGGTGGTGAGATGGGTTACAATTCGTTTGGAAACATTCTTTTTTATGGGCTTGGAATGTATTTATGTGCCTCAGTACAAGTTGGAATGTTTTTTCCATTAGCCGAATGGACTGAAAGTGGGGGAGAAAAGACATTCGTACATACTCCTACACAATTTTTTCAAGGAATGGCAGCTGGACTTGTAGTTGCAGCAGTTGTTCCAACAATAGTAGCTGGTCTTATTGGATATTCAATTTTAGGATTGAGAGGACATTATTTTGCAATATGTACTTTAGGTTTAGGAGTAGCCGCAGGAGAAATTTCTGGAGGTATTGAAATAATTGGAGCAGGCCAAGGATTTACAACTCCACCTTTTCCAAACGTTGGTGGTTTAGAAGCAAGAGGAGAGTTTTTTTATTTTTGTAGTTTTTTTGCATTAGTCCTTGCATTCATTACTGTACGCGCAATTTATTCAACTCGTTTTAAATTAATTCTAAATGCCATTAGAGATAACGAAGATAAAGCTGAAGCTATGGGAATTGAAACCATGAAGTATAAAATAATTGGTTGGATGGTTTCAGCATTTTTCTGTGGTTTGGCTGGGGGAATTATGGGGGGGCTTGTTGGATATATTGATTCAACTGATGTTGCCTTTGATGGAAGAGAGATGGGAGTATTTATGGTGCTCATGGCAATCTTGGGTGGAAAAGGAACTTTATGGGGACCTGTTATTGGTGCCACTGTTTTTCATATTTTCAAAGAAGGTTTTTGGACATTATTTTTAGGTTGGCAGTATGTGGCTCTTGGAGTTCTTATTGTTGTCATAGTAATTTACTTTCCAGAGGGAATTATGGGTTGGCTTAGAGAAAAATATCCTGAGCGATTTGGTGAAGTTGTTGATGAAGCAGATAGAAAAGCACAGGTAGAATTAAAATGAGTATTCTAGAGGTAAACAACGTAAGTAAATCATTTGGCGGTGTTAAAGCTAATGTTGATATTTCCATGTCTGTTGAAAAAGGAAAAATAGTTGGTCTAATTGGTCCAAATGGCTCTGGCAAAACTACTTTGTTTAATTCAATTGTAGGAACTTATCCTATTGATAATGGATCAATCAAATTTAATGGAAAAGAAGTATCAGAACTTCCAGTGCCAATCATTGCAAAATTAGGTTTGTTAAGAACTTTTCAGCAAACAAGAATATATGGAAAACTGAATTGTGTAGAAAATATGCTAATTAGCCATAAAGGAAGTGACTCAAGTTTGTTAAAGATTTTTTCGAAAATCCCTAAAGAACTTACAGAAAAGGCTGAAAACTTGTTAAGTTTTGTTGGTTTGTTCCAAAAAAGAAAATTAAGAGCTGGAGATTTATCTTTTGGCCAGCAAAAATTATTAGAGCTGGCAATGGCTTTAATGAACGAGCCCGAAATGCTCTTGTTAGATGAACCAACTGCAGGAATAAACCCAACACTAATAAATGGAATTATAGACAGATTAATAAAGGTAAATCAGGATTTCGGGATAACATTATTAGTAATTGAACATAACATGAGAGTTATTATGCAATTAGCCGAAGATATTTTTTGTTTAGCGCATGGAAAAATGTTGGCTAACGGTACACCTGATGAGATTAAAAATGATAAGCGTGTAATAGATGCTTATTTAGGAGCACAATAATGTCTAATCAATATGAAGTTTTAGGTAAGGCACCAGTTGCTGAAGATTTAAAAAAACTTTCACCCTCAAATGTTCATCTTACAATAAAAAATATGAATGCTGGTTACGGAAAAATGGAAATATTACACAATTTTGATCTTTTTGTAGGCAAGGCTCAATCGTTATGTTTAATAGGTCCAAATGGAGCGGGTAAATCCACTATTCTTCACTCAATTTATGGTTTTACTAATATTTTTTCAGGCCAAATAGAAATTGATGGCAACGAAATTACAAATTTAAGTCCAGCTGAAAAATTAAAATCAGTTGGTATTGCCTATATACTTCAAGATAACTCTGTTTTTCCGGATATGACAGTTGAAGAAAATTTATTAATGGGAGGATTCATAAAAGAAAAAACAGAAGAGTCTTATCAAGAAGCTGAGAGGATTTTTGAAAAATATGAACGATTAAGAAATAGACGAAATCAGCCTGCAAAAGTACTTTCAGGAGGTGAAAGAAGATTGTTAGAAATCTCTAGAGCGTTAGTGATGAAGCCATCAGTGCTATTAGTTGATGAGCCATCAATTGGTTTAGAACCAAGATATATTGATATGGTGTTTGAAATATTACGAGATCTCCAGGAGAATGAAAAAAAGACAATCATTCTTGTTGAACAAAATGCCAAAAAAGGATTAGAATTTGCTGATATAGGTTATGTTCTCGTTTCTGGACAGACTGCTATTGCTGGCAAAGGTGATGATCTTTTAAAAAATCCAGATGTTGGTCGCTTATTTCTTGGCGGCTAAATGATAAAGAAAGAATTTTTTTTAAAAGGATATAAATCAATCCTCAAGCCTGACAGCCCCGCAATCGCGTTGGCATGTTGCTTTGTTGCGATCGGTGCACTTCTTAAAAACGTTGGTTTTAATATTCAAGAAAGTGTCCTATCAACATTGTTGATTTATGCCTTGCCAGGATCATTAGTAATGGCAGAGTCAATTCTTATTGGAGCATCATTAATTAGTATCTTTTTTGCAGTTTGGTTTGTTAATGCAAGACTTTACCCAATGGCAGTATCTTTATTTCCATTAATGATGGATGATAGTCAACCAAAATGGAAATATTATTTGTCATGTCATTTTATAGCTGTCTCGGCATGGCTAATTATGAAAAGTAATTATGAGACAATTGAAAAAAAGGACAGGGTTGATTTTTGGATAGGAATTGGTTCAGCAACTTTAAGTGTATCTGTTTTAGCAACAATTTTAGGTTTTTATTTAGCAGATTATTTAAATAAAGATATGTTAATGGGTTTAGCGATTTTAAATCCAATTTATTTCACTTGTATGATGGTAGGAGCAATGAAAACTTTGCAAATTACTTTATCAGTTACCTTAGGAGCAATTTTGGGTCCTATTTTTTATTTTTTTTCACCTGAGTGGTCTATTATATTAGGTGGCGTTGTAGGTGGCTCAATAGCATATTTGCTTGGAGAAAAAAATGTCAATTAGTGTCTTGTTATCTATAATCGTTACATCACTAGCAACTTATCTTTCAAGATTTTTAGGTGTACTCTCATCATTAAGAATAAAGGAGTCTTCTAAAATTTTTAGATGGTTTAATTGTTTAGCATATGCAACACTTGCAGCTTTGATTGCCAGAACAATCATTTTTCCAGTAGGTGCCCTTACAGATGCTAGCTATTTAAGTAGGTTGATTGTTGTATTATTAAGTCTTGGAATATTTTTTATTACTAAAAAAAATTTTGTATACCCAACAATTTTTTCAGCCATATCTATTGGGATAGTAAACAACTTTTTTTAGTAATTTAAAAATAATTTGGTATTATGTTAATTAGAAAATAAATTATGGAAAATATATCTGGATTTGAAATATCAAGTAATAGAATATCTCCTAGAATAATTGATATAAAAATTAAAGACGAGACTATTGAAAAATTGATTTTTCCATTTAAAAAATTTGATTTAACAGCTATCGAATACAAACCTTTCACAAGATTTACAATTGCTAAAAGCTTAGATGATTTAAGTGGAAACAAGCTTGGTATTATAATGAATAGAATAATAAGAGATAGAAATCTTGGCTGTTTCATAATTGGTCCTGATAATAAAAACGCAAATGTTGATGATATTTTTTTAGTAAAATTATCAACAGCAATATCGCATTTAATAGGAGTGCCAAATCATGATTCTATGGCGGGCAAATATTATGCAAGATTTCATGTTAAGCATGAGGATAAAAGTGACTCATATTTAAGGAAAGCTTATACTAATATGGATCTTCATACTGATGGAACATATGTAAAAGAAATTACTGATTGGCTTTTAATGACAAAGATCGAGGAAAAAAATGTAGAGGGTGGAGAAACAGCAATGCTACACTTAGATGATTGGGAATATTGTGAAGAACTTTTCGATGATCCAGTTGGAAAACAGAATTTTTTATGGGGCTCGCCAAAGAGCAAGAATGTAGACTATAAAGTAGAGCATCCGATATTTTCAGAAGATAAAGATGGCAGACCCCAGATATCTTACATTGATCAGTTTCCTGAACCAAAAAATATGTCTCAAGGTAATTTTTTACAAAAGTTATCTGATTGTTTAGAGGAAAGTAAGAATAAAGTGATAACTAAATTGCCTGTAGGATCAGCGGTAGTTGCAAATAATTATTTTTGGTTACATGGCAGAAAACCTTTCAAGGAAAATAAAGATTTAAGCAGAGAACTATTAAGAATTAGGGGTTCATTTTTTAAAAATTAATCTATCATCTTAAATAAATAAAATTTATAAAATTATGAAACTTGGTTTTATTGGCACAGGAAAAATAGCTTCTTCAGTTATTATTGGAATATGTAATTCAAAAATAAAATATAAAAAAATTATTATTTCACCAAGAAATAAAAGAATAGCACTTAATTTAAAAAAAAGATTTAATAAAGTAAGTATTGCAAAAAATAACCAAGATGTGATTAATAATTCTAATTGGGTGTTCTTAGCAGTTACTCCTATAGTGGGAAAAAAAATACTAAAAAATTTAAATTTTAGAAAAAGTCAGATGATAATCAGTTTTATTTCAACAATAACATTAATGGAACTAAAAAAGATTATTAAAGTAAAGTCAAAAATTGTAAGAGCAATACCACTTCCCCCAATATCTTTAAAAAAAGGGCCTGTCCCAATTTATCCACCAAATAAAAAAGTAAAAGATTTTTTTAATAAAATTGGATCTACAATTGAAATTAAAAATGAAAAGTTATCAATTAACTTTTGGTCAACATCGGGAATGATGGCTTCTTATTATGAAATCTTAAATGTAATGAGTAGTTGGTTAGTAAAGAAGGGAATAAAAAGAATAGATGCACAAAAATATATAACAAACCTATTTTTAGCCTTATCTGAAGATGCAGTTGTCAATTCAAAAAAAGATTTAAAATATTTGGTAAAAGAATCTCAAACGCCACAGGGTTTAAATGAGCAAGGTCTTAAAGAAATGAAGAATAAGGGGGCCTATAAATCCGTTATAAATTCTTTAAATAGTATTTATAAAAGATTAAATAAATAATTAATGTCAGAAAATATTTTAGAAATTAATAATCTATCAAAATATTTTGGTGGATTAGCAGCAGTGTCAGATTGCTCTTTAAAAGTTAAGAAAGGAACTATAACTGGAATAATTGGTCCTAATGGATCTGGTAAAACAACTTTATTTAACTTGATAGCTGGAAACTTAAAATGTTCAGCTGGTAGTGTAATGTTTAATAATGAAAATATTACTGATGTTCCTGCTTATGAATTATTTTCAAAAGGACTTCTTCGAACTTTCCAAATTGCACACGAGTTTACAAACTTATCTGTTTTAGAAAATTTAATGATGGTTCCAGGTAATCAATCAGGTGAACAACTAATGAACGCAATATTTAAGCCCAATCTGATTATGAAAGAAGAAAATATTATTAAGCAAAAAGCAATAGAAGTTATAGAATTTTTGAATTTAGGTCATTTACGAAATGAGTTAGCTGGTAATTTGTCTGGTGGTCAAAAAAAGTTATTAGAACTTGGCAGAACAATGATGGTTGATGCAAAATTAGTTTTATTAGATGAAGTAGGAGCAGGTGTTAATAGAACATTACTTAAAGATCTTGGTACAGCTATCGAAAAGCTCAATAAAGAAAAAGGATATACTTTTTGTATGATTGAGCATGACATGGACTTTATTGGAAGATTGTGTGATCCAGTAATTGTAATGGCTGAAGGATCAGTACTATTTGAGGGTTCGGTTGAAGATGCCAAAAAGGATGAAAAGGTAATTGAAAGTTATTTAGGAAGAGGGTCAAAAGTAAAAGATAATTAAAATGGCGTTTTTTGAGGGAAATAAAATGACAGGAGGCTATGGAAATGGTCCTGATATTATTAGTTCGTGCTCTGTAAATGTAGATAGAGGAGAAATTGTTTCAATTTTAGGTCCTAATGGTGCTGGAAAGTCAACTGCTATGAAAGCTATGTTAGGTTTATTAAATTTAAAATCTGGCTCAGTAATAATTGATGGCAAAGATATAACCAAATTATCACCACAAGATAGAGTTAAGTCAGGAATTTCATTCGTTCCTCAAACAAAAAATGTTTTTGCAGGAATGACTGTTGAGGAAAATTTAGAAATGGGATCTTTCTTAATTAATGATAGTTATAATTCAGTAATCAATGAGATCTATGAATTGTTTCCAATATTAAGTGAAAAAAGAAATCAATTAGTTGGTGAATTATCCGGAGGGCAAAGACAACAAGTTGCGCTTGGTAGGGCACTTATGATTAAGCCATCAGTTTTAATGTTAGATGAACCTACCGCAGGAGTTTCACCAATTGTAATGGATGAATTGTTTGATCATATTGTAAAAGTAAAACGTACAAATGTTGCAGTATTGATGGTTGAACAAAACGCCAAACAAGCCTTAAGTATTTCAGACAGAGGTTATGTACTGGTTACAGGAGAAAATCGTTATTCAGGATCAGGAAAAGAATTACTCAATGATCCAAGAGTAAGAAGTTCATTTTTAGGCGGTTGATATGGATTATATAAACGCGATTGTACTTTTATTAAATTATATTTTTGTACCAGCATTAGCTTATGGATCACAATTAGCTTTAGGTGCAATTTTTGTAACGTTGATATATGGGATCTTGAGGTTCGCAAACTTTGCCACAGGGGATATGATGTCTTTTGGAACCATGGTCACAATTTTGTTCACATGGTATTTTCAATCTTTAGGAATAAGTTTGGGTATTTTACCAACCGCTCTTATCGCAATTCCTTTTGCTATTATATTTATGGTTGGTTATATGCTTTTGATAGATAAATTTGTTTTTAAATATTATAGAGTCAGTAAAAGCCCCCCTGTTCAATTAGCAATGGTGAGTATTGGAGTAATGTTTGTCACCCAAGCAGTTGTTCGAATAATTATCGGTCCCTCTGATAGAAGATTTTTTGATGGTGAAAAATTCTTGATTAAAGCTAGTGAGTTTAAAGAAATGACTGGTCTTAACGAAGGCCTTGCAATCAAATCCACTCAAGTAATTACAATTGTTGTAACATTAATTTTAGTTTCAGCTCTTTTTTGGTTTTTAAATAAAACAAAAACAGGAAAAAGCATGAGAGCTTATTCTGATAATGAAGATCTTGCTTTGTTGTCTGGGATTGATCCAAAAAAAATTGTTATGATTACTTGGATAATAGCGGGAGTTTTAGCTACAATTGGTGGAGCGCTATATGGTTTAGATAAAAGTTTTAAACCATTTACTTATTTTAATAATATGCTTCCAATTTTTGCTGCAGCTATTGTTGGGGGTATAGGAAATCCTTTTGGTGCATTTTTAGGAGGTTATGTAATTGCTTTTTCAGAAATTCTTTTAACTTATGCTTACAAGAAATTTTTTATTTACCTGTTACCAGAAAGCTTGGAGCCAAATAGTTTAGTCCAATTGCTCTCAACAGATTATAAATTTGCAGTATCGTTTTCAATTCTTGTTATTGTGCTGCTTTATCGACCTTCTGGAATTTTTAAAGGGAAAATATTGTGAGAAAAAATTTAAATGTAATTGCTGCTTATACTATTATGATGGGACTAATAATTCTTGTTGGAATTTTTCAATCTTGGAATATTGCTTTATCAATTTTTAATCTTTGTTTGATTTCAGCAGTTATGACAATGGGTGCTAATATTCAATGGGGTTATGCTGGTCTTATTAACTTTGGTATAATGGGATATACTGCTTTAGGTGGTTTAGCAGCAGTTTTAATCTCAGTTGATCCTGTTCAAGAAGCATGGAGCGCAGGCGGATCTAATATTCTTTTGGCTCTTTTACTAATAATAGGGATGGTATTAGCCATTAGATACATGTTAAAAAAATACGAAAAATCAAAAATTAGAACCTATATTATTGCAACTATTATAATTGCAGGAATAATAATCATTAGATTTGTATCTGAACCAGGGATTGAAGCAATAGAGGAAGTAGATCCTGCAAAAACAGGATTTCTTGGTGGTTTTGGTCTTCCAATTATTTTTTCTTGGATAGTTGGTGCTCTGTTTGCAGGTGGATTAGCATTTGTCATTGGTAAAGTTGCCTTAGGTTTAAGGGCAGACTATCTGGCAATAGCTACTTTGTTAATATCTGAAATTGTTATAGCAATAATTAAACACGAAGATTGGCTCACCAGAGGTGTAAAAAATGTTATTGGATTGAAGCGCCCTGCACCTTATGAGGTTAATTTACAACAAACAGATTGGTTTATAAATTTAGTTGAAAAATTTAACCTAAGTAAATTGAATTTAATAACAGATTTAACTGAGAGACAAGCCGCTCTAAATCAATTTGTCATTGAGGGATCATCAATTTTTGTAAAACTTTGTTATTCAGGTTTGTTTTTAATTGTTGTTATTATCCTATTAATTCTAACTCAAAAAGCTCTTTATTCTCCATGGGGTAGAATGATGAGAGCTATTAGAGACAATGAAGAGGCAGCGAATGCAATGGGCAAAAATGTAGTGAAACAACATTTACTAATTTTTGTTTTAGGTTCAGCTATAGTTGGGATAGCCGGCGCTATGTTAGTAACCCAAGATGGATTATTTACTCCAGGCAGCTACAGACCTATGCGATATACCTTTTTAATTTGGGTTATGGTCATAGTAGGTGGTAGTGGCAATAATTTTGGTGCAATTTTAGGAGGTTTTGTGGTTTGGTTTTTATGGATTGAGTCTGCACCTATTGGATTATATTTAGTTAATTTAACAACAGCTGGTCTAGCTGACACTCATTTCTTAAAAGTTCATTTAATTGAAAGTGTTCCTTATTTCAGATTTTTAATGATGGGAATAGGTTTATTATTGATAATGAGATATAGACCAAAGGGTATACTTCCTGAAAAAATAGAAATAAAATAAAGAAGATGAAATATATAATTTTGGGTGCAGCTTTTGCTTGGGCTCTATATATGGCTGATAAATATTTATTTTTTTAAAAAAAAACCCCCAACATAAAAATGTCAGGGGTTTTAATTTTAAGATAAAATTATCTTTGTTTTTTAGTCTTGAATTTTCCGCCTTTAACTTCTTGTTCTAAGAAAGAACCTTCAGCTTCACCGACAGTTGTAAAAGTAACTCCAGTTGCCCCTTCGTAGTCAACTTTTTTACCTTTAGCTAATAAATCTAAACCTTTTTTAAGTTCACCTGGATAAATTTTTGTTCCAGGGCCGTTAGCAACATCCATCACATTTTTGGCTATTGATGCTCTATCAGCTGAATTACCTGCTTGCATTGCTAAAACAATTAAAGCAGCTGCATCGTATGACTCACCAGTGTATGGACCAGAACTATCAATACCAGCAGCTTTAGCTACACCAGCAAAAACTCCAGCACCTTTTCCAGTTGACCCAGGCATTGAACCAAAAGACTTTCTCAAATCTTTTCCAAATGCATCAACTAATGATTGACCGATCATACCATCTGACAAAATAAATCTATCAAATGCACCAGAGTCCAAAGAAGCTTGAATAATACCTTTTCCACCTTGGTCAAGATATCCAATAACAGCTACTGCATCACCACCTGCTGAAGCTAGTGTTGCCACCTCAGAAGAATAATCTGCTTTTCCATCTTCATGAGCATTTACCGTAGTCACTTTTATTCCATGAGCTTCTACTGCTGCTTTGTAAACATCAGCTAAACCTTTACCATAATCGTTGTTTGTATAAGTAATAGCCACACTTTTTACTTTTCTATCCTTAGTAATATCTGCAAGGATTTGTCCACCTCTAGCATCTGATGGAGCAGTTCTGAAGAAATACCCTTTATCATCTAAAGTTGTTAATCCTGGAGATGTTGCGGAAGGTGAAATCATCACTACACCATTTGGTACAGCAACATTTGAAGCAATAGCACCTGTTACACCTGAACAATCAGCACCCATGATTGCAGCTACACCTTGTGCAATAACACCTTCAGCTGCTGCTGTTGCTGCCGCTGAATCAACACAAGTTGAGTCTGCTCTTACTACTGAAATTTTTTTCCCACCTAATAGTGAACCTGAGTCCGATGCTTCTTTAAAAGCAAGCTCTGCAGATGCGGCCATAGCGGGTGTAAGAGATTCTATAGGACCAGTGAATCCCAAAATTATTCCCATTTTTACCTCTGCAAAAACATTTGTTGTAAAACTTGATACAAATATAAATGCAGCAATAATTAATTTTCTCATTATATTCCTCTATTTGTTAACAATTTATAAAAGAGTAAATTAAATCTTATTTAAATAGATTTTCAACCGCCAAATTATCTTATTTTATAATGTCTTTATTTAAACTAGACTAATAAACAAAGATTTTTAAGGATTTTAATGAAGTCTAATAAAATTCAACCACAATTTATCCAGAAATATAATCCCAGAATAGGATTAATTGCCTTAGCTACTGATTTTATAATTGAAAAAGATTTTATTAAAATAATTAAAGATAAAGATATAGATTTTTTTGTAAATAGAATTGAATGTTACAACCCTTTATCAAAAGAAAATTTAATTAAAATGTCTGAAAAAGTTACGGATGTTACTAAAAATATTTTACCAGATGAAAACATAGATTGCGTTGTCTACGGATGTACCTCTGGAACTATAGCTGTTGGACATGATACCATTGAAAGAAAAGTTAAAGAGGCGAAACCAAAAGCAAAAATTACAACACCAAGCACTGCGGCTATTAAAGCACTAAAAAAGTTAAATATAAAAAAAGTAACAATATTTACTCCTTACAGTAAAAAATTGAATGATGAGATTGTCAATTATTTTTTAAGTCAAGGTTTTGATGTTGTTGCAAATACTTATCTAGATATCGCAGCTGATTATGATATCGGAAAAGTAGATCAAAATTTTTTATTGGAAACTTTATCGCAAATAGAAATCAAAAATGCTGATGCCTTATTTATTTCGTGTACAGCTTTACCAGTTTTAAATATAATCGAACGATTGGAGAAAAAATTAGGTAAACCTGTCATTACAAGCAATCAATCATTAATTTGGGATACTTTAGAAAGTATTGGAATGAACAAAGATATTCTAGGCTTTGGAAAATTATTTAATTTAGATAAATGAGTCTTTTTACAAAAGAAGAATATAAGAATAGATTAAAAAAAGTTCAAAAAATGATGCAAGATAAAGGCATCGAATTGCTAATTTCTCACGATACGAATAACATAAATTACTTAACAGGTTATGATGCTTGGTCTTTTTATTATGCTCAATGTGCAATAGTTCATGTCAATGCTGATGAGCCTTTATGTTTTGTTAGAGATCAAGATGCAGGAGGCGCTTATTTGAAAACATATTTAAAGAAGGAAAATATAATCGTATATGATGAACTCTATATTCACACTTGGCCTAAGCATCCTTATGATTATTTAGTAGAGATAATTAAGAGTAAAAAATGGGAAAAGCTCTCTATTGGTTTAGAGATGGATGCTCATTATTTTACAGCATTCTGTTATCAGAAAATTAAAGATGGTTTACCTGATGCCAAGATCAAAGACTCTGAAAGATTAGTTAACTGGGCTCGTCTGGTAAAATCAAATACTGAAATAAATTTTATGAAATCTGCCGCAAAAATTTCAGAAATTGGAATGAAAAAAGCTTACGAAGTAATAAGTCCTGGGGTTAGACAATGTGATGCTGTTGGTGAAATTCAAAAAGCATTGTTTTATGGGACTCCTGAATTTGGCGGAGAATATGCAAGTATTGCAACATTACTTCCCACTGGAAAAGGAACATCTGCTTCACATTTAACCGCAACACAGGATAAATTTATTGATGGTGAGGCTACAATTGTTGAACTTTCTGGAGTTTATAAGCGTTACCATGCGCCGATGGCCAGAACTATTTTACTTGGAAAACCTGATCAACTTAAAATTGATACGATGAAAAAAACAATAGAGGCACTTGAAGCTGGAATTGATGCAACAAAACCTGGAAATACTGTCAATCACGTTGCCCAAGCATTTTGGAAAATATTAGATAAATATGGAATAGAAAAAAAATCTAGGACAGGTTATTCGATTGGAATTGGTTATCCACCAGATTGGGGGGAACATACATTAAATATCTATAAAGGTGACATGACAATTTTGGAACCTAATATTTGTTTTCACATGATAGCTGTTATGCAATTTGGTGAATGGGGTGTAGAGGCATCAGAAGCAATAAGAGTTACTGATAAAGGAGCAGAATTATTTTGTAATATGTCTAAAGAACTTCACGTTAAAAGCTAATTATTAAAGGTTGAAATTTATTCTTACAAATGTTTAAAAGTTGATTAAAATTATGGCTCTTAAAAAAGACTTCGTCAAATTCGATAAAGTAGATAAAAGCTATGACGGCAAAGTTTTAGTCGTTAAGGATCTTCAATTAGATATTGAAGAAGGTGAGTTTGTAACCATGTTAGGACCCTCAGGTTCTGGAAAAACAACTTGCTTAATGATGCTGGCAGGATTTGAAACACCAACAAATGGTGAAATATATTTAGATGGTAAGGCTATCTCAAGTATACCTCCACATAAAAGAGGTATTGGAATGGTATTCCAGAATTATGCGCTATTTCCTCATATGACAGTTTATGAGAACCTTGCCTTTCCATTAAGAGTTAGAAAAATTCCAAAAGATGAGGCAGATAAAAAAATTGATAAGGCTTTATCAATGGTTTCACTTCAAGGTTTTGCATCAAGAATGCCAGGTCAATTATCAGGCGGTCAACAACAAAGGGTAGCTGTGGCAAGGTCATTGGTATTTGACCCTCAGCTAGTTTTAATGGATGAACCTCTGGGAGCTTTAGATAAAAATTTAAGAGAGAGTATGCAATATGAAATCAAGCATATACATGAAAACATTGGGGTAACTGTTGTTTATGTAACTCATGATCAAAGTGAAGCATTAACAATGTCTAATCGTATTGCTGTTTTTAATGATGGAAAAGTTCAACAACTTTCAAGTCCGGATGAGCTTTATGAAAAACCTGTGAATTCTTTCGTGGCTGAGTTCATTGGAGAAAATAATACTTTTGTTGGTGAGGTTTCAGATATTTCAGGCGGTAAGTGTAAAGTTAAAATAGCTAATACAGATATACTTGCAAACCCTATTTCTGTAAAAGGCAAAGGTGAAAAAACTAAAATTTCTTTAAGACCTGAAAGAGCTTTGATTAATCCAAGTGATAAAATGGATAATATACATTCTGGAAAGATTGAAGAAGTAATATATCACGGAGACCACACAAGAGTTAGAATTAATCTTTTAGGTAATAATCAATTTATCTTAAAAGTTCCTAATAGTTCAGCGAATTTGGATATCAAGCTAGGTAAAGATATTAAGATAGGCTGGAACAGCGAAGATGCAAGAGCGCTAGATCCTTCATAGACTACATATATATTGTTAAATTAACTAAAATGGCCTGTTGACTCTCATTATCTATCTTGTTGTAATTGATTTTTATAAAAAACGTTTAAACGGAGGAAAAATGAAAAAACTAAGTAAAGTATTACTAGCTATTTCTTTTGTACTTTCACTAACTACTTCAGCATTTGCAACAACAGTAACTGCAGTGTCATGGGGTGGGGCTTATACTGAGTCTCAAAAGTTAGGTTATGGTGATCCTACAGCTAAAAAACTTGGCATAAATATTGCCTGGGTTGACTATTCTGGTGGATTGTCTGAAATAAAAGCACAAAAAGAAGCTGGTAAAATCACGTGGGATATAATCGACGTGTTTGCAATGGATACTATTACTGGATGTGATGAAGGATTATTTGTTGAATTTGATTTTGATAAAGACTTCCCACCAGCTCCAGATGGAACTCCAGCAAGTAAAGATTTCTTTACCGCAATGCCTAGTAAGTGTGCTGTAGGAAATATTTTGTATTCTTGGAATTATGCTTATAACACTAATAATGTTAAAGGTACTCCAAAGACTATCAAAGATTTCTTTAACACTAAAAAATTCCCTGGAAAAAGAGCTATCTATAAAAGCGCTTTAACTAACTTAGAGATCGCTTTAGCAGCAGATGGTATTAAACCAGGAAAAGGTGGAGCAAAAATCTACAAAGCTTTGGAAACAGAAAAAGGTGTTGAAAGAGCAATGAATAAGATCAAAGAACTATGCACAGACCCTAAAGGTGGATGTGTATTTTGGTCTGCAGGTGCTCAACCACCAGAACTATTAGTATCAGGTGAAGTAGTAATGGCTACTGGTTGGAATGGTAGATTCTTCAATGCTGAAATTGGAGAAGGTGCACCAATTAAACAAGTTTGGGATGGCCAAGGTCTTGACTACGAATATTTCGTACAAGTTAAAGGTGGACCAAACGATGCTAATGGTATGGCTAAGAAAGCTTTAGCAATGATGACTAGCTCAGAGATGTTAGCAGGAAGTGCTAAATACATCGCATATGCTCCTTGGAGAAAATCTTCAATTGGCATTATGGAAAAAGGTGAGCCTTGGTATAAAGATGGTAAGACTAACATGGTACCACAGATGCCAACTGCACCGGCTAACACTAAAAACTATTTCCTAGTAGATCCAATTTTCTGGGCTGATAACGGCACAGAGCTTGGTGAAAAATGGGAAGCTATGAAAGCTGGTCTATAATTTAAGTTTTATTAAACTTAATTATATATTATAATTTAAGGGCGGTTATTCGTAACCGCCCTTTTTATTTATGAGCTCTGAAATAAAACAAATTTTAACAACAGATGGTATACCTTTAGAGGTAAGTCTTAAAAAGGCAGAGAGAAAGAATAAGATCAAAGCCTTTTTACTTGTTGCTCCTTTATTGTTTTTCTTAATAATAACTTATGTCTTTCCAATAGGTGATATGCTGTTCAGAAGTGTTGACGATAAAATGGTAACACAAATGCTTCCAAAAACTTTTAAAGCAATGGAGAACTGGGATGGTCAAGAGCTACCTGATGAAGAAGTTTTTGCTGCTTTTCATGAAGATTTCATAAAATTAGTTGAGGATAAACGTGAAGGTAAGTTATCTACTCAATTAAACTATACTAAAAATGGATTTAAAAGTATTATTAAAAAATTACGAAGAAAATCTAAATCATTTGAAGAGGGAAACTACAAAGAACAAATAATGTCAGTTCATAAAAGATGGGCTGATATTGAGTACTGGAGAGCAATAAAAAGAAGAGCTCCTGAGTTTACAAGTCAAAAATATCTTAAAGGTATGGACATGTACGTAAATGAAGAAGGAAAAATAGTAAGTGTAGAGGAAGATAGAAGAATTCATAGAGTATTATGGTTAAGAACTCTTGAAATAGCATTTTTTGTAACAGTCTTTTGTTTCTTAATGGCTTATCCAATAGCCCATCTATTAGCTACTTTGCCTATGAAGTATAGTAACTTATTAATGATTTGCGTACTACTGCCGTTCTGGACCTCATTACTTGTGAGGACTGCAAGCTGGATGATTTTGTTGCAACAACAAGGAATTGTAAATGATTTCTTTGTAGGAATAGGATTAGTAGCTGACGATAATAGACCTGAGATGATGTACAACAAAACAGGAAGTTACGTTGCAATGACACAAATATTGCTGCCATTCATGGTTTTACCACTTTATAGTGTCATGAAAACTATCTCACCTAGCTTAATGAGGGCAGGAAAATCATTAGGTGGAACCCCATTTGTTGCATTTTGGAAAGTTTATTTTCCACTAACAATACCAGGGATAGGTGCGGGCTGTCTATTAGTATTTATCTTAGCGATAGGTTATTATATCACCCCAGCCTTAGTTGGTGGTGCATCTGGAACTTTGATAAGTAACCAAATTGCTTTCCACATGAAAAGTACTCTCGATTGGAGCTTTGCATCAGCCATGGGATTAATGTTATTGAGTGGAGTATTGGTAATTTATTGGCTTTATAACAAACTAGTTGGAATTGATAATATTAAATTAGGATAATCACGATGGCTTTACCAAAATATACTGAACCACATTATAGAATTTGGCATTACATTTATCTTACAATTTGTGGTGCTGTTTTCTTTTTCCTAATTGCACCTTTGTTTGTAATATTTCCATTATCATTCAACGCTGAAGAATTTTTGAGTTTTTCTGATGGAATGAAACGTCTAGATCCAGATGCTTTTTCTTTAAGATGGTATAAAGATATGATTTATGGAACAAAAAATCCATGGGGATTAGCAGCTAAGAATAGTTTTATTATTGCAATTTTTGCAACAATCGGATCAGTGATACTTGGAACAGTTGCAGCTTTAGGATTGAGCAGCAGACATATGCCATATAAGGGTTTGATAATGGCTGTTTTAATTTCTCCAATGATTGTACCTTTAATTATTTCAGGTGTTGCAATATTTTTCTTTATGGCAAAGGCTGGTTTGGCAGCGACCCATACAGGAATAGTCTTAGCTCATATTATATTAGGGACACCATTTGTTGTTATCACAGTTACCGCTACACTTTCAGGATTTGATCACAGCGTTACTAGAGCTGCTGCAAGTTTAGGTAGTGATCCAGTAAATACTTTCATGAAAATTACTTTACCACTAATTTTGCCTGGAGTTATTTCAGGTGGATTATTTGCATTTGTAACTTCATTTGATGAAGTTGTTGTTGTTTTATTTTTAGCAGGTTTAGAAAATACAACTATTCCTATTCAAATGTGGACAGGTTTAAGAGAACAATTGAGTCCAACAATTCTAGCTGTTGCAACTTGTTTAATAATACTATCGACACTAATATTAGTAACCGCTGAGCTTTTAAGAAGACGATCAGAGAGGCTTAGAGGAATTAATCAATAGTAAAATAATCAAATGAAGATTAAGAATGTTGTAGTTATTGGATCAGGTACAATGGGTAGTGGTATAGCAGCTCATTTGTGTAATGCTAATATCCCTGTCACACTTTTAGATTTAAAAACTGAAATAAGTCAAAATGCTAGAGAACGAATTCATAAATCAAGGCCACCTTTATTAATCGATAAAACAAAAATTGATAACATTAAAGTTGGAAATATATCTGATGATTTTGATGTTGTTAAAGATGCTGATTGGATTGTTGAGGCAGTGGTTGAGAGAATTGATATAAAACATCAAATTTATGATAAAATTTTTAAAAGCAGAAAAGATGAAGCAATAGTTTCATCAAACACTTCTTCAATCCCAATCAAAGTTTTATCTCAAAATTTAAATAAAGATCAAAAAAAAAATTTTTGTATTACTCATTTTTTTAACCCAGTTAGATACATGGGTCTTTTAGAAATAGTTAAGAATGAAGACAATGATTTAAATAAGATAAATCAATTAAAAGAATTTTGTGAAGTAGAATTAGGTAAAGGAGCAATTGTTTGTAATGATACTCCTGGTTTTTTAGGAAATAGAGTAGGCGTTTATGCAATGCAGATCGCAATGACTGAAGCATTTAAGATGAAACTTTCTGTTGAGGAAGCAGATGCAATCTTTGGAAGACCTATGGGTATACCTAAAACAGGAGTTTTTGGATTATATGATTTGATTGGAATAGATTTAATGGCAGATGTTTTAAAAAGTTTTATCAAAGAACTTCCAAAATCTGATGAGTTCCATGAAGTTGCTAAAGAAATTCCTTTAGTAAAAAAATTGATTGAAACTGGATATACAGGCAGAAAAGGTAAAGGCGGCTTCTACAGAATGAAGAAGACTGATAGTGGAAAAATTATGGAAGCTATTAATCTTGAAACTGGAGAGTATTCTACAAGTCAAAAAATAGATATTAAGTCTGATAAAGTAGATTTAAAGGCTCTAATTAATAGGAAAGATAAGTACGGAAACTATGCTTGGTCAGTATTATCCAAGATAATAAAATATGCTTCATCTCTAGTTCCTGGGATTACAAAAGAATTTAATGACATAGACGAAGCTATGAGACTTGGATTTAATTGGGCGAAAGGACCTTTTGAGATGTTAGAAGAAATCGGTGTTAAAAATTTTTTTGACAAAGTTGATGAATATAAAGGTAATAGTTTTTTAGAAGATTTATCAAATTCTAAAAATGAAAATTTTTATGGTGAAAGACAAAAGTACACATCAATCGAAACTTTAGGTAAGATCAAGAAAACTGCCTCAAGTATTGATGGCAATAGCTCTGCTTCAATTTATAGATTTAATGACTTCAATATTGTTGAGTTTACCACTAAAGCTAACGCACTCGATTATGACTCAATGGATGCACTTAAGAAAGCAACTGATAAGCCTTTAATAATAATTAATGAAAGCATGCAATTTTCTGCTGGTGTTAACCTGACCTACACAATGGAATTTGCAAATAAAAATGATTTTCAATCTATAGAAAAATTTATTAGGTATTTTCAAGAGACTTGTAAACATCTAAAGTACTCAAAACATCCGGTAATATCGGCTCCATCAGGTTTAACTTTAGGTGGAGGATTTGAAGTTTTAGTACAAAGTAATTTTGTAGCCTCACATACAAATATTGTAATCGGATTAGTAGAAACTATTGTTGGATTAATTCCAGCTGGTGGTGGATGTAAAGAAATGCTGGCTAGATGGTTAAATACTGAAGAGGCTAAAAAAGATCCAAAATATGCACCTTTGAAAGTATTTGATATAATTGGCTATGGTAGAACAGCCACCTCTCCAGTTGAGGCAGAACCTTTGAAATACTTATTGCCTGAAAATAAAAGAATTATGAATAGAAATAGTTTGCTTGAAGTTTCGAAAAAAATTTTAAATGAAAATAAGGACTTTAAAGCACCAAAGGAGCTTACATTTAATTTACCTGGTAAAGTAGTTATTAATGATATGAACAAAATTTTAGAAAAACTTTATAATGATAAAGTTATATTGGATCATGGTTTGACTGTAGCTAAAGAATTAGCTCATGTACTAAGTGGTGGTGAAACTACCAAAGATAAAACTCTTACAGAGGATGATTTGTTTAAATTGGAACTTGATGCTTTTATGAGATTAATTGAAACTAAACAAACTCAAGATAGAATTAAACATACACTTGCAACTGGAAAACCTTTAGTTAATTAAATAATCTAAGAGTATTTATAAAGTCAGGCCTTAAAACATATTCAGATCTATTTAAGTGTTTAATTTTTTCTAAAGCTTCTAAGCCAAATATTACTTTTCCAATGGGTGTATATTCACCTTCATATAAAGGTTCATCCTGAAGAATTATAAAAAACTGACTATCTTCAGTATCATATTTTAAAGATCGAGCTAATCCTACACTTCCTTTGGTGTAGTTAAAATCTTTATCAACTTCAGATTTGATTGTGCCTAAACCAGATTTTCCAGTTCCAATTTTTCCATAATCAATGTTTCCTTTCTTTCCAAATTCTACATCACCAGCTTGTACAAGTTTATCTTTAATGACCCTATGAAATGCCACATCATCATAGGCATTAGATTTAATTAATGTTTTAAATCTTTCTACTCCATTAGGAGATATATCTGGATATAACTCTATAATTACATTTCCACATTCAACGTTAAGAATTGCTATGTTATTTGGATTTTCAAAATTAATTTCATTTGGATCATAATTCTTAACAAAGAAGCATTTATCTTTTAGCAAAACAAAAGAGGTAATCGAAAATAAACCTAAAATTACAACAAATAAAAATATTATTTTTTCAGATTTTGATGCTTTTATCTTTTCAATCATAAAATAAAACTTTCATCAATTTTTAAGAGCCCTTTTTTGATGAATTCTATCTTTTTTTTAAGAATAGGATCTACCTTCTCAGGTAAATTTCCATACATTAAATGAGAAAATACCTCGGCCATATCCTCAGATGCGGTAGATTGTGAATATTCACTAATAAAACCAGCTGTTTTAGAAAATGTTTCTAATCCTATTTTTTTAGTACATGTCGAACATTCTGCATAATTGAACTCTTTAGGATTAAAACTAGACCAAATTTGTTCATTAAATATATCTTTGAAACTATCATTTATTATATGGAACACTTCGTGATGCAACACTCTTTCAAAATATCTATTGTTAAATTTTATATCTATAATTAAAGTTTTCATTACATTATCAGGTATTCCAGCAGTGTTAATGCCTGAGATTGATAAGTCTTCACACATAACAATGTATTTTAAATTTATTTTTTTTAAAAAGTTTTCAGAATATCTGTTAAGATTTTTTTCAATAATCTTATATTTTTTATCTAGGTCTTGTTTTGATGATTTAAAACAATTGATATTATTATCAATACCTATTGTAAATGCTTGTTTAGCATTCAAGTATCTTAATTTGTTTTCAGTTTTAAGATTATAAATCTCTAGGTTTGGAATTTTTATTAATTCGTAAATTGTATCTGCTTGTGTTGGAGAAATTAAAAATAAATACAATAAAATGAGCTTTAATAATTTCATAATTAGTATTATTGAAGATATTCCAATTTGTTAGAATGTGATAGAGTTTTTGTGATGAAAAAAAAAAGAAGCAAAGAACCCATTCAACCAGTAAGTGGTACAAAGGTTCCAAGATTTGCTGGCCCATCAACTTTTGCTAGACTACCAGAATTAAGAGATGTTGAGTACTGTGATGTTGCAATTGTGGGAATACCATTTGATGCAGGCACCAGTTACAGACCTGGAGCAAGATTTGGTCCTCAAAGTATTAGACAAGCTTCAAGACATTTAAGAACAAATTATCATCCAAATTATGATGTTGAGCCCTTTAAAGTTCAACAAGTTGCTGATGCAGGTGATATTACTTGCAATCCATTTAATATAGATGAAGCAATTAAGCAAATTGAGGAAGGAGCCTTAGATCTTCTTAAAAAAACTGGTGGTATAATTAGTTTAGGTGGAGATCATACTATTGCGTTTCCTTTATTAAAAGCAGTAAATAAAATTAATAATGGTCCTGTTGCTCTAGTTCATTTCGATGCTCATCTTGATACTTGGGACACTTATTTTGGTGCGCCCTATACGCATGGGACACCTTTTAGAAGAGCGCGAGAGGAAAATTTATTCATGGATGATGCTTCAATGCATGTTGGTATTAGAGGCCCATTATATAGTAGAGAAGATCTCAAAAATGATGAAAGTTTCGGATTTAAAATAATTCATTGTGATGAGTTTCAGGCTGAAGGCACTGACAAAATTGCAGAAAGAATAAAAAAAAGAGTAGGAGATAATCCATTATACTTATCAATTGATATTGATGTTCTAGACCCTGCCTTTGCGCCTGGCACTGGTACACCTGAAATAGCTGGTATGACTAGTAGAGAGATGGTTAATGTAATTAGAGGCTTATCAGGTATGAACTTAATCTCTGCAGATGTAGTTGAGGTATCACCTGCTTATGATCATGCTGAGGTAACATCACTCGCGGCTGCTACAATAGTTTATGAGTTAACAAATCTATTTGCAAAAAAATAAAGAAAGGTTAGGAATCTCTAATGGAAAATAAAAAAAACTTTTATATCAATGGCAAATGGGTATCACCAAAAAGTAAAGAAGAAATCAAGGTAATTGATCCTGCAACAGAAGAGAATTGCGCTGTTATAACATTGGGTAATAAAGATGATGTAAACGACGCTGTGAATGCTGCTAAAAATGCTTACAGCTCATGGGCCTTTTCATCAAAAGATGAAAGAATAAGGTTATTAGAAAAACTTTACGAAAATTATAAGAAAAGGTGGGCTGACATTGCAAACGCAATTACAATTGAGATGGGGGCACCAAAGGATTTTGCAACAAAACTTCAAGCTGGAACAGGCGCTGCTCATTTAAAATCATTTATAAGATATTTAAAAAATTTTGAATTTGAAAAACCATTAGGAGAACATGCACCTAATCAAAGACTTATTTATGAACCTAAAGGCGTATGTGCATTAATTACCCCATGGAATTGGCCGATGAACCAGGTTTGTTTGAAAGTAATGCCCGCAATAGCATCTGGGTGTAGTATGGTTTTAAAACCATCTGAACTAGCACCATTATCATCAATGATACTTGCTGAGCTGATTGATGAGACTAAAATTCCAGCAGGTGTGTTTAATTTGGTCAATGGTGATGGAGCAACAACGGGCGATGCATTAACAAGTCATCCTGATGTAAATATGATTTCGTTTACTGGATCAACTAGAGCTGGAGCATTAATTTCTCAAAATGCTGCCAAAGATTTTAAAAGAGTGAGTTTAGAACTTGGTGGAAAGGGTGCAAATATAATATTTAAAGATGCCGATCCAGATGCAATAGAGAGAGGGGCTTTAAGATGTTTTAGAAATTCAGGTCAGTCATGTAATGCACCCACAAGAATGCTCGTTGAAAAATCAATGTATAATGATGCTATTGAAAGATTAAAGAAGTACACAGAAAATTTTGAAGTTGGTGATCCAAAAAAAGAAGGAGAGCATATAGGCCCAGTTATTTCTGAGACCCAATACAATAAGATACAAACTTTGATTAAGAAAGGTATTGATGAAGGAGCTAAATTAGTTGCTGGTGGTCCTGGTAAACCTGATGGATTAGAAAAAGGTTATTTTGTAAAACCCACTGTATTTGCTGATGTTAATAATAGAATGGAAATAGCAAGAACAGAA
>CACONR010000010.1 GCA_902628565.1 uncultured Pelagibacteraceae bacterium
CGTATCCCGCCAAAGTAAAAGAAATTTTTGTATCAAAGAATCAAGAAGTTAAAAAGGGACAAAAATTAATTGAATTATCGTCACCTGACTTAGATTTACAGATAAATAAAGTCAGAAGAAAAATAAAACTTACAAAAACTAAAATTAATAGACTGAGTAAGGTAGCTAATAATCTAAATGAATATATGATACTTCAACAACAATTAATATTTCTTCAAAATGAATTAGATGGTCTTAGTAAAACAAAATCCAAATTATTACTTAAATCTCCTGTAAATGGGAAAATTAAGGATTTTTCTAACTTATCTGTAAATCAATGGGTCAGTAATTTAGATCCTCTTGGTGGAGTAAGTAAATATGGCCCAGGTTCAGTTGTGGGCTATCTAACAGAGGGAGAAATTGATCGATTTAAGATTAACGAATACGCCGTTTTCATTCCATTTAATGGAGAACACTCAAGAGTAAAATTAGTATCTAAAAATTTAGATAGATCTGCAATTTCTATTCTTCCTTATTTGTCTTTATCTTCACAATTTGATGGACCCATAGCTACAAGAAATTCTTCAAATGAAGAATTCGAAAATAGACCAATGACTGCTCATTATCAGGTTACCTTTTCTACTATTGATAAAAATGATTTAATTGAATGGGAACTACCAGGTTATGTGCATATTGATGGTTATAGATATAGTCCTTTCATTAAATTATTTAAAAATATATTTTCACTTTTTGTTAAAGAAAGTGGATTTTAATTTTTTTTTCTGGAAAAAAATTGTGAATGATTATCATTCACACTCAATTTAATTGTATATTTTTACAAAAAGTTTAATGTTTTGTTATGGAGACACAAAACTATAGTTGTAAAAAATGCGGATTAACAATTACATCAATATGTTCTAAGTGTGATAAGGTCGTTGATGTAAAGCTTCTTGACAATGGTTGCATAGTTCAACAAACTAAATGCAATGATTGTGCAAATGTTCCTGTAATTAAGGATGTTTGCTCTCAACAAAAAGCATAAGTAATTCGTAAAAATTTATTAGAAGATATCTATTTCTTCTTTAAGCTTTGAAAAGCTTTAAGAGCAGAGGTACGTGCTTCCTCGTGGATAACTATTGGCTTAGGATAATTTTTTCCTATGATTGTATTGATTACTTCTTGATATTTAGTTTCCATTTCCCAAGGTTTGTGAATAAATTTTTGTGGGACTTTATTTAATTCTGGTACCCATTTTTTTACATATTTTCCTTCTTTATCAAATTTTTCTCCTTGAAGGATGGGATTAAATATTCTGAAATAAGGCGCTGCATCCGCGCCACAGCCAGCAACCCACTGCCATTGAGCAACATTATTAGCTTTGTTAAAATCAAGTAAGCAATTTCGAAAATGCTTTTCTCCTTCAGTCCAATTAATTCTCAAATGTTTAACTAAAAAAGATCCAACCACCATTCTTATTCTATTATGCATCCATCCAGTTTCATAAAGTTCTCTCATTCCAGCATCAACTATTGGATAACCTGTCATACCTGACTTCCAAGCTTTCAAAAATTTTTCATTTTTTACCCAGGGAAACTTATCAAATTCTTTTCTAAAGTTACCTTTTAAGAATTCTGGAAAATAATTTATTAAACTATGTGAAAATTCTCTCCATCCTAATTCATTGATATATTTTCTATATCCAATCCCTTTAGATTTCATCTCTTTACACTTATTCCAAATTGTATTTACATGAATTTGTCCATGCTTTATGTAGGGTGATAATTTTGAGGTACCTTCAATAGATGGATAGTCTCTAGTGGTTCCATAGTCTTTTATTTTATTCTCAATTAAATTATTAAGAATTTTTTTCGAGTCATTTTCAGATACATTCCAATAATTTTCAAATTTTTTATACCAGTTTTTTTTCGGTAGAATTTTTCTTGGTTCAATAGAATTTTTAAATAAGGAAAATGTTTTTGTTTTTTTCTTAACGACGTAATTTTTACTTGGAGGCAAGCCTAAAAATTTTTGCTCAGCATTTCTCCAAAATGGGGTAAATACTTTAAATGGAGTTCCATCATTTTTAGTTACTTCTTGAAATTCATTTAAAATATTTCCTTTGAAGTACTTAAATTCGATTTCATTTTTAATAAAAATATCTCTGATTTTCTTTCCTTTGGCAATTACATCAGGCTCATAGATTTTGTTCCAATATATCGAAACATCGTCTTTTCTTTTTATTTTAGAAAAAACTTCTAATTCATCACCTTCTAATATTTGAAGATTAATCTTATATTTTAATAATTCTGATTGAAATACTTCCAAAGATTTTGAAAGCCACCATTTTTGTGCTTCTCTTTTATTATCAAAGTCTACTTTATTATATATATATAAAGCAGCAACATTCTCATGATTTTGTGTGGCATAAGAAAGAGCTGGGTTGTGCTCAATCCTAAAATCTTCTCTTATCCAAGTAATAGCATTTTTTGTCATAGAAATTTTTTTATTTTCTGCCCTTAGATAGCAGTTGTTTGTAAAGTTTTACATCTGCATTTCCTTCGCATCCAATAACTAGAATATTTGAGTTTTCATTGAGATTAAGGAATTTTTTAGCTTTGATATTGTTACATATTCCTATCAAAGCGATAACACCTGGAGCCGCACATTCACCACCAGTAATAGAAGTCTTGCTAAACTTTTTATCTTTTAAGCCAGCTATAGTTTTTGCAATATTTTTATCTGAGATTGAGACACAACAATTGCTAGCATTTTTTAATATTTGCCAAGGTACTAGAGACATTTCATTACACGACATTCCACCCATAATACTCTCTTTTTTAATTTTAATCTTTTTTAGTCTATTGCCTTTTACACTTTGCAGCACACAATCTGCTTGATCAGGTTCGACGATTATAATTTTAGGTATTCTTTTAAAATATTTTGCTACACCACCAACTACACCAGCCGCTAATCCTCCAACACCTGCTTGAAGAAATATATGAGTTATATATTGATTGGTCTGCTTAGAAATTTCTTTAATCATGATTGAATATCCTGCCATAGTAAGTTGAGGAATATACTTATAATCTTTTGTTGATACATCCTGGACAATTTTCCAATTATTCTTTTTTGATAATTTTTGACATTCCTTGAGAGAGTCCTCATAATCTCCTTTTACCCTTATAACTTGAGCACCAAACTTTTTTATTTCCTTTACCCTTGTTTCACTAACATATTGGCTTACAAAAATTTTACATTTAAGCTTTAATCTTTTTGCACCCCAAGCAACTGATCTTCCGTGATTACCAGCTGTTGCTGAAGAGATAGTAATATTCTTTTTTCCTTTAGATATTTTTTCTACCGCATACGCGCCACCCAAAGCTTTAAAAGACTTTAAATGAAACCTCTTTGATTCATCTTTATAAAAGATATTTTTGAGATCTAAATTTCTTTGAAGTTTATTAAGTTTTAAAAGGGGAGTGGCCTTATAACTTCTCCATTTAGAAACTGATTTAAAGGCATTAGCAAGCAATGCTGCAGGCAAATATTTAAGGACATGATTCCTCTTAAATTTAAAATTATCGTTGATTTGAAATTTCGTGAGTTTCCAATTCACTTTAGCAGTCTAAAGTATTTTGACTTTCCCATTTAGTGACGGGTTTTGACTTATCAAATTTTTCTTTCCTATTAAATTCTTTAATTTCTGAAGTTCTTAGTTTAACAAAACTATTGATAGTTTCTTTGCCAAAGCTTTTGTTCATCTCCTTGTTTTTTTTTAATTGATCCAGGGATTGTTTTAATTCGTTTGGAAGTTTAGGAAGATTTGGATATTTTTTATAGTCCGTATACATGTTGCAATGTAAAGGTTTTCCTGGATTAATCTTATTTTTTAAACCATGAAGTCCGGCGGCTAAAACTCCCGCTTGTAATAAATACGGATTAGCAGATCCATCCATCAATCTTAGTTCAAATCTACCAGGATCTGGTATTCTGATCATGTGAGTTCTATTATTGCCTGTGTATGAAATGCTACTAGGAGACCAGGTTGCTCCAGATTTTGTAGGTGGAGCATTAATTCTTCTATAACTATTAATAGTTGGATTAAAAAATGCAGATAATGAGGAAGCATTCTTGATTACTCCTCCTAGGAAATTATATGCCATTTTACTTAAGCCCAATTCATCTGATTGATCTAAAAACTTATTCTTTTTTCCCTGCCAAACTGAAACATGTGCATGGCAACCATTACCAGTCAAATTTTGAAATGGTTTTGGCATAAACGTTGCTCTTAATCCGTGTTTTTCAGCAAGAGTTTTTACCATATATTTAAAGAAGGTATGTCTATCGGCTGTTGTTAGACTATCTGAATAGTCCCAATTCATTTCAAATTGTCCGTTCGCATCTTCATGATCATTTTGGTAAGGACCCCATCCCATTTCGATCATGCAGTCACAAATCTCTTTAATAAGATCATATCTTCTCATTAGGGCGGACTGATCGTAACATGGTTTAGATTGTATATCTCTTGAGTCTGCAATTGATTTTCCATCAGCTGAAATCAAAAAATATTCACATTCCACACCTGATTTCATTATTAAACCTTTTTTTGCAAGTTCCTTAATTTGTTTTTTAAGCATTACTCTTGGTGAAGCTTCCACTGGTTTGCCATTCATCCAAAGATCAGATGCTAACCAACCAACTTCTTTATTCCATGGTAGTTGAATTAAACTATCAGGATCTGGAATTCCAAACATATCACTATCAGCTGGAGTCATATCAAGCCAAGTTGCAAACCCAGCAAATCCAGCTCCATTTTTTTGCATTTCACCAATAGCTTGAGCTGGTACAAGTTTTGATCTTAGTGATCCAAATAAATCGACAAAACTTATCAAAAAATATTTTATTTTTTTTGATTTTGCTATTTGGGCTAGGTTTTTAGGCATACTTAATCTTATTTATTAAAAAGACACGTATCAATCATTTTTTTTCTTTAATTCCTGGTATCCAATTGCTTCCAGCTAATGGAACCCTTGCCATTGCAGCAGCTTCAACAGTTAAAGCGCATAAATCCTCTGGTTCTAAGTTATGTAGGCTATTTTTTCCACAAGCTCTTGCAAGTGTTTGAGCTTCTAATGTCATTACTTTTAAGTAATTTGTGAGTTTTTTTCCAGCTTTAACAGGATCTAATCTTTTCATTAATTTTGGATTTTGAGTTGATATACCTGCAGGGTCGTTACCTTCGTGCCAATCATCATAGGCTCCTGATGTTGTACCAAGTTTATTATAGTCTTTTTCCCATTTTGGATCATTATCTCCAATTGCAATCATTGCTGCACTTCCAATAGAAACAGCATCTGCTCCAAGCGCGAGTGCCTTAGCAACATCAGCGCCATTTCTAATGCCTCCCGAAATTACAAGCTGTACTTCTCTATGAGCATCCAAATCTTGCAACGCATCTACTGCTGGTCTAATACAAGCCAATGTAGGTTGTCCGACATTTTCAATAAAAACTTCTTGAGTTGCTGCAGTACCTCCTTGCATCCCATCAAGCACAACGACATCAGCTCCTGCTTTAACAGCTAAGGCAGTATCGTAATAAGGTCTAGCACCTGCAATTTTAATAAATATTGGAACTTGCCATTTTGTAATTTCTCTTAACTCTAATATTTTAATTTTTAAATCATCTGGACCCGTCCAATCTGGATGTCTACAGGCAGATCTTTGATCAACGCCTTTTGGTAACGTTCTCATTTGAGCAACACGATCATTTATTTTTTGGCCCAATAACATTCCACCACCACCTGGTTTTGCTCCTTGACCAATAACTACCTCGATTGCATCTGCTTTCCTAAGGTCATCTGGATTCATTCCATATCTTGAGGGTAACAATTGATAAACTAAATATTTAGATTGACCTCTTTCTTCAGGGGTCATCCCACCATCTCCAGTAGTTGTTGAAGTCCCCGCAGCACTCGCACCTCTGCCTAAAGCTTCTTTAGCAGGCCCAGATAAAGCACCAAAACTCATACCTGCAATAGTAATGGGTATATCTAGTTTCAAAGGCTTTTTTGCGTATTTAGTGCCTAGAGTAACATTCGTTGTACACTTTTCTCTATACCCTTCTAAAGGATATCTAGACATTGATGCTCCTAAAAATAACAAATCATCAAAGTGTGGCAACTTTCTTTTTGAGCCACCTCCTCTAATATCATAGATACCAGTGGCTGCAGCTCTTCTTATTTCTGAATTTGTGTATTCATCAAAAGTCCAGGATTGTCGTGGGTGGGTTTTAATTTTTTTCTTCATTATTAATAACTATTGTCAATTTTGAAATTATATAATTTTCGTGCTGATCCATATCTTTTAAAGCTTTCAGCTTTAAAATTTTTGATCTCAGCATCTTTTAAAAATTTTTTTAATTTATTTAAGTGTTTTTTATCCATTTTTTTTTCAATACAATCAGCACCTAAAGACTTAACTTTACCTCTGATATAGATATTTGTTTCATATAAACTGTCTCCTAATGCCTCACCAGCATCACCACAAACAATTAAATTTCCAGATTGAGACATAAAACCAGACATATGACCAACTGAACCTTTTACTACTATATCAACTCCTTTCATAGAAATTCCACATCTTGAGCTAGCATCTCCGTCAATAATTAAAAGCCCTCCATGGGCAGTTGCACCGGCAGATTGTGATGCGTTTCCTTTTACATGAACTTTTCCAGACATCATGTTTTCTGCCACACCTGTGCCAACATTACCTTCAATTGTAATGTTTGCTTTTTGATTCATTCCGGCACAATAATATCCCACATGACCTTTAATAGTTACATTCATTTCATTTTTTAAACCTGCGCATATCGCATGATTTCCTTCAGGATTGATTATCGTAAAGTCTCTTTCATTTTTCTTTCTGTCCAAATTTTGTAATTTGTCATTCACATTTCTAAGATTAAGTTTTTTTAAATCTAGTTCCATTAACTACCCCATGAATAAACTACACCAGGTTCTGGCTCAAAAATTTTTGCATTATTAACTCCTGGTAAGTGAGCCATAGCTTGAAATTCAGATGCTATAGCAACATAGTCATTAGTTTCAGCTATTACTGCTGGCTTACATGCAATTTCATCACGAAGGACTGCAAAGCCATTTCTTGTGCCAGTGATAAAAGTATAAAAACCATCCAAATCTCTCAGACCATCATTTAAAGTTTCTTTTAGATTTTTTTTATTAGCTAAATGATTTGAAATGTATCCTGCTGCAACCTCTGTATCATTTTCAGAGTCAAAATTGATACCCTTTTTTTTTAATTTTCTTCTAAGGTTATTATGATTAGACAAAGATCCATTGTGAACCAAACATTCATCCTCTCCAGTAGAGTAGGGGTGTGAGCCATCTGTAGTAATAGCACTTTCAGTTGCCATTCGTGTATGACCTATTGCATGTGTTCCAGAATAATTATTAAGATTAAATTTTTTAACTACTTCATTAGGGCTTCCAACTTGTTTAAATATTTCAATTGATTTTCCATAACCAACTAAAGACGTGTTTTTGAAATGATCTTTTAATATTTTTAGAACATCGTTTGCTTTTTTTTTGGTTTTTAAAATAACATGATCTGAATTCTTTCTAATATCAGCATCATCTAAATATTCACTTAATTCTTTTTTAAAATTTTCGTAATCTAAATTATTGATACATATTGAATATTTTAATTTTTCTCCTTTTTCATCATTATAAATTGCAAAACCAGCACTATCAGGACCGCGAGAACCCATATTGATTAACATCTCAGCCAACAATGATCCAAGAGAGTTGTTTAACTTTTTATTTTTTAAATAAATTCCAACAATTCCACACATGATATTTCTACTTAAAAAGAGATATTAAAAAATCTTTATAGTAAATTAGATTTACAACAATGATTAATATGACCGCAAGTATTGCTCCATATTTAGCTTTTGGAAAAGCTACACCACGCATCTTTCTTGGTCTTAGTTCTTCATTATTATTTTCGTCAGACATTTTGATTTTTTAGATTAAAAAGGGCGCTACAAATAAATGTAGCGCCCAAATTTTAGTTTATATTACCAATCAGTAATATTGCTTTTGTGGTCGTTTGCACCATGTCTTTTCCTCGCTAATCTTTCAAGCTCATCGCTTTCAGATCTTGAGGTTAACACATGCCAACCTACCCATAAAATTATAGCAAGTATTACTAGTAAGCCTTCACTAGATCCAGCACCAGGATAAACAGCACCTGCAACTTGATCTGCAGGTTTGTTTAGGTGATCAATCCAGTTTGTAACTGTCGCCATATTTTCCTCCTTTACCTGGTTGCGGACGCAACTGCTTTTTCATCTGATTTAGCAGTCTCCATTATTTCATAGTCTAGTCCAGCTATTTCAACTTCACGCGGAATTCTAAGTTTGCCCATTCCGTGTAAAACTTTAGCTATGACATAACCTGGTATTAGTCCAAGAACTACGAACATTATTAATGCCCCTAGGAATTGTCCTAATGGATTAATAGAAGCATAAGTAGTTCCATCCCACATAGCTCCAACACTGTATCCAGATGCAGGGTAACCATTTAAGACAAATCCACAAATTACTAGACCTATAAATCCAGCATAACCATGTACTGCAACTGCACCAACTGCATCATCAATTTTGAACTTACGTTCAACCCAATAATGAAGTTTGTATGAAATTACAACACCAATCATACCAATGATCATTGCTTGAATTGGATGATATAAATCATTTCCAGCTGAAGCACATATGATACCTGCTAGACCGCTAGAGTAAGTCCAGAAAGGATCTCCTTTAGCAATCCAGTATCCAGCTAATAAGCCTCCTGATAATGACATCAAGAAGTTAAAAGTAATACCACTTAGTGTAGTAGGCGTTACATAAATGTTTGTTGCTGTCCAATACGATATACCTTCCATACCGTACTCAGGTCCAAGATCAAATATCGGTATATTACATGCCGCATAGAATCCCCAAAAGCCAGTATAAATTAGAAACAATCCAATTGTTACTAGCCAAGGATTTCTTGGTCCAATATTTCTTGGTTCACCACTTGATGAGAATTTTCCAATTCTCGGTCCTAAAACCATTAGAACGCCTAAAGCAAATCCACCTGCAATTGCGTGAATTACTCCTGATGCATAAGCATCATGATATCCTAAAAGTTTTAACATCCATCCATCGAAGTGCCATCCCCAAGCAGCATCAATTACCCAGAAAACAGAACCAATTGCAATTGCTAAAATTCCAAATGCAAAGGTTGTTATCCTTTCAATAATTGCTCCTGAAACGATAGATGCAGCAGTCCAAGAAAATAATAAGAATGCAGCCCAGAAAACACCCGAAATATGGTCCCCTAAGTTGACAGCCATTAATTGACTTGTTGCTACGTAAAATTTAGAACTAAAAGCTGAGTCATCGGTAATCAATGCACTGCTTTCATTCATTATTGATGGTGCTAATCCAGGTCCTGTTGGAAAAGCCCAATAAATCCACCAACCAAATAAAAACCAAGTTACTGTTACCAATGGTATCAGCATTGTGTTTTTCATTAAGGTATGTTGATGGTGTTTGTATCGAGAAGCTCCAACTTCATACATACAGAAACCGACGTGAATTAAAAACATCAGCACCACTGTTACCCAGTAGTAAAACTCTGTAAATATGGTCGTGAGAGCTGCTAACTGATCAGTCATATCCTCTCTCCATATTAGTTTTAAAAATCCTATAAAATTTTCAAAGAAGTGACAATTAAAAGAATGACTAAAAAACCTTACAATAGTGTATAGCTAGAAAATAAAATCAACTTAAGATTGTGGTACTAAAATTTTAAGTAAGCTTTTTTTAAATCAACAAGAGGATGCTTAGGAGACATTTGAAATTTGACCAATAGCTCTCTAGCTATCATATCTCTATCTTGTTGATTGTTTGGTAACTTAATTGATTTTGGAATAGTTACCCAACCATTAGCATTTCTACAAAAAACTGCTGGTCTATCCTCTTCGTAACCCATATGGACATCTTCTAACCAATTTAGATCATCCCAACCCATCGCCTCAATATACTTTTCCAGAAACGGAGTAATTTTACTGTAATCTGGTAGTAGGTTTACGTCATATCGGTAACCAATTGATTGACCGATCATTTTTTCTCTGGCTGTTTCTTTTTTCTTTCCTAATTGACCCTTGATCTCTTTGGTTTTTGTTAATGATTTACCTTTTTTTTTAACCATAATTAAAATTATATTTTGTGATAGTTATCAACTCCAACCGTATAGTTTGTTCCAGCAAGAGGAACCTTGGCTAATGCTGAAGCTTCAGATGTTAATGCAGCCAAATCTTCTGGTTCTAAAGAATGTATATTTGTTTTTCCACAAGCTCTAGCTAACAATTGTGCTTCAAGTGTCATAGAGTGTAAATAGTTATAAACTCTAATTGCAGCGTCATCAGGATTTAATCTAGCTCTTAATTTTGGATCTTGAGTTGCTACACCAACCGGACATCTTCCTGTATGACAGTGGTAACACTCTCCAGCTTTAACACCCATTTCTTTTTCAAAATTTGCCTCAGGAATGTCTTTATTACAATTTAAAGCGATCATAGATCCAGTTCCAATCGCAATTGCATCAGCACCTAGCGCTAATGCTTTTGCCATATCAGCACCATCTCTAACACCACCCGCATAAATTAAAGTTACTTTTCCCGTCTTTCCAACATCATCAATTGCTCTTCTAGCTTCTCTTATAGCAGCAATTCCTGGTATACCAGTATTTGCAGCAGCAATGTGAGGACCTGCACCAGTTGATCCTTCCATTCCATCTAAATAAATAGAGTCCGGATCACATTTTGCAGCCATACGAACATCGTCATATACTTTCGATGCACCTAATTTTAATTGAATAGGAACTTTATTTTTTGTTAATTGTCTGAGTTCTTCTACTTTTAAAGCTAAGTCATCTGGACCTAACCAGTCAGGATGTCTTGCAGGAGATCTTTGGTCGATCCCTGAAGGTAGTGATCTCATTTCTGCTACTTGATCAGTTACTTTCTGACCCATTAAATGTCCTCCCATACCAACTTTTTGACCTTGTCCAATAAAAACTTCTATACCGTCTGCTAGTTGTGCATGATGTGGATTAAATCCATACCTTGATTGAATACATTGATAGAACCATTTTTCAGAATATCTTCTTTCATCTGGTATCATTCCACCTTCACCAGAACATGTAGCACTACCAGCCATTGTTGCACCACGCGCTAAAGCAGTTTTTGCTTCATAAGATAAAGCTCCAAAACTCATACCTGTTATGTAAACAGGAATATCTAATTCTATTGGGTTCTCACATCTTGGACCAATTACAGTTTTTGTTTCACATTTTTCTCTATAACCTTCAATAACAAACCTTGTTAAAGTTCCAGGAAGAAAAACAAGATCATCAAATGTAGGAATTTTTTTCATTAACGCCATTCCCCGCATTCTGTATCTTCCTAATTGTGATTTAATATGAATATCGTCTATTACTTCTGGAGTAAAAATTGCATTATAGCCAAGCAAACTTTTATTTCTTCCACCATTATTATTTAAATGCACATCAGCTTTGCCGCCGACATTATTTTTTAATTTTTTATTATTTCTTTTCTTTTTTTTCTTAGCCATTAAATTGCTCCTTTTTTCTCTGTAGGTTCTAAGTTATCATAATTCCATAATTTTTTCCCTGCGACCACTTTTGTCATCTTGCTTACGTCGAAATTTTCACCAATTTCTGCAACTTTTAACTTTCTTCTAAGCCAATCCTGGTCACTTTTTGTTAAATCTGATGGCACCGCATCACTTCCATACGATCCTATTTTACCACCAATAAAAATTGTTCCGTCATACATAGAATCACCTAAATTGATACCCACATCACCTAAAATTATAATTCTACCTCTTTGCATCATAAATCCTGTGAATGCACCTGCATCACCTCCAATTATGATTGTTCCACCTTTCATATCGATACCCGTTCTTGCTCCAACACTTCCCTTGCAAATTAAATCACCACCTCTAATTGCTGCACCAAAACAAGATCCAGCATTTTTCTCAATAACAACTTTACCAGCCATTAAATTTTCGGCACAAGACCAACCAACTCTTCCGTTAATTCTAACTACCGGGCCATCACAAGAACCTATACCAAAGTAACCCAAACTTCCTTCAAAAATCAAATTTAGTTTATTTAGTATTCCTACCCCTAAGCTATGTTTTCCTTGAGGATTTTTAATGACTATTGTTCCGTAACCTTCACTCATCAAATTATCAATTTTTTTATTAGCTTCAGCTGCAGTCATGTCTTTTACATCCAGATCGGTTCTTTTATTAAAATCTACATCGTAAGTACCAAAATAATAAAAGTTTTCAGCTTCATCTGGATTAAAAAATTTTTGTTGAGTTCTTCCAGTTAAAACTTCACTATGCATACCCATTTCTTGGGCTTTAGTTTTTTTAGTAACATTCTTTAAATTTGCCATACTTTAACCTCTCCATCAAAAGGATCGTAAGTATCTATTTCTTGAGGTAAAACTGATCTTATAGCTATCTCCTCAGAACCCATTGCTACCAAATCATCCGACTCGTAGAGTACAAGGGGTTTGGCTGCCATAGTATCCTTAGCCATACCCAAGGAATTTTTCGTCGCTACAAAGTAAGTAAAAACCCCATCTAGACCAGATAGAGATTCTTTCATACCCTCTTCTAAAGTTGCTCCACTCCGCATTTTTTCGGCTAAGTAAACTGCTATTAGCTCAGAGTCACACTCAGACATAAATCTCATTCCCTTATTCTCCAAAACTCTTCTGTTATTCCAGTAATTTGTGAGTTGCCCGTTATGAACTACCGAAACATCACTAAAAGGATATCCCCAAAAAGGATGGGCAGACTTAATATCAACACCTGACTCAGTTGCCATACGGGCATGACCTATAGCGTGTGTTCCAATAAGTTTATCTAAATTATATCTTTCACAAACCATCTTTGCATTCCCTAGATCTTTAATTACCTCAAGAGATTTACCCATTGATAAAATCTCTACCCCTGGAATACTTTCTATTCTTTGTGAAAATTCTAACAAATCCTTTTTATTATATTCTATCTCATATCTCAGTGAATAAGGCAGTATACGTTCTTCCTTAACTATTTTAGCCCCTAATTCATTTATACAAGCGTCAACTTCTTTTTTTCTCTGATCATATACAGAAACATCTTCAGCCACTGATGAACTACCTTCACCAACATTTTCACCTATCTTTATCCTTGCAATAAAGTTTTTTCCATCTGTATCCCCGTAAAGAGCGTAACCTGTAGAATCTTCTCCCCTATGCTTCAAGGCTTGCAACATTCCTTGCAACTCAAAGCCTACATTTGAAGATTTATTTCTATGTATTAATCCTGCTATTCCGCACATATTTTCTCTCTTTATATTTTTATTTTAAGGTAAGCAATCTAAATAAGTATCTAAATCCCATTGAGTTGTAGCACCTAAAAATCTTTCCCATTCATCATTTTTATACCAATGGAAAACTTTATACATTTCATCAGGCATTGCAGATTTAATAACTTCATCCTCTGATAATCTTTCTAAAGCTTCACCTAAACTCAAAGGAAGTTTCTTAACATCTTTACCTGCTTTTTGAGCCTCATAAATATTTCTAGACTCTGGATCAGCTGGTTTGAGTTTTTTAGTAATCCCATGATCACAAGCTTTTAGTAAAGCTGCACCTAGTAAATATGGATTATGCATAGAGTCTACTGATCTGTATTCAAATCTACCCGGTGCTGATACTCTCAATCCACAAGTTCTATTTTGGTAACCCCAGTCAGCATAAACGGGTGCCCAAAACCCTTGATCCCATAATCTTCTATATGAGTTTACAGTTGAAGATCCTAAAGCTGTTAATGCTGGTAAATGCTCCATAATACCCGCTATTGATTGTAATCCAATTTTTCCAGGTAATTGCATATCTTTAGTATCCGGCATAAAAGTGTTTGTTCCTCCCTCAACATAACCAAAAACTTCCTCTACACCTGGCAAAGATTTATGCCCAAGTTTATTTGTTTTAACTTTTCCACCTTTCCATAAAGACATATTAGTATGACACCCACTTGCCGAAACTCCCATAAATGGTTTAGTCATAAAACACGCAATTAGATTATGTTCTCTTGCAACTTGAGCACATATTTGTCTATAAGTTGATAATCTATCTGCATTTCTTAGGACGTTGTCATATGTCCAGTTCAATTCTAATTGACCTGGTGCATCTTCATGATCTCCTTGAATCATGTCTAGACCCATTGCTTTTGCATACTCAATTACTTTCATAAATACAGGTCTTAATGATTCAAATTGGTCTATGTGATAACAAAATGGTTTAGAAAACCCTTTTCCAGTTGGAGTTCCGTCCTCATTTTTAGTTAGCCACATCATTTCAGGCTCAGTTCCTACTCTTAGTTCTAAACCATGTTTCTTTTGGAATTCATCCATGAAAATTCTTAAATTTCCTCTGCAATCAGAAGTTAAATGACCTCCAGGATTATTTCTCTCTTCTCTGTTTCTAAAACAAGTAACAAAAACTCTTCCTACTCTTTTATCCCATGGTAACTGGCAAAAAGTTTCAGGATCAGGAATTCCAACTAATTCCATTGCCTCTGGTCCATAACCAATATAATTATTGTGTCGATCTAAAAATAAGTTTGCAGTTGCTCCATAAACTAATTGGAAACCTTTTTCGGCCGTTCTTTCCCAATGATCAGCAGGTATTCCTTTTCCAACCACTCTTCCTGTTACAGAAATAAATTGATAATAAATATAGGTTATTCCTAATTCATTAATTTTTTCTCTTACTTTTTTGACTTGTTTATCTCTACCTGGTCGGTTTACGTGTTTTTCTAAATCTGTCATGTTTCCCCTTTAAATGTTTAAGTCAAAAAGGTAACTGAAAACAAATCGTCTGTCTACTTAGATAACTAACTCCAAGGAAACGGACTGTTCGAAGTAGGGTGAAGTTCACCCTTCTCGTATCGGTTGAATCTAAAAGGTTTCAACAAGTCACTTTCTTGTCCTAAAATTTCTTTAGCTACTAACTCACCAACTCCAATCATTTTATAACCATGGTTGGCATCTGCGATCATATAAACATTTTCTAAAAATCTATCGAAAATCGGAAAGGAGTCTGGAGTCATACATCCAAGACCACCTGATGGACCTTTCCTATATAAATCTGATTTCCCCTCAAATCTTTTTTGACAATGTGCTAATGCTGAACACCACATTTCGCTAAAAGCGTCCGTAGTTTGATACTCCGGAGAATCCAATCCATAAGGATCAACATTTACATCATCAAAATGTTTTTTAACAATATAAGGGGATGTTCCTCCTTGTACTCCCAGCCCTTCAATATCTGGTTTATAATAAATTCCCCAAATTTTATCTGTAATTAATTTTTTTGTTTTGTCTGAATACAATGGCGCAGTAGAGTCGACATGAACCACAGGGGGTTGTTTGCCATCATTAGTTTTCAAAAAATCTGGCTCAACTCCAATCACACCTTCTTGCAAAAACCAATAAGTCCACATATCTGTTACATGCATTTTACCATCTTTACCTTTAATGTTTGCAGTCTTTGGAAGTTCAAGCATGTTCCAGAAGTCTCTTGCCCACGGACCTGCTCCAATGACCACTTGCTCACAATCGATTGTACCTTTATCTGTTTCAACACCAGTAACTGCTTTACTATTACTTCCTCTTTTAAATCCAGTCACCTTAACACCTTTATGAACATTTACTCCGTTTGAGTTTGCCTTATTTTCTAAAGCTTTAATTGAGTCTTTGTTGAAAGCGTAACCACCTTTTTTTTCATGCAGGATAGACGTAATTCCTTGCGCTTGCCAATCATCAAATATACCTCTCATGTAATTCATGCAATCTTTTTCACCTTCTATGAATTCTGACTCATAACCGATAGCTTTTTGTTGCTCATAAATACTTGCAACATCCTCGTGCATAACTTCAGGTGATATTTGCAAATAACCAACTGGATTATATTTAAATGCTTTAGGGTCACTCTCCCATACTGAAACTGAGTGAGCCATCAATTCTCTCATTGCGGGTTGAAAATAGTTATTACGAACTACTCCGCAAGCTATTCCACTTGCACCAGCAGCAGTGTCCTTTTTTTCTAAAACTACAATATCACCAGGATTTTTATAAGTTTCTGAAAGTTTCCAAGCAGTACTCAATCCGTGAATACCTCCACCGATTATTACTACTTTTGCTTTTGTCGGTAATGACATATTCCAATCTTTATTTTTCGTGCGACTTAAATATATAATTTTTTATATATATAAAAAATATAAGTATTAAATATATTAAATGATTTTTCCCTAGAAACTTAAATTTTTTAATGTCTCCAAGTATTCATTAAATTCTGCAATGAATGATTTGCTTGGTTTAATAAATTTTTTTCTTTGATCATAAGGTGCTTTTTCTAAAAAAAAAAATCCTTTTTCACAAGCTTCATTGATCATTAAAGCTGACTTTGGTCTAGATGTTTTAAATAATCTTGTTTTTAATTCTTCAACAGTTAAATGCTCGCTATTTTTAAAAGCGTTCATAACTAATAACATCATATGGTAATGTGAAGGAGATTTTCTAAAAAAATAATTGCTAGAAGTATGAGATAGTTTTACTTGGTCTTCCCAGAATTCTAGCAAATCTTTGGTAGTTTTTGCCATTATGCTCTTACTCTAGTTTTCTTAGGATCGAAATGTGGGAAAGTTACTATCTTTGCTGAAATTCTTTTTTGATGACCATCAATTTTTCCAACTTCAACTTCTGTTCCGATTTCAGAGTATTTGTTATCAATTCTACATAATGCAATATTTTTATTTAAAGTTGTGCTCAAACACCCACTTGTAATTACACCAACTTGAGATCTTCCAATATGAACACAATCACCATGTCCAGCAGGTTCCTTGCCAATAAGCTCTAAACCAACTAATTTTTTTTGCGGATTTGCTTTTCTATCAATTAGTATATTTTTTCCTATGAAATCTTCTTCCTTAGTTTTAAGAGGCACAGTAAAACCAACTCCTGCCTCATAAGGATCTTGTTGACCATCAAATTCATTGCCAAAAAGAATTAAACCTGCCTCAATTCTCAGTTTATCTAAAGCCGCAAATCCAGCTGGGATTAAACCATCATTTTTTCCAGCATCCATTAACTTATCCCAAACTTCCGGTGCGTCTTTGGGATGACACCATACTTCATAACCCAATTCACCTGTATAACCTGTTCTTGAGACTATTAAAGGAATTCCTTGAAGATCCTCAATACGGCAAATAGTAAATCTAAACCATTCTAGTTCATCGATTGTAGGTTGGGTAGGCGGAGTAAAGATTAATTTTTTAAGTATATCTCTGCTTTTTGGACCTTGGATAGAAACGTTACTTATTTGATCTGTGGAATTTTTAACATTAACTTTAAAATTTTTCTTTTTTGCAATTTCTTTTAACCATTCACCTGCATATTCATCACCACAAATCCACCTAAAACCAGTTTCACTCAATCTAAATAAAGTTCCATCATCAAACATCATACCATTGTCATAACACATTGCCGAATAAACAACTTGACCCACAGATAATTTTTTAATGTTTCTTGTTAATGTGTAATTCATTAATTCCTCAGCGTCAGGTCCAATTATTTCAAATTTTCTCAAAGATGACAGATCTATAAGAACAGCTTTTTCTCTACATGCATTATATTCTTCTACTACACCGTGTTTTGTGTAATCATTTGGAAGCCAAAAACCCCTAGCATCAATAAAATTTCTAGTTAATTTCGATGTTCTTTCATAAAAACCAGAATTTCTAGTAAGTTTTTTTTCGGAATCTGTTTTCATTCTAAAAGCAAATGATTTTGAAAATTCTTTTTTTTTGTCATAGGTTCTAACAAAAATGTCAGTTGGATTCCATGAATTACATGGATCTATATCACTAGGACACGCAGTAGTGCCTATAGTAAGATCTTTAAGTGCTCGAAACATCACATAATCGCCTGGTCTAGCATAGGACTCATCAGAAATTACTGAGTTAAGGCCAGTTGCAGAAGTGTTGAAAAATAAGTTAATGGCATGCCACCCTTTTTGTTTTTTTACTCCATATTTATCCATTGATTTTGTTAAGTTATCCGAACAATTTGGATGACCAAAATATCCCATATCCTCATAATATTTTGAAGTACAAGCTAAATTAAAAGTATCGTGCTTTCCAACTGTGTCCCTAATTACCTCAACTAGAGGCTCATGATCAGTATCGTAAAATTTGGAAAAGAGTCCCGGACCAGGAAAAGTATTTCCCATAAAAGTTCTAGTTGTTTGCCAATCAAGGCCTTTTTCAATATCTTTATCAAGTTTTCTTGTGTCGAAAGCGACAAAATCAGAACATTGTCTTCCCGCTGGACTTATGATCTGAATATAGTCTCCTTCTTTTACTTGGTATGAAACGGATGTTTGTCTGTCGATATTTTTTTCATAATTTGGCTCATACATTGGGTCAGGAATTATTGTTAATTCCTTGTCATTCTTTATTTGAGCTCTTTTAATAAACAAAGTTAAATCTCCGGATGGATTTTGATCACTTATCAACATTTCATTATTTGGTGCCGAAAATATTACATAGCACTTATCTTTTGACTTTAATTTCAGCTTTTCTCCTGAAGGGGTATCTTCATCAAAAACTATAGATGATTTTGATGAATTAACATTTAAGTTTCTTTTTTTAAGTTGGTAGTTTGTAATTAATGAACTTTCATCATTATTGTTTAATATTTTTTTAATAAAATTACCTTTAGCATTTTCTTTTAAGTTTAAAATTCCTAAATCATATTTTCCGTCTTTATTAAAACATGTTATTTCGCAAACTTGGTTTCCTTCATCATTAATTATTTCAATTTCATCATCTGGAAAAATTTGCACACCAGTTAAACCACCAGCAACAATTACATGTCTTTCAACTCCAGGTGGTAACACATTAAGTCCTGGTTCTTTTATATCTAAGGTTGTAAGCGCCATTTTTAATTACCTTATATACTATAAAAATATCTAAGTGTTGACTATCATTTTACTTAAGCACATACTAGGGAACTTAATATTAAGAAAGGGGAATAAATGCGAAAAATAATATCATTAATTTCTGCACTTATAATCTCAGTGGTAAGTTTTGCTGGTTTATCAAATGCAGATAGCAAAAAACCTATCGTTATCCCAACCCATAACTGGTCAAGTCAAATTGTGATGGCTTATGTTATTGGTGGAATAATGGAAAGTATGGGAAATAATGTTAAATATGTTAATGCTGACTCACAAGCAGTATACGAGTCAATTAGAATTGGCGACGTAACAATATCCCATGAAGTGTGGGAGTCTGCTTTTGGTAAATCATTTACAACAGCTTTAGATAAGGGTGGTTTACTTGACTGGGGTGACCATGAAGCAAGAACTCTTGAGGATATGGGATATCCTAATTGGGTTGCTGAAAAAGGATTATGCCCAGGACTACCAGACTGGACTGCTTTAAAAAATCCAGCTTGTGCTAAAAACTTTACAACGCCTGACTCACCAAATGGAAAAGGAAGAATGTTGGAAGGTCCACAAACTTGGCATGGTGACTTAATCCCTCAAAGAGTTGACGCTTTAGGATTAGGAGATCTTTGGTGGGTTAAATTTGCTGGAAGTGCAGACGCACTATGGGCAGAGTTAGCAGCAGCTGAAAAAGAAGGAAGAGGAACAATCATCTTTAACTGGACGCCAAACTTTACAGATGGTGCTGGTTTTACATTTATCGACTTTCCTCCATACACAGCTGGTTGTAGACCAGAAGATGGTGGAGATGGAAAATGTGGTTCACCAGATGGTTATTTGAAAAAAGCAGTTAATGCTGATTTTCCAAAAACTCATCCAGATGCAGCGGCTATGTTTAAAAAACTTTCTTTCACAACAAGTCAAATTGGTGCAATGGCAGCTTTAGTTGACGTTGACAAAATGACTCACGAAGATGCTGCAAAAGCATGGTTGAAAAAGAACGAGAAAGTTTGGAAAGCTTTTATTAAATAAGGCTTGAAGCAACTAAATCTTTAAATCTCTCCCAACATTGTTGGGGGAGATTTTTTTTTAAGTACAAATTAAATGATTAAATATTTTTTAAGTATATTAATTAGTCTATTATTTTTTAATCAATCTTTTGCAAAAGATGTAAGTATAAGTGAAAATATTGATCTTGAGTTTGCTTGTGATTTAGAAAAAAAAATAATTAAAAATTCAGAATATAATTATCAAACCTTTTCAGCTAAAGATTTAAATGAGAAAGGTTTAGATAAATTCAAAATTTTATCCAAAAAACCAGAAACACTTTCGATTAAAGGATTATCATTATTTCTTTCAGATTCAGCAAAACTTAACATTAAAGTAGTTAATAAAGATGTAGTTTTATTCAAGTCAATTGATCAAAAAAAAAATTATTCTGAGTCTGGTATTATTACTAGAAAAACAGGTGAATTAATTCATGAAATAACAAAAAATATAAAAAGTGAAAACTCTGAAAAATATATTTTTATTTATTCATGCAATAAAGAGGACAAAAAAGTATAATTTTTTTTTAATCAATTTTGTGTAAAATAATATTATGAAAAAATATCTATATATTATTATTTTAAGCTTTTTTGTTAGTTCAGTTGCGCTAGCGCGAAGCACAGGATGTAAAGAAGGAAACTGTGAAAATGGTTTTGGAAAATGGGTTTATACTGACAAGACTACTTACGAAGGTGAGTGGGTAGGCACTAAGAAAAATGGCCAAGGAGTTGAAACTTGGCCCAACGGATATATCTATAAAGGTGAGTTTAAAAATAGTGAATGGAGTGGAGAAGGTGTTCTGACTTTTCCGGACGGCTCAACTTATGAAGGGGAATGGGCAAAAGGATTTATGAATGGCAAAGGCACTTTTACCTCATCAGATGGAACCCAAAAATCTGGAATATGGAAAAATGGAAAGTTACAAGAGTAAATGTTAAAAGAAAATTTTTTTAATAGAATAAAATATTTGCCTGAGACTACAAAGCAGTTTGGTGGTTTGTTACTAATTATTCTAATTATATTATCCTCTTTTTTTGCTTTAAACATAATTTTTGGAGGTGGTGATGAACTTGTTAGAAAAATGAAACTAGAGGAGGAAAGAATTGCGAAAGAAAAAAAATTGAGTGAATTAATATCTAAACTACCTTCGGGTATATTAGTAACTTTTGATGGCACAGATCATTACAAACTAACAGATGAAGTTTATGAACAAGTTTGTAAAGCAACAAAATTAATTCCACAACGTGCAATTATGGGGGCAAATTTTTTAAATTACAGAGCACATGAAATTTACACAATTAATGGTAATAAAATTGATGAAACATTTGTTAAGTGGGATGAGGAAAAAAATAAATGTTTTGCTGGGTTTACAGTAAGTGGGAATAATGTTGGAGTTGACGAGTCAATTAATGTTAGTGGCGAGGCGTTAAGTTTTTTAAGTACAGGAATTGATACAAGAGTTTATTATATTAAAAATTTTTAAGGAGAAAGTAACAATATTATGGATTTAATTTTATCTTAATTTCATATAACTTATTTAGTATTTATGTCTGAACCAGTAATCAAATGTGAAAATGTTTATAAAATTTTTGGAGCAAATGCTCAAAAGATGCTTCAAGACTCAAATGGTAATGTTGATGCTAAAACTTTTCAAGATAATGGTTGTATCGTTGGCGTAAATAATGCTTCCTTTGAAGTTTCTAAAGGAGAGATGTTAGTTGTTATGGGCTTATCAGGCTCAGGCAAATCAACTTTATTAAGATGTATTTCACGATTAACAGATGCAACAGGTGGAAAAATTTTTATAGAAGGCCAGGATCTTTTACAATTAAATAATAAAGACTTAATTGATCTTAGAAGAAATAAAATGGGAATGGTTTTTCAAAGCTTTGCATTACTTCCACATAAAACTGTTGTTGAAAATATAGCTTTTCCACTTCAGATTAAAGGAGTTAAGACTGAAGACAGTATTAGCAAAGCAATGGATATGGTTAAACTAGTTGGTCTTGATGGCAGGGAAAACTATTTTCCAAGAGAACTTTCAGGAGGACAGCAACAAAGAGTAGGTATTGCAAGGTCTCTAGCAGTTGAGCCTGATATTTGGTTTCTAGATGAACCTTTTTCAGCTTTGGATCCATTAATTAGAAAAGAGATGCAGGATGAGTTTTTAAGACTTCAAGAAAAATTACAAAAAACAATTATGTTTATCACTCATGATTTTGATGAAGCCCTAAAACTTGCTGATCGTATTGCAATTATGAAGGATGGTATAATTGAACAACTAGATACACCTTCCAATATTGTTTTAAACCCAGCTACAGAATATGTGAGAAAATTTACTGAAGAAGTACCAAGAGAAAAAGTCTTATTAATTAAAGATGTCATGGAGATATCTAAAGATAACCTAGGTGACTTAAAAGTTTCAAAAGAAGAAATTATAGAAAATGTTGCTGAAAAAATTCTCACTCAAGAGAAATCAGTAGCTGTAATAGATGATAACAATCAAATTGTGGGTTCTATCAATCCAACTAAAATAATTAATACAGTTTTTGGGGGAAGAAAGAATAATAATTGATTATGGAACTTTTAAAGAAATATCCAAAAACATTTCAGTGGTTATTTTTATTAGTCGTATTTTTTGCTTTATGTTTCGCAATTGAAGTTCCAGAAACGTACAAATTCATTCGTGGTCAAGCAGAATTCGTAAAAGATCCAAATCAAAGCAGTTACGTCTTTTTAGGCAAAGAGGTGAGATATTATGCTTTTGATGTCTTTTGGAGATTGCCACCATTACTTGGATGGTTACCTATTTGGATTAACGACTCATTATTTTTCTTAATGAACGAATGGATGCCGATTGAAGTTTGGAATGAAGATACGCAAGAATTTAAAAGTCGCCCGATAGTTTTACAAATAAGCAGAAATTTGACTGCTTTCATGACTTTTTTGATAGAATTGATAAGAGAGATTTTATTAGGCGGTCTTGAAACTATAGTTGCATTTACTAGTTGGGATTGGATAGATAAAAACCCATGGGCTGAATTACCAGGATTACCTTGGACTATCGTTGCAGCAGGTGCAGCGCTACTTTCATACAAGCTAAGCGGTAAAGGTCTAGCTTTGTTTGCAGGTTTAACAATGATTTATATTTCTGTATTCGGTCAATGGAAACCTTCTATGCAAACCCTCTCATTTATATTAGTTGCTGCTCCATTATCGTTTATTTTTGGTTTAGGATTAGGAATAGCAGCTTTTAAAAGTAAACGTGTAGAAAAAGCTTTATATCCAATATTGCTGGTAATGCAGACAATGCCGCAATATGCTGTGTTGGTACCAGCGTTGGTTCTTTTTGGAGTAGGTGATCATGCTGCAGTAATTATTACTATGGTTGTAGCAATACCCCCGATGATATTATTGACATTACTAGGTTTAAGAGCAGTGCCTCCAGAGGTAATTGAAGCGGGTAGAATGAGTGGATGTAATAATTTTCAATTAATGTTTAAAGTATTAATTCCAACTGCAAGAAGAGATATTTTGATTGGGGTAAATCAAGTCATCATGGTGTGTTTTTCGATGGCAGTAATTTCAGCATTTATTGGAGCAAAAGGTTTAGGATTCAATTTGTTATTAGCACTAAACCAACTAAACATTGGATTGGCCTTAGAAGCAGGCTTATGTATTAGCTTAATTGCAATTCTTTTAGATAAGATGTCTTTGGCATGGGCTAATAAACAAACTGATTATTTTGGAAATCTTACCTTTTATCAAAGAAACAAAAATTTTTTATTTTTTGGTATTATATTTGTTATTGGAATATTGCTCGCTTATGTAGGAACTTTTTTATTTAAAGATACTTTTAATTATTTATTTGAAATTCCACACAATAAAGGAATATCAACTGCTGATTTTTGGAATAAAGGAGTAGATTGGATTTTTGAGACCTTCTTTATATATATCAAAGCGTTTAATACATGGTTGATACAGGATGTACTTCAGCCTATGAGAGCACTTTATTTAAGAATGCCTGCAATAGCTACAATAGTGTTAGTTGTTGGTGCAGGGTATCTAATCGGAGGCTTACGTTCAGCGATGATAGTTTGTACTTTAACTTTATTTATCGCTTTTAGCCCTTGGTGGGATAGAGCTTTAGTTACAACATATATGGCGACCTTCGGAGTTATAGTTTCCTGTTTGATTGGGTTTACTGTAGGAACTTTATGTTTTCAAAATAAACATTCAGCAAATTTTATGTTGGGTGTATGTGATATTTTTCAAACATTCCCATCTTTTGTCTATTTAATTCCAGTGATGATGTTGTTCGGCATAACTGATACGTCTGTACTTATTGCAGTTATAGTTTATGCGACAATACCAGCTACAAGATATACAATTGAGGGACTTAGAAGTGTTCCAGCTGGACTACATGATGCAGCAACTATGTCAGGTGTAAATAAATTTCAAAGACTAACTAAAATAGAATTTCCTTTGGCATTCCCACATATGATGCTTGGTATAAATCAGACAATTGTATTTGCTTTATTTATGGTGATCATAGGAGCATTTATTGGAACAGAAGATTTAGGTCAATATATTTTAAAAGCATTGTCAGATAAAAAAGGTGCTGGAATTGGATTAACGCTTGGTATCTGTGTAGCTTTTATTGCTTTAATATTCGATAACTTAATCAGAGCCTATGTTCAAAAAAGAAAAAAACACTTGGGTATTGATTAATTTAAGACTATTTATCTAAAAAAGTTTTTGAAGAGTCATCCATAGCAGTTGCCCATGGAGTATGATGTATTGGAGCAATGGAGCCAGTTACAGGTGATGAAAAAGATTTATTTCTGTAAGTTGAAATATCCTCAACTTTGTGATGTTCCCACTCCTTAAAGTGTTTTCTTATTAACTCAAAATCAATTTTTGGATAATCAGACATTTCATGAAGCTCTTTTGTATACTCAGTTTGAAAATCAATCATTTGATCAGGATTTTCTAGTTTTTCTTCCATTGCGACCCACTTATTAATATCTTTTGTAACTTCACTATCATTAGGTATTTTAATCTTATTCATAATCACATCTCTTGCGTACCAAGCTTGGCAATCAAACATATTAAACGTATGGAATTGATCTTGCATTCCAAGATATAAAAGTTTGTGATTATCTTGCCAAATTACTCCTTTAAATAATTTTGGTGGATATAACCTGTTTCTAGTTTTTAATTGTAAATTCTCTTCTAAAAAAGGAAAATGGTGTAGATAACCAGTGCATAAAATTACAACATCAGCTTCTTGCTCAGTTCCATCTTTAAATATTGCTTTTTTTCCAACTAATTTATCTAGATAATGAACTTCTTTCATGCCATCGGGCCATTTAAATCCCATCGGATTATGTCTGTAACCAATGGTAACACTCTTGGCTCCGTATTTATTACACTGAAGAGCAATATCCTCTGCTGAATAGCTACTACCTAGCACTATAACATTTTTATCTCTAAACTCCTCTGCATCTCTAAAATCATGTGAGTGCATAATTCTTCCTGGAAAAGAACTCATTCCTTCATACTCTGGAATAAATGGAACCGAAAAATGACCCGTAGAAACTACCACATAATCAAAATTATCTTTTAAAATTTTATTATTAACTTTATCTTGATAACTCAGCTCAAACTTATCATCTTTAAAAATTGTATTAACAACTCTAGTATTAAACTTAATCTTATTCTTTAAATTTCCTTTACTTACTCTCCCAACAATATAATCAAATAATACCTCTCTAGGTGGAAAAGATGGTATCGGTTTTCCAAAATGTTCATCGAATGAGTAATCTGCAAATTCTAAACATTCTTTGGGTCCATTCGACCAAAGATATCTGTACATACTATTTGGAACTGGATCACCATACTGATCAGAACCTGTTCTCCAACTATAATTCCATAATCCTCCCCAAGTTTCTTGTTTCTCAAAACAAACTACCTCAGGTATTTTTTCACCATTTTTTTCCGCTAGTTCAAAGGCTCTCAACATTGATAAGCCACAAGGCCCTGCACCAATAATCGCTACTTTTGTCATTAAATTATAAAATTAATAATTTTTAAATGTATTTTACTAACAAAATGGCCACAATTACAATAAAATAATTATTAGTTATGAAAAATATCTTGATCATAGGTGGTGGCGCTATGGGTTCAGCTTTTACATTTCCTTGTATAGATAATAATAATAGAGTTACAATAACCGAGCCTTATAGCAAAAGATTTATTAAAGACTTATCTTCAAAATATAAATATCATTCTTCACTTAAAGTAAAACTGCCAAAAAAAGTAAGATTTAAAAACTTTTCTAAAAATTTATTAATAGGAAAATTTGATTTGATAGTTGTAGCTTTGAGTTTGTCTGGAATAAACTTCATAGGTGAAGAGTTAAAAAGACTAAAGGAAAAAACTCCAATTTTAGTTTTGACCAAAGGTTTAAAATATGACAAGAAACTAAATAGAATATTTACAATTTCTGACCAATTAAAAAAAATCTATAACTTAAGAAATATTTCTGTTTTAAAAGGTCCTTGTTTAGCTAAAGAACTGGCAAGAAAAAAAAAAACAAGTGTTATTATTGCAAATCAAAATATTAAGGCTGCAAAAGATATTGGTAGATATATATCTACCAAATATTATTTAATAGAATATTCAAAAGATGTTGTTGGTATTGAGGTTAGTTCAGCAATAAAAAATATATATTCCATGATAATAGGGGCTGGACAAAATTTAAATACGTCATCAAATTTATTCCAAAAGTCAATGAATGAGATGAAATATTTTGTAAAATATTTTAAAGGCAAAGAAGAGACAATTTTAGGTTTAGCAGGTGTTGGAGATTTGTATGTTAGTGCTGCTGGTGGAAGAAATAGTAAAATGGGTAGTTATTTAGGTAGAGGATATACATTTAAATCAGCAAAAAAAAAATTTATGTTTAAAGATACTGTTGAAGGTGAGCAGCTTGCTAGAGAAATTGCTCCTTTTATCTTAAAGAAAATGAGTAAAAAAAATATTCCCTTGATGATGAATTTATTAAAAGCAATCCTAAAAAATAAAAAACTAAAGATTAATTAATTATATTTATGAAAATTAATTGGAATTATCCAACAACAGTTTGGGTAGGAGAAAATAGAATTTATGAATTGAGTGAAGCTTGTAAAAATTTAAATGTAACTAAACCATTATTTGTTACTGATAAAGATTTAGTAAACTTACCTTTTATAAAAAATATTATTTCTGATAATCTTAAAAAATTCAAAGAATTAGAGGTTTTTTCGAATTTCACAGGTAACCCGATTGGTGAAAATGTTGATGAGGGTGTTGCTCAATTTAAAAAAAAAAAGTGTGATGGAATTATAGCTATTGGAGGAGGTAGTGCTCTTGACGTTGGTAAAGCAATCAGTTTTATGTCTGCTCAAACAAGACCTATTTGGGACTTTGAGGATATCGGTGAAAACTGGAAAAGAGCTACAACAGAAAACATCCCTCCAATAATTGCAATACCAACAACAGCTGGAACAGGATCAGAAACAGGAAGAGCGTCTGCAATTATAAACAAAAAAACTGGAATAAAAAAAATTATATTTCATCCAAAAATTTTACCAGCAATTGTAATATTAGATCCTCTATTGACATTAGATCTTTCTCCACGATTAACCGCAGCAACAGGTATGGATGCATTAGCTCACAACCTTGAAGCGTTTTGCGCACCCAACTTTCATCCAATGGCAGATGGAATAGCTTTGGAAGGAATAAAATTAATTAAAGACTCACTTTTAATAGCTTTTGAAGACGGAAAAAATATTGATGCACGACAAAAGTTATTATCAGCTTCATCTATGGGTTCTACAGCTTTTCAAAAGGGATTAGGTGCAATACACTCATTGAGTCATCCAATTAACTCACAATTTAATGTCCATCATGGTTTATCCAATGCAATTTTTATGCCATACGTTTTGACATTTAATAAATCTTCAATTGAAAAAAAAATAGTTTCTATATGTGATTATCTGGATTTAAAAAAAAATTTTGAAAGTTTCTTAGAATGGATATTAGATTTAAGGAGCAACTTGAACATTCCAAATAAATTATCTGATATCATGGATTGCACTAAAATAAATCTTGATCAGTTATCTCAGATGGCATTAGAAGATCCCTCAACCAGTGGAAATCCAAAAAAAGTAAATAAAGATGATTTAAAAAAGATGTACGAATATAGTATTTCAGGAAAATTATTTAAATGAAAAAAATACTTATCGTTGAGGGAAATCCCAGGAAAGAGAATGAGAGTTTTCAAAAAGTAGGAATACAAACACACACTGAAAGTTTAAAAGATAGCCTCAATTATTTTGAAGAAGAATTAAAATTGGATGTAGTAAATCCATCATCTGACGAGAGTATCGAGTCAGTAAAAAATAATCTTTCAAATTATGATGGATTAATTTGGGGTGGTAGTAGTCTAAATATTTATAATAATACACCTGAAATAAGAAAACAGATTGAATTCATGAAAGAATGTCAAAAAAAAGTTGTAAATATTCTAGCCATATGTTGGGGTATGCAGGTAGCTGTGACTGCTGCCGGAGGAGAAGTAAAAAAAGCTGATAATTCACATATTGGTATAGCTAATGAAATTATAATTAATAAGGTTGGTCAAGATCACCCGCTTTATCAAAAAAAAGATAAAAAATTTAATTCACCAGCTTTTAATTTTGATGAAGTCAAAATACTTCCGAAAAATGCAATCTGTTTAGCGTCAAATAAAATAAATAAAGTTCAAAGTTTATATTTTGAAATAAATGATAGTAAGGTTTGGGGATTACAATATCACCCAGAGATAACTTATGAGAAAATGATAAGTTTAATTAAATTTAGAAAAGATAGATTAATAAATTTGAGAAAAGTTTTTAAAGATGAAAAAGATGTAGAAAATCATATATCCTTTATCAAAAAAGAAATTTTAGTGACAAATAAAGATAAAAGAATGATGGAGTTAAAAAACTGGTTAAATAGTCTTAATTAAAATAAACCCTCTATTTCACCTTTTTTGTTTAATTTAATCGAGTCAGCTGCAGGCACCCTTGGTAAGCCTGGCATTGTCATGATTGCTCCACAAACCACAACTATAAATTCAGCACCAGACGATAATCTAATTTCTCTTATTGGTAAAGCATGTCCAGTTGGTGCACCTTTTAAATTGGGATCGGTTGAAAAACTATATTGAGTTTTTGCAACACAAATAGGTAATTCTCCATATCCAGATTCTTCAAAAATTTTAAGCTGATCTCTAATTTTTGTGTCAGCTATAACTTCATCAGCTCTATAAATTTCTTTTGCAATTGTCTCAATTTTTTTAAATAGGGGTAATTTACTGTCATATAAAAATTTAAAATTTGCCTCATTTTTTTCACATAACTCAGTAACATGACTTGCTAATTCTTTTGTACCTTCGCCTCCATTAGCCCAATGTTTACATAGACTTGCTTTTACTCCAAGCTTTTCACAAAACTCTATTAATGCTTTTACCTCTTTATCAGTATCTTTTATAAAATGATTTACAGCTATAGCGACTGGTAATCCAAACTTTTTAACATTTTCAATGTGTCTTTGAAGATTTATTAATCCTTTTTTTAAAGCATCAACATTTTCATTTTTTAAGTCATCTTTTGCAACTCCACCATGCATTTTTAATGCTCTAATAGTAGCAACAATTACAACACAACTTGGTTTTAAATTTGATTTTCTACATTTTATATCAAGAAACTTTTCTGCACCAAGATCAGCACCAAAACCAGCTTCAGTCACAACATAATCTGCGAGTTTTAATCCAGCTTTAGTTGCAATAACAGAATTACATCCATGAGCGATATTAGCAAATGGTCCCCCATGTATTATTGCAGGATTGTTTTCTAATGTTTGGGTCACATTAGGTCTTAAAGCTTCTTTTAACAGAACAGTCATAGGACCTTGAGCTTTTAAATCTTTCGCGTAAATAGGTTTTTTCTCTCTTGTATAAGCTACCGTGATATTCCCTATTCTTTTTTCTAAGTCTTCAAGATTATTTGCAAGACAAAAGATAGCCATAATTTCTGAGGCAACGGTAATATCAAAACCATCTTCTCTTGGAAAACCGTTTGCTACACCACCAAGGTTAATGTTAATTGATCTAAGAGCTCTATCATTCATATCCATCACTCTTTTCCAAACTATTCTTCTTACATCTATGTTGAGTTTATTTCCCCAGTAGATATGATTGTCGATTAATGCTGACAAAAGATTATGTGCAGATGTTATTGCATGAAAATCACCAGTAAAATGGAGATTGATTTGTTCCATTGGTACAACTTGAGCATATCCACCACCTGCTGCACCACCTTTCATTCCAAAAGAGGGACCAAGGCTTGGCTCTCTTAGGCAAACAATAGATTTTTTTCCTATTTTGTTTAATCCATCATTTAAACCTACTGATGTAGTTGTTTTACCTTCCCCAGCTGGAGTAGGAGTTATAGCTGTTACTAAGATTAACTTTCCGTCAGGTTTATCTTTTAATTTTTCCAAATACTCCAGGTTCACTTTAGCAATATGTCTACCCATCGGACTAAATGCTGAGCTTTCATCTGGAACATTTACTTTAGCTAAAATATCCTTAATTGGTTGCATTTTAGCTTCTCTTGCTATTTGGATATCTGATTTTATGTCGCTCATTTAAACTTGTTAAATATAAAAAACTGGTCGATTAGTATCTCTTTTTAACACCTTTGGAAATATCTAAAAATTATATATAAAAAAAATATGAACTATTTATATTCATTATTATAAAAATGGGTTATGCAAAAATATTCAGTTTTTAGTTTAATCAAAAATGCCCTTTCTAATCACGAGAATTGGGATTTAGCTTGGAAAGACCCCGCACCTAAAAAAGAGTATGATGTCGTGATTATTGGTGGTGGAGGTCATGGTCTAGCAACAGCATATTATTTGGCGAAAGAGCACAACATAACCAATGTGGCCATCATAGAAAAAGGTTGGATTGGTGGAGGAAACGTTGGACGTAATACTACGATTATTAGATCAAATTATATGTATGATGAAAATGCGTTATTTAGTGAATTCGGAATGAATCTGTGGAGAAAGATGAGCCAAGATTTAAACTACAACGTGATGTTTTCTCCAAGAGGAATTATAAATTTAGCTCACTCTGATGCTCAAATGAATGTTTATGCTAGAAGAGGTAATTCTATGCGTTTAAATGGTATAGATGCGGTTCTTCTAAATAGAGAGCAAGTAAAAGAAATTATTCCAATGGCTGATTTTTCTGAAAATGTTAGATTTCCAATCTTTGGTGGATTAATGCAACCTAGCGCAGGTACGGCTAGACATGATGCAGTAGCGTGGGGTTATGCGCGTCAAGCAGACTCAATGGGCGTAGATATAATACAAAACTGCGAAGTAATTGGTTTTGATATTTCTGCAGGTAAAGTTAATGGGATTAGAACATCAAGAGGAGAAATTAAAGCTAAAAAAATTGGACTATGTGTTGCAGGTAGCACAAATATTTTGGCTGAAAAATTAAATATGACCTTGCCAATTGAAACACATTTATTACAAGCTTGTGTATCGGAACCAGTAAAACCAGTTTTAGATAATGTGGTTACTTTTGGTGCTGGACATTTTTATATAAGTCAATCAGATAAAGGTGAAATGGTTATGGGAGGTGATTTAGATGGCTATAATAGTTACGCCCAACGAGGTAATTTACCAACGCTTCAGCATGTACTTACAGAAGGAATTGCCATGATGCCATTTTTAAGTAAATTAAAAATGTTAAGAACATGGGGTGGTATAATGGATATGTCCATGGATGGCTCACCAATTATTGATAAAACACACATTGAAGGCTTGTATTTAAATTGTGGATGGTGTTACGGAGGATTTAAAGCTACACCGGCATCTGGTTGGACTTTTGCTCATACAATTGCACAAGATAGAGTTCATGAATTAAATGCTGGATATAGTTTAAATAGATTTAATACAGGTCATTTACTAGACGAAAAAGGGCTTGGAACAAAAACTTGGATTTCATAAATGCTTCATATCAAGTGTCCACATTGTGGAATGAGATCACAAAATGAATTTTCCTATGGTGGAGATGCTAGTGTTAAAAGACCTGAACTAGGAAAAGATGTATCAGATCAAGATTGGAATAATTTTGTTTACAACAGAAAAAGCTTGAGAGGAAAACATTGGGAGCTGTGGCAACATTTGTCTGGATGTCGACAATGGATTAAAGTTGAGAGGGATACCGGCTCTCATGAAATCTTTAAAACTTTAAAAGCCGAAGAAGAAATTTCATAATGACACAAAGTTTTCGATTAAAGGATGTTGGCTTAATTAACAGAAATAAAAAACTTTCATTTAAATTTAATGGTAAAAAATATTATGGCTATGAGGGTGATAGTCTTGCTTCAGCACTGATTGCAAATGGTGTGCATTTAATTGGAAGAAGTTTTAAATATCATAGACCTAGAGGTTTTTTTGGAGCAGGAGTTGATGAACCTTACGCAATAGTTCAATTGTATAGAAATGGAGAGACTGAACCCAATATTAAAGCAACTGAACAAGAGCTTTTTGATGGGTTGGAAGCAACAAGTGTTAATTGTTGGCCAAGTGTAAATTTTGATATTGGAGCAATTAATAATTTTTTAAGAATATTTCTTCCGGCAGGATTTTATTACAAGACTTTTATGTGGCCAAAAAGTTTTTGGTTTAAAATTTATGAGCCATTCATCAGAAAAGCAGCAGGACTAGGAACAGCATCGATAAAACACGACAAAGAAAGATATGAGCATAAATATGAATACTGCGACTTATTAATTGCAGGTTCTGGTCCTTCAGGTTTGGCCAGTGCTTATGCCGCGGCAAAAAATGGGGCGAGAGTGATTTTAGCAGAAGACAAATCAAGATTTGGTGGAACTTTATTAACTAGTGAAGTGAATATAGGAAATAAATCAGGTAAGGAGTGGGCAGATGGTATTATTTCTGAACTGAAAGAAATGCCAAATGTGACAGTAAAAAATAGATCTCAAGTTTTTGGTTATTATGATCACAACATGTTAGTGATGTCTGAGAGAGTTAGTGACCATTTACCTAAGACAAAAGAATTTCATCCTAAGCAAAGACTTTGGTACATAAGAGCTAAAGAAGTATTAATTTCATCAGGGTCAATTGAAAGACCTATTGTATTTGGAAACAATGATACACCAGGAGTAATGCTTTCATCGGCTGCAAAAGAATATATGAAAGTTTATGGTGTTTTAGTTGGAAAAAAACCTCTTATATTTACTAATAATGACAGTGGTTATGAGACAGCTATTGAATTTAAAAAGAATGGTATTGATCCATTAATTTTAGACACCAGAAGTAATCCGAAATCTGAAATTATTAATGAAGCAAAAGATTTAAATATTAAAATAAAAAATTCTTATGTAGTTGTAGCTGCTCAAGGATACAAGAAAGTAAAATCAGCAGATATCTCGAAAATTTCAGATGATAAAGAACAACTTGGGAATATTGAGAATGTAAAATGTGATTGTATTTGTGTCTCTGGATATTGGACGCCTACAATACATTTGGCTTCACAATCAGGCAATAAAACAAAATTTAATGAGGAGATTGATGCCTTTGTCCCAGGAATATCAAAGCAAAATGAAAAAACGCTTGGTGCTGCAAATGGTATTTATACGTTAGAAGAAACTTTAAAAGATTCATTTGAGGTTGGACATGAGGTATCAAAAAAAATTACCAATAATGAAAATAAAGTTTCCTTTCCTAATGTTGTAGAAAAAAAATCGTCTATTCATGATAAGTTTTGGTGTGTACCTCTGCCCAAGGGAAAAAATTATAAAAGATTTTTAGATTTTCAAAATGATGTAGCAGTTTCTGACATTGAGATAGCTTTAAGAGAAGGTTATAGATCAATTGAACATGTTAAAAGATATACTACTCTTGGGATGGCAACTGACCAAGGTAAAACAAGTAATTTAAATGGATTACAATTAGTATCAAAAATAGAAAATAAAGTTGTACCAGCAGTAGGGCATACTACTTTTAGACCACCTTATACACCAGTTTCAATTGGTGCAATAGTTGGTAGAGAAGTTGGCAAACATTCAAAACCTACCAGAAAGTCTCCAATGCACTCATGGCACGAAAAAAATAATGCGGTATTTGTTGATGCTGGAGTTTGGTTAAGACCAAGATATTACAAACGTGGAAATGAAGATTTATTTGAGGCATCAAAAAGAGAAGCAAAAAATGTGAGAACAAATGTTGGAGTTTGTGACGTTACTACATTAGGTAAGATAGATATTAAAGGACCAGATGCAGCAGAATTATTAAATAGAGTTTATACTAACGCCTGGTTAAAATTACCAGTTGGTAAAGCTCGATATGGTGTGATGTTGAGAGAAGATGGTATTGTAATGGATGATGGAACTACAACAAGAATATCAGAAAACCATTACCACATGACAACAACGACTGCACAAGCTGCAAATGTTCTTTCACATTTAGAATATTATTTACAATTAGTTTGGCCAGAGTTAAATGTTAACGTAGTTTCTAGCACTGAACAATGGGCCGGAGCTGCAATAGCTGGTCCTAAATCTAGAAATTTATTGCAAAAATTATTCCCAAATTCTGATGTGTCAAATGAAGGACTTCCTTTTATGGGTTATATGGAAGGAGATTTATTTGGAGTCAAAGCAAGAATTTTTAGAATTTCATTTTCAGGTGAACTCGCCTACGAGGTGAATGTTGAGTCTAATAATGGTAATTTCATGTGGGAGAAAATTATAGAAGTTGGTGAACAATTTGAGATACAACCTTATGGAACAGAAGCTTTATCAACACTTAGAATTGAAATGGGCCATGTAGCTGGTTCAGAACTTGATGGTAGAACAATACCTTATGATAACTCCTTGGAGGGATTATTAAGTAAGAAAAAAGATTTTATTGGAAAAAGATCTTTAATTAGAGAAGCCTTCACGGCCGAAGACAGACAAAAAGTTGTTGGTGTTGTTCCACTAGATAAAAAAACAAGCATACCAGAAGGTTCTCACTTAGTTAAGGACTCAAAAGCACCGTCACCTAATCCTAAATTAGGTTATATTTCGGCTTCATGCTGGAGTGTCGAGTATGATAATCCATTTTCTCTAGCTATTCTAAAGGATGGAAAAAATATGATAGGAGAAAAATTATTTGTAATGTCTCCGCTTAAAAACAAAATAATACCAGTTGAAATAGTCTCCTCTCATTATGTTGATCCAAAAGGTGAAAGAGTGAGGTCATGAGCTCAATATCAGCATTATCCAATGTTCATTCCATGGGTCATTTTGGTGATTATGCTAATAAAAGTGAAAATGAACTTTTGAAAATTTCTGAGTTAAAAAATTTATCTATTATTCAAATAGTTCAATATAAAAATTCAAAGATAAATTTAGAAAGTATAAATATAAATGACCTTAAGCTAAAAGATAATCCACTTAATGTAGCGAACAATAAGGATACAAGAATTTTATGGAGTGGTCCAAAAAATTGGCTTTTGGTATCAGAAAAAAAAGAGATTATAAAGGATATTTATTTAATATTTAAAGATACTGATTTTGCAGTTACAGATTTATCACATTCAAGAGCAGTGATTGAAATTGAAGGCCGAGATGTAAAAGAAGTATTAAAAAAAGGCTGTCCCTTTAATTTTAATGATTTAAAGAAAAATAATTCAATTAATTCCTCATTTCATAACATAGCATTTACAGTAGACATGATAGATACAAATCCAGACAAAATAAGATTGTTTGCGTTACGGAGTTTTGGTGAGTCTCTTTATCATTCAATTACTGATGCATCTTTAGAGTTTGGCTATATAGCAGGATAATAATTTAGTCTCTTGTGGCTATGTAAACTCCTATAGTAGTAATAACAAAACCTAAAATATCCAAACTGGTTAAATTTTCCCCTAAAAAAAACCAAGCCATCAAAGCTGATGTGGCAGGAATAAGAAAAAATATTGAAACAGTTTTGCTTGCTGAATTTTTTTTTATTAAAAACATTAAAATTGTAAAAGCACCAAAAGATACAAGAAAAATTTGATGGCTCATTGCTATTAAAAATGTTTGA
>CACONR010000011.1 GCA_902628565.1 uncultured Pelagibacteraceae bacterium
AACATGGAACAATTACAGCACTTATAGAAGGGTACAAATTTGAGATTACCTCATTGAGAGAAGATATTTTAACAGATGGAAGACATGCAAAGGTGAAATTTTCAAAAAATTGGAAAGAGGATGCATTAAGAAGGGATTTTACCATCAATTCCATTTACGCGGATGAAGATGGAAACTTGTTTGATCCTTTTGAGGGTAAAAAAGACTTAGAAAACGGTTTCGTAAATTTTATAGGAGACGCTGATAAAAGAATTAAAGAAGATTATTTGAGAATTTTAAGATATTTAAGATTTTTCGCCCATTACTCAAAGCATCCGCATAATCCAGAATTAATCAGAAAACTTAAAATTAATATCGGTGGTATCTCAAAATTATCTAAAGAGAGACTATTAGATGAGCTAAAAAAAATAACTCACTTAGAAATATTAGAAAAATTAGCTGATGATAAATTGAGCTCAGAATTATTTTTAATTGTTTTTCCTGAATTAAATAATTTAAAAACTTTTTCAAAATTAAACTCAAAAAAAAAACAAATAATTAATAAGGCTGATTTTGTCTTTCTATTATCTTTAATGATTATTGATGAGACAGATAATGCAGATTATTTTATGTACAAATTTAATATTTCTAAAAAAGATCAAAAAAGAATTAAAATTATTGATAATTTTTTTAAGGAAAAAATTGGACCAAAAACTTTTAGAGAGGAAAACTTTAATAGTATTTTTTATTATAATGGAAAACAAGCTGTAACTGATATTCTCAATTATTATTTAATAAAATCAAAAAAAAATTCTGAAAATATTCAAAGATTAATTGATTTCTACAAAGATAAAACAATACCAAAAATGCCTGTGGGTGCAGAATTTTTAATGGAAAAATTCAATATTCCTGAGGGTAAACAATTGGGTGCAAAATTAAAAATAATTGAGGAAGAATGGGTGAAAAATAATTTTCAAATTTCAGATAAACAAGTAAGTCAAATTGTTAACAATTAGATATATTTTACGTCTTTAATTTCAAAATTTTTGACTCCGGCAGGAGTTTTTATTTCAACTAAATCATTTTTATTTTTTCCTATTAAACCTTTACCTATAGGTGATTGAAAATAAATTAATTTTTGTTTGAGATCAGCTTCATCTTTTCCTACAATCTTATAATTTATTTTTTCTCCAGTATCTAAATTTTCTAAAAACACAGTCGAGCCAAAGATAACTTTTCCATCATTATTTAATTTCGTAACATCAATGACATTTGCTCTAGCAATGATATCATTAATTTCAGTAATTCTTCCCTCATTATGAGACTGCTCTTCTTTTGCAGCGTGGTATTCTGCATTTTCTTTTAGATCACCATGTGACCTCGCTTCAGCAATCGCCGCTACAATCTCAGGTCTTTTTTTTTCTTTTAAAAAGATTAATTCATCTTTAAGTTTATTTAGGCCATTTAAAGTAATTGGTTCTTTGTCCATGTTATTTCCATTTTGCTAACGGAGGTAATGACATTAAAATACCTTCAACGTTTCCACCAGTTTGCAAACCAAATTTTGTTCCTCGGTCATAGAGTAAGTTAAATTCTGTATAACGACCTCTTTTTATGAATTGTAATTCTTTATGTTTTTTAGTCCACTTTTTCTTCATTTTTTTTCTAATGATTTTTTCAAAAATAAATTGAAAAGTGATCCCCACATCTCTTACAAATTTAAAATCTTTCTCAAAATTATCTTTTTTATAATCAAAAAAAATTCCACCAATACCCCTTGGTTCTTTTCTATGAGGTAAATAAAAATATTCATCACACCATTTCTTATATTTTGTGTAATATTTCTTATTGTGTTGATCACACATTTTTTTTAGGGTTTTATGAAATTCTTTTTTTTCCTTATCATCTTTTATTGATGGGGTTACATCCATACCACCACCAAACCAGTCCTGAGTTGTGCAGATATATCTTGTATTAAAATGCATGGCAGGGATCATGGGATTTTTCATATGCATCACAACGGAAATACCAGAAGCCCAAAAACTGGGATTTTTTTTTGCACCTAAAATATTTTTTTGAAATTGTTTTGGGAATTTTCCATGAACTTTAGAAAAATTTACTCCGACTTTATCAAATATTTTTCCATTTTCTAAAATTCTAAATTCTCCACCTCCTTCATCTCTTTTTTTACTTCTGTTCCAAACAGTGGTTTTGATATCCGCATCTTTTCTTTCAAGGTTAGTTATAGTATGCCAAATAGCTTCTTGTAGCATTTTGAACCAATTACTTGTGATGTCTTTTTTAATTTCTAAATCCATATTAGATTAATTTAGTTTGTTTTAAACTTTCTGCCAATATGATTGCAACAGAAGATGCAATATTAAGTGAGCGCTTATTGTTTTTCATAGGAATTTTGAGTCTATCTTTAATTTTTTTGTGAACCTCATTTGGAACTCCGGCACTTTCTCTACCAAAAAGAATAGTGTCATTTTTATTAAACTTAAATTTTGTGTAAGAAACAGAGGCTTTTGTGGTCATTAGAACTATTCTTTGATCTTTTTTCGATTTAAAAAAATCGTCTGAGCTTTGATGGAATTTTATGTCTTTTTCATTCATATAATCCATAACGACTCGCTTAAATCTTCTGTCTGTCAGCATAAACCCGCAAGGCTCTATTATTTCAAGTTTTGCACCTAGGCACGCACAGGTTCTGATTATTGCTGCTGTATTTTGAGGTATGTCTGGTTCAAATAAAGCAATTTTAGGGCCATGATTTATCAAATTCTGTGTCATTCTTTCAGTAGTAAATTTATCATTTTATATTATATGAAATCATATATTTAAGTAGAAAAAAGCAATATTGAGTATATTTAACTATTATTGATGTCAGAAAAAAAAACTAATAGACGAGATTTCTTATTCACAGCAACTTATGCAGTTGGTGCGGTTGGTGTTGGTGCAACGATATGGCCAATGATCGATCAGATGAACCCAGACGCATCAGTCAAAGCTTTGGCGAGCACCGAGGTTGATGTAAGTGCGGTAAATCCAGGTAAAACAATTACAGTTTTATGGAGAGGTAAACCAGTTTTTATTCGTAGAAGAACACAAGATGAGATAGCTGAAGCAAGATCTGTAAAGTTAGAAGATTTAAAACATCCTGAAAAAGATGAGGATCGTGCAGTGAACCCTGAGTGGTTAGTCATGCTTGGAGTGTGCACTCACTTAGGCTGTGTTCCTTTAGATCAAAAAGGTGAATACAATGGATGGTTTTGTCCTTGTCATGGTTCTCACTATGATATTTCTGGAAGAATTAGAAAGGGACCAGCTCCGACTAATATGGAGATCCCTAAATATGAATTTGTTAATGCTAACACAATTAAAATTGGATAATTATTATGAGTGATCACGAATACACACCTAAATCAAAATTTGGAAAATGGTTTAACGATCGTTTACCATTATTAACTCTTGCAAATCACTTAACTGATTATCCGACACCAAAAAATTTAAATTATTGGTGGACGTTTGGTGGAATATTAACTTTTTGTTTGATTACTCAAATTGTAACGGGTTTAGTTCTTGCAATGCATTATATTGCTCATGCTGATATGGCTTTTGATAGTGTCGAGCATATTATGAGAGATGTTAACTATGGTTGGTTAATTAGATACATTCATGCAAATGGTGCTTCAATGTTTTTTTTGGCTGTTTATATTCACATATTTAGATCATTATTTTATGGTTCTTACAAAGCTCCTAGGGAAATAATTTGGATAATAGGTATCATCATTTATTTATTAATGATGGCAGCTGCATTTTTGGGTTATGTACTTCCATGGGGCCAAATGAGTTTCTGGGGTGCAACTGTAATTACAAATCTATTTAGTGCAATTCCTTTAGTAGGCGAGGGTATTGTTACTTGGTTATGGGGAGGTTACTCAGTTGATAATCCTACTTTAACAAGATTTTTTACACTTCACTATTTAATACCTTTTTTAATTTTAGGTTTAGTTGTTCTTCACATATGGGCACTTCATGTTCCTGGAAATAATAATCCAGTTGGAATTGACATTAAAAAACCTTCAAAAGATACAGTACCATTCCATCCATACATTGTAATAAAAGATGGTTTTGCTTTACTAATGTTTATGATTGTTTTTGCATTTTTTGTTTTCTATACGCCAAATATTTTAGGTCATGCAGATAATTATATTGAAGCTAATCCGTTAGTTACACCGGCACATATTGTTCCGGAGTGGTATTTATTACCATTCTACGCAATTTTAAGATCGGTCCCAGATAAACTTTTAGGAGTAGTTGCAATGTTATCTGCTATTTTAATTTTAGCAGCTCTTCCATGGCTCGATACCTCAAAAATTAGATCAGCAGTATTTAGACCTTTATACAGACAATTTTATTGGATCCTTGTCGCTGATGTTTTGATCCTGGGATATGTTGGTGCTATGCCAGCAGAGGGATTATATCTGTTAGTTGCTAGAGTAGCTACAGCATACTATTTCTTACATTTTTTAGTAATACTTCCAGTTTTAGGTTGGAAAGAAAAAACTCTTCCAATTCCATTAAGTATTACCGAACCGATACTAGGTGGTTCACCTAATTTAGCCACAGCAAAGAACAAGGAAAGTTTAAATAAATAAGTGAAAAATTTTTTTAAAATATTTTCATTTATTATCTTATTTTCTGGACTTTCATTGAGCACTCAAGCTGCAGAAAAAGTTGAATATTTAAAAACTGATTGGAGCTTCAAAGGACTCTTTGGAAAGTTTGATCGAGCTGCACTTCAAAGAGGTTATCAAGTCTACACAGAGGTGTGCTCTTCTTGTCATTCAATGAAATACTTAAGTTATAGAAACTTAGCTGAGAAAGGGGGACCAGAATTTTCTATAGAGCAAGCAAAAGCTATTGCTGCATCTTTTGAAGTCAAGGATGGACCTAATTCAGACGGTGATATGTTTACTCGTCCGGGCAGATTATCAGATAAGTTTGTAATGCCCTATGATAACGTTCAAGCTGCTCAAGCTGCAAATGGAGGTGCTTATCCACCAGATATGTCTGTATTAGTAAAAGCTAGAGGAGGTGGAGTAGATTATATTTACTCTTTGCTTCAAGGATATGAAGACCCACCAGCTGGAGTTACTTTAGATGAAGGTGTTTATTATAATAAATACATGTATGGGAATAAAATAAAAATGGCTAATCAGTTATCAGATGGATTAGTAGAATACTCAGATGGCACTAGAGCCTCTGTTGAACAAATGTCAAAAGATGTAACAACATTCTTGATGTGGTCAGCTGAACCTCATTTAGAGTCAAGACATAGAATGGGTTTTAAAGCTATCGTGTATTTAATTATTTTAACAATCCTAGTTTATTTTAGTATGAAAAGAATATGGTCACGTATTGAAACGGAAGTTTAGAACGTCTCCATCTTTAACTATATAATCTTTTCCCTCTAACCTCATTTTTCCGTTATTTTTTGAATTTACCCAACCATCATTAGATATGAAATCATCGTAAGAAATAGTTTCAGCCCGAATAAATCCTTTTTCAAAATCAGTGTGAATTTCACCTGCAGCTTTTGGAGCAGTACAATTTTTTTCAATTGTCCATGCTCTAGTTTCTTCGGGTCCAGATGTAAAGTATGTATCTAGGTCAAGAATTTCGTAACCTTTCTTAATTAGTTTATTCAATCCTGTTTCCTTTAATCCAATCATTTCCATATAATTTTTCTTTTCATTTCTATCCAATTCATTTATTTGATTTTCTATGTCTGCAGAAACAATTAAGGTATTATTATTTCCATATTTATCAATAAATGATTTAGTGTAATTATTTCCATTCTGAAGACTTTGCTCGTCAACATTACAAACAAAAATTTTAGGTTTGAGTGATAATAATCCAGATAGATTAAGTTGCTTTTTATTAAATTCAGTTTTTAAATCATCAAAACTTTTATTATTATTTATACAATTCATAGCTATTTCAAGAATTTTGATTTGATCATCATCAACATTTTTTTTGTTATTTTTTTCTAACCTTCTTTGAATAGACTCAAGATCTGCAAGCATCATCTCTGTTTCTATAATTTCTATATCTCTTACTGGGTCAACAGAGGGGTTAACATTCTGAATATCATTAGAGTCAAAACATCTGATCATGTGAATAATTGCATCGACTTCTCTAATATGAGAAAGAAACTTATTACCCAAACCTTCACCCTTAGATGCTCCTTTTACCAGTCCTGCAATATCAACAAAAGAGATAGTGGTATTGATAATTTTTTTTGATTTTGAAATTTTAGCTAAATTATTTAATCTTTCATCAGGAACTATTACAACTCCAATATTTGGATCAATTGTACAAAAAGGAAAATTAGCCGCCTGTGCCTTACTGGAATTAGTTAGTGCATTGAAAAGAGTTGATTTACCAACATTAGGTAATCCAACGATCCCGCATTTAAAACTCATTATTTATTATTAACTGTGCTTGAAAATAAATCTAATTTTTTTTCTACAAGTATCGAAAGTGACTCAGTTATATTTTTGGATATTTTTTCTACACCCATGATTTCTTCATCATCAAAGTTTTGTAAAACATAATCAGATACCTCAATGGGTCCTTTTGGTTTTCCTATACCTATTCTTACTCTTGAGTAATCTTTTCCAATAAATTTATCAATAGAAGATATTCCATTGTGGCCAGCACTTGATCCACCAAATTTCGTTTTAATTTTTCCAAATTCAACATCAAGATCATCATGAAAAACAATTACATTTTCTGGTTCAATTTTAAAATATTCGATTAGTTCTCTGATACATATTCCAGAGTTATTCATAAAAGTTAAGGGCTTGATGGCATAAACTTTTTTACTATCAATATTACCAGTTGTTAACAAACCTTTGAATTTTGGTTTTTGTTTTGTAAGCCCGAACTTTTTATTGATGGAATCTATAATTTTAAAACCAACATTATGTCTATTATTTTCACTATCTGGAGTTGGATTACCTAAACCTACAAATAAAAGCATAAACTATTAAAATTAGTATTTCAAATTTAGTGGATTATTTTTTTTCTTCTGGAGCTTTTTTGTCTGCAGGTTTTTTATCGTCACCCTCTTTTTTATCGCTCTCCGTAGCTGGTTTATCTCCTTCAGCTGCAGCTGCTTCTGCTCCTTCAGCACCTTCTTCACCCTCTGCAACTTCTGCTTCTGCTGGTTTTTCTGGCTCTTTCATTACTGTCGGTGCTGCTAAGGTTGCAATTACGAAATCTCTTCCTTGAATAGTTGGTGTTACTTCTGCATCTAGTTTTACGGAAGAAATTTTAAAACTTGACCCGATATCTATACCATCTAAATCTAAAGTAATACTTTCAGGTATTTTTTCACTTGGGCATTTTAATTCAATTTTTCTTCTTACAATGTTAAGTACTCCACCTCTTTTTAAACCTGGGGATTTTTCATGATTAATAAAGTTAACTGGAACTTCAATCTTAATTTTTACTCCAGGAAGAACTCTTAGAAAATCTACATGAGTAGGTTCATCACTTATGATGTGATATTTTACTTCTCTAGGTAATACATTTTGAGATTTTCCATCTACATTTAGTGTAATGATATTCGATAAAAAGTTTTCTTTCTCAATCAAGGTTTTTAATAATTTCTTTGATATAGAAACTTTTTGATTTTGGTCTTTACCTCCGTAAATAATCCCTGGGACACTACCATCATTCCTGATAGCAGTGAGTTGACCTTTAGTTTTGTTATCTCTGATCTTAGCTTCTATAGAATTCATAAAACAGAGGTTTTTAACCCATGTTCATAAATAATCAAGGTAATTATTTAAATAAATCTGAAACTGATGTCGAATTAGAAATTCTTTTTATAGCTTCTCCCATTAGGGCAGAAATTGGTAAAACTTCTATGTTTTTAACATTTTTAGTTTTTGCACTATTATCTATCGTGTCTGTAATAACTAAATTTTTAATAACCGAATTTTTAATTTTTTTAACTGCGTCTCCACTTAGCACTCCATGAGTGATATAAACATAAACATCTTTTGCACCTCTTTGTTTTAAGGCCTTGGCGGCATTGATAATAGTACCACCAGAATCAATTATATCATCAACTAAGATACATGTTTTGCCTTTTACATCCCCAATAACATTCATTACTTGTGATTGACCAGGTTTTGGTCTTCTCTTATCAACAATAGCTAAACCAATGTTTAAAATTTTACTAAGTGCCCTAGCTCTTTCTGTGCCACCGACATCTGGCGCAACACAGATTAAATTTTTATTTTTTATCTTTTTTTTAACGTGTCGCGCAAAGATTGGAGTAGAAAAAAGGTTATCGACAGGAATATCAAAAAAACCTTGAATTTGACCAGCGTGGAGATCAACTGTCACAACTCTATCTGCTCCTGCTTTAGTTATTAAATTTGAGACAAGCTTTGCTGATATAGATGTTCTTGGTACAACTTTTCTATCTTGTCTTGCATAACCAAAATAAGGAATTACAGCAGTTATATTTTTTGCTGATGATCTTTTTAAAGCATCAATACATAATAATAATTCCATTAAATTGTCATTTGCTGGTGAAGAAATAGATTGAATTATAAAAATGCTATTCCCTCTTATATTTTCATTTATTTCAATGTAAATTTCACCATCTGCAAATTTTCTTATACTAGAATTGACAAGTTTAGATTTTAAATATTTAGCGATATTTTTACTTAGTATTTTATTACTATTTCCTGTTAATAATTTCATGAAAAGTTTAATTAATCATAATTATTGAAATATTTCTACCATAATCATTTAAATTTAATCTTAATGATCTTCTTGCACTAAAAAAATTATTTTTTTTATCGAAAGTATCAATTTTAATCATATCAATTCTATTGATTTTTTGTGATTTAAGTTGAGATTTGACATAATTTGGTAAATCAAAATAAATTAACTCTTTTTTATTTTTAAAGAAAATTTTGTTTTTTTTGTGTTTTTTAATAAATTTCTTTCTAAAGTCAGCTTTAACTTCGTAGTTTTTTTGAGCAATTGATGGACCAATTGCTCCTATAATATTTTTTGGATTACACCCTTTTTTAAGCATAAAATTAGTAACGTTTTTGATTATACCTCTGTACGCACCTTTCCAACCAGCATGTATAGCCGCGATAATTTCTTTTTTACAATCATATAATAACACTGGTACGCAATCAGCAGTTAATACAGCTATTGGCAGTTTTTTTTGATCAGTTACAATTGCGTCAGCTTCTATTTTTTTTTCTAATTTAGAATTTCTATTAAGAAAAACTAACCTATTGCTATGTACTTGATGAACTAAATAAATATTTTTTATATTTTTTCCTATTTTATCTTTGACAATTTTTAAATTTTTTAAAATGTTATTTTTGTTATCATGGGAACCGGGACCACAATTTAGACTTTTATATATCCCTTTTGATTTACCTCCATTTTTATTAAAAAAACCATGACTTATATTTTTGTTTTTTAATAATTTTCGAGAAGTAATCAGATCAAAATCCTAAATTAAAATCGTTTTTTTGATTTTTTATTAACATAACTTTAAACAATTTTCCCATTTGTTTATCATCTGTTAATCTTTTTAATCTGTAATAAATATCTGCTTTTTTTAAAAAATTTTGATTTTTTGCAATCATCTCAGCTCTTTCTTGAATACCCATATTTATAAGAAATTCTTTTTGTGTTGTTAAACTATGCTTTAATCCACCCAGTTTCTTTATTATTTTCTCAAATAATCGGAAATTAATATTATGCGTGATATCGGAACTCCCAATCTTAGCTAAAACATCTGAATATTCATGTTTATATAATGCTTGTAGGGTATTTTTCATTTTATCTTCATTATACCCATAATCTATGATCAAAATTCCTCCAGATCTCGCTTTGATAATTTTTGAAATTTGTTTCAAGTAATTAATACCAAGCTCTGAATATTCTATAAAATTCTGATTTTTAGATATTTTAAAATTAATCTTTTTTTCATAATTTTTCATATTAATCTTTTTTTCCAGGAAAGAGGTTGTTTTTTTGTTTAAACTAACGAACTTTTCAAACCATAAATTTCCTTTTTTTTGAAATTGTTTAATTGCAAGTGCATCAAAAAACTCATTTGCAATAAATATACTAGGAATTTTTTTAATTTTTTTTAAATCGTTTATCCAATTTACATCTGAATTTAATAATTCTTTTTTTTGTATCCTCTTTAAAGTAGGACTTATCTCATAAATTACCAACTTGCAGGATTTGAAAAACGATGGAAACTTTTTAAAACTTTCTATAAGAATTTTCATCATTGCAGCATTTCCTGCTCCAAGTTCGATTAAGTTGAATTCTTTTGGTGACCCTATACTTTTCCAAAAACTTACAACCCAAATAGCAATCATTTCAGAAAATAATCTTGATACATTAGGAGCTGTAATAAAATCCCCTTGTTTGCCAAATGGATTTTTTTTTATGTAGTATCCAGACTTTTTATTATACAGAGAGATATTGATAAACTTGTCTAAGGGTAAATTAACTATTTTGTTTGTTTTCATATTTAGAGATAAATAAATAACATCCAATTATTAAAAAAAAGATACTTATAAGTTGTCCCATAGTTAAATTGAGTAATAAATAGCCCAGTTGGTCATCAGGAACTCTTAAAAACTCAATTGCAAATCTAAAAATTGAGTAAAAAACTAAAAATATACCAGAGATAAAACCAGGTCTCTTGGAGTAACTCTTATTTTTGAAATATAATAAAATTAAAAATAAAATTATACCCTCAAAAAATGCTTCATATAACTGAGTAGGATGTCGATATAAATTATCTATTTGTTTAAATTGGACTGCCCAAGCAACATTTGTTTCGACACCATAAAGTTCTGAATTTATAAAATTTGCTATTCTGCCAAAAAAAATACCTATGGGTGCAACAATAGAAACAACATCTAAATAACAAAATGAACTTTGTGAATTTCTTTTCGCAAAAAGGTAACTTGCAATTATGATTCCTATAACTCCCCCATGAAATGACATACCACCCTGCCAAATTTTAAAGATATCTAATAGATTATTGATATAAAATTCAAAGTTATAAAATACAACATACCCTAATCTGCCACCAATAATTAAACCTAAAATTAGATAAGTTAAGTAATCGTCAAATTTTTCTCTTACCTTCAGTTCAGAAATAAAAAATTTTTTACTTAAATACCACCCTAATAAAATACCAACAATATAAGCTAAAGAATACCATCTAATCTCAAATGAAAAAATTTGAAATACGACTGGGTCAAAATTATTAATGAACATTTTTATTTTTAAATATAAGTTATAATTATAATAAGTTATTAAATTAATATATGAAAAACTCAAAGTTTGTAATTGAAAAACTTGCTAAATTATTTGAACAAGGCTTAATATCGTCAAAAGATATAGCCAATGAAATTATGACTATTTTAAAATCTAAAAGAGATGAAATAGTTTTTAAAATGAAGTTAACAAGTAAAGATGAGTTTGAAGTGCTCTCAAAAAGAGTTGAAAATTTAGAAAAAAAAATTGATCAATTTAAATCTATAAAAAAAAAGAAAACTAAAAAGGCAAAAAGATCTTAGCTTCCAAACCACCCATTGTTGATTTAGCCAATTTTATATTTCCCCCGTGTGATCTAATTATGTCTGAAGCGATGGATAATCCAAGTCCAACGCTTGATTTTGTTTCAGCTCGACCTTTATCAATTTTGTAAAAAGGTTTGAAAACATTATCATATTCTGCTTCAGGTATACCCGGTCCATTGTCTTCAATTTTAATGAATAAGTTGTTACTACTTTTAGTAATATCTACATTTACTTTTTCCGCATATTTAATTGAATTATCTATAAGATTGTTAACACATCTTTTGATTAAGTTTTTTCTACCACTTATATAAATTCTAGGTGAAATTTTGGATGATATGTTTTCATTTTCATATTTTTTAACTATTTCATCAACTAATTCGCTAATATTAAATTCTTCATCTTTTTCAAGGTATGACGAGCTCGTAAATTGCAAATATTCATTGAGCATTTTTTCCATTTCGTTAATGTCTTCGGATAATTTTTTACTTAATTCTTTATCTTTTATAAATGCTATTTGTAGTTTCATTCTTGTTAAAGGAGTTCTTAAGTCGTGGCTGATGCCAGATAACATTTCTGATCTTTGATTAAGATGTCTTAAAATTCTTTTTCTCATTCTATCAAATTCATAACCAGCTTGTCTGATTTCTGCTGCACCAGAGGGTTTAAATTCATCAATTTCTTCTCCCCGACCAAATTTTTCAGCTGCTTTTGCAAGATTAGTTATTGGTCTTGTTTGATTTTTTAGAAAAATTAGTGAAATTAAAATCATTATGATTGCAGGAACTGTAATCCATAGGGCAAAAATACGAGCGGAGGAAGTCGTCACTCTATCTCTTGGAATTAAAAACTTAAAATATCCAAACTGATATTTTATTCTAATATCAATTAACTCTTTGTATGAGGTTGTATCAAACCAATAATTTCCATTCCCAAATTTTGACTTGAGTTCCCTTCTTAAAGTCCTATCTATCGGGCTAAACCATCTTTCATCAAAAGAATAAATAAAATCTTTGTTATCTACAAAATCTATATTTAAGTCTTGGTAAACTGAAAAAACATTTTTAATTTCATCTTTTTTATAAATTTCTTCAGAATAAACTTCAATGAAAGTATTAATTTCATTTACTAACGCTTTAGTCATACCCTTGTTAGTTTTGATCCAAAGGCTGTCAAAAAAAACAATAGTGATTACCAATTGTAGAACTATGACTGGAACTGCAACAATTAATAAAGCTCTGTAAAATAATCTCTTTGGAAGTATATCTTTAAAAAATTTACTCAATCCATAAAACATATCCAGCTCCTCTTATTGTTTGTAAAAACTTTGGATTTTTTGGATCAATTTCAATTTTTTTTCTAAGTCTTGTGATTATAACATCTATTGATCTTTCTTTATCAAGCTCAGTAAGAATACCAATATCTTCACGTGAAAAAGTTTTACCAGGATTATTAACCATTTTTTCTAAAATCTTTTTCTCCGTGTTGTTAATTTTGTATTCTGTATTTTTCTTTATAATAAGTTGTTTATTCAAATCAATTTTAATATTTTCAAATTGTATTACACGTTTTTGATTACTTTTTTTTGTTTTTCGAATTATATTTTGTATTCTCAATATTAACTCTTTAGGTTCGAAAGGTTTTGGAAGATAGTCATCAGCACCAACCTCTAAACCCTCAACCCTTTCATCTGCCTCGCCTTTTGCAGTAAGTAAAATCACAGGTGTATCCAGTTTTTTTTGATTTTCTTTAATAAACTCTAAGCCACTTTTTCCAGGCATCATAATATCTAGTATGATTAGGTCAAATTTGATTATTTGTATTTTTTCAAAAGCATCTTCTGCGCTATTTGCAGTTGTAACCAGGTAATTATTTTCATTTAAATATTTTTTAACAAGAGTTCTGATACCTTCATCATCATCAACAACTAAAATATGAGCTACAAAATTATCCATTAATTATTTTTTTTAAAACGTTATCAAAGTTAATGACCTCTTCTGAGCTTGAGTTAAGTAACGCGCTATGAATTCTTTTTTTTTGAATTTCAAAAATTTCATTGAATATTTTTTTTCCTTTATCATTAAGAAATACATGTTTTATTCTTGTATCCTGCGCATCTTTTTTAAAAATTATTATTTCAAGTTTAATTAGATCTTTTAAAACTCTATTAAGGCTTTGCTTGGTTATTTTAAGTCTTTTAAGCAATTCTGAAATAGTGATCCCTTCATACATGGATAGCAAATGAATAACTTTTTGGTGTGCTAGGCCAATTTTATACTTATTTAATATCTTTTTTGAATCTGAAAATGTTTCTCTGTAACCTATAAAAAGCTTTTCGATCAAATCTTTTAATTGATCATCTTTTAAATATAAAAGTTGTTTCATTATTGGTAAGTTATATTGACATATTACAGATACAAAGATATTTTTTCAGTAAGAATTTTTTATTTCATAATGATACCCTACGATAAAAGATCAGGTAAAATATGGTACAATGGCGAATTAGTCGATTGGTCTAATGTTAAGGTTCATGTTCTAAGCCATGGATTACATTATGCGAGTTGTGTTTTTGAGGGAGAACGTGTGTATGATGGTTCAATTTTTAAATTAGAAGAACATACTTCAAGATTATTTTACTCCGCAAAGAGAATGGGAATTGAAATACCATATAGCGAAGATGAAATTAATAAGGCGAGCAATAAAATAATTTCTACTCAAAAAGTAGAGAATGGATATGTCAGACCCGTAGTTTGGAGAGGCAGCGAGATGATGGCTATTTCAGCTCAGCAAACTAAAATTCATGTAGCTATTGCAACTTGGGAGTGGGGTTCATATTTTGATCCTAAACTTAAGGTTGAAGGAATCAAATTAAATATTTCAAACTGGCGAAGACCAGCCCCTAATACTATTCCTTGGGACACAAAAGCCTCTGGATTATATATGATTTGCACCCTTTCAAAACACGAAGCAGAAAAACAAGGTTATACAGATTCACTTATGTTAGATCACGAGGATAATATTGCAGAAGCAACTGGAGCAAATATTTTTTTCAAAGATAAAAATGGTGAGCTACACACTCCAATACCAGACTCTTTTCTAGATGGAATTACTCGAAGAACTGTAATTCAAATTGCAAAATCTAAAAATATCAAAGTACATGAGAGAAAAATTAAACCAGAGGAATTAAAAGATTTTGTTGGATGTTTTTTAACGGGAACTGCAGCTGAAGTAACTCCTGTATCTACTATCGCAGAGTATCAATTTAAAGTTTGTGATTTGATAATTGATTTAAATGAGAGTTATTTAGCTTTAGTCAAAAAGAAAAAAGCTGCTTAATCTTTATTGTCTTCAGATATAGCGTGGTCTATTCCTTTACGTATGTACTCATAACCTGTGAACAGAGTTAAAGCTGCTGATAGCCATAATAAAATTATACCAATAGTTTGAGCATTATAGTCTTGAAAATTGATAATTTTATTTCCTGTATCTCCAGAAAGTAAAAGACCAATTGAGACCATTTGCAAAACTGTTTTTAATTTTGCTAGATTAGAGACAGGTAGTTTAATTTTACCTTTTGCTAAAAATTCCCTAAGACCAGATATTAATATTTCTCTTGTTAAAATTATAATTGCAGCAATAACCTCATAATTTTTAATTGTACCATCCATAACTAATAAAATTAGTGCCGCAGCTACAATAATTTTATCTGCAATTGGATCTAATAATTCTCCCAATTTAGACTCTTCTCCAAGTAGTCTAGCCAACATTCCATCCAAAAAATCTGTAAAGGATGCAATTATAAATAATACTAAAGCAGTTAGATCTCCATAAAATCCAGGTAAATAGAAAGCTAAAACAAAAAAGGGTACAATTAAAATTCTACCGACAGTTAATATGTTGGGTATTTTTCTTAGCATAATTTCTATTCGTGAAAGAAGTTATATATCTTTTTTGCAACTTTTGTTTCCACACCTTCAACTGATTTAATTTCATCGAGACTAGCAGATTCCACAGCTTTTGCAGACCCAAAATGGTTCAATAACGCTCTTTTTCTGATTGCACCTATTCCTTCAATTTGATCTAGCATAGATTTAGAAATACCTTTTTTCCTTTTTGCTCTATGTGCACTTATTGCAAATCTATGGGCCTCATCACGTATTCTTTGTAGAAAAAATAGAGTGGGGTCATTTTTCATAAATTTATACTTTCTTCCGTTATGAAAAAAAGTCTCATTGCCGCTATTTCTAAATTTACCTTTAGCAATAGCTACAACTGGTATTTCATTTAATCCTAGCTCATTAAGTGTTTCTCTCGCGGATGAGTATTGTCCTTTACCGCCATCAATTAAAACTAGATCTGGAAAACTTAAGTAATTACCTTTTTCTTGAATAGCTCTTTTAAATCTTCTTTCCAAAACTTCTCTAATCATACCATAATCATCTTGTTTAAAATCTTCATTTTTAATATTAAATTTTCTGTATCTCTTTTTTACAAAGCCCTCATTCCCGTAAGTAATTAAAGCCCCAACACTATTTGTACCTTGAATATGACTATTATCATAAACTTCGATAAGACTAATAGGATTTTCAATATTAAATTTTTTTGCTATCTCGTCTAGTAATTCTCTATTATTTTGATTTTCATAAAGATTTCTATTTAAGCTATTTTTAGCATTTTTAATCGCCAAGTTTATTATTTTTAATTTCGAACCTTTTTTCGCAATAGAAATATTTACTTGTTTATTCTCTTTTTTAGATAAGGTTTGTTCTATTAGTTTTTTTTCTTTTATTTCTTGGCTAAGTATAATTGATCTTGGGACTGCTTTATTTTCATAAAATTGAGATACAAACGAATTTAAAATATTATTTAATTTTTCGTCAGGGTCATGTTTTGGAAAAAAAGCCTGATTTCCCCAATTTTGTTTAGATCTATAAAAAAATACTTGAATACAAGTTTTTCCAGACTCTTTATAACCAGCTATTACATCTGCTTCATTAAGATTTACATCGCTTATAGTTAAAGAAGACTGTATTATATTTAAAGATTTTATTTTATCTCTCACTATAGCTGCTTTTTCAAAGTCTAATTCTTCACTTGCATTTTCCATTTGAGTTGAAAGTGTTTGCTGAATTTTTCGAGATCTACCCTTGCTTAAAAATTCATCGGCTGCTTCTACAAGTTTTGAATAATCTTCTTTATTGATTTTTCCTCCACAAGGGCCGGCACATCTTTTTAAAAAATAATTAAAGCAAGTCTTATCACCTGCTTCAACTTGTTTATCTGTACAAGATCTAAGTAAAAAAATTCTTTGGAGAGTTTTAATTGCACTATTAACTGCAAGAGAACTTGCAAATGGTCCATAATATTTTCCAGGTTTATTTTTAGCTCCTCTGTGTCTTTCGATGCGTGGAAATTCATGTTTTGAGATAAATATGTATGGAAAGGATTTATCATCTTTAAGTAAAATATTAAATTTGGGTTTATGTTTTTTGATTAGATTAGCTTCTAATAGTAACGCCTCGCTTTCATTTGTGGTTGTTGTAATTTCTAATCTAATTGTTTGAGAAAGCATTCTTTCAGTTCTAATTATGTGATTTTTTTCAGAAACATAACTTTTTAATCTATTTGGAAGGTTTTTGGCTTTTCCAACATATAAAATTTCATTTTTAGAATTTAACATTCTATAAACACCGGGTAGTTTAGGTATTAAAGGTAATTCTTTTTTAATTACTTCTTTTCCAATTTCAGGACTTAGCATGGCTTCTTATTTTAGAAATTTGTATTCCAACAGATGAGCAATCTTTTAAAATCTCTAATTTTTCAATTTTAAGCATAATTTTCGCAATTCTTTTATCTTTAAATAATTCATCAAAAACTGCTTCTGCTAAGGTTTCTAAAAAATTATAATGCCTCTTTTTAACAAGTTTCTTAATTAATTTTACGATAGTCCCATAATTCACAATTGATTTTAAATCTTTGTCATTTGAGGGCTTTTTGTCTTGATAATCTATTTCTAAACTAAATTTTACTTTCTGGGATTTTTCTTTCTCAAAATCATAATACCCAAGCTTTAAATCCAAAATTAATTCATTAATAAGAATTTTTTTCTCATAATTAAAAAGGCTTTTATTTTTGTCTATTTTAACAATCTTCAAATTATTTTTTTTCATTCTTTTCCTAAAACATCTGGTGTTTGCCAGTTCAAACTTTGACCACTATCAATAGCCAGAACTTGACCAGTTATAGAACCATTTTTTATGAAGAAGTCAACAGCATTACATACTTCAATAACATTGACTTGCTTCTGGAGGGGAGTAGCTAAAAATTGTTTTTTAAAATGTTTATCTGATTGTCTTTTATTCTTAATTGTTGGTCCAGGAGCTATTCCATTTACTCTAATTTTAGGTGCAAGACTCATTGCGCTAGTTTTAGTCAATGTGTATAATCCTGTCTTACTAATGGTATAAGAAAAGAAATAAGGAGTTAATTTGAATACTCTCTGATCTATTATATTAATTATATTGTTTTTCCTTCCTTTAACACATTTTGAAAATTCTTTAGACAAAAGAGCTGGAGCTTTAAGATTTGTTGAAAGGTGTTTTTCCCAACTTTTTGAATTAAAATTTTCTAACTTATCGTTTTCGAATAATGAGGCATTATTTATTAAACAATCAAAAAATTTCATTTTTGATTTTGAAAATTTGATAATTTTAAAAATATCTTTTTCTTTACTTAAGTCACCCTTTACCAAATAAACTTTTGTCCCAAAATTTTGTAATTTTTTTTTTAAAGCCTCAGCTTTAGATTTCGATTTATTGAAATGAATAGTAATCTCAATATTTTTACCAGAAAGCCTCTCGGCTATTGCTGCACCAATTCTAGTTGCACCCCCAGTAATTATTATCTTCCGTGCTTCCATTTTTTATCTCTTTTTTTTGTTACTCTGGTACCAGGCATGCCCAAAGTAGATCTACCTTTCGGGTATATTTTATTTTTTACATCATATTGTCTAATCTTGGGGTTTAAAGTTATTTCAAGTTCGGTGCTTTGTAATTTTCTTATTTCATCTCTTATTTTGGCAGCCTCTTCAAATTCTAAGTTTGAGGCAGATTCTTTCATTTTTTTATCTAGCGCTTTAAGATGTTTTTTTAAATTCCCACCAACATTAGACCCCTCACTAATCTTTACATAATCTTTTTCATAAACACTTTCTAAAATATCACTAATTTCTTTTTTAACAGTCTTAGCATCAATTTTATGTTTTTTATTATAGGAAAGCTGGATAGATCTTCTTCTATCGGTTTCTTGCATAGCCTTTTTAATACTTTTAGTTTCTTTGTCAGCATATAAAATCACTTTACCATCAACATTTCTAGCAGCTCTACCTATAGTTTGAATTAATGAAGTTTCGGATCTTAAAAAACCTTCTTTGTCTGCATCTAAAATACCAACTAAAGCACACTCAGGTATATCTAGACCTTCTCTTAATAAATTAATTCCAACAAGAACATCGAAAACTCCCATTCTTAAGTCTCTCATTATTTCTATTCTCTCGAGTGTATCAATGTCAGAATGTAAATATCTGACCTTTACACCATTCTCATGAAGATATTCTGTTAAATCCTCTGCCATTTTTTTAGTAAGAGTTGTCACTAAAACTCTATGATTTTTTTCAACAACTTTTTTGCATTCGTGCATTAAGTCATCAACTTGATTTTTAGCTGGTCTAATTTCCACAGGAGGATCAATTAATCCCGTAGGTCTTATTACCTGATCAATATATTTCCCTTTTGTCTGATTTAATTCCCATGGACCAGGAGTCGCTGAAACAAATATTGTTTGTGTTCTCATTAAATCCCATTCTTCAAATTTTAATGGCCTGTTATCCATACAAGATGGAAGTCTAAAACCATATTCTGCTAAAGTACTTTTTCTTGATCTGTCTCCTTTATACATTCCATTTAGTTGAGGAACAGTTACGTGACACTCATCGACAAAAATTAAAGTGTTGTCTGGAAAGTACTCAAATAATGTAGGAGGTGGTTCACCTGGTTTTCTCCCTGATAAAAATCTAGAATAATTTTCTATTCCCGCGCACGAACCCGTTGCTTCAATCATTTCTAGGTCAAATTTGGTTCTTTCCTCTAATCTTTGTGCCTCTAGTAATTTATTTTCAGCTTTATGTTTTTTAAGAGTTATATCTAATTCTTTTTTTATATTTATTATCGCTTGCTCAATGGTAGGTTTTGGAGTGATATAATGACTATTAGCGTAGACTTTTACAAGGCTTAAGTCCCTAACTTTATCTCCAGTTAATGGATCGAATTCTTCAATTTGTTCAAGTTTATCTCCAAATAAGGTTAATCTCCATGCTCGATCTTCTAAATGAGATGGAAAGATTTCTAGATATTCTCCCCGAGCTCTAAAGGTACCTCTATAAAAATTTTGATCATTTCTTTTATATTGTAATGCAACTAAAGACTTAATAATTTGTTCTCTGTTGTAATCATAATTTTTTTGAAGTGTTAAAGTCATCTTACTATAAGCTTCAACGGAACCTAGCCCATAAATACATGATACACTGGCTACAATTAAAACATCATCTCTCTCCAAAAGAGATCTTGTTGCGGAATGTCTCATCCTGTCTATTTGTTCATTTATCGAAGCTTCTTTTTCAATGTATGTATCTGATCTAGGAACATAAGCTTCTGGGGTGTAGTAATCGTAATAAGATACAAAATATTCTACAGCATTATCAGGAAAAAAAGTTTTCATTTCACCATATAGCTGTGCAGCAAGTGTTTTATTTGGAGCTAAAATTAATGCTGGTCTGTTAGTGGCTTCAATTACTTTGGCCATTGTAAATGTTTTGCCCGAACCGGTCACACCGAGTAATACTTGATTAAATTCCTCTTTATTTGCACCATTAACTAATTTTTTAATTGCCTCTGGTTGATCCCCTGCAGGTTTAAAATCAGATTTAATTTTAAATTTTTTACCACCTTCAAGTTTTCCACTGATTTTTGGGTTTTTACTCTGAATATCCGTAATTAAATCTTGATATGTATTTTCCATATATTAAAGAACGTAGTAGAATTAATTTATATTTCAATGAGCATAATATCAGACAGTTTAAAAAGAATTAAGCCATCCCCAACAATTGCCGTTACTCAGAAAGCAAGAGAATTAAGAGCAGCTGGAAAAGATGTTATTGGTCTCGGTGCTGGGGAGCCGGATTTTGATACTCCAGTCAATATAAAAAATGCAGCGATTAAAGCTATCAAAAGAGGGGACACAAAGTACACTGCTGTTGATGGCACGCCTGAACTTAAAAAAGCCATCATCAAAAAATTTAAAAGAGAAAATAAATTGAACTTCACCTTAGATCAAATAACTGTTGGCACAGGCGGTAAACAAGTTCTTTATAATGCTTTTATGGCAACTCTCAATAAAGGTGACGAGGTAATTATACCGGCACCTTTTTGGGTATCATACCCTGATATGGTTTTATTAGCTGGGGGAAAACCAAAAATAGTAAAATGTACAGCAGCAGAGGGTTTTAAATTAACTCCAAAAAAATTAAAAAAAGCAATATCTAAAAAAACTAAATGGATAATTCTTAATTCTCCATCTAATCCAACAGGAGCAGGGTATTCAAAAAAAGAAATTTATGATTTAGCTAAGATTTTAATTCGAAATAAGAAAATTTTTATTTTAAGTGACGATATTTATGAGCATGTAAGATATGATAACTTTAATTTTTTTACGATAGCTCAAGTTTCAAAATTGAAAGATAGGACACTTACCATGAATGGAGTAAGTAAATCATACGCAATGACAGGATGGAGAATAGGTTATGCTGCTGGTCCTAAAGAAATAATTAAAGCAATTGGAAAAATTCAATCTCAATCTACTTCAAATCCATCTTCAATAAGTCAGGCAGCGGCAGTTGAGGCATTAAATGGAAAGCAGGGTTTTATAAAAACTAGAGCAAAAGCATTTAAAGAGAGGAGAAATTTTGTTGTTAAAAGTCTTAATAATATAAAAGGAATTAATTGTTTGACTCCTAATGGTGCATTTTACGTATTCCCAAGTTGTAAAGGATTATTAAATAAAAAAACAAAATTAAAAACAGACTCTCATTTTGTCGAAAAATTACTCGAAAAAGAGAATGTTGCTGTTGTTCAAGGATCAGCTTTTGGCTTAGATGGTTATTTTAGAATTTCATATGCTACGTCAATGAATAATTTAAAAAAAGCTATGTTGAGAATTAAATCTTTCTGTGAAGGATTAAATAAATAATTATTTTTGACTTAAAATCTTTTTTGCTGGAATTGTTTTTTTTATCCAAGAATTTGGAATTGAATTTAATCCTTTTAATGCAGCGAAGTATGCTCCAGTGAAATTTGCTCTAGAGCAATTGCAACCACCTGCCTTTATTGTTTTTAATATAGCTTCTTTATAATTTCTTGAATTAATTATTGTATATATTGAACTATTAAAAGTTCCTGGATAACTACATGCCATACCAAGCTTTTTAATAATGATAGGATGAAATTTCGAATTTAATCTTTTTATTTTTTTAATATCATTAACAATAACTTTAAATGATGTGCTTTTTTTAAATCTTTTAATAAATTCATGAATTGGATCTTTGGCTCCTTTAAGAGCAAAATCAATCATATAAAATTTAGCTAATGCATATTTCAAACTAATTTTTGAAGCAGTCACAATTCTTATGATTTTTTCTAGACTTTTGAAATCATAACCATAAAGAAAATATGGAAGTGCTGCACAAAACCCATCAGATTCATTAACTTTTACACCACCAGAAATTTTCTTTTTTGATTTAATATTTTTTACAGTTTCTATGATATTTTGGTGTATCCATGGTCCTTTGATCATACCGCGCCAATCTTTTACTTTTTTATATTTTGATCTGAGATTTAAGTTTTTCCAATATTTGCTTCCAGGACCAAAATTCTTCAGAATATTTTTTTTAAATTCTTTCTCTATATCTTCATAATTTCCTAGAAGCGTTTGAAACATAACTTGTCCAATTTCATTATAACCTGATACTTTCCCAGTTTTTATATTGTAGAAAGGACTTTTATTTTTTTTTAAAAAAGTAAAGTCTTTTTTACCTTTAATATAGGAATAAAGTTTTTTTTGATTGTATATCCAATGTAATGGTCTTGCAGCTGCATCAGCAACTGTTGCTCCTAAAAATACATGAAGGTTATTTTTCACTTTAATGTGATAAAAACTTTTCAGCTTCTAGTGCTGCCATACAACCCATACCAGCAGCAGTCACTGCCTGTCTGAATGTTTTATCTTTTACATCTCCAGCCGCATAAACACCTGGTACATTAGTCTCAGTTGAATCTGGTTTAGTTATCAAATAACCTTCTTTGTCCATGCTTAATTGATTTTTAAATAATTGTGTAGCTGGATCATGTCCAATTGCGATGAAGACACCATCTAATTTAATTTCGTCAATTTTATTTGTTTTCACATTCTTAATTTTAATTCCTTTAACATTTTTTGGATCTTTATCACCAATAACGTCTTCAACAACACTATCCCAAATAATTTCAATTTTTTTATTCTCCATAAGTTTTTTTTGGAGCATTTTTTCAGCTCTTAAATTATCTCTTCTGTGAATTAATTTTACTTTTGATGCAAATTTCGTAAGAAACATCGCCTCCTCAACAGCTGCATTACCTCCTCCAACTACAGCAACTTCTTTGTCTTTAAAGAAAAAACCATCACATGTTGCACATGCGGATACCCCAAAACCTCTGAACTCTTGTTCTGATTTTAAATTTAACCATCTTGCTTGTGCACCTGTTGAAATTATTATGCTATCAGCAGTGTATTTTTGACCAGTGTCTCCGATTGCTTCAAAAGGTGTTTTTTTTAAATCGACAGAACTTATATGATCTTCAATCATTTCTGTTCCAACTGCTTTTGCTTGCTCTTTCATTTGATCCATAAGCCATGGACCTTGAATAACATCTGCAAACCCTGGAAAATTTTCAACATCCGTTGTTGTTGTTAATTGTCCTCCTGGCTCTGAACCATAAACTAAAATTGGATTTAACATCGCTCTTGCCGCATAGACAGCTGCTGTATATCCAGCTGGACCAGACCCAATTATTAACACTTTTGTGTGTTTAGTTGGATTTTGACTCATATGAAAGCTATATAGTGATTAATGACTAAATTAAAAGGTTTATTATTGACAGAGGGCATGCATGGCATGATTAGCCAAGTTGAAGGACTTGCCAAAGCTTTAGGTTTAAATTTTATACACGAAAAAATTGAACTAAATAATTTTTGGAAAATGATCCCCCCAAAAATCACGCCAATTAAAGGATTTGTTTTTAAAAATGATATTTTAGAAAAATTTCATGTTGTGATCTCTTGTGGCAGAAAAAGTGTAATTCCCTCAATTTTCTTAAAAAAAAAGTTTGGAAATAAAATTATGAATATTCATATCCAAGATCCAAAGGTATCTTTGCATAATTTCGATTTTGTTATTGCTCCAGAGCACGATGAGCTAAAAGGTGAAAATGTATTATCAACTAAAGGGGCTATTCACTATCTTAGAGAAATTGAACTAAATGAAAATTTAAATTACTTAAAACCAAAAATTCAAAAAGAGAAAGTAGTTGTACTTATTGTAGGTGGTCCAAATAAATACTATAATTTTAGTGATGACTTAATTGAGAAAATTTTCTATAAAATTAAAAAAAATTTTCTTGAAAGTGGTCACCAACTAATTTTTATCCCCTCAATGAGAACCCCCCAAAGAATTATTGATAAGGCTAGAGATTTTTATAATGGAGATCAAATTATTATTTCAGATGTTGATAAAAGAGCTTATTTATCATCACTTAAGTTAGCAGACCATATAGTGGTAACTTGCGACTCAACGTCTATGATATCTGAGGCTGCAATAACAGGTAAACCTATATATGTAGCTGATATGCCAGCTACCAAGAACAATTATCGCTTCAAAAAATTTTTTGAGTTGTTCAAATCTTTGGGTATTATAAGATATTTAGAGTCTTCTGTTGAGACCTGGAATTATAAAAAACTTAATGAAACTGATAGAATAGCAGGGTATATAGAAAAAAAATTTAAAGATTATGACTTTTCTTAATTCAATTTTAAACAACTCAAAAAAATATGAGACTCCTTTTAATCATTGGGAATACAATAATGCTCTAACTGATGAAGCAATTAAAGAAATCGAAAATGCAGACATTCCTGACATTAGTAAACACAATCTTAATTATGATGGAACTAGAGCCATTGATGGTGGTGCGGCAGAATTTAGAGAAGGAATAGCATCTGGAGGAAAAGCAATTAAGTTTAGATGCTTTGTCACAAAAGAAAATGCTTCACAATTTCCAAATTTGGTAAAATTTATTAGCGAGCTTCAATCAAAGGAAACTTGTAATGCAATTTCAGAAATGATTGATAAAGATTTATCTAATTCATTTGTTAGAGTTGAAATTATATGTGATCGTGAAGGTTTTTGGCTTAAACCGCATTGCGATATAAAAGAAAAACTAATGTCAGGTTTGATTTTTGTTAATAATGCAAAAGAATCGGAGAATCTAGGAACTGATTTTTATAATGAAAAATTAGAAAAGGTTAAAACAGTTCCTTACAGACATAATTATGGATATTTATTCACTAGCGGACCTAATACTTGGCATGGTATGGAAAAAAAGAAGATTATTAAGGAAAGAAGATGTATTCAGGTAAATTATGTTACTTTCCCCACTGATTGGAAAGTTGAGTAATTAGTTTAACAAACTAGAATATAAACCAATAACACTAAATACGCCCAATACTAAACAGATCCCTGTTACTGCTTTCAACTGGTCACCATCTTCATGAATATTTGTTTTGTCATAAAGTTTCCAATATGCACCATTATCTTGATTAGCAGTTCTCGATTTCAAAATTTTTTTTTTGATAGGAAGTTTTAATAGTTGAGCACTAAAAATTTCACTTTTTTTAGATGCGTCTTTGATAATATATTGACGAACTTCTGAACTCATATAAGTAAATTTTAAAAAATAAATTTGATGAATACAACTTAACGATTATTCATTTTGGGCAATTATTCCTCAGAAAAAAAAAATTATACAACTTTTAATTGTAATATTATTTTAGTTCTTGCAGTGCAATGACATCAAGTTTTTTTGTTTTAAGAGATTTTATTGCCTCTAAACATGCCTGAGCAGTTGACATATTTGTACAATATGGAACTTTATTTTTTAAAGTTGCTCTTCTGAGTGCAATAGCATCGTTTATTCGATGCTCACTATTTCCTCCACCAGTATTGATTACAAGTGCTATTCTTTTTGAATCTAAAATATCTACTATGTGAGGCGTTCCACTGCTGACTTTATTTATGATTTTACATTTCATTCCATGTTTTCGAATGTACTCTGCAGTGCCTTTTGTTGCACTTAACGTAAAATTTAATTTAATTAAATCTTTAGCCAGACCTATCCCCTCATCCTTATGAGAATTTTTCAAAGATATAAATGCAAGACCATTTTTTGGAAGTGAATTTGCAGCAGCAATTTGACTTTTTGCAAATGCCATGCCAAAATTTTTATCAAACCCCATTACTTCACCCGTTGATTTCATTTCTGGACCAAGAAGTAAGTCGCTATTTGGAAATTTGTTAAAAGGAAATACTGCTTCTTTAACTGCGTACATCCCTTTTGATTTTTCTTTTAAATTGAATCTCAATAATTTCTCTCCAGCCATTACTCTTGATGCAATTTTAGCTAATGGTAAACCCTTTGCTTTAGATATAAAGGGCACAGTCCTACTAGCTCGAGGATTTACTTCAATCACATAAATTTCATCTTTTTTTATTGCAAATTGGATATTCATGAAACCTTTGACTTTTAAAGCTAAAGCTAGTTTTTTAGTTTGATTTTCAATTTCCTTAACTAAAAATGGCTTGATCGATATTGGAGGCAAACTACAAGCAGAGTCCCCGGAATGAATGCCAGCTTCTTCAATATGCTGCATAATGCCAGCTACATATACCTCTTTACCATCAGATATTGCATCAACATCAACTTCCATTGCATGATCAATAAATTTGTCTATTAAAATTGGATTTTTCTCTGCAGCTTTAAATGCTTCTTCAATAAAATTTCTTAATTGACCTTTTTCATAAACTATTTCCATTGCTCTTCCACCTAAAACATATGAAGGTCTTACGATTAAAGGTAATCCAATTTTATCAGCAATCTTGATCGCTTCTTTATAAGTTTTGGCAATTCCACTTTCTGCTTGTTTTAATTTTAATTTATTTAATAAATTTCTAAATCTATCTCTATCTTCTGCTAAATCTATAGAGCTGTATTGAGTTCCTAAAATAGGTAATTTATTTTGATGTAAAAATTTAGCAAGTTTAATTGGAGTTTGTCCTCCAAACTGGGCAATTATACCAATTAAGTTTCCATTCATTTGTTCTTTTTTGATGATATTAAAAACAAATTCTTCTTTTAAGGGTTCAAAATAAAGTCGATCACTAGTATCGTAATCAGTAGAGACCGTCTCAGGATTACAATTTACCATAATTGTTTCGAAACCAGCGTCTTTTAAAGAAAAGCTTGCTTGACAACAACAATAATCAAATTCGATTCCTTGACCAATTCTATTCGGTCCTCCTCCAAGAATAATTATTTTTTTTTTACTAGTCGGCTCTGCTTCACACTCTGAAACTATTGAAAAGTTTCTTTGATAAGTTGAATACATGTATGGAGTGAAAGATTTAAATTCAGCAGCACAAGTATCAACTTTTTTATAAACAGGTAAAATTTTTAATGCTATCCTCTTTTTTCTCACGACATCCTCAGAAAGATTT
>CACONR010000012.1 GCA_902628565.1 uncultured Pelagibacteraceae bacterium
TCCATATATCAATAGTGAGGGAATTGAAACAGCGACTTTTACTGACAATCAAAGTGAGGGATGGATTGACCCCTTCATGTTTCATAGTGCTCTAAAAAGTAAAGCGATTGATCTTGGTGCAGAATTTGTTAAGGGTGAAATTAAATCTCTTTCAGAAATTAATGCTAAAACAATCATTTCAGCAGCTGGATGTTGGACTAAAGAGCTTTTAGAAGATATACCTGTTGAACCTCAAAAACATACAGTTTTCAGAGTAAAGTGCCCAAAACATATTCCTGAAATGCCATTAACGGGAGATCTAACAACAGGAGTTTATTGGAGACCTGAAGGTAAAGAATACTTAGCTGGTTCACCAAAATCAGTCTTTGATGCCAAAGATCTTGAACCTGCATGGGATGATTTTGAAGAATTGGTTTGGCCAGCATTAGCTCATAGAATACCGGCTATGGAAGAATTAAAATTAACTGGTGGATGGGCTGGATATTATGATTGCAATCGACTTGATAACAATGCAGTTGTTGGAAAACATCCAAAATTTGAAAATGTTTACTTAGCAACAGGTTTCACAGGAAGAGGATTAATGCAAGCTCCGGGAATTGGTAGAGCATTAACAGAGTTGATTATGACGGGTGCTTATCAATCAATTGATATTTCAAATATGGCTGTAGAGAGAGTTTTAGGTAAACAGGCGAGACATGAGCCATATGTTCTTTAATTAAGTTCCACAAAAAGTTTGATAATTTTCATTTGAACTGGATAATATTTGGTATTCACTGATATCTTTTTGATCAATATAGGGGCTATTTAAGATTTTTAAAAAGTTAAGCAAAGGTTTTAAATTTCCTTGATCTGCATCTCTAAGAGTATTTTCAACTATATGATTTCTTGGAATTAAAAGAGGGTTTGTAATTCTCATCAATTTTTTATGCTTTTCCTTTGAATTATCATGACTTGATGATCTTTCCTGCCACCTTTTTTTCCAGTTGATAAAATCAGCACCTTCATAAATATTATCTTCTTGAATTTTAAAGTTCATCAAATGGCAAAATGTATTTGTATAATCAACTTTATTTTGATGCATCCAGGTGAGTAAGTCTAAAATTAGGTATTTATCTTTCTCATCCTTACCAAGCAAGCCTAGCTTAGCCCTCATCATATTTAACCACTTTTCTTCATATGTTTTTTCAAAAGTGTCAATTATTTCAGTTGCTAATTTTACAGCTGTGTCTTGGTCTTTATCAATCAAAGGTATCAAGCATTCAGCAAATCTCGAAAGATTCCATTTTGTTATAACCGGCTGATTGCAGTAAGCATATCTTCCTAATTTATCAATTGAACTAAATACAGTTTTTGGATCATAAATATCCATGAAAGCACAGGGTCCGTAGTCAATAGTCTCACCAGCTATACTCATGTTATCTGTATTCATTACACCATGAATAAATCCAACTCTCATCCAATTGACAACTAAATCAATCTGTTTATCTAAAACAACTTTTAAAAGATCTAAGGCTTTATTTTTTGAATTTTCAATTTCTGGGTAATGTCTTTTGACAACATAATCAAATAATGTCTCTAACTCACCTTTTTTATTCCTTGCCGCAATATACTGAAAAGTTCCTACTCTAATATGACTTGATGCTACTCTGGTGAGTATAGCACCTTTTAATTGTGTCTCTCTAATTACATTTTCTCCAGTTTTTGCGACCGCTAGACTTCGCGTCGTTGGTATATTTAAGGCATACATTGCTTCACTTATTAAATATTCTCTAAGCATAGGCCCTAAAGCAGCTCTTCCATCTCCATTTCTTGAAAAAGCAGTTTTTCCCGAGCCTTTAAATTGAATATCGTATCTATGATTATTTTTAGATACATGTTCTCCAATCAAAACTGCTCTACCATCACCAAGCATTGTAAAATGGCCAAATTGGTGACCCGCATAAGCTTGTGCTATTGAATTACTGTTTTTTGGTAATTCGTTTCCTGTAAATATAGCCGATAATTCAGACTGACTTATTTCAGAAAAGTCTAAATTTAAATCCTTGGCCAAAGCCTCATTTAATAAAATCAGTTTAGGATTTTTAACTTTTACTGGATTTATCTTTTCTCTAAATGGCTCAGGCAATTTGGAATATGTGTTATCAAAATTCCAATTGATATTATTTTTCATAAATAGCTACATTTTCCAAATTCGATTTAAAATCTCTTCTCGTCTACAAGCTTTTTTATATTTTAAATAATTCAAAAAATATACTTGATAATAATCTTGATGACGATCTTCAGCTATATAAAATTTTTCAAATTCTTTAATATAAGTAAAAACTTTTTTATTAAATTTTTTTTCTAGTCTTTTAAAATCTTTTTCAATTAAATCTTTTTCCTTTTGATTTGTATAAAAAGCTGCAGATCTGTAGCTATAACCTTTGTCACAAAACTGACCATAAGGATCAAATGGATCTATATTGAGCCAAAAATTTTTAAGTAATTCTTCGTAAGATATTAAACTTGCATCATAAATTACTTCTACAACTTCGAGGTGACCTGTATTTCCATAAGTAACTTCTTCATAGGTTGGATTTTCAGTTTTTCCTCCAGAGTATCCTGAAATCACTTTCTCAACACCTGTTAATTTTTCAAAAGACTCTTCCATGCACCAGAAACAACCACCAGCAAAATATGCTTTGCTTTTTTCAGATGCTAGTACTGAATTATTAATTATTAAGTTTAGAAATATAAATAATAAAAGTCTCATGATTAAAAATTTATACAAAAATTGGGAACTGAGTCTAGATTATTAAAGGTAGCTACTTTAAGTAGCTTACCTTTAATAATTAAAAGAATGATTTATTTTTTCTTATATTTAGCTGCCTCTTCAGAACCACCTGTGGCAGATCCTTTACTATATGAGTGAGCACCCATTCCAGCTAATTGTCCATCTTTGACAATAAGATATTGATCTCTAATTTCTTTTCCTTCAAAGAAACATTCTAAGATTTCTCTTACACCATCAGCATATCTTGTTTGAGCTGACAAAGAAGTTCCAGAAGTGTGAGGTGTCATACCATGGTTAGGCATTGTTCTCCATACATGATCATTTGGAGCTGGCTGTGGAAACCAAACGTCTCCAGCGTAACCACTTAGTTGACCACTCTTCAATGCTTTTGCAATAGCATCACGATTACAAATTTTACCTCTTGCAGTGTTTACAATATAAGCACCTTTTTTCATTTTGTTTATCATTGCATCGTCAAATAAGTTCTCAGTCTCAGGATGGAGAGGGCAATTTATAGTCACGACATCACAAACTTTTACCATAGACTCTACTGACTCATGAAATGTTAAGTTTAATTCTTTCTCAACACTATCTGGTAATTTATGTCTATCAAAATAATGTAAGTGCACATCAAATGGTTTCATTTTTCTTAATGCATCTAAACCGATACGGCCAGCGGCAACAGTTCCAATGTGCATACCTTCAACATCATAAGATCTTTGTACAGCATCTGCTATGTTCCATCCACCTTCATTAACAATTCTATGTTGGTTGTGATAGTCTCTCACCATTGATACAATCATCATTACAATGTGTTCAGCAACAGATCTTGAATTACAAAAAGTTACTTCAACTACATCAATTTTGTTATCCATAGCTGCTTGTAAATCCACGTGATCAGAGCCAATTCCAGCTGTAATAGCCATTTTTAAGTTTTTAGCTTTAGCAATTCTTTCTTTAGTTAAGTAGTAAGGAAAAAAAGGTTGAGAAATTACTATATCAGCGTCAACGATATGCTTATCAGCCTCACATCCATCTCCATCTTTACTATTAGTAACTACTAACTCATGTCCATTACTTTCTAAAAATTTTCTTAATCCTAATTCTCCCGAAACACATCCTAACAATTCTCCTGGATTAAAATCTCTTCCTTTTGGTGAAGGTAAAGTCATCCCGTCTGGATATTTTTCTAGTTTAGGAAGATCTTTAAGTGGATATGACTTAGGCATTCCTCCTTTTGGATCATCATATAATACACATAATATTTTCATTTATTCTCCTGCGTTACTTTCAATCATTAATTTATTTTGAGACATCTAACATTATTTTAATGTCGCTAGCAAACAAATTATTTTGTTTTTGGATAACTCTTTTTAAGTATAAATTTATTAATTATAATAGCAAAAACTAGAATAATTATTGATCCTGAAATTATTGGGCTTAACAAATAGTCTAGTGAGACACTGCCCATAATAACTATAATTGGATTTCCACCTGCAGGTGGATGAGTTACATTTAATAATATCATTAGACCCACTCCAAAACCAACTGCTAATGGTATAATTATAAATAATGGCAAAGGAATTAAATATAAAAAAAACATTCCTACAATTGCAGTTACCAGATGCCCAAAAAAAACATTTTTGGGTTGGGCAAAAGGGCTTTCAGGATATCCATACAACAGAACCATTGACGATCCAAAAGATGCTACAAGGAAAATTCCAAATTCAGTTTTGTAAGTTAGTAAAGTTAAAATACCTATAGTGATGATTGAAAATAATCCTGCAATAAAAGATTGTTTCAAATTACCCATAAGATTATTTTGATACTATTTTTTTGATTGTTTTAAAAGGTAATAATATACATTCTTTACGAGATAGATTTTTATCATTAAATATTTTATTAAGCAGTTTCCATTTTTTTTCTATATTTTCAACATTTCCCTCAAAATAATGTTTGGCATCGTCGCACAATTCATTAATTTTAGATTTATTTTCATTAATTGAAATTTTTGAAAGTAAACTTGCTGAGGCTTGACAATAAACACAGGACTTACCTTGATAACCAAAATCAATAATTTTATTTTTTTTTATAATCAAATCTATTTGCATTTCATCACCGCAAATTGAATTTTTCAATTTTGAGTGGTGTGTATAGTTTTTGATGCTTTTGTTATTGTTGGTATCAGAGGCTATTTTAAGAATATCCAAATTCATATTAATTTATTATACTAGTACCAATACTTTGTATAACAATTTAATTTATGTTGTAGTGCTAATCAATTAGATCTAAATAGTCGATTATGGTTGAACTTAGAAATGAAAAAATAGCTGTACCGGTAGTTTTATTTGCAGGGATACTTTGGTCGTTTGGCCCTCTAGTAGTGAGATATATGAATGATCCTCATATGGTTCCTTGGCAATATATTTTTGGCAGAGGTTTAACTATTTTTATTATTTTGAATTTATATTTATACTTTGAAGAGGGAATAAATTTTTACAAAAATTACAAAAAAGTAGGTAAATCAGGAATTGTTGGTGGCATGGGTCTTGGTATTGCAATGATTTCATTTATTTATTCGATAACGAACACTACTGCAGCAATTACTTTATTATGTTTAGCTGCAATGCCTTTTTTTACTGCATTGTTAGCTTTTTTATTTTTAAAAGAGAAAATTTCTCTAAATGTTTGGATATCAATGCTTATTGCGACTGTTGGTATTATAATTATGGCTGTTGGTAATACTGAAAAAAATTCTTTAATAGGTCTTGTTTTTGGACTTACATCATCAATAGGATTTTCAATTTTTTCAGTCACTTTAAGATGGAGAAAAGAAACTCCAAAATTTACAACAGTTGCTGTTGCAGGTTTATTTTGTTTCATAACTGCTACGATTATGATTTTAGTTAATAAACAACCTTTTTTTGCAACTAGTTATAATAGTGCAATGTTTTCTTTACATGGGGTATTAGTGTGTTTAGGTCTTATTTTATATTCGATAGGATCTAAAGTAATTCAAGCAGCAGAGTTGACATTATTGTCTCTCACAGAGGTTATTGGAGGAATTTTTTGGGTATGGCTACCATTGTTCGGGATTAATGAAATTCCATCTACTAACACAATAGTGGGAGGTTTCTTTCTTTTCGTCTCAATTATTTATTATAGCCTTATCATGAGGTGGAATAAGAGATACATCGCACTAAATTAAATTTAATGGATAGAAATAAAGTCATTGTAAATAGTTGGAATGAGTGGGATCCATTAAAACATGTAATTGTTGGCAGGGCAGACGGTGTATGTATTCCAGCTCCTGAACCAGCGCTTGATGCTAAAGTTCCTGAGGACTCTGATATGAAAGGTAAATTTGGTCCAAGAACAAAAGATACAATAGATAAAGCTAATCAATTGTTAAATGATTTTTCAGAAATGTTATCTAGGCGTGGTATAAAAGTAGATAGACCAACACCAATTGATTTTAATCAAAATATTTCAACTCCGGACTGGAAAGTTGAAACTATGTTTGGTTGTATGCCTCCAAGAGATGTTTTATTGACTGTGGGTAATGAAATTTTAGAAGCTACTATGAGTTATAGATGTAGATGGTTTGAATATCTTTGCTATCGACCTCTTTTAAAAGAATATTATAATTTAGACCCAAACATGAGACATGAGTCGGCTCCTAAACCAAGATTGACTGATGCAGATTATAGAGAAGATTATTTGTCTGACAAAATAGGTATTGAAAAAAGATTAAAGTGGACTGAAGATAAATTTTTTGTAACAACTGAGGAAGAACCTTTATTTGATGCAGCAGACATACTTCGATTTGGAAAAGACTTAATTGTACAGCATGGTTTTACAACAAATTTAAAAGGTATTGATTGGTTAAGAAGACATTTTAAAGATCATAGAATTCATGCAGTAAATTTTCCAGGAGATCCATATCCAATTCATATAGATGCAACCTTCACACCAATAAAAGAAGGATTGATTATTAATAATCCTCAAAGGAGATTACCTAAAGAACAAAGAAAATTATTTGAAAATAATGGTTGGGAAATTATAGATGCAGCACAACCTGCTCACAACGAACCACCACCACTTTGCTATTCATCTGTTTGGCTTTCTATGAATGTTTTGGTACTTGATCCAAAGACAGTTTGTGTTGAAAAAAGTGAAAAATATCAAGCGGAGCAACTCGATAAACTAGGTATGGAAGTAATTCCAGTAGATTTAAGAGACGCCTATGCTTTTGGAGGTGGACTTCATTGTTGTACTGCTGACGTTTATAGAGAAGGTAAAATTAAAGATTATTTTCCAAAACAATAACAAAAAGATTAATTTTCTTTTGATTTATCTATATTAAAATTCTCTAATCCACTAGATGAACTTTTAAGATTTTTGTCAATTTCATCAAATCTTGCTCTTTTTTCTATTTCTTTTTGAATAAGTCTTTGTTCACGTCTAATTTCTTCTTGTTCTTTTTGCTTTCGCTCTTTATCAAATTTTTCCTCCCACTCTCTTATTTTGATAAACTCAGCCTCTTTTTGTCTATCTTCCTCTTCTTTCAATATTTTTAATTCTCTATTTTTACGTCTTTGCTCTTTTAATTCCTTATTTTTTTGCTCATCTTCTCTTACTTTTAAATCAATATCTTTTCTATTTTGTTCTTCTTCTCTAGTTTTTAATTGTTTTTCTTTTTCTCTTAATTCTTTTGCAACGAGTACTAATTCCTCATCTTTTTTTGTCAGTCTTTCACTTTCAATTTTTTGTTGGTCTTCTTTAGATCTAATTTCTTTTTCTCTAATTCTGAGTTCCTCTTCATTTGAGCGGATTTTGCTACTCTCTTTATTGAGCCTATCCTCCCAAAGTTTCAATTCTTTTTTTTCTTTTTGATAAGAATTTCTTTCCTCAAGTTTTTGTAATTTAATAGCTTTGATTTTTTCTTGTTCTTTTTTTTTCTTATAATTAGATAATGCGTTACTAAACGAACTTGTTGTTAACGTTGCTATTTTAGCAAGTCCGTTAGTTTTTTTTTTTATTTTTGTTTTCTTTTTTTTTAATGGCATTTTTTAATTTTTATTTATTTCACTAGATAAATGAAAATTATTCAATAAGATTCTTAAAAAAATCCATGTAGTTCGACTAAAATGAGTTACAACCTGAAAGTGATTTATTTAGTATATCGCTTCTTCTTTTTTATCTTCGTTCTCGTCTTTTTTATATTTTACACCTTTTCTTTCTAAAATTTCTTTAACTTTTTCTGAATATGGTTCTTCTATGTGTTCAGTAGTAGGATTAAGTTCAATACCTGCAGGAGTAATGGTCTGTGGCATAGCAACGAACTGAGAGTCTGGATTTTCAACAGTTTTTCTTACTTTCATTCTATGTATTCCAAAAAATCCGATAAAAGAGTGAAAAATAAAAAGAAACACAAAGAAACCATTTGGACCAACCAGATCCATAAATATTGAACAAAGAAATGGCCCGCTCATTGCTCCTAATCCAAAGGCAAATTGTAACCCTGCTCCAGCTGCAACAAACTTTTCTTTTGAAATATAATCATTCGTGTGTGCTAGGATTAAAGAAAACATTGGTAAACTACAAAATGAAAAAAGAATAAAGAAAATATAAAACCATGTTTTACTAGTTGCAAGGCCCCCAGGTAAATACATTTGTCTTGAAACTAATATAGCAATTATTGCGAATATTGCTGCCCCAAATGTTGAAAAAACAATTACTCTTCTTCTATCATAAATATCAGAAATTTTACCAACTGGAAATTGAGCTACTGCACCTGATATTGCCAATAAGAAAGTAACAATTGATATTTCTAAAATTGTGAAGTTCATGGAGGTAGCATAAACTGCAAGCAATGTGAATAAAGCTGATTGTATTGTACCATAAAAAAGAGAGCTCACCATACCAAAAGGTGAAGCCTCGTATAACTCTCTCATATTCATGGCTTGTATTTTTTTAAAATTTGGTGGTTTTTTTTTAGTTAGTAAAATAGGTATTAAAGCAGCAGAAGTTATTACTGAAACCAATATAAAAGGTTGAAAGTTTTTAGGACTACTAAAGTTAAGTAAAAACATACCGATGCCCATGGTTCCATAAAGTATGACCATATAAATAGAAAGTACACTGCCTCGATTTTTATTACTTGATCTGTCATTTAACCAACTTTCTGCAACTGTATAAATACAGACCATGCTTACACCTGTAAGTATTCTTAATAAAAACCATATGAATGGATGAATTATAACTGAGTGAATTAAAACAACTAATGAAGCTAAAGATGCAAAAGCAGCAAAAACTCTTATGTGACCAACTCTCGAGATTATATTTGGAATAGTAGCGGCACCAATAAAATATCCTACAAAATAACCAGACATCATAAATCCAGTTGAAGTAAGGCTAAATTCTTCCTGGACAGCTCTTACCCCTAGGAGAGACCCTTGGAATCCATAAGCCATCATGATGAAGCCCATTCCCAAAAACAATGCCCAGGAGTTTTTTAAAACTTTATTCATAAAAATTGAGGTAATTATTCGCGATGTATTATTAAATCAAGTCTTAATTGTGACAAGCTTAAGAATTTTTGAGTTTTAAGTATGAGTGAATTGCGATGGTGGTAATTATAATTAGACCACCCTGAAGTGTTTCTGAGCTAGGCTGTTCTTCTATGATTAGCCAAACCCAAATTGGACCAATTATAGTCTCCAGCAGAAAAAAAAGATTAACTTCCGCAGCAGGTATAAATCTTGGCGCAATGGTAACCAAAACAAAAGGTATTGCTACACATAAAATACACATTAATGGAATAATCAAAAGATCTTTACCAACTAACGCAAAACTTTCGATGAAAAGTAATGCAAAAGTTGCTACAAATAATTTACCAACTACCGCAGCAGGGACTAAATTTTTATTTTTAGCAGATCTGATTATAACTGCTCCAACTGCTAGTCCTATTGCAGTAATAAATCCTAAAACATCTCCATAAAAATTACCTAACTTTAAAGAGTCATAGAAAATATATATTATTGCTAAAAAAGTAATTATTATAGAAATCCAAGTTTTTTTATCAGGTGGTTCTTTTAGAAATATTGCTCCAAGAATAGCTGATAGCATTGGAGCAGTCGCTATCATAACTAAGGTATTGGCAACATTTGTGTTTTGAATAGAAACAACAAAAGTTATATTGGTTACACTAAATGTAATTACATAAAATATTCCATGATAACCACTAGTGAAAAGAATCTTAAAGAAATTTAACTTATAAATAATTAACATACCCAACAAAACTGTCAGAAAGGGAATAATTCCCCTGTAAAAAACTAAACCCCAAGTATCTACATTTGAAAGCCTTATAAAAAGTGAGTCTGGTGTAATAAACATTACAGCAACAAAAGCCAATAACGATCCCTTTTGTTGGTCTGTAAGATTTTTCACGCTTTCAATTCTTTCCAGAAAGTTGAGGCTAAATTTATTTTTGAGAGGTCGTATAAAGTTTTTAATCCAGTAGGTGATGTTATATTTATATCACCATTGAGTTGCTCATCTATGAAGTCAATTCCAGCAAAGAAAATTTTTTCTTTTTTTAAATCTTTACTAATCAATTTTGATATTTTCATTTCTTTATTGGTTAATTTTATATTTATTGGTTTTGCACCTTTGCTTAAATTGCTTAAAAATGAACCTTTTTTTGGAATTCTTGATATTGCGCCACAAACTTTACCATTTATTAAAAAAACTCTTTTATCTCCCAGTTTAATCTTAGGTAAGTACTTTTGACACATAATATGATTGTGTTTTTTAATAAATTTTTGAAAAAATTTTGGATTAAACTTAGTTAATAGATATATGTTATTTCCACTATAACTATTGATAGGTTTAACAATCACTTTTTTATGTTTTTTAAAAAACTTTCTAATTTCATCAATATTTTGTGAAAAAATAGTATCTGGCATAAATTTTTGATATTTTATAGAAAAAAGTTTTTCAGATACATTTCTTATCGATGTTGGATCATTAATAATTTTAACCCTTTTTTTTATTTTATCTAAAATAAGAGTTGAACAAATATATTCTAAATTAAATGGTGGATCTTGGCGAATAAGTAAATATTTACACTTAATTAGCTCTAATTTTTGTTTTTTTAAGATTTCAAAAAATCTTTTTTTTTTGTAATTAAATTTTATGAAAAATCCATTAGCAATTACTTTAAAGTTAATGATAGATAAATCTTTTGGATCATAATAGAAAATTTGATAATTTTTTTTTTGTATTTCATGAGCTAAAAAAATACTGGTATCGGTTAAAGGGTTAAGTTTAGAGGGATGATTTCCCTGGATAGCGATAATTTTATTTGTCATATAATTCAGTTAAATCTTCATCTTTAGAAAATTTAATAATCATATGATGTGCATTTGTAGTTTTATTATCAATCACTTTTTGTAAATGATTTAAAAATATGGTCTCATTTTTTCCACTTTTGTTGACTATATCTCTTTTTTCTAATCCATTTTTAGATAAATCTAACAATACTGAAGACCAATAAAGTAAGTCTTTACCCATAAGTTGGGTATTAAAACCTTTTTGTGGTGCTTCTAAATATGCATTCATAATTTTATCTTTGTCCCAATTGGAAATTAATTCATAAACTTCATCTAAATTTCCGTATAACATTCCAACATTAAATGCTGGGCCCGCACATAGACAATCCCAACCACAAGTATCCATCGATCTTAATTCAATATATTTCTTAAGTCTATTCTCAGTAAAAATTGTACTTAAATGAGTTGATAAATCATTCTCAGCAGGCAGACGATTATTTATTTCTTTAATATTTCCAGACATGAAATCACTAAAATTGTATCCTCTGCCTGAAAAATAATTTTCTTTGTGTTGTATAAATAAAACTGGAAAATTAATTACAAAATCTGCATATTTTTCAAAATCGAAATCTTCCAGGAATAATTTAGGTAGACCACCTCGGGAAGTGTTTTGCCATACTTTTGATCGGTACGATAAATAATTACTTTTTTTTTTCTCAACTATTGATGAATTAGCGAACAAAGCAATTGAAATAGGTACCAGAGAATTAATTATTTTAAATTTTTTTTTAAAATCTTCTTCTGAACAGTAATCTAAATTTAATTGTGTTCCACAGGTTCGATACATCATATCTAAACTTAATTCTCCACCTAAAGGCATATCCTTTGTCATAAGTTTGTATCTTTTTTTAGGATTATTAGGGACCTCATCTAATTTTGATATTGGATCAAACCCTGCACTTACAATTTTAATGTTAAATTTTTTTGTGACCTGTTTTAGCTCAAATAAGTAATCGTAAGACTCTGCGCATGCTTCATGAATATTAGTAAGTTTATCACCAGATAATTCAATTTGATTACCTGGTTCAAGAGTAATATTTTTACCACCCTTATTTAAACCAATAATATTTTTGTCTTCTAATATTGGATTCCAACCAAATTCGAGCAAGGCCGAGAACATCTCCTTTATTTTTTGATAATCAATTCTCTTATTGTTTTGACTATCAAATAGAAATTTCTCATGTTCGATACCAATTTTAAATTCTTTGTTACTTTTAATTCCAGACTTAAAATATTCAATTATTTGCTCTTTATTTCTAATCATTAGTATTAGTTTTATTTTTAATTTTTCGTCAGAAAAGAATATGGTTTTCTAGAAAAAATTTTCTTTACAATTGGTTTGAAAAATTCCAATGAGTAAGACTCATATTTAGGATCAAAAGAATTTTGATCATATTTTTCACAAAAATCTATTGTATCTTGATAATATTTATGATCTTTATATTTATCTCTTCTGTTTTTATCACCACCTAAATGATGTGCATAATAATACATTTGAAATTCTCCATGCTTTTCAACTATCCAATGAGTTTTTTCTGATACATATGGTTTTAAAATTGAAGCAGCATACTCTGAATGATTCATCGGTGCTAATTCATCCCCTATGTCGTGTAAGAGACAAGCTACAACCATCTCTTCACTTTCACCATTTCTATGAGCTCTCGTAGCACTTTGAAGTGAGTGCTCAAGTCTTGATACCTGATAACCTTCTAGAGTTTCAGTTAGTCCAGACATAAATTTTAATATTCTATCAGCAGTTTTGCTGGCAAAATCTTTTTCATGCTTATCTAAAAAAAGATAATCTTCTTTAGTACCATTTTTCATTTCAGTAAAACTTACTTTTTTCATTTAATTATTAGATGCAGTATTTAACAATGACAATTGTGTGATTTTATTATCACCAAGTTCATCGATAGGTTTAACAGGATACTCTCCCGTAAAATAATGATCAGTTAATTGAGGATAACTTTCATTTCTTCCATCAAAACCAATAGCGCGATACATTCCATTTACTGACAAAAATTTTAACGATTTTGCACCTATGTATTCACAGATTTCTGAATTACTTTTATTTGCAGCAAGTAATTCTTTTTTAGTTGGTGTGTCAACTCCATAAAAATCAGGAAATTTTATTTCTGGACTAGCAATTCTAACATGAACCTCTTTTGCGCCAGCATCATATAACATTTTAACTATTTTATGAGATGTTGTGCCTCTTACTAGCGAGTCATCAACTAAAATTATTTTTTTGCCTTGAATAGTCGATTGATTAGCATTTAATTTTAATTTAACACCTAAACTTCTAATTTTTTGACTTGGCTCAATGAAAGTTCTTCCGACATAATGATTTCTGACTAAACCAAGCTCAAATTTTATATTTAATGATTGTGCAAAACCTAAAGCAGCTGCATTTCCAGAATCTGGCACTGGTACAACAATATCAGCATCTATATCATTTTCTTTTGCAAGTTCTGAACCAAGATTTTTTCTATGTTCGTAAGCAGTTTTTCCATCAAGCATACTATCTGGTCTTACGAAATAAATATATTCAAAAACACAAGGCCTAACCTTTCTTGGTGGAAAGGGTTTGATACTTTTTAATTCATTATTTTCAATTAAAACTATCTCACCATTTTCAACTTCTCGTATGAATTTTGCACCAATTATATCTAAAGCACATGTTTCAGATGCTAGGACATAGCTACTTTTTAATTTTCCAATTACCAAAGGCCTGATACCAAAAGGATCTCTAACACCTACTAATGAAGTTTGAGTTAACATTACTAAAGCGTATCCACCTTGTATTTGAAAAATTGCATCAACAATTTTATCTATTGTTTTTGCCCGTTTTGACTTAGCAATTAATTGAACTATTGTTTCTGTATCTGATGTTGTGTAGAAAATTGCACCTTCATCAACTAATTTTTTTCTTAAAGAAATAGAATTGGTTAAATTTCCATTATGAGCTACTCCGATCCCTCCAGCATTAGTATCAGCGAAGAAAGGCTGAATGTTCCTAAGAGTATTTTCACCTGTTGTGCTATATCTATTATGTCCAATAGCATAATCTCCTTGAAGTTTTTTTAATATTTTTTCTTTATTAAAATTATCACCTACCAAACCAAATCTTTTTTCAGAAAAATATTGTTTACCATCAAAGGTAACTATACCACATCCTTCTTGACCTCTATGTTGTAGAGCATGAAGTCCTAAGGCAGTTAGTGCAGAAGCATCTTTGGTATTACTTATTCCAAATATACCACACTCTTCTTTGAGCTTAGGATTAAATATTTTCAATTTTCTTTTTAGATTTTTGATACGTTTTTTCATCAGGAAATTTTTCTAATAAATAATTACTACCTTTTTCTAAATATGGAAAGATTAATGATTTACTTAAATTTACTGGCCATTTATCGTGATTATATACAATGTGTACACCTGAGAAGATACATACAGATATTATATAAGCTTTAATAAATCCAAAAAAGAATCCAAACATTGTATCTATACTTCCAAGGCCAGTGAAACGGACCGCTTTTCGTATACCTTTGTTAATCATTAAAACTAAAAATATAACAATTACAAATATTGTAATACCTAAAACTACATCTAGAACATACTCGTTATCAATTATGCCCTTAAAATAAGGTTTTGCTCTGGGAAATATTATCAATGTAATTATATAGGCTAGAAACCATTTAGCCATTGAGAGAATACTTAAAACAAAACCTCTTTTGTAACATCCAATTAATGCAAAAATTGTAATTAATAAATACACAATATCTAAAACATTTGTAGTTTTATAAAAATCTACAACAAAATCTTGCATCTAGTTATTTATTAAAGGGTTTGATCAATAGTATTAAAGAGGGAAGTAATGTTAAAACTGAGACCATAGCCAATAACATTGCTAGTCCGGTAAAAATACCAAAATAGATTGTGGGTATAAATTTTGATAAGACTAATATAGAAAACCCAAAAACTATTGTTATAGAGGTATTTAAAATTGCTTTGCCAACTGTGGAGTGGCACAAAATGAGTGTTTTATTGTAATCTTTAGAGGCACTAAACTCTTCCTTAAATCTGTAAATATAATGAATACTATTATCAACAGCTATTCCAATTGTAATTGCAGCTATTGTGATTGTCATCATATCCAATGGAATACCGATTAGACCTATAATTCCTAATATAAAAAAAGCTGCTATAAAATTTGGTACTACACCAATTAGAGAAAGTTTAATATTTTTGAACAAAATTACAAACATTCCAAATATTCCGATCATCACTAAACCTAAAGTTAGTATTTGAGATTTAAAAAGACTTTGGAGTAAGTTATTAAATAAAATTAAAACACCACCAAGTTTAAACTCACTTTCTTTTAATCCCAATTCATTTTTTAAGTCATATTTAATTTTTTTTATAAGATCATTTCTTCTTAAATTTTCTTGGGAATCTATGATCCTAAGATTAATTCTTGCCTCATTATCTTTTATGGAGATATATGGATCAACTATTTCAGTCTTAATACTTTCAGGTATTTTTGAATAAAGGACTCCCATTTCTAGTGTTCCTAAGGGCTTATTGTTATTTAGCATTGTTGCTACATCGATTATTGATGAAAAGGATAAAACTTTTCCAACTTGAGGCAAATCATCTAGATAGTTATGAACAGAGGAAATTCTATCTATTTTATCTTTGGTAAACCAGTATTTATCATCATTCTCATTTTCTTCTTCTCCCCATTCTTCAAAATCATCTTCATCATCAGTTTTCTTATTTTCTCTCTTTGGAAACTTTAAAATTACTTCAAGCGGAGTTGTTCCACCTAATTTTTCGTCTATAAGTTTCATACCTTTATAAATTTCAGTTTTTTTACTGAAATAATTAATGAAACTATTTTCAACTTCTAGTCTACTTATACCGATTAAACTAAAAATGATAATTACAATAGTTAGGGTAAAAATTGTTTTCTGATTATTTAGCGAAATTTGTGCAAAGAAAGAGGTAATTTTTGATTCTTCTTGTTTTTTTTGGAATATTTTTTCTTTAGGCATAAAGTTAATTAGAGATGGAAGTAATGTAAAGGTAATAACAAATGATGTAATCAAACCTAAGGTCATCATCCAACCAAAATCAATAATTGGTTTTATTTCACTAAAAATTAAAGATAAAAAGGCAATTATAGTTGTTAAAGCAGTATATAAAATTGGCCAAAACATTTTATTAGTTGTTAAAGTAATCAGCTCTACAATTTTTTTGTTTGGATAAATTTCTTTAATTTGTAAAAATCTTGTGCTCATGTGAATATTCATTGCCATTGTTAAAATTAACATTAACGCAATGAAGTTTGATGAAATAACTGTAACTTTCCACCCCAATAACCCAAGTAAGCCTGTCATTATTATTACTGAAAAAAAACAACTACTAATGGGAACTATAATCCAAATTAGTTTTCTAAATACAAACCATAATGTTGCGATTATAAATAATAAAACACCTAATCCAAAAACCACTATATCACTTTTAATAAATGTCATCATATCGTCGGCAATCATAGGAATCCCACCTAGATTTATTTTTCCAATATTATTGTAACTTTTAATGACATCTCTAATTTCAAGAATATTTTGATGATTTTGTTTTTTTATTAAGTCTTTATAAGCTTCAATTTCTTCTTTCGTTCTATTAGAAATATTTTCTATTGGTTTTTTATCTTTGATATTAACTATAATACCGGAGGTTTTACCATCCTCGCTAATAACAAAATTTCTAAATACGGGGCTTCTTAAAATTTCATTAAAACCCCTTTCTTTATCTATATCCTCATCCTTTAAAGTTTTAAAATTTTCTAATCTTTCTTGCAAAGGTGCATCTGAATTATTTAATAAAGGGATATCTAAAAGTGTAATAACACTATGAACCCAGTTTAAACTTTGAATTTTGTATTTTAAACTAAGAAGGTTATTTATAGAAACATTAGAGATCATTCCTTCGTTAGGGCTATAAGTTAGTATTAAAAATTCCTTTGACCCATACCTATTTGTAATTTCTTTTAGATATTCAAGGTCTGGATCTCCTTCAATTAGTAATGTCTCTGATGAAGCGTCTAATTTAAAATCCTTGGAGTAATAGCCAAAAGTAAATAGGGCTATAATTAAGATTATCAAAATAGATTTGGGATTTTTAAGAATAATATTTTGATAAAATTGGGTGTTCATTTTACCCTTTTATATTGGAATTTAGTTAATTTGAGTATCTTTAAATTTAGTGAACATTGCCTCAAACTCTAAAAATACATTTCCTGTTGGGCCATGTCTTTGTTTACCAATAATTAATTCTGCTAGATTGGATACTTCATTCATCTTTGCTTGCCACTCAGCATGCTCTACAGTTGCCGGTTTTGGTTCTTTATTTTCTAAATAATATGATTCTCTATATACAAACATTACTACGTCTGCATCTTGTTCTATCGAGCCAGATTCTCTTAAATCTGATAATTGAGGTTTCTTATTATCCCTCTGTTCTACTTGTCTTGATAATTGTGAAAGAGCAACTACAGGAATTGATAATTCTTTAGCAATCGCTTTTAAACCTTGAGTTATTTCTGATACTTCTTGAACTCTTCCATCTTTATAATTTAAAGTTCCTCTCATTAACTGAATGTAATCAACAATAATCATGTCAAGACCCTCGGTTCTTTTGATTCTTCTTGCTCTATTACTCATTGCTGCAATTGTAATAGCAGGTGTTTCATCAATAAAAAGTGGAAGTTCAGATATGTTTTTTGAAGTCTCTATAAATTTGTCAAATTGTTCATCTGAAATTTTGCCTCTTCTAATATCATTTGATTTGATTCTGGATTGTTCTGCTAAAATTCTAGTAGATAATTGTTCAGATGACATTTCTAATGAAAAAAAGGCAATTGATGATTTCCTACCACTTTCTTGTAATTTTTGAGCTGCATTAAAAGCTATGTTAGTAGCTAGCGCTGTTTTTCCCATGCCAGGTCTTCCTGCGATTATGATTAAGTCAGATTTGTGTAAACCTCCCAATCTATCATCTAAATCTCTGAGTCCAGTCGGAACCCCGACAATTCCTTCATCATTTTTATAAGCAGCTGAGGCCATTTCAATTGTATCTTTTAGTGCTTTATCGAATTTAATAAAAGAGGAACTAAAAGATCCTTTTTCAGCTAATTTAAATAATTCTTTTTCCGAATTTTCAATTATTTTTTGTCCACTTGTATTTAAATCTCCTAACTTAGCATCATCAATAGTTTGTTCAGAAATTTTTATAAGTTCTCTTCTAACAAACATATCATAGATAATTTTTGAATACTCGATCGCTTGTCTTACAGAAGTTGAAAATTTTGTAATCTTGACTAAATACTCTGGAACATTTAATTCATCTTTTTCATCTTCAAAATAATTTTTTAAAGTAATAGGATTGGCTAACAATCCTTTATAAATTAAACTTTCTATTGCTACAAAAATTTTTTGATGCATTGGATCATAAAAGTTATTACCATTTATAATAATATTAATTTCATCAAAAATTTCATTTGAAACAAGTATTGAGCCAATTACTGCCTGTTCAGCTTCAATATTATTTGGCAATTCTTTGAATTTATCTTTAACAATTGTTAAATTATTTTCCACACCACATTGTATGTTAAATTAAATCACAAATGAATTTTAATATTGACTGGGGAAAAAATTGTATAATTACTGAATAGTTTCAGCTGACTCAACTACAATATGTATCTCGGCATCAATCTCAGAGTGTAAGGATATTTTTACTCTGAATTTTCCAAGAGATTT
>CACONR010000013.1 GCA_902628565.1 uncultured Pelagibacteraceae bacterium
ATTAAAACTCTAATAAGAAAACCAATCGCTTTTGATAAAAAATATGTTTGAATTCCAAACATAAATATTCCTACAATACTTCTCAACAATCCAAAAAATTGTGCACCTCTAAATCCTAATGATGATCTTAATAAGACAACAAATGGTAATCCAAATTTCTGGGATGGTTTTCCAATTAAGTTAGAAAATATATAAACAAAAAAAGTTCCTAAAATTGTCCCAAAAAGAACTACAGCAGTATTTAGATTATAAATTAAGTACAAAGATGCAATTAGTGAAAATCCAATAACACTCTGAATGTTAACTCCCCAAAAACAAAACAGATCTTTCCAATCCCATGTTTTGTTATTAGGGTTTACAGTAACTAAATCCCAATTAATGAGTGTTTTTTTTGTTTTTTGTTGACTCACCTAAACTATATAAAACTTTAAAATTCTATTGTCCATATAAGAGAGTAGGCAGCCAAAGTGCGATCTTAGGGAATATTACAATTAAGATTAATCCTATGATTTGTAGAACCATAAATTGCATCATTCCATAATAAATATCTTTTAAATCCCACTCAGGAACTACTCCTTTTAAGAAATAAGCTGATAGGGCTACAGGTGGTGAAAGCCAGGCGGTTTGTAAATTAACCGCGACTAATATTGCAAACCAAGTTAAATTAAATCCAAGTGCCTCAACTAGGGGTAAAATTATTGGAATAATAATCATTACTATAGGTACCCATTCAAGAGGCCAGCCTAATAAGAATATCATAACCATTATCATTGCTAGAATTAAATATTTGTTCATTTCTAAACCTAGTAAAAATTCAGTTAACAATGTTGGCGTTCCTAATCTTGCAAAAACTGCACCAAAAAAATTAGAGGCAGCAACTAAGACCATAATCAAAGCTGTAATTTCAAGAGTTTTAACTAAAGCCTCTTGAAGTTTGGGTAGAGTTAATTTTCTATATGCTAAAGATAATAAAAGAGCTCCCATTGCACCACATCCTGCTGCTTCAGTAGGTGTGGCAAAACCAAATAAAATACTTCCTAAAGCCGCAAAAACTAATGCAGCAGGAGGAACTAATCCAAGAAAGAATTCAATCCATACTTCTTTCATACTAGCTGCCCTCATATCTTCAGGTAAAACTGGACCCAGTTTTGGATTTATCATGCATCTGATTGTTGTGTAAGCTGCGTACAAACTTGCAAGAAGAATTCCTGGTATGATCGCAGCTGCAAATAAGTCTATAACTGGAATTTCCATGATTGGCCCCATTACCACAAGCATGATACTAGGTGGAATTAATATTCCCAAAGTTCCACCTGCAGTGATTGTTCCAGCCGCAAGTTTAACGTCATATCCAGATCTATTCATGGATTTTGCAGCCATTATTCCTAAAATTGTAACTGATGCACCAACAATACCTGTTGCAGCAGCAAATATTACCGAAACAAATAAAACTGCATAATATAAAGATCCTTTTACTCTAGCTAACATCATCTGAAAAGATGAAAATAATCTTTCCATTAAACCAGCTTGTTCCATCATAATGCCCATAAAGACGAAGAGCGGTACGGCGGCAAGAGTTTGTTCAGTCATCACCATAGAAAATTGGAGTGTCATCAAATAAAAAACTAATTTTCCAAAACCTAAGTATCCAAAAACAAATCCTAGAAATATTAGTGTAAATGAAATGGGAAATCCGACAAATATTGCAAAAAGCATCACGCCCACAAGGACGAAACCTAAAATTGCCGGATCTATTAATTCAGCAATCATTTTTTACTTTCTTCTCCTGGCCATTCACCTTTTTTTGCAGCCCAGTAACTCTTAAATAATTCTGAGATACCTTGGATTAACAAAAAAATTATTCCAACTAACAAACATGTTTTGATTGGCCACATATATGGCATCCAAGTAGTATCCATGCCCCTCTCACCTCTTTGAATAGACTCTCCAACAAAGCCTATTGTCATATAAAGAAAAACAATTAAGCCTGGAAAATAAAATAGAAGATATAACCAAAAATCAATTAGACCTTGGTTTTTTATTTTAAAATTTCTGTATAAAAAATCAGCTCTAATATGCACTCCTCTAGATAGAGCATAGCCAGCGCCCAACATAAAAAGTGCACCATATAAAAAACGGCTAATGTCATAAGCCCAGATCGTTGGAGCTAAAAATAATTTTCGTGCAAGCACTTCATAGGTCATTGCAAAAATGAGTGGCATCAGTATCCAACAAACAATATTACCAATCCACTTACTAAATTTATCAATATTTATTATAGATTTTGCCATCCATAACGGCATATCATCAGGCATTTTTCCCGAACCACCTCGCCTTTCGGCAATCATTTCATCAGAGATATCTAATTTACCTGGTTCGTCTGCCATAAAATTTTAGTTAAAAAAATTAGAGCGGACTTTAAAAGTCCGCTCTAAAAAATCAAGATTAATTACTGATTACTTTAATGTCGCCGCGTGAGCCATTCCTAGCTTCGCATTAGACATTTGAGCACCACTCCAGAAAGGAACAGCAATATCAGCAAAGTTTTTCATTGAATTATAAACTTCATTGAAAAATTTGTTGTCTTTAGCATTCTTATTTAAAGAAGCTTTTGCTGCAGCCATATATTCTGTGAAATAATCTGAAGGTGTATCTTCTAAAATTACTCCATGTTTAGTAGTTAGCTCTTGTAAAGCTTTACCATTCTCATAGATTCTGTAACTTAAAGATTTCGCTAATGATGCATTAGCAGCTACTTCAAGTGACTTTTTCTCATGAGCGCTCATAGCTTTGTAAGTTTTTCCAGTAATATAAAAGTCAGCATTTACGACTACTTGGTGTAAACCTTGTAAGTAATAGTGCTTTAATACTTTTTGGAAACCAAATGTTAAATCTGGTTTTGGACAACACCACTCAGCAGCATCGATAGTACCTGCCTCAAGAGCTGGAAGAATATCTCCACCACCCATTGCAACAGATGCTATACCAATGTCTTTATAAGTTTGTCCTGGAATTCCTGGAGGAGTTCTAAACTTATATTTTCTAAAGTCAGCCATATCCTTAATTGGTTTTGGAAACCAACCTAAAGCTTCTGGACCAACTGGTTGAATCATAAATCCTTTGATGTCTCTTCCCATTTCTTTCCAAAGTTGGTCGTATAATTCTTTACCACCACCGTATTGGAACCATGAAAGGAATGCGATATTGTCGATACCAACTCCACCACCAGCTACTGGAGATCCAAATAGCATAGCAGCAGGATGATCACCTGACCAATAGTGTGTCCATGCGAATCCACAATCGATCAGACCTTTATCCACAGCATCAAGAGTTTCCTTAACTCCAACAACAGCGCCCGCAGGTAAAATTTCGAATTTTAACGAACCAGCTGTTAATTCAGTTACTGTATCAGTAAAGTCCTTTAACATTTTCACCTCATCAGCTTTAGTGTTAAGAACAGTCTGACATTTTAGTGTTTTTGCAGCATTAGCATTAGAAATAAATCCAAGCACTAAGACAGATGCAAATAACATTGAAATGATTTTTTTCATTATTTTCCCTCTTGTTAGTTAAATTTAACAAATACATACAATCAGAAAAACAAACCTGACACAAGTGACAATTGATAAATATGAGTGTAAAGATGATTTAAAAAGATTGATTAAAAAATTATTCAACTTGTAATGGAAAACTTTGATTTTATAATTATTGGTGCTGGATCGGCAGGATGTGTTCTAGCAAATAGACTTTCTGAAAATTCTCAAAATAAAGTTTTATTGATTGAAGCTGGGGGTAAAGACAATTATCCGTGGATACATATTCCTGTTGGATATTTTAAAACAATGCACAATCCATCTGTTGATTGGTGTTACAAAACAGAACCTGATGAGACAATGAATAATCGATCAATTCGTTATCCAAGAGGAAAAACTTTAGGTGGGAGCTCTTCGATCAACGGACTACTTTATATCAGAGGACAAAGCAGAGATTATGATGTTTGGCGACAATTAGGAAATACTGGTTGGGGTTGGGATGATGTTCTTCCTTATTTTATCAAAGCGGAAAATCAAGAGCGAGGAAAAAATGATTTTCATGGTGTTGGGGGACCACTTTCTGTCTCTGATCAAAGAATTCAGTTGCCATTATTAAATGAATTTCAAAATGCTGCAGAAGAATTTGGAATCCCAAAAACAAAAGATTTTAATACTGGTGATAATCATGGTTGTGGTTATTTTCAAGTCACTGAAAAAGATGGTTTTAGATGTAGCACTGCTGTCGGATATTTAAATCCTATTAAAAGTAGAAATAATTTGAAAATAATTACTAATGCTCATGTAAAGAAAATCAACTTTGAAAATAAAACTGCTAAAAGTATCGAGTTTTGGCAAGAAAATGGACTCAAAAAAGTTTCAGCAAATAGAGAGGTGATTCTTTCTTCAGGATCTATTGGTTCTCCACAGATTTTACAAACCTCTGGAATTGGAAATTCAAAAAAATTAAAAGACTTAGGAATTGACATAGTTAACGATTTAAAAGGAGTTGGAGAGAATCTTCAAGATCACCTTATGTTTAGACCAATCTACAAAGTGCATGGATTAAAATCTTTAAATAAAAAGATTAATAGTTTGTTTGGAAAACTAATGATTGGACTTGAGTATGTTTTTAATCGTAGCGGTCCAATGACAATGGGTGCTAGCCAAATGTGTATGTTTGCCAAAAGTGATCCATCTTTAGAATTACCGGATCTTCAGTGGCATGTACAGCCAATGAGTATGGATACATTAGGTGCAACAAAAAATCATGACTTTCATGCATTCACTCCAACTGTCTCTAATATAAGACCAACTAGCAGAGGTCATGTAAATATAATAGATAAAGATTCTAGAATTTATGCAAAAGTAAAACTCAATTATCTCTCAACCGACCATGATCGTATGGTTGCAGCAAAAGGTTTAAAACTAACAAGAAAAATTGTCATGGAGTCAGAAACATTTAAGAAATATAAACCAGAAGAATATAGACCAGGAATAGATATTAATGATGATGAAGAGCTTGTAAAAGCTGGTTCAGAATTTACTCAGACTATTTTTCATCCGGTGGGTACTTGTAAAATGGGGCAAGATGAAATGGCCGTAGTAGATGAAAAACTTAAGGTGAAAGGTTTAAATAATCTTAGAGTGATTGATGCTTCAATAATGCCAAATATAACTTCAGGTAACACTAATGCACCTACAATAATGATTGCAGAAAAAGGTGCTGATATGATACTTAAAAGTTAATGTTCACAGATTTAATTACTCCAGAACAAATTACTATTCTAACACAAATTATTTTAATCGATCTAGTTTTAGCTGGTGACAATGCAATCATCATTGGGATGGTCGCATCAAAATTTCCATTAGAACAAAGAAAAAAGATTATTTTTTGGGGTATAGGTGGTGCTGTAGTTTTAAGAATTATTTTAACTTTATTGACCGCTTACCTATTACAAATTACAGGTTTAAGATTAATTGGTGGTCTTCTTTTACTTTATATAGTTTACAAATTATATGTTGATGTTGTGAAGGGAACTAATCACGATAGTGATATAAAAGTAGACAATTCAAGTTTCTTAAAAGCTATTTGGACAATTCTATTAGCTGACTTTACAATGAGTTTGGACAATGTTTTAGGTGTTGCTGGGGCAGCCGGTGATCATTATTATTTACTCATTTTTGGTCTAATTTTATCAATTGTTTTAATGGCTACAGCTGCAACACTAATTTCCAATTGGATTAAGAAATATAAATGGATTGCATGGGCTGGTTTACTGGCAATTCTAATTGTTGCTATTGAGTTGATTTACACTGATATTAAAATATTATTTTTATAATGTTCTTAAAAAATTATAACTTCAAAAATAAAACTGCAATCGTAACTGGTGCAGGTAAAGGTATTGGTAGAGCCTGTGCTATAGCTCTAGCAGAAGCAGGAGCGAATTTAATAATTATTAGCAGAACTAAAAAAGATTTAGATGAGGTTTCAAAGAAAATAAAAAAATTTAAAACAAAGTGTAAATCTTATGTTTGTGACATTACAAATTATAATGATATTAAAGAAATTATTAACAAACAGTCCAAAATAGATATTCTTATCAATAACGCCGGCAATAATAGACCGGCACATTTTACAAAAGTGAAAACTAAAGATATGGAACATATGGTTAAGATAAATACAATAGCCACTTTTAATCTTGCGCATCTATGTGCACTTAAAATGATAAAATCAAAAAATAGAAAAAAAATGGGTGGTGCTATTGTTAATATGTCATCACAAATGGGTCATGTAGGTGGACCGATAAGAAGTGTTTATAATATGAATAAATTTGGTTTAGAGGGATTAACAAAAGGTATGTCAATAGATCTTGCAAAATATAACATTAGAGTAAACACTGTTTGCCCAACATTTGTTGTCACCCCCATGACGAAGAAATTTTTAAAAGACAAAAAATTTAAAAGTGACATGTTGAATAATATTCCTCTTGGAAGATTTGCTGAATTATCTGAAGTAGCGTCTGCCGTGGTATTTTTAGCTTCTGATGCAGCATCAATGATTACAGGTACTTCTTTATTGGTTGATGGTGGATGGACTGCAAAATAATATCTAGATTTTTGTTTGTAATAATTTTTTTTACTTCAACTCATATAAATGCTGTTGAATTTAAAGGAAAATTTTTACAAGGACATTTCATAGTTGGTTTAACAGATCCATCAGCTAAAATTATTATTGGCAAAAAAGAAGTTAAAGTATCAAAAGAAGGTTATTTTGTTTTTGGAATAGATAGAGATAGAAAATTTGATTTAACTATCACAAAAATAATTGATGGAAAAAAAGATAAAATCATAAAAAAAGTTTTAAAAAGAAAATATAATATTCAAAGAATTGATGGTTTAGAGGAAAGTAAAGTAACTCCACCAGAATCTGTTTATAAAAGAATTAAAGAAGAAAATAATAAAATTGGTGAAGCAAGAGCAATTAATTCTGATTTACCATTTTTCAAAAATCAATTTATCATGCCAGTTGAGGGTATCATTAGTGGTGTTTATGGAAGTCAAAGAATTTTAAATGGTAAACCTAAGTGGCCTCATTATGGAATTGATATTGCTGCAAAACAAGGAACAATGATCAAATCATCTGGATCCGGTATTGTCACCATGGCAGAAGATGATCTTTATTATACTGGTGGAACAATAATTATGGATCATGGTCATGGCATCTCAACTATTTACTCACATCTTGAAAATGTGATGGTGTCTGTTGGAGATAAAATAAATCAAGGTGATATAATTGGAACTGTTGGCTCAACTGGAAGATCAACTGGTCCGCATCTCGATTTTAGAGTTAACTGGTTTCAAACTAGACTAGATCCTATGTCTGTAATAAACTAAATTATGCAAACATTAATTCTCTTAGCTTTGGTGGTAGTTGTTGCTTGGATATTATTCAGGCCCTTTACTAAAAAAGAGCTTGATAGATTTAATGATAAAAACTGGCCTGATATGAATTCATAACGGGGCACCTGGCAACAGAACGCCCCTGCGTATTGGCGTTAACACTTATTAATTCACAACTTTTTTTATTTTGGGCACACATAGGGCACACTCGCTAACGACAAACTGCGTTATAAAATTCAGCTCCGCCTAAACCTAAAAAAGATTGAGCTCCAATAAAAAACACGCGTCCTGGTTTTGTAGACTGTCCTAAACTAAAAGCTCCTTTATTTGTTAGCTCAACATAATTATATTTTATCTCAACACCTGCTGAAGTTAATTCTGTTGCAGTTCCACCTCTAATTCTAATTTTTGAACTACCGCTAGGATAAGAACAGTTGAATGTTCTATTTAAGGTATTATTAGAAACCTTAGCTGATTTAATTTCTTTAGATTTTTTATTTTCGACATAATTTGGTTTTGGATTTAAACATTCATACTTTGTATATTTTTTGTGAAAAAGTTTTTTATCTTTAATTTCATCTTTTGTGGGTTTATAAATTTCAACTATTGAAGGTTCTTCAGAATTAAATAATTTCATACAGTGTTTTTTTGCAATTTTATCTAATGGATTGTACCATTTATTAGAAGGATTAACGCTGTGTGCATAGTTAGTGTATCTCTCTTCTAAATCAGAAAAGGTTGCTAAGTAGATATTATTTTTATCGTTTTCGAATAAGTTGAATCTAAGATCTCGATTGATCAACATATATTCTCTTTCAGACCAACTTTTTTTTCTAAATTCCGAATAATTTTGAACGCAGCCAACCAAAAGTGAACCCAGAACCACGATCCCTAAAAGTTTTTTCATTATCACATTGGTTTTTCTTTAAAACCGTATTTTTTGTGAAACTTTTCTCGAGTTTCTTCGCTCCAAGTATGCGTTGCCATATTATTTATTTTTGCACCATATTTTTTTTCTTTATCATGATAATCGCAAAGATAATCTCCCTTTAACGCTTCGTTGGGACAGCCTAAATCGTTTAAAAAACATTTAGTCATAAATTATTTTTTCTTATAGTTTAATTCTGCACCTCCAAGATAATAACATCTCCATCCAAAATTCAATGCTTTTATTCTATCGTTTTTTGATAGGTATATTTGAGGATATTCACCTTTATAATAAAGTTTTTGTCCTGTATCCGTATAAGTAATATCTCCGTTTTTTAAAACTTTATCTACTTTCCAGCCATCATAAACATATCGATATAAATCTTTTTCATCTGAACATTTAACCCATTCACGATCTTCAGGTACAAAAATTAAAGCTAAAACGATTGCAATAAAAAATGAAAGAAAAATTGATAAGAAAAAGTACTTAAGTATTTTTATCACTGATCATATTTAACTTTTAAGTTGGGCACAATTAGGGTCCAATTTGGACACAGCCGCCAAAGAAATTCAAGTATTTTAAACTCTAGAATTGTTGTATAACGTTAAAGTTTAAGGGCACCTGGCAACAGAACTCCCAGGTTAGATTTCAGATCTAGCTCGTAACCTTTCATAAATAAGTCTTGCTTTTACTCCGAAATCCAAAAAAGGTTGTGGTGGTAACCAAGTTGGTTTATTTCTTGCCTCAATAGTTTCAATTTCTTTTGTGTGTTCATTACTAGCCTTAATAGCAATTTGTTCACCAAACAAAGTCCCCACCCCAATACCTGAACCATTATAACAACCTGCAACAAATATATTTTCTTGAATTTTTTCAAAGATTTGAGAGCTATTTCTGGTTCTTGAGACAATTCCTGACCAAGTTGATTGAATTATATCATCTGGTAATTGTGGAAATCTTTTTTTAATACCAATTTTTTGCTTTATAGATCTTTTTTCCAAATTATATTTAGACATCTGAAATGGATTGTGAACTTCTGCAGTATTTCTTATTAAAATTCTTCTATCTTTAGTCATTCTAATCGTTGCACCCATTGGTCTAACGGGTAAAACACCCCACTCTTTTGGTTCTCCAATTGATGTAAATTCTTCTTTAGTTAAAGGTCTTGTCATACTTGCAGTTAAAGTAATTGGAAAATTATAATTTACTTTGATACCTAGGGACTTTAGAAAACCGTTAGTTGCAAAGATTATTCTTTTTGATTTTATTGAGCCATTTTTAAAATTACAATTTATTAAACCATCAATCTTTTTCCAGTTTAATAACAATGAATTCTCGTAAAGTATTACATTTTCTGGCAATGTATCAATCATTGCTCTTACTAATTTACCTGGATGTAATAAAATTCCTCCTTTTGTGTGAAGAGCAACATTATAAAAGTTAGTGCCTAATCTTTTCGTAAGATCTTTTTTAAATATTAAATTATGCTCGAAACCCAATTTGGAGAGAGTTTTTGAAAAATTTTCTAGAATATTTTTATCTTCAATATTTGATGATGCAAAATACTTTCCACATTCATTCCAATCACAATCTACTTGATGTTCCTTAATGAATTTTTTGACTACATCTATGCCTAATTTATAAATATCTGATTTTTTTTTATAATTTTCTAATTCTTTATTAGAAGTGAAACCATCATTAAGTGTAGTATCAACCAAATAACCAGAATTTCTTGAACTTGCACCCTCTCCTGCTAATTGAGCATCAACTAATAAAATTTTTTGATTTGGATAAAGCTGACCTAATTTTCTTGCAGCTGATAATCCTGTATAACCTGCACCTACAACTAACCATTCACAACTCAAATCAGACGAAAGTGTTTGGATATTTGTTCTGAGATCTAAATCATTAATCCAACTGCAACTATTATCATTAACTACTTCCATAAAGAAAGATTACGATAATTGCTTGTTAATTAAAAGATCTTAAGAAATCAAAGAAGGTTGCTTCTTCATATCTTCTTTTTTAATACCAGCTACTCTTACTGGCTTTTTCATAGCATCTCTTCTAAATGGTTCACCAAGCTCTTGATTTAGAATTACTTCTATAAATGTAGTAATACCTTTTTTTTGATCTTCACAAGATTGTTTAATTGCTGCAGTTGTCTCTTCCATAGATTTAACCGTAACGCCTTTTAAACCACAAGCATCAGCAACTTTTGCATAACTTAGTTCTGGGTCTAACTCTGTTCCAACGAAATTATTATCAAACCAAAGAGTTGTATTTCTTTTTTCTGCACCCCATTGGTAGTTTCTAAAGATCACCATTGTAATTGCCGGCCATTCCTCTCGTGCACAAGAACTCATCTCATTCATACTAATTCCAAATGCACCATCTCCTGCAAAACCAATGACTGGTGTATCAGGACAACCTATCTTTGCACCCAAGATCGATGGAAAACCATAACCGCAAGGACCAAATAAACCTGGAGCTAAATACTTTCTTGGTTTTTCAAAAGTAGGATAAGCATTTCCAATTGCACAGTTATTTCCAATGTCACTTGAAATAATTACATCTTCAGGCATTCCAGCTTGTATCGCTCTCCAAGCTTGTCTAGGTGACATTCTATCTTTATCTCTTTCTCTTGCCTCTTTGTTCCAAACTGTTCCTTCATCGTCATCTTCATGATCTAAACTTGATAATTTTTGTAACCATGCAGATTTTGTTTGGTGAATTAAATCTTTTCTTTTTTGTCTATCGGTATCTCCAGCATTTGGAGACAATTTTTCTAAAATCTGTGTTGCCACTAATTTTGCATCACCGCTAATTCCAACTGTAACTTTTTTTGTTAAACCAATTCTATCAGGATTCATATCTACTTGAATTATACTTGCATTCTTAGGCCAATAATCAATTCCATATCCCGGAAGTGTTGAAAATGGATTTAGTCTTGTTCCTAAAGCTAAAACCACATCTGCTTTTGAAATAAGTTCCATTGCAGCTTTAGATCCATTGTACCCTAATGGCCCAACAGCTAACGGATGACTCCCTGGAAAGCTATCATTATGTTGATAACCTGAGCAAACTGGTGAGTCTAATTTTTCTGCAAGTTTTTTTGTTTCTTCAATTGCTCCACCAATAACAACTCCGGCTCCAGATAAAATTACAGGAAATTTTGCATTTGATAAAAGTTTTGCAGCTTTATCTATTGACTCAGCTCCACCACCTTGTCTTTCCAATCTAACTATTGGTGGTAATTCTATATCTATAATTTGAGTCCAATAATCTCTCGGTACATTTATTTGTGCGGGTGCTGAACCTCTTATCGCTTTTTCTATAACTCTATTTAAAACCTCAGCCATTCTTGATGGATCTCTTACTTCCTCTTGATAACAAACCATATCTTTAAATAAATTCATTTGTTCTACTTCTTGAAAACCACCTTGCCCCATAGTTTTATTTGCAGCTTGCGGGGTTACTAATAGTAAAGGTGTGTGGTTCCAATATGCAGTTTTAATTGGAGTTACTAATCCAGTTATACCAGGTCCATTTTGTGCAATGACCATAGACATTTTTCCAGTAGATCTTGTGTAACCATCAGCAATTAATCCACCATTTGTCTCGTGAGCAACATCCCAAAAAGTTATTCCTGCATCAGGAAAAATATCAGAGATCGGCATAAACGCTGAACCAATAATACCAAAAGCATGTTCAATGCCGTGCATTTGTAAAACTTTTACAAAAGCTTCTTCTGTTGTCATTTTTGTCATTAATAGAGCCTTTCTAAACGAGTAAATTTATAATTATTTATAAAACTATTTGTTAATTGACGCGATTAATATATAAGATTTCTCAAAATTCAAACAAACAATTGACACTATATATATGGCTACTGACATTATAATTCACGATAAAAAGGATAATGTAGGGGTGGTTGTGATAGAAAAAATAACCCCAAAACAGGATTGTAAATGCTGGATTATGGAGGATGACAGCTCAACAGACATTCAATCAATGGATGAAATACCCTTAGGACACAAAATTGCAATGGTCGATTTAAAAGAAGGAGATACAATCTTAAAATATGGTCATGATATTGGAAAAGTAGTAAAATCAATTAAAAAAGGTGAGCATGTTCATGTTCATAATGTAAAAACAAAGAAATGGTAATTAAATGGAAATTCCAAAAAGCTTTTTAGGATATAAAAGAGAAAACGGCAGGGCTGGAACTAGAAATCACGTAATTATTTTACCAGTAGACGATATTTCAAATGCTTGTGCAGAAGCAGTTGCCAATAATATAAAAGGCACGATTGCATTACCACATTCTTATGGACGACTTCAATTTGGAGCAGATTTAGAATTACATTTTAGAACTATGATTGGAACAGGTAGTAACCCAAATGTTGCTGCTGTTATTGTCATTGGGATTGAGCCTAAATGGACAAAAAGAATTGTAGATGGAATTGCTAAAACAGGAAAACCTGTCGAAGGTTTTCACATCGAACGTACCGGGGATATTGGTACAGTTATGAAAGCCTCAAAAAAAGCGCAAGAGTTTTCTCAATGGGCTTCTGAGAAACAAAGAGAAGAGTGTCCAATGAGTGACTTATGGATTTCAGTTAAGTGCGGAGAGTCAGATACTACATCTGGATTAGCATCAAATCCAACTGTTGGAAATCTAATGGAAAAATTAGAGCCGATGGGTGTTCATTTATGTTTTGGTGAAACTTCTGAACTTACTGGCGCGGAGCAAGTTTGTGCAACTAGAGGTGCTACTAAAGAAGCATCAGAAAAGTTTATGAAGACTTGGAATGATTATAATGATTTTATTTTGAAAGAAGCAACTGATGATCTTTCAGAAAGTCAACCAACTGCTGGAAATATAGCAGGTGGTTTAACTACGATTGAGGAAAAAGCATTTGGAAATTTCCAAAAGATTGGAAATTTAAAATTTATAGATGTTCTTGAACCTGCTGAGCAACCAGAAAAAGGTCCAGGGTTATATTTTATGGATACATCTTCTGCAGCTGCTGAATGTATTACACTCCAAGCGGCAGGTGGATTTAATATTCATCTATTTCCAACTGGACAAGGAAATATTGTTGGAAACCCAATTGAACCAGTTGTTAAGTTAACTGCAAATCCATTAACAGCAAAAAGTATGAGTGAACATGTAGATTGTGATGTATCTAAAATTCTTTCACGAGAAATGAATTTATCAGAGGCGGGAGATAAGCTCATTGAGACAACACTAAGAGTGGCTAATGGAAGATTAACCTGCGCTGAAGCTTTGGGTCATAAAGAATTTGTAATGACAAAGCTTTACAGAAGTGCCTAAGCCTTATTGTTCTTTAACAAAGTGTTTTCAAAATTTTTATATATAAAGAGAATTTTTCCAGGTGTTACTTTAGCATTAGTCTTTTTTCTATTTTCACAAGGTATAAATAATGTTTTAGCAATTGAAATTTTTGGAACTCCAAAAAGTCCAATATCAACAGTTCTAATTGCTATTCTTCTTGGAATTTTAATGGGAAATGCTTTTACTCCAAGACCTGGTATGATGGTTGGACTAGACTTTACCCAACAATATATTTTAAAACTTGGAATTATTTGTTTAGGGATAAGATTAAGTTTTGAGGAATTTATTAAATTTGGTTCAATTGCTATACCACTAATAATTGTTTGTATAATAGGTGTATTAATCTTAATTAAACTCTTAATTAAAAAAGTCTCTATATCTTCAAAAATGTCATATCTTATAGCAATAGGCACAAGTGTTTGTGGCGCAACAGCAATTGTTGCAACGGCACCAGTAATAAATGCAAAAAAAACTGAAATTGCTTATGCTATTGCGAATATAACTTTATTTGGTGTTATTGCGATGATTGCCTATCCTTATTTTGCGGAGTGGTACTTTAATAATGAGGATCTTAAGGCGGGTCTTTTTCTTGGAACTTCTATTCATGAAACATCTCAAGTAGCTGCAGCTGGTCTAATTTATGATCAGCAATTTAATAGTCCTGAAACTCTTAACGTTGCAACAGTTACAAAGCTGATAAGAAATACTTTTTTAGTAATAATGATACCGCTATTCGCTTTTTTATATAACAGAGGCAAAGTAAAAAATAAGAGTTATTCAATTTTTGACATATTCCCATATTTCGTTCTTGGTTTCATAGGAATGATTTTAGTAAGAAACGTTGGGGACCAAATATTTTCAAATGAAAATGAAAATTATTTTATTTGGATGAATACAATTGAATATTTAAAGATTTTAGCAACAACATTTTTAACAATGGCGATGGCTGCAGTTGGTATTTCTATAAATCTTAGTGAATTGAAATCTATGGGTTATAAACCTTTCGTAGTAGGATTTATTGCTGCTGTGACTGTTGGAATTATAAGTCTAATTTATATTGAAACTTTATTTAAATTTTTTATTTAGATTGTTTTGCAGCTTTATCAAAATATTTTTTTCTCAAATCAGAGAGAAACCTTCTTATAAATGCAGCCGCAACTCCAAGTGCAACTGCAAAAAATATAGAAAACAATCCATAAGCTATAGGCATTTCTGCTGAAAATTTTTGCACAAGTATTGAGAGAGGAGTTAAATCTTCTTTGCTTACTTTTCCTATTCCATTCATTGCATGTTCAACAAAAAAAGTGTCGTAAGCAATAGCGATACCAACTATTAATAGTAAAATTGCTAATAGCGCTTTTAGTCCTGAACTTTCAATAGATTGACCAAGTTTTTGTCCTGTTTGCACTCCAATAATTGAGCCAACAACTAATAAAAAAACTAAAACTAAATCGATCGAGCCATAGTTAAAAGCATGCAAAAAAGTAACTATTACACTTACAAATATTGTTACGAACAAAGATGTTCCAGGTACTAATCTTGTTGGCATCCCAATTATATAAATCATCGCTGGAACTAATATAAATGCTCCACCAATTCCCATTATCGCTGCGATAAAACCAACAAATAATCCAATTATGATTGGTGTAAACGCACTTTCATACAGTTTTGATTTTGGAAACCGCATTCTCAATGGCAATCCATGTATCCAATAATGAACGTGAAGTTTCTTTTTTGTAGTAATATTTTTTTTAGCTTTATCTATTTCACCTAAGCTTTCAACCAACATTAGAGTTCCAATAATTGCAAGTATGTACATATAAGCAAGTGAAATTACAGTGTCTATTTTTCCTATTCCTTTAAAATATGTGAAAGTATAAATACCTAATAAAGTTCCAATCGCACCTCCTATCACAATTATAAAACCCATTTTATAATCTAAAGTGTTCTTTAAATAGTGTGTTGTTGATCCTGAAACAGATGTCGCTAGAATATTATTTGCCTCGTTAGCAACTGCATAAGCTGGTGGAACTCCTAAAAAAATTAAAAAGGGTGTCATTAAAAATCCACCGCCAACGCCAAACAATCCTGACAAAATACCAACTAATGCACTCAATAAAATTATCTCAAGAGCACTTATATGTACTTGGGCTATTGGTAAAAATACTTCCATTTAAAAAATGGAACTTTAAATTTTAATTATTTAAAAGTTAAAAAAGTTCCAACGATTATTACACCCCAGCAAGCTATAATAGCTGAAAAGATCCCTGTCTTAATAAATGTTGTTTTGTGATTATAGATTTTTTGGGGGACTTTTTTTATATTTGAAAGGCGCATTTAATTCCTCAATAGCACCAGACTAAAAATTGTCAAACTTAATTTAAAAAAAAATGATTTTTTTGGATTAATATATTGTTGCGCCGAAGACTTTAATCTCACCATCTTCAACACCAAGCACGAGCCTTCCAAGGAACTCGCCTGGGATTTCTTTATTAGTTTGCTTAATTAGAACTGTGATATGCTCCCCTCTCCTCAAAGTACCGAATGGCTCATAAGTTTCTTTTAGATTTGTTATAAGTTTGTTATTAGCCCATTGTTTTCCAAGTTCTACCTCATTAGCTCCAAACAACATCTGGGTAGAAAAATCTCTTGTAAAGCCACCATAATCTCTCATGTTTGATGATTTGACCAAATTATCCCAAAAAGGCTTCCCTATTTCAAAAATTTCCTCATCAGATTTTGATAGCAGATCCATAGAAATTACTCTTTACAAATAAGTTTATGAGGCTTTCTTTTTCTCTTTTTCGTCAACGATGTGATAGACAGGTACTTTCTCTAGTGAAAATTTCCCAGTTTTTGGATCTCTTCTCGATACAGTAAGGCAATGCCAATTATCATCATCAAGTTTCATGAAATCCCCCCTGTAATAATAACCAGGCCAACGAGTTTCTTCTCTAAATAAAGTATGTTCAGTTACACATTGAGAGGTAAGAGCTCTATGTTTTAATTCCCAGGCTCTCATTAATTGATGATAATCCTCAGCACCAATATTCTCTAAATCTTCTTGAAGCCAATCTAATAACTCCAATCCTCTTTTTAGCAAATTTCCATTAGTCATATAATTTGATGTAATTCCTCCTACATACTCATCCATAATCTTCTGAAGTCTTTGTAGACCTTGTATTGGAGAAATATAACTAGGTGAAACTGTACCACCAGTAATTTCATTTTGAGCTATTGTGTAATTATCTAAAGGTTTATAAATGGCCTTTTTAAAATCATCACATTGTTTATCTGATACTTTAATTCCTTTAGCTTTTTGATCCTCAATATATTTTACTGCTGCTTTTGCAGCCAATCTACCTTCTGTAAATGAGCCAGATGAAAATTTATGAGCACTACCACCAACTGTATCACCAGCTCCAAATAAACCATTTATAGTTAACATTCTATTATAGCCCCAAAAATATTCTGGTGGAGAAAGATCTTCTGGTCCACTTACCCACGCTCCTGAGCAAGTTGCATGTGAACCCATTACGTATGGTTCTGACGTAGTTAATTCTGGATTTGTATATTTAGGATCAATGTTTTGTGATGCCCACACAACGGCCTGACCAACTGTCATTCCTAAAAAATTTTCCCATCCAACTGTCTCTAAATGAGGATCTTGAAAAGCTTCTGTAGTGACCATATGAATTGGTCCGCCCCCTGCAGCAACTTCTTGAATAAATGCATGATTTCTTAAACATGTTGGAGTTGGGTGATGATCTATATATTCTCCAACTAATTCCTTAGTTTGATCATACCATTTCTTCTCATAGTTTTCTCCATTAGCGTTTTGCGTATAAGTTTTTAAATGTAAAAAATAAGCTCCAACTGGACCATATCCATCTTTAAATCTACATAAAACAATTCTATTTTCCATCTGAGTCATCTTTGCACCTGCAGCAATAGGTAGTGCATAAGCTGAACCATTGCTCCATGGAGCGTACCAAGTTCTACCCATACCTTCTCCAACCGCTCTTGGTTTAAAAATATGTGAAGCTCCACCAGCTGCTACAATAACTGTCTTTGATCTAAACACATGGAAATCTCCTGTTCTCATATTAAAACCTACAGCTCCACCAATTCTATTCTCTTGGGACTCATCCATTAATAAATGGGTAACCATAATTCTATTATAAATTTTATCTGCTGATTTTTTTGCAGCCTCTGCTACGATAGGTTTATAACTTTCACCATGTATCATGATTTGCCACTTACCTTCTCTTAAGTATCTTCCAGTCTTCTCATTCTTCATCATTGGCAAACCCCACTCATCAAACATATGAACTGTTGAGTCAACATGACGAGCCATATCGTAACCTAAATCTTCTCTAACCATTCCCATTAAATCATTTCGAGCATATCTTACGTGATCTTCAGGTTGATTTTCATCCCATTGCATTCCCATGTAGCAATTTATTGCATAAAGACCTTGAGCGACTGCTCC
>CACONR010000014.1 GCA_902628565.1 uncultured Pelagibacteraceae bacterium
ATTCCGCACTGTTTTTTTTTAATATTTTTAAAATATCTCGATTTAGAAAATTATGATAAAGTTTGTTCGATATTTTTTCTCTAAATACTGCTAAAAAATTTGCTTCAATCCATGAAGAATAAACCAATAATAATAGCTTAATACTAAAAACAACTAATATAAAAATTAGGATAAACTCAAAATTCATTTCTATATTAAAAAAATAAGAGGAGAAATCATTGAAAATTTTTAAATAATTATCATTCAAACCTAAAAACATATTTAAAATCACCAAAACAATTCCAAGACCCAATAATTCTAAAAAAGAAGCAATAATCATAAAAATCACTAAAATCAAAAACTGAAATTTCTGATTTCCATCAAATAGATTTATTAATTTTTTCATTATTAATTTCTTACTAGTATTTGATTTAAAGATTTAAACGCTTTTCTATAAAACGTATTATTAAGGGACCAGTTATAAGCATTTTGGGATAATTTTTTTCTTAAAGACTCATCATCATTTAATGTTTTAATTTCATTAACTAAATTCTTTTTTTTATCGAAAAATTTATAATGTTTGTCTTTTTTTAAGCCAAATTCAGCTAAATCAATATTTGTAAATACCGGTAGACCAGCTGATAACATTTCAAAGATCTTAGTCTGACGCCCAGTTGAATCTTTCATCACAGCTAAGCCAATTTTACATTTATTGAACATCTTTTTAGAATACGGTCTTACATCAATATTTTTTTGTTTTTTTAATTTCAAATTTCCTAAGACTAAAATATTGTAGGCAAAATTAGTTTTATCAATCTTTTTTAAAAAATTTTTCATACTATGGTGGTTTTGTAGCCAATTACTTGAAACATATAATAAATCATATTTCTTTTTAGAAAAATTAATTTTCTTAAATTTAAGAGTGGGTGTGTAAGTTTTTTTAAGTTTTTTTAAGGATATTTTATTTTTAAGCATAAAATCAAATTCAGTCTTTTTAAAATCTATAATGTAATCTGTTTTTTTTAAAATATTAACTTCATCTACATTTTTTAAATCGGTCTTATCTTTAATTCTTATTTTATCAAAATATTTTTTTCTAAAATAATATAAATCGTGACATGCTAACACTGTTTTAAAGTTACGTTTTTTATTTAGTAACAAAGATTTATATTGAAATAAAACTTTAGATGTATTTACAAATATAAATTTGAGATTTTTGGTTTCTTTTATTTTTTTTTTTAATTTTAGGACATATTTTCTTTTTTTTTTCAAATCTAAAATGGGATCTATCTTACTTTTTGTTTTAATCTCAAAAAAAAAAATTTTATAATTTTTCTCTCTCAAAAACTTACACAATAAATTTATAGTATTTTGCATTCCTGATTTTATAGGGTGAAGGGGCATCGGCGATATTATGATTGCTGTTTTAGTATTCATAAAGTCTTTTAATTAATGACATTGTTTTTAATGCTTCTAAATCCGTACAAGGTAAAATTTTTGCCTTTTTTTTTTGTAAAACTTGGATTATGGAACTTAATTCATCTTGAAAAACATTTTTTGTTTTTTTTTGAATGTATTTTTTTTCAGTACTCTTTTGTTTTCTACCTGAAAGCCAGCCCCATCTTTTTCCAGTATAATAAATTTGTGAGCCATAACTTCTATCCCTACCATTAACTCTCCAATAACCTTTAATTCCATTTCCTTGAATTTCAAAGGTACTCCTCCATCTTAAAATGGATATTGAAATATTTATAATTGGAATTTCTTTAGAGGACATTGTTATCAAGACTTCTTCTTCAATTCCTGTTTTCCAAAAATTTTTGATTTTATTTAAATATTTAATTTTTATTTTAGAGCAAAAAAGCTGTAATAAGTTTAAAATATGAATACCTGGATCAATTATAACTCCACCGCCAGCAAAATTTTTATTTAATTTCCATGATTTTTTCATTGAAGGATTATGACCATGGCCAAAGTTTATCAATAATGAATTTATTTTTCCAAATTTTTTGATTTTGATATCTTGAAGCATTTTAGAAATACCATCAAAAAATCTATAATTTAGTCCTACAAAAATCTTTTGGTTTTTATTTTTTAAATCTACTATTTTTTTAGTTTCAGTTAAATTGATCCCCAAAGGTTTTTCGACAAGTAAGCTTATTTTTTGTGAATTTTTTAAGCAAATTTTTGAATATTTATAAGTTAAGTTATGAGGAACACTGATTATGCATATATCAATTTTATTTTTATTAAAAAAATCTCCTTTTAAATTTTGAATTGATTTAAAGATCTTGTTCTTTATTTTTATAGATTTAATTTTATTATCGTAAAAACCTACTATTTTTATTTTATATTTTTTCTTAAGATTGATTGCTGCTCTTAATCTTTCTGAGCCCATATATCCCATTCCTATAAAAAAAATGTTCATTGTATTCTTCTTAACTTTAGATAGTTTTTATTTTTATTTTTTGAAATTTTAGAGAGATCGTCTTTAATGTGTACTAATTTCCCATTAAAAGAATTCGTATTTATCTGTAAACATTTATTAATAAATTTTACTACATCCTCAACTTTAGACTTTGTTCGAACTTTTGCGATTTTTTGTACTTTTAAAAGCATTTTAGTTTTGACCGCACCGGGAGCAATTGCAAAAATTGATATATTCCGTTTAGACAATATCTCAGAATAATTCTCTACAGTTCTAACAAGAGCTGTCTTACTAGCTGAGTAAATAGGAAATTTCTTAAAAGATGAGGCTGCCCCTCCACCTGAAAAAACAATAATCTTATTTTGTTTTTGTTTTTTATTATAAAATTTTAAGAATGAATTGATTAAATGAATATTTGAAAATAGATTTATGTTGAAAACTTTTTTCCAATTTGAAGTATATTTATAACCTTCTTGATACTGATCAACTATACCAGCACATAAAATTAAATGTATTTTGTGATACTCTTTAAAATTAATTTTTTTTTCTATTTTTGTAAAATTAAAATTTTTTTCTAAATCTAATTTAAGATATTTAATTATACGACTGCAATTTACTAATTTTGAATCTTTTTTTAAAATTTCTTCAGAAGTTTTTTTGCAATTAAGTGATTTAGAAATTAATAGAATATCGTATTTATGGTCCAAATTTTTTGCAATTTCCTTGCCAATACCTTGTCCAGCTCCAGTGATAACAATTATTTCTTTATTTGATCTTGAATATTTCATTTTTAGTTCTTTTAATATCTAAAGCAGTATCTATTCTTAAAGGTTTTTCTTTAACTAAGAAATAACTAACTTTATTTTTTTTTAAATAATCAAAATAAATAAATTCCTCTAATTTGTTATATCTTTTTTTTACATTTTTGAAAATTTGCTTATCAATAAATTTATATCCACAATCTTTAAAAGTTATTTTATCACCTTTTGATGCATATTTTATAAGTTGATTGGATTTATCCAATGCAAATTTTCCTTTTTTTGATTTAAGCAAACCACACATGATCTTTGATTTAGACTTTCTAAATTTCAAAAAAAGATCCTTTATTTTTATTTTTGAAATTTCATCAGCATTTGTGTAGAAAAAGAATCTGTCTATTTTTTGAATATGTTCTTTTAAGGCTGAAAATGTCCCCGATCTTTTTTTGTCTAAAAAAATTTTATATTTCAAATTTTTTTTTAAAAAAAATTGTGCTAAAAAAATTTTTATTTTTTCATTTTTGTAAGATAATAAAAAGTAAAATTTTTTAAAACCGTTACTTATTAACCAGTTTAACAAATACTCCAGATAAGGTTTGTTATGAATTCTTATTATTGGTTTGGGTATTTTTTTGGTAATTGACCCCAGCCTAGAACCTACACCTCCAGCCATTATTAAGCATGATGGCAAATTTATTTTTCTTTTCAAATTTATTTACTCAATTTCATCTGGCATCAATATTTGATCTGCCTTTTTATCTTTAAGGAGCTTTTTTCCAATTACTTCATAAAATTTTTGAGAACTAATACCCGTCGGAGGTCCCTTTGCAATCAAGTCTTCTTTTTTTAATATATCTCCAGCATTCATCTTTCTTTTTGTTGCTAGTGATTTTCCCAATATTGAAACTAAGACATCTTCACTTTCATATTTCTGCTTTATATTGTTTCCCAAAGCTTTTTCAATTTGTCTTATGCCTTTAACCAAATTTGAAAGTTCAGTCATATCAATTGATGCTAAGTGGTCTGTGCCATTCATATTTTTATTCAATGTTACGTGTTTTTCAATAACTTTTGCCCCCAGGGCAACAGCTGAAACTCCAACGTTTATTCCAGGCTCATGGCCAGAAAATCCAACTATGCAATTATATTGTTCCTTAAAAGTATTAATTACATTTAAGTCTATTTCCTCAAATTTGCTTGGATACGCAGATGTACATTGAAGAAGAATTATATTATTTGAATTTTTTTTTAATAATTTGAAAGCTGCGTCCACTTCCTTTTCATCAGCAGTTCCAGTGCTTAAAATTAAGGGAATATCACTCTTAGACAATTTTTCTAAAAATTGGTAATTTTTTATTTCAACACTTGCTATCTTTATTAATGGTACTTTTAGCTCAATCAAAAAATTTAAACTCTTCTCATCCCAAGGACTTGCAAAAAAATCTACACCCTCATCTCTAGCTACTTTTTGTAATTTCTTATAATCATTTTCGGATAATTCTAATCTTACATCTGGATATGACCAACTACCATAATTTGGCTGATCAGTTGAAATATCATCTACCTTTTTACTTAAATATCCAATTGGATTTGGGTTTATATTTTCTTTGATCATTATTGAGTTAGCATCTCTTTTCTGAAACTTAACCGCATTTGCTCCAGCTTTGGCAGACTCTATAATTAATTGTTTTGCTAACTCATATTGTCCATTATGATTTATACCTATCTCAGCAATAATGTATGCTGGAGAGTTTTCGCTAATTACAAAATTATCAGTCTTTATTTCTTTGTTCATAAATTTTCATTAATACTATTCTTTATTTTGTCAATCACATTTTCATCTTTACTGAATTCTATTAGATAATCAAAATTTTTACTTATATTTGAAAAATATTCTTTATCACTCATTGAAAAAATTACATTTACTCTTTCTTTAAATTCCTCATAAGAGCAATTTTTTATTGAACAGACCCCACTTATTGGAAAATCATATATATTTGTTTTTTGTAGGTTTAAAGATAAAATTTTTTCCCTACAACTTAACTTATCTTTAAGTAAAGTTGATTGAGTGCCAATGGCAATTTTGGATTGAAAAAGTGGGAAATAAGATGAGTGTTCATTAATTTTTTCATTCATATTACTTTTTAAATAGTTTATTTCAGTCTCCGATAAGTATTTTTTAAAAAAACTCATTTCATCATTTGCAAGGTTAGTAAAATTTTTTCTCTTTCTAGCAAATATAAATTTAATATTTGTTTCTTTAGCATATCTGATTACAAATTTTACCACATTTGCAAAACCTTCTTCCTCACCATCCTCTCCTAATTTTGAATTTAAATCATATGCATTTTCAGAGATTAAACATATGTCGTATTTATTTTTTTTTAACTCAATTTTATTGATTCTTAAATATCTAAAGAAATTAGCAATTCTAATTGATCCTGTTTTATAAAAATTATGAACTTCTATTCCAAATTCTTTACAATCATCAATTTCACTTTGTCCATAGCAAAAAAAATTAGGAATATAATAATCTTTATTAATATTATTAATTGTGATTCTCTTTTTAAACCTATGTAGATCTCGCCTAAAATCAGATGATCGCGAAGCATTCTGGACTGCTAAAAAAAAGACTTTTTTATCTAAAAGTTTTGCAAGTTCATGAAATTTTCCTGAATTACATATACTGGTTATAATTACTTTTGGTTTAATAAGATTTATTATAGTATAGAGGTAAATAGTATGAATATTTCTATTTTTAAAAAATAACACAAAATAGTTTAGTAAGAATTTTATCAAAACATTAACAGAAAAATAGATTTCAAAAATTCTTTTTTTTCTTATTTCTAATAAAAAAAAATCAAATTCGTCTAATACATATTGTAAATCATTTGAAGATTCTCCATCAAATAAAATTATCTTTTTTACTGGGGGATTAATAAATCTAAATTTTATTTTTTTGAAAATCTTCATCTAAAATTTAAATTTCTTTATAACTTCTTTGTGTAAAATTTTATTAGCTGTTACTAATATCTGTCCATTATGAAATTTATTTCCACCATACCAGTCTGTTATAATTGCACCAGAATTTCTTAACAAAGCTAATAATGGAAAAAAATCAACTTTTTTTAATCCACTTTCTATTAAAACATCAATCTTGCCCTCAGACAAAAGGCAAAAATTGTATGCATCAGCATTTGTTATTTTGATTATCCCCTTAAATTTATTCATAAAATTAAAAATTCTTTTATTTTTGATTGTATGAAAAGTATTAATTGCTACTTTTGCATCATTAAGATTTTTTACTCTTTTGTTTGAGTGTATCTTTTTGAGTTTTCTTGTCTTTTCCTTAACAAATGAATTATTACCTATGGAGAAATAGTATTTTTTAAGAATTGGAAAATTTGCAAAACTTAATATTGATTTATCTTTTTTCTGAAAACCTATTAAATTTGACCATGTTGGTATTCCTAAAATATAGTTTTTTGTCCCATCTAAAGGGTCAATTATCCAAGTATATTTCGATTTTCTCAATCTTGGGACAAGTTCCTCTCCGATTATAGAGTGATCTGGAAAGTTCTTTTTAATAATTTTCGTTACAGATTTTTCAATTATTTTATCTAGAGGTGTAACGGGATCTATTTTAAATTTTGATTTTGATTTAAATCTAGATTTAATAAATGAATCTTTAAGAACCAATCTATCAATTGTAGATTTTATCTCATTAATTGTATAAATTATGTCCTTTCTTTTAAGATCTGTATTTTTCAAATTTTAAAACCAGAACTATTTGCGTCATCAAAAAATTGTTTGACTGTTTCAAGTGAATAATCGTCTAAATTTTTACCAAATGATTTAATTTTTTTAATTTGATCAGGCTGCATTGTAATAATTTTAGCTCCAACATTTGATGCACTGATATAATCATATGGCATCCTTGGACTCGCCCATAAAACCTCACAATCACTATTTTCATTAACGTAATCACAAATTACTTTCATAGTTTCAGATGCGTCAATTCCACTGTCGTAAATCCTACCAGCAAAAACTGATAATATAGTTTGAGTATCTTTCAAAATCGGTAATACTTTTCTTATCTGATTGAATGTAAAAATTGCAGTAAGATTTATCTTAATTTTGTTCTTGACTAAAATCTCTAAAACATCTGTTGTATATTCTTGGTCAGTATAAGTAATTGGAATTTTCACAAAAATATTTTTACCTAAATCATTAAGAATATTTGCTTGTTTAATCATTTCATCTTTACTATCTGCAAAGACTTCAAGAGAAATTGGTTTATCTTTTGATTTTAAAACTAATTCTTTTGAGTAATGTAAATAATCTCTGGCACCATGATTTTTAAAAATTGAAGGGTTAAATGTGTAACCATCAATTTCAATGCCAAAATCTATATCAAATTGGTCAATCTTCAATCCATCAGCAAATAATTTTATTTTTTTTTTAATCATAAGTTTTTTTTTCAAAAATTATTGAGTATCCGGGAACCAGCATAGTCTATATTAAAATTCATATAACTTATACTATTTTTTTTTAACAACCTTATCGATTTTTTTTTATTTTTTGTAATCATTAAAAAAAAACCTCCTCCACCAGCACCTATTAATTTACCTCCTATAAAAAAGCATTCATCAATTAGCAAACTATATAAATTATTTATTTTTTTGTTTGAAATTTTACTGGATAGCTTTTTTTTTATTTCCCAATGGACAGAAAATAACTTAGCTAAAAGTTGAGGAGTGCCATTATCAATAATATTTGGAATTTTTTTAGTTAAAGATTTAATTAGATCGTAGTTATCTATAACCACAGACAGATTTTTTTTTTGAGATTGTATTACTTTTGACGATTGTCTTTTTTGTTTGGAGTAAACAAGTAATAAATTTTTTTTTATTAGATTAATCAATTTCTTTTTTTTTTTTATCTTTTTAATGCTTAATTTACCCTTTTTACTAATTTCAGCTTTGATTAAGCCTCCCATTTGACTTATAATTTGATCTTGCCATCCTCCAGCATTTGCACATATTTCACGCTCTATTTTAAAAGCTGTTTTTATAATTTCTTTATCACTCATCTTAATTTTTTTATATTTTAATATGCAATTTATTAATCCAACTACTAATGAACTTGAAGAACCCAATCCTGTCAAAGTTGGAACAGTAGTATAAGTACCGATATGCAATGGTTCTTTAATTTTAAAATATTTTATAGTTTCGCGAATGAGATGATGATTCACTTTACTTAAATCATTAACAAACTGAGTGGAGGTGGTTTGAATCAAATATTTTTCATCAATAGCTCTTGGAGTTAAAAAAACATAAACATATTGATCAATTGCTAAAGAATAAAAAGTTGAACCTTTTTTTTTAAAATAAAATTCTAAATCTGTGCCACCCCCAGCAATTGGAATTCTAAAAGGCGTTTTGCTTATTATCATCTAAATTTTTAATTAATTGATTTTATTTTCTAAAATCTCACAAATACAATGCAAAATCGCAATATGGCTTTCTTGTATATGTGAAGTAACTTCACTTTTAACAATTATATTAACATCAGAAATTTCTTTTAAAATTCCACCGGTTTTTCCACTCAAAGTAACAATTTTCATGTTTCTTTCTTTTGCTTCCTTAGCGGCTTCAACTAAATTCATTGAGGCACCATTGTGCTCAGTACCACCACCTGTTGTTATTAAAAAAAGAATATCATCTGGATTTCCATGAGCACGAACCTGTCTTTTAAAATAAGTCAAGAAACCAAAATCATTTGACCAGGCTGTAATTGCAGCTGGCAAAGAACCAATTGATATTGCTGAGATGGGTTTTCTGTCACTACTTTTATAAGTACATTGTAGTTCCCCTGTAAAATGTTCTGCATCCGAGCAAGATCCTCCATTGCCAGCAACAAGTATTTTGTGGTTGTTTTTGCTTACATCTATAATCATCTTACAAATTTTATCAATTTCTACTGAATGATCCTGCAATGCCAATATTGTTTTGGAAGATTTTTCAAAATATTTATTTACTAAAGACATGTTTACACTGATGTTGATATTGTATTGTTTGGATAAATTAAATTAACACATTCTGTGCATGTTTTATCTAAATAAAATTTGCCTTGTTTGTGGAGATCCCTTAGGTCATTCATTTTTTTTGAATGCCACGCACTATGTATTGAATCTTTTCCTAGTGTCCCAATACTTAAATCTTTATTAAAATTTACACAACAAGGATATATGGTCTCATTACATATGACGACTCTTTGAAAAGGTTGAACACATTTAAACTCAGATATTGGTTCACTTTCAATAAGTTGATCTGATGCGTAAAATTTTTCATATTTTTTTACATTTGTTGTGGGTGGAGTGAAAGTTTGAATTGAAACCATATCAACTCTATCTTTCCAATAGTTTACGAAATCATCTAGTTCATGTTCATTGTGTTTCATTTTTACAAAACTTACTCCTGTGACTGGTAACTTATAGTTGCCTTGCTCTTTTAAATTTAAAAATGTCTCAATATTTCTTTTAACTTTTTCCAAAGGTATAGCTCCAACTCTTACTTTTGGATAACTTTCAGAACTAAAAGCGTCTAAGCTAAATCTCATTCTAGTTAAACCCGAATCCAAAACTTCCTGGGCTCTCTTTGGTGTTATCGCTGATCCATTATTATTTAACATAATGTCAATAAATCCTTTTTTATAGGCATAATTAATATATTTATGTAAATCTTTAATTAAAAATGGCTCATTGTTTCCTTGGGGGGAGATTGAAGGACAATTGTAATCAGAACCCTCATCTACAATTTTTTTGTAATCCTCAAAATTTAAATTTTTACCCTCGTAATATCCTTCAACTTCACTTTTGTAGGCTATTATGCAATGAGGACATTTATAGTTGCATGTTTGATTCATATCAACATGTAGAAAAAGTGGAAAATCTGTTACAATTTTAAAATTATTAGCTGCATCCCATGTTTTTCTATAATCAATAAACTTTTGACCTATAATTTTACCTAATTTTATATTGATATCTTCCTCTGTTGATAAATGCTTAACTTTACCATCTGTTGAATATGATTTCTTATTTTCCATTTTTATATTTCTCTTATCATAGTTTAATTGAAAATGATTTAGAAACTCTATTTAATCTTTTTGAATGAGTTTGATTTTTACACACATTGCAAATAGTTTTTTTTGTAATTTCGCTTTTATTAGCAAACTCAGATCTTGAAGAAATGTATTCTTCATTATTCCAAATATCTTTAATTGAACTTGATTTAAAATTAGCAAAATCTGAATTTGGGTCGTCAATAATACAACATGGATTTACCCCTCCATCATAATTTATAACCATTGAACTCCAAGGCCAATGACATTGCTTACTTTCGTTATCTTTTGCCGAATTGGATGATGCGGTTCCACCTTCATAAGTTTTGTATATCAAATCTTTGTTGGTAGGAAGCCACTTCTCATCCATATTTGGATTGTGTTGAATTTTGTCAATTTTAACTACATCTACATTATATTTTTTTTTGAAACTCATAAATTCATTATGTTGATGTTCATTCTGCCTCATTGCGAGCATAGCAATTTCTACTACTGGTTTGTTTAAACTCTTATCTTTTTTTATTTTAATTATTTCCTCTAAATTGTTTAAGACTGTTTTTAAATTTCCCTTCTTTCTATACTTTTCATATACTTCTTGATCTAATCCATCTATATCAATATGTAAAAGACTAAGACCTGATGTTACCAGGTCCTCAAGATAATTTTCTTTATATTTTAAAGACATATTTGAGGAAATTCTTGTCCAAATTTTATTTTGATGAGCGTAATTAATCATTTTTAAAAGATCTTTATTTAAGGTCGGTTCACCCCAATTATAAAGATGTAACTCAATGCAATAATCTTTCGACTCATCAACAATTCTTTTGAAGTCACCAAATTTAAGAATACCTTTTTTTCTCTCAGATGCACCAAGGCCAGTTGGGCATAAAGGACATCCCAAATTACATGCGTTTGTAGGATCTACAATAAGTTTGTATGGTAAAGAAGTTAAATTTGTCGAGTAATTTTGTTCTTCTATACAAGCTATTAAAAAATTTTTGATTTTTTTTAAATCAAGATTTTCTAAAGCAAATTTATTAATATATTTAAAAAAATTGTTTTCTTCACATATTTTTTTTAAAATATCGAAACTTTCTATGTTTTGAATTTGTTTTATATCTAGATTTTTATCCACCATAAATTATTTTTTTAATAACTTTTCAATTATTTGAAAATCTTCTTTATCATCAATTTCATATATGCTTTCTTTTGGCATTTCAAATAATGTTATTTTTCCGT
>CACONR010000015.1 GCA_902628565.1 uncultured Pelagibacteraceae bacterium
AGATCTTTTATTCGAAAAGTTTGATATCTAAAATTTGAAATTAGGTAAAATGGCTTAAATTCTATTAACCCTTTAAATATTTTATTATTATCTTTTGAGATGATGTCTAAACTATTTTCATTTATTTGATATTCAAAAGTATTATTTTTATTTTTAAAACTTATTTTCAAATTCCCAGTATCATTTTGCTTTTTATAATCAGTTTGGTTTTCAATTTTTAAAACAAGTTTTTTGGAAACAAATTCAAAATCTAAAATTTCATTTAATTTGTCATTTCCTATTATCAATTTATAGGGGACATTAAAAACTTTACTTTTTAAGACTAAAACATTTTTTAAATTTTTTAAGTCATAGTAAAATTCACTATCATTAATTTGATTAATAAATAAAACTTCGTCATTTTTACTTCTAAAAAAAATATTACTTCTTTTAATTTTAATCTTATCGCGATTTGGCTCTGTTTTAAGGAGATTTGTAAAAAAACTTAAATCAGACTTTTTTAAGTTAAAATCAGCTTTATTAATAATTACATCTTGAGTTTGAATTTGATTAAATTTAAAAAAATTTTTAAAATTAATAAAAATTTTAAAATCTTTTACTTCTCCAATTCTTGCTTGATTATTAAGTATGGATAATTTTTTTGAGCTAAAGTGTGGTTTAGGGAAAAAATTATAATGTATTCCATTATCAAATTTTACAACCATATTGTATTTTTGATAAATTTGATTTTTTATTTCTTTTTTAATAAATTCTTGATTATAAGCAGTTGGTATTAAAAAATAGACAAGTATTAAAAATATAATTGAAATTATAGTTAAAAAAACTTTATTGTTCTTATCAAACCTAAATCTTTTTGCATCTAAAATGAAGCGTCTTAAACTATTGAAATAACTCTCCAATAAATTATTTATAGTTGTAATTTGTTTTTTAATTTTTTTTGATAATAAATTTTGTTTTCTCATGTAAATTGAAACAAGTTATAATTTAAAATAAAAAATGTTAAACTCTGAATATTTGAAAAATCTTAATAAAGCCCAAAAAGAGGCCGTTACACATCTTGATGGACCTCTTTTAATTGTGGCTGGTGCTGGTTCTGGAAAAACCAAGGTTCTAACAACAAGGATAGCAAATATAATCAAAGAAAAAAAAGCTTATCCTAATCAAATACTGGCAGTGACATTCACTAATAAAGCAGCCAAAGAAATGCAGACTAGAGTAAGTAAAATTTTAGGCTCTTCTGCTACAGGGTTATCATGGCTTGGAACTTTTCATTCAATTTGCGCAAAACTTTTAAGAAAACACGCTCCAGCAGTTAATCTTAACTCAAATTTTACAATAATAGATACTGACGACCAAACAAGACTGATTAAAAATATATGTAAAGCAGAAAATATTGATATCAAACAATTAGCTCCAAGATATATTCTTGCAATAATTGATAAATGGAAAAATAAAGGATTTTATCCTAGTGAAGTAATAATCAATCAAAAGGATATTTACGAAAAAACCATATTGCCAATTTATAGAATTTATCAACAGAAATTAATTGATTTAAACTCTTGCGACTTTGGTGATCTAATTCTCCATGTGGTCAAGATCTTAGAAAAAAATAAAGACTTAAGAGAAATTTACTCAAAGAATTTTAAATATATTCTAGTTGATGAATATCAAGATACAAATTTTATACAGAGTAGATGGCTTAAATTACTTTCAGAAAAAAATAAAAATATCTGCTGTGTAGGAGATGATGATCAGTCAATTTACAGCTGGAGAGGAGCAGAAATAAAAAACTTTTTAGAATTTGATAAAGTTTATGAAAATACAAAAGTGATAAGACTAGAAGAAAATTATAGATCTACCGAAAATATTCTTGCAGTAGCATCAAGCTTGATAGCAAATAATGAAAATAGGGTTGGAAAAACATTAAAAACAACTTTGCAAGAAGGCGAACTAGTCAAACTAAATTGTTATAAAAATGGAAAAGACGAGGCTATAGGTATTTCAGATGAAATTGAAAAAATGAAGAGAGAATATTCATTTAACAATATTACTATTCTTGTGAGGGCAATATTTCAGACTAGGGAATTTGAGGAAAGATTCTTAAAAATTGGGTTACCCTATAGAATTTTAGGTGGAATAAAATTTTACGAAAGAGCTGAAATAAAAGATTGTGTAGCCTATTTAAGATTGGTTTATCAAGAAAAAGATGATCTAGCTTTTGAAAGAATTGTCAATAATCCAAAGCGGTCGATTGGTGATAGTTCCATTAAAAGCATTCATGAATTTGCAAAAAGACAAAAAGATTGCTTAGAAATTTCATCTCGAAAAATGATAGAGGAAAACTTGATCAAACCTAAAGCTAAAATTGGTTTAGTATCCTTTTTAGAATTACTTTCAAAATGGAGAAATGATCTAACAATAAAAAAAATGGGTCATGTTAAATTATTACAAACTGTTCTTGATGAATCTGGATACTCAGCAATGCTTAAAAATAAAAAAGATCTAGAAAATGAAAATAGACTTGAAAATATAAAAGAATTATTAAGTGCAATGAAAGAATTTGATAATCTAGAGAGTTTTTTAGATCATGTTTCACTTGCAACTTCAATTGATCAAGAATGGGAAGGTGAAAAAGTTAATATGATGACTATGCATGCCGCGAAAGGTCTAGAGTTTGATGTAATTTTTTTACCTGGTTGGGAAGAAGGACTTTTTCCCCACCAAAAATCTATCGAGGAAAAGGGCCAGAGTGGTTTAGAGGAAGAAAGAAGGCTGGCCTATGTCGGTTTAACCAGAGCAAAAAAAAAAGTAATAGTATCTTTTTCGATGAATAGGTTTTACCAGGGTGATTGGATAGATAGTATGGCGTCTAGATTTATTGACGAACTACCAGATAAATATTTAGAAAAAAATTCTTTTTTCGATGAAGTCAAAGAAGAGATAGAAGAATTTGAATTTAATCAAGATATTGAAAATGAAAGCGGCATTAATAGTCCTGGATGGTTAAGATATCAAAAAAGAATCAAATGATTAATAATCGAATAAACACACTTGTAAGTAAATTTAAGAAATACAATATAGATGGATATATTATTCCCAAAAATGACGAATTTTTTTCAGAATACGCTGCAAATGATAGACTTAAAACTATCTCAAACTTTTCTGGCTCTGCTGGTTATTCAATCATTCTTAAAAAGAAAAACTATTTATTTGTTGATGGGAGATACACCATACAAGCAAAAAAAGAGGCGGGCAAAAACTTTCAAATAATTGATTTCCATAAAATTATAAATTGTAATTTGTTCAAAAATTTGTCAATAGGTTTTGATCCAAAATTATTTACATCTATACAAATTAAGAAGTTTTTTAATAAGTATAATAAAGTCAAAAGTATTAAGTCAAATTTAATTGATCAAATACATCAAAGTAAAGTTAAATCTAATAAACCTTTTTTTTCTCTTAAGAACAAAATAGTTGGAGAAAACTATAAGAATAAAATAACAAAAATAAGGAAATACTTGAACAAAAATAAATCAGATTATTTATTTATCTCAGCACCTGAAAATGTTGCATGGCTTCTTAATATAAGAGGACATGACAATCCAAATAGTCCTATCCCTAACTGCCAATTAATCATAAACAATAAAAAAAGTTTTTATTTGATTTCATCTAATTATAAAGTTTTAAAGTTAATTAATGAAAAAAAAATAAAATCTGATCAAGTAATTGAACCAAAGAATTTCAATAAATTCATTTCAAATCTTAAAGGTAAGAAAATTATAATTGATAAAAATACTTGCTCAATTTTTTTTGAAAATATACTAAAAAAAAAATTTAAGGTTTTAAGTTTTGAAGATCCAATTTACTCACTTAAATCTTTAAAAAATAAAACTGAAATAAAAAATATGTTAAGAGCTCATATTTTTGATGGTGTAGCATTAACAAAATTTATTTACTGGATCAAGAATATAAACAAAAAAACAATTACTGAGTTTGAGGCACAAAATAAATTAGAAAATTTTAGAAAAAAGAATAAAAATTATTTATATCCAAGTTTTAATACTATTGCTGGTGCCGGAGGGAATGGCGCTATTGTTCATTATAGAGCAACAAAAAAAAACACGAAAAAGATTAATAAAAAAGATATTTTTTTATGTGATTCTGGTGGACAATATAAATATGGTACTACAGATGTGACTAGAACAATTTGTTTCTCAAAACCTAAAAAGAATATAAAAAATATTTTCACACGAGTATTAAAAGGTCATATTGCGGTTGTAAAATCTAATTTAAATAAATATTCCAGAGGTAATCTGATAGATACTAGAGCTAGAAAATTTTTAAAAAAGATCAACTTAGATTACCAACACGGAACTGGACATGGTGTGGGTTTTTTTCTAAATGTGCATGAGGGACCCCAAGGTATCTCTAAATTAAATAAGATTAAGTTACTTGAGGGAATGATTTTAAGCAATGAACCGGGATATTACAAAAAAGATAAATTTGGGATTCGTATAGAAAATTTGATTTATGTTAAAAAAAATAAAAATAAAATTTACTTTGAAAATTTAACTCTAGCTCCAATTGATAAAGATTTAATAAATTATGATTTATTAACAAATGATGAAAAAAAATACCTATGGAAATATAATCTAGATATTTACACAAAACTAAATAATTATTTGAATCCAAATGAAAAAAAATGGTTAGCTACTTTTATTCAATAATTTATTTAATTCTGATTGATCTATAATTTTTATTTTTAGCTCTTTTGCAGCTTCCACTTTCCTTTTAGTGGGTTTCTCTCCAATTATCAGATAATCAAGCTTTTTTGAAACATTACTGATTATTGTTCCTGAATTTTTTTCTATTAAAGACTTGGCCTCTGCTCTACTTATACCAGTTAATTTTCCAGTAAACATAAATATCCTACCACTTAATACACCATCTTTTTTATTTTCTGTTGTTTTCTGGATTTTTAAAATTTTTTTTAGATCTTGAACTACCTTTAAATTAGTATTGTTTAAAAAAAATTTTTTTATAGAATTTATTTGAGTTTCACCAATCCCATCAATATTTAATAAATCATCAATTTTATTTTTTCTAGAGAGATTTAAAAACTTTTCTGGACTTTTAAGTGTTTTCGCAATTAATTTAGCATTTTCAAAACCAATATGTCTTATACCAAGAGCATATATAAACTTTTCAAAGGAAATATTTTTCTTTTCTTCAATTGCATATCTTAAATTAGCGACAGATTGTTGTCCCCAACCATCCATTGTTTTTATCTTTTCATAATTCAGTCCAAAAATATCTTGTGGTAATCTAATCATTTTTAGTTTCCAAAAATTTTCTACAATTTTTTTGCCAAAACCTTCAATGTTAAAAGCTTCTTTTGACACAAAGTGCTTAATTTTTTCTATAGTCATCATATCGCAATCATATCCATCACTTGAACATCTTCTTACTGCATCATTTTTTTTTGTGATCGAGTTGTATTCTTTGATTGTTTTAGCTCCACAGGAAGGACACTTAATTGGAAAAATATATTTTTTAGAATCTTTATTTCTTTTTTTATAGTCTACCTCTACGATATGTGGAATTACATCGCCTGCTCTCTCAATAACAACCATATCACCTATTCTTATATCTTTTCTTATAATTTCATCCTCATTATGAAGTGTTGCATTTGATACAACTACACCACCAATATTAATAGGTTTTATTTTTGCAACAGGTGTCAATGCTCCTGTCCTTCCGATTTGAATCTCAATATTCAAAATTGTTGAAACACCCTTGTTAGCAGAAAACTTATGTGCGATTGCCCAACGAGGTGAATTTGCAACGTTACCTAAACGTTTTTGTAAATCGAAATTATTAACCTTATAAACAATACCATCAATATCAAAATCAATCTCATTTCTTTTTTTTTCAATTTCGTGGTAATTTTTCATTAAATTTTTAATACCTTTTATAGTTTTATTAAATGGGTTTGTTTTAAACCCCCACTTACTCAGTTGATGTAAATAATCACTTTGATTTTTAATCTCTATTTTATCTACATGCCCAAATGTATAAGCAATAAACTTTAAAGGAATTTTTTTGGTATCTTGAGGATTTTTTTGTCTTAATGACCCAGATGCAGCATTTCTTGGATTGGCAAATTTGTCTTTTAGATTTTTTTCAAAATCATTATTTTGAATAAATACCTCACCCCGAATATCTATTTCGTCAGGAAAGTTTTTAATTGGAATATTTTTTGGAATATCATTAATTGTCATTAAATTCTGTGTAATATCTTCTCCTTCTTTTCCATCACCCCTGGAAAGTCCCATAACAAATTTTCCTTTTTTAAAAACTAATGAAGCAGAAATACCATCAATCTTAGGTTCTGCGCTATACTCTAATTCATTCGAACTTTTTTGGTCTAAAAAATTATTAATCTTTTTTTGAAAATTTATCAGATCTTCCTCGTCAAAAGCATTTGAGAGCGAGAGCATTGGAACTCTATGAAAAACTTTTTTAAAAGTCTTAGATGGTCTGAAACCTATTATTTTGGAAGGTGAATTTTCATTTCCTAAAAAATCATATTTTTTTTCAAGAGATAATATTTCTTTTTTTATTTGATCATACTCATTATCATTTACTAAAGGGTCACTTAAGTCATAATAGTGTTCATTTAGTTTTACTAAATATTTGATTTTTTCATTATAAACTTTTTTAATTTTTTTTTTATCCATCTCATTCTAAAAGAGTTTTAAATTTTTTTATTAATCCACCACTTTTTTTCTTAAAAGTTTGTAGTCTCTCTTTTTTTCTTTTTTCATAAGTTTTATCAAATAAACTATATGAATTTTCATACCATTTTGAGGATTGATAATTATATCCCAACAACTGAGCATATTTTTGAGCTTCGTCAGTTAAACCAATTGTATAATGTACCTCCACTAATCTGTGTAAGGCCTCCTCCGCATAAATAGTGGTATCGTAATTATCTACTATTTCTCTAAATCTATTAATTGCTGGTACCCATTTTCTTTTATCAAAATAATATCTACCTAAATACATTTCTTTAGCTGCCAGAATATCGTTTATTAAATCAATTTTAAATTCTGCATCAATTGCATATTCTGTGTTGGGATAATCTTTTAAAATAATATTAAAATTTTCTTTAGCTTTAATAATTGATTGTAAATCTTTTTTCTCATCAACAATTTGCTCATAATAACAAATCGCTAACAAATAATAAACATAACCTAAATCTTTATGTGTTGGATATACTTTTATAAATCTAATTAATTCAGCTATAGCATCGCCGTAATAATCTTGCACATAATACGAATATGCCGCCATTAGTGCCGACTGCGGTGCTGAACTTGCTTGAGGGAATAATATTTCTGCTTCATTAAATTTTTTTGCGGCAAACAAAACATCGCCGGCTTCTAGCGACTCCATCCCCTCTTTGTAAGCTTCTTGAACTTGCAACTCTAAACTTTTCTCTTCTATAATTGATTTTTTAATTGGATCTTTTGAACAAGAACCAAAAAAGACGAAAATTACAAAAAAAATTAAAATTTTATGCTTAAGCATACTTTTCTTATATACACTAAGCTAAAAATTATAAAGATCAATATATGTTAGGCAATCGATCTTAATAAGTTTTTGTTTAGAATTGTATGGGGCAGACTTCTCTCTTTTATCTCAATTATTGAAAAGTTTTCTTTATTTTCAAAAACTTTTTTTAGCAGTTGGTTCGTTAAAAAATGACCACCTTGAGAGCAATTTACACTTCCAATAATTCTATAACCACTAGTATAAAGATCTCCAATACAATCAAGTATTTTGTGATTTACAAACTCTTTAGGATTTCTAAGTTTTTCAGAATTCAAAATTTCATTACCCTTTACAACTATTGCATTATCCAAACTTCCACCTTTTGCTAACCCTTTTTCCTTTATATTTTCTACATCATCAAATAAACAAAACGTTCTTGAAGTAAAAATTTCCTCTAAATCATCCTCATAAACGTTAATTTTATTTTCTTGATTTCCAATCAAACAATCATCAAATTTTAATTTGAAGTTAATATCTAAACTCAATTTTGAGGGCTCAATGGAAATGAACTTTTTTCCATGATTATATGTAATTTTTTTTTGTATCTTGATTATCTTAATTGGTTCTGAACTTTTTTCTAACCCACAATTAGTTAAAATTTCAATAAATTCTTTCGCCGAACCATCTAGAATTGGAACTTCATCATTGTCGATTTCAACAAGTGCATTATCAATGCCTAATCCAAATAAAGCCCCCATCAAATGCTCAATAGTTGAAACTTTAACATTAAACTCATTTGAAATAGTTGTATTTAATAATGTATTAGTTACGTTAGTAAAACTTGGATAAACATAATTATTTGATTTTAAATCTACTCTCTTAAAAACAATACCTGAGTTGGGCTCAGCTGGTTTAATACAAACTTTGGCTAGTTGACCATTATGAAGTCCAATACCACTAAAGGTTGCTGCTTTCTTTAAAGTTTTTTGACTTAACAATGACACAGGCAAACTTTTAATATGTTAAAAAAAAAACTGAAAACAACAAATATTACGATAAACTACTAATTAATTAAAAAAATTGAAGAATCTCTCAAAAAAACCTTGTTTTTTGTTAATTTTATCAATCAGCAAAACTTCATTGTCATTATGGCCTGAAATAATTCTACTAGCTGTTGTAAAAATAGTGTCATCTACATTATCTTTAAATTTTTCTAAATAACTAGCACTTAAGATTTGATTTAACGAAATATGATATTTTTTCAAAATCTTTTCTATATTTTCAATTAAATTTTTTGAAAGACAAATAAATTCTGTATCTAAAGAAAAAATATTACAATTAACATTTGCTGGTAAAGTTGAATAAAATTTATTATCGATAAAGTATTTTTCTATTAGAAAATGTATAATTTTTTCATTTTGTAAGTTCGATTGACATAAATTTTTTAAATCATTTAATGGATGAATTAAAGTCGCTGAATTTATAGGATTTCCATAATTATCTTTTTTGATTGACAATTTTATTGAGTGAAATTCCTTACTGTCTAAAATAACATGTATGTCTTTAATAAAATTATTTAATTTTTTTTCAATTTTAAATATATTTGAGTTTAAAAATTCATCCAATTTACTAAATTTTAATTTTGTAGAATTTTCTTCTATTTCCAATTTTTCAGAATAAATTTTTTTATTTGTTAGAATTTCAGCTACATAAATAATAAATTGATTATGATTTAAGTAAAGATATGTCTGGAAATCTACTTTGTTAGTCATTTATGACAATTTGATTTTTTTGACGTATATCCAAAATTTTTATATTACTGAATTCTATATCATCGAGTAAATCGATTGATAAATTTAATGACTCTTTTATTCCTGTAATCGGTAATTTTATCAAAACTCCTGAGATCATTTCAATATCCCATCTCCCTGAGGGAAAATAATAAAAATTTTTAATTTTATTATACTTAAATTCAGTTTGAAGAATAATATTTTTAAATTCTAAAAATTTTTCTGTTTCAAAATTTCCAAAAATAAAAGGGAAATTTTTTGAGGAGTCTTTTGTATTAATAAATTTTCCATTAGATCCAACTAAATAATTTTTTCCATTTATATTCGTAGATGCTAAAAAATTTGTTTTTACAATTTTGATTTCAATAGATGATGGATATCTTTTGAACACTTCATATTTTTCAATTAAATTATTGGAGTTTAATATTTCTTTTATCTGAGATTTTTGAATAGATAATAAATTATTAAATTTTATCAAATTCGTTATTTTTGTATTTTCATTTTCATTAAATTCGATTCCCTCTACATCAACTATATTAATTTTAGGAAGATCAAAATTTTTCAAATTTTTGTTGTTGAAAGTGCCTAGAATAATTACTAAAGAAATATAAAAAATAATTTTCTTATTTATTTGTTGAAGCATCTTTTAAAATTAATTCAATAAGTTTAATAAAACTTATACCATGAAATGCAGCAATCTCAGGAACTAAAGAAAGTTTCGTCATTCCTGGCTGAGTATTAATTTCTAAAAGGTAAAACTTCCCCCTGTAATATTTGAAATCTGAACGTGTAACTCCTCGACAACCAATTAAACAGTGTGCTTTCGAAGAAATTTTCATTATTTGTTCATATTTTTTTTTAGATAAATGTACCGGTATAATATGTTTCGTTTTTGCTTTCGGATTATATTTTGCTTGATAATCATAAAATTTTCTTTTTGGTTTTAATTCAATTGCACCAAGTTTCTTGGAACCAATCATTGCAGCCTGAATCTCTCTACCAGGTATAAATTCTTCAATAATTATTTTTTTATAATCTTTTAAATACTTCAATTTTTTTTTGATATCTGTTTTTGTACATATAAACACATTTACGCTTGAACCTTCATTAATTGGCTTAATCACAACTGGAAATTTAAGTTTTTTTTCAATAGTTCTAATAATATTTTTTTCATCTTTGCTGAAAGAAAAGGTCAAGAATTTTGGGGTCAATATTTTATTCTTTATAAAAATCTTTTTTGATAGCACTTTATCCATCGCTATTGATGATGAAATCACACCTGAGTGAGTATAAGGAATTTTAAAACTTTCTAATATTGATTGGATATAACCATCCTCACCAAACTGACCATGCAACGCATTAAAAATTTTGTTTGGTTTGAATTTTTTAATAACATCAGATAACTGAAAATTTGGCTCTGTTATTTTTACAAAATAATTATTTTTTTTTAGTTCCTTAGCTACTTGTTTTCCAGTATCAAGACTGATTGCTCTTTCTTTCGAAATTCCACCTGAAATTATTAATATTTTTTTCAATTTATTCTAAAATCTCAATTTCTTTTTCTAATTTTATACCAGTTTTTTCTAAAACTTCTTTTGATACAAATTCAATTAAATTGTTCATATCATTAAACGTAGCACTACCCTTATTTACAAAAAAATTACAATGTTTTTCTGAAATACATGCATCCCCAAAACTTTTGTCTAAAGGAACAGACTCTTTAATTAATTCCCAAACTTTCTTATTTGTTTGTGATTTAGGATTTTTAAAAGTGCTTCCACTAGTTTTAATTCTAGTAGGTTGTGCTTTTTCTTTTTTTTTTACTAAATTCTCAATTTCATTTTTTATTTGAGAAGAACTAGATTTTGACCCTTTAAATGAAGCACTTAAAAAAATCAAATTATCGGATAAGTTACTTTTTCTATACTC
>CACONR010000016.1 GCA_902628565.1 uncultured Pelagibacteraceae bacterium
ATTTAAACATTCAGGTATTGGTAGAGAGGCTGGGGAACATGGTCTTGAGGAGTTTTTGGAGGTTAAATCTGTAGGTGGATGGAGTTAATTAAAAGAAGATTTTTTCTTAATTCCCTCAAGAAATTTCAAACATTTTTTTAGTTCATTAAGTTCAATAAATTCATCAACTTTGTGAGCTTGTTCAATGGAACCTGGCCCACAAACAACTGTACTGATACCGATTTCTTGAAACAATCCTGCTTCAGTTCCAAAAGATACAACTTCTCTGGAATTATCACCAGTTAAACTTGAGACCAACTCGCATGCTTCTGAATTATCTATACGATCGAAACCTGTAACTTCACCTATAATTTCCTTTGTTATTTTTGAATTTGAAAAAACTTTTTTCATTTCTGGTAATAAAACTTCATTTGCATATTTATCTATTTGTTGATTTAAAAAGACGCCATCCTCTTTGACAACTGGTCTTGTCTCCCATTCAATACGACATTTGTCAGCTATTACATTATGAGCTATCCCTCCAAATATACCTCCAACTTGTAATGTTGAAAAAGGAGGATCAAATATTGAATCTTTGGGAGCTCTTTTTTTTAATTCTTCCCTGAGCTCTATTAACTTATTTGCATATTTTGATGCAAATTCTACGGCACTAACTCCTTTGTGTGGCATCGAGCTGTGTCCAGCTAACCCTTCAAAATAAGTAGTATATTCGTAACAGCCTTTATGAGCGTCTATGATTTTCATTTTTGTAGGTTCACCAACAATACAAATTCCATCTTGAATTTTTCTTTTTTTAAGTTCTTCAATTAATATTGGAGCACCCAGGCATGCGGTTTCCTCATCAAAAGTAAAACAAAAATGAATATCTCTATTTAGATCAACTTTGGAAAAAACTGGAGCAAACGCCAAAGTACATGCAATAAATCCCTTCATATCACAGGAACCTCTGCCATAAAGTTTATCCTCTTTAATTGTTGCTTTGAAAGGGTCTGTGCTCCAACTCTTTGAAACAGGAACTGTATCAGTATGACCAGATAAAATTATTGGCTTAACACCATTTGATTTTTTTGCTTTAATTGTTGCAAAAAGATTTACTCTTTTTTTCTCTTCATCAAAAGTTTTAAATGAGGTCGCACCTAATTCATGAAGATATTTTTCACAATAATTTATTAAATTATTATTATCATCACCTGAAATTGTTTTAAAACCGATTAAATCGGTCAAAATTTTGATGCAATTCTCATATATCTTATCAATATTAATATCTGTACTCATGAACAATAATTAATATATATACTGAATTTATGAAAGAACAAATAACATACGATATATTTGATAAAGTTGACATAAGAGTAGGAACAGTAATTTCGGTTAAAAAAAATGAGAAAGCACGAAAACCATCATTAGTAGTAGAAGTAGATTTTGGTAAAGAAATAGGAATTAAACAATCATCAGCTCAAATTACCCATTATTACAATGAAGAAAATTTAAAAGGTAAGCAAGTTATTGGAGTATGTAATTTTCCCGAAAAAAATATTGCTGGAGTTGTATCTCAAGTTTTAATTTTAGGTTCAATTGATAAAGATGGTAAAGTAATTCTGGTTCATCCTTCTCAAAATTCTGAAAATGGACTTCCAATAGCCTAAGTATGCATCCTGAAATATTATCAATTTCTTTATTTTGGTTTGTCACAGCGTATACGCCGGGCCCAAATAATGTAGTCGCATCTTACTCTGGATTTAATTTTGGGATAAAAAAAACAATCCCTCATATTCTCGGTGTGACTCTAGGATTTACTTCATTAGTTATATTTTTATCGATAGGTTTAATAAATGTTTTTAAATTATTTCCAATTATTCAAATAGTCATTAGATATCTTGGAACTTTATTTTTGATATATCTGGCCTACAAGATTGCGTTCTCAAATTCTTCAAATGAAACTCAAAAAGAAAATCCTGTAAAATTTATTGAAACCTTTTTATTTCAATATTTAAATCCAAAAGGCGTCACTGTTGCAATTATTGTTGTCTCTACTTATGTAGAACTTGGAGTGAATTATATAAGTTACGCGACTCAAATAGTTGTTCTTGCTTTTCTATTTTCAGTTACAAGTATTACTTTGTGGACATTTGTCGGTAAATTTTTGAGGAAATTTGCGACAAATGATAAATTTATTAAGTACTTTAATTATGTTATGTCAGGGCTTCTTTTATTAAGCATAATTACATTTTATATATAAAAATATGAAACCGGGTAAAATTAACTCTTACAAAACTCTTTCTGAAATAGAAATAAATAATAAAAAATTTAAATTTTATTCATTAAAGAAAGCAGAAGAAAATGGTTTGGAGGGTATTTCTAAATTACCAAAATCCCTTAAAGTTTTATTAGAAAATTTATTAAGATATGAAGATAATGTCTCAGTTACAAAAAATCAAATTGAGGCAATAAAAAATTGGCTAAAAACAAAAAAATCTAAAACAGAAATTGCCTACCGGCCTGCAAGAGTATTGTTGCAAGATTATACCGGAATTCCTGCAGTTGCTGACTTGGCAGCTATGCGTGAAGCAGTGAAAGAAAAAAACAAAGATCCTAATACAATTAATCCACTTTCTGCAGTAGATCTTGTTATTGACCACTCAGTTCAAGTTGATCAATCTGCTAAAGCAGATTCGTTTGATAAAAATGTTGAAATTGAATTTAACAGAAATGGTGAAAGATATTCTTTTTTAAAATGGGGTCAGCAAGCATTCAATAACTTTAGAATAGTTCCTCCTGGAACTGGAATTTGTCATCAGGTAAATTTGGAATATTTATCTAAAGTAGTATGGAGTGAAGAGTTTGAGAGGCAAAATTATCTTTTTCCAGATACATTAGTAGGAACTGATAGTCATACTACTATGGTTAATGGACTTTCGGTTTTAGGATGGGGAGTAGGTGGTATTGAAGCTGAGGCGGGTATGTTAGGTCAGCCCATTTCGATGCTTATTCCTGAAGTAATAGGTTTTGAAGTAAAAAACAAAATGCCAGAAGGTACTACTGCAACAGACTTAGTTTTAACAGTTGTTAAAATGTTAAGAGACAAGGGTGTAGTTGGAAAGTTTGTAGAATTTTATGGTGATGGTTTAAAGAATTTAACTCTAGCTGATCGTGCAACAATTGCAAATATGGCTCCAGAGTATGGAGCAACTTGTGGTTTTTTTCCAATAGATGAAGAAACTTTAAAGTATTTAAAATTTTCTGGTAGAGATGAAATGACTGTAAAAATAGTTGAGGAATATGCGAAAGCTCAAGGTTTGTGGTCTAGTGAAGATATTGATTTTACTGATACTTTAACTTTAGATATGAAAACCATTGTTCCTACTATCTCAGGACCGAAAAGACCACAAGATAAGGTTTTATTAACTGATGCTTCAACTAGTTTTAAGAAAAGTTTTTCTGAAGTAACTGGTAAAAAAGATTTTTCAATTTCAAAAGTTAAAGATAAAGAATATTCAATAAAAGATGGATCTATTTTAATTGCAGCAATTACATCTTGTACAAATACTTCTAATCCAAATGTTTTAATTGGAGCGGGACTTTTAGCTAAGAAAGCAGTAGAGTTAGGATTGGAAGCAAAACCTTGGGTAAAAACTTCATTAGCTCCAGGCTCACAAGTTGTTACGGACTATCTGGAGAAAGCAGGTTTGAATACTTATTTAGATAAACTTGGTTTTCATCTAGTTGGTTATGGTTGCACTACGTGTATAGGTAATTCAGGTCCATTAGCTGATGAGATTGTTGACTCTATACAAAAAGAAAATATTTATGCTGTTTCGGTATTGTCTGGCAATAGAAATTTCGAGGGTAGGATTTCTCCACATATAAAGGCAAATTATCTTGCCTCACCCCCATTAGTTGTTGCTTATGCTCTTGCCGGTCATATGAATTTTGATTTGTATAAAGATAGTTTCGGCAAAGATAAAAATGGCAAAGATATTTATATGAAAGATATTTGGCCATCAAATAAAGAAATTGAGGATGTATTAAAATCATCTTTAAACCCAGAAATGTTTGTGAAAAGATATTCAAATGTTTCTGAGGGACCAAAACAATGGCAACAAATTAAAACAGAAAAAAGTAGTATTTACAATTGGGAAGAAAATTCTACATATGTAAAAAAACCACCTTTTTTTGAAAATCTTCCAGATCAACCAGAAGGTTTTAAAAAAATCCGTGATGCTCGTCCATTGTTAATTTTGGGTGATATGGTAACAACAGATCATATCTCTCCTGCAGGTAACATTCAAAAAGAGAGTCCAACGGGAGAATATTTTATGAAACACCAAATTTTACCTAAAGATTATAATTCTTACGGTGCCAGAAGAGGAAATCACGAAGTAATGATGAGAGGAACATTTGCTAATATTAGAATACGAAATGAGATGGCACCTGGCACAGAAGGTGGGTATACAACGCTTTACCCAGAAAAAAAAGTAATGCCAATTTATGATGCAGTAGTTGAATATAAAAAAAGAGGGACAGATTTAGTTGTTATAGGTGGTAAAGAATATGGAACAGGCTCGTCAAGAGATTGGGCAGCAAAAGGAACCAAACTTTTAGGTGTAAAGACTGTAATTGCTGAAAGTTTTGAGAGAATTCATAGATCTAACTTAATTGGGATGGGTATTTTGCCACTACAATTTATTGATAATATTGATAGGAAAAATTTAAAATTAATTGGATCAGAATTGATTAGTATAATCAATCTTGAGAATGGAATTAATCCTTCCGATAAAATTAAAGTAGAAATTAAGTATGCTTCAGGTGAGATTAAAACAATCCAAGCACTTTGTAGAATAGATACTAAAAACGAGCTAGAGTATTATAAAAATGGAGGCATATTACAATACGTTCTTCGAAATATGATTTAATTATGGATGAAGATATAGCAATCATTAATAGCAACACCAGAAATCAGAAAATAAAAGATTTTTTTTCAAAAAATAAAAAATTACTCTTATCTATTTTAATCTTTTTGATACTAATTTTACTCGGTTTTTACTCATATCAAATCTATCAAGATAAAAGTAAGATTAAAATTTCAGACAAATATAATAGTTCAATCATCAAACATAAGAATGGAGATAACTCCGGAATAGTATCAGCGATGGAAGAGATAGTAGAAAATAAAGATCCAACTTATTCTCCATTGGCCTTATATTACTTAATAGATAATGAGTTAGTGAGTGATAAAAATAGAATTAATAGTTTGTTTGATATATTGATTACCAAAACTTCATTAGATAATGAAATTAAGCATCTTATTATTTATAAGAAAGCTCTTTATAATGCTGACACAATAAATGAGAGTCAAATATTAGAAATTTTAAATCCTGTAATTAATTCAAAAAGTGTTTGGAAGTCCCATGCTTTATATTTAATTGCAGAGTATTTTTACTTTAAAGGAGAAAAGCAAAAATCCAAAGAATTTTTCAGTCAAATAATTACTTTAGAAAATGCTAATTTGGATATACTCAAGGAAACACAAAAAAGACTAAACAGAGATTTGAGTGAATAAAATATTTGTAATATTAATATTTTCAATTTTTTTATCGAATTGCTCTCTAAATGAAAATTCAAAAATATGGAATAAAAAAGAGAACATTGAAAAAGAAAATAAAGCATTCAAAAAAGTTCTTACCAAAAAAGAGATAATTTCAACAGAATTTAATCCTTTATTAAAATTAGACCTATCAAAAATTGATCAAAAAAATAAAATTTTCGATCCACTAAATAATTTTGGATCATCAAAGTACAATGGACAGATTAACAAAGTTAATGAGTATAAATTTTCAAAACTAGAAAATTTTAATCAATTCAATTTTGAGCCACTGATATTAGATAATGGTGTAATAATCTTTGAAAAAAAAGGTACTATCATAAGGTTTAATGATAATAAAAAGGTTGTTTGGAAAAATAATTTTTATTCAAAAACAGAAAAGAAAATTCATCCCACGTTATCATTTGCAATGACAGACAAAAATTTGTTAGTTGCAGATAGTATTGCAAAAATTTCAAGTATAAATTTACAAACCGGAAAATTAATTTGGTCAAAAAAAAGCGAATATCCATTTAATTCAGAGATCAAAATTTCTAATGATAAACTTTTTGTAGTTGATTTCAAAAATGCTTTGAGATGTTTTTATATCAAAGATGGATCAGAGTGCTGGAATATAAAGACTGAAGAGTCTTTTACTGTTTCAAATTCAAAATTCTCAACGTTAATAAAAGATAATTTAGTGATATATAATAATTCTTTAGGAGATATAACTGCAGTTGATATTTCGTCAGGTTTAATTGAATGGCAGCTCCCAACACAAAAAAGTAGTATTGTTAATGAAACATATGGTTTTAACTTCTCAAAACTAGTTAGTGATGGAAACTCAATTTATTTTTCTAATAATAAAAATCAATTTTATTCTGTAGATTTATCATCAGGCACAACAAATTGGATGAATGAAATTAATTCTATTCTTACACCAATTATAATTGGCAATTTCATTTTTACAATATCTGAAAACGGATATCTTTTTACAATTCAAAAGAATGAAGGAAACATTATTAGAATTAACGATATTTACAAAGATTTTAACTTAAAAAAAAGAAAAAGAATTAGACCAACAGGATTTACCATAGGTGGAAATAATCTTTATTTAACAAATTCTGATGGAAATTTAATTGTTATTAGTTTAAGTGCTGGAAATGTTTTAAAAATTGAAAAAGTTGCAAGAGATTTAATATCAAAACCTTTAATATATAATGAAAATTTATTTATTGTTAAAAACGGCTCAATAACCCAATATGATTAATTATGCTTTTAAAATTTTTAGAAAAAATAGGAAGAAAAAAAGTTGTTTTAGATAGGGGACCCTCACATCCTAAATTTCATGAGGCTAAACCATGGATGAATAGGTACTATCTTATCTTTAGACATAGACCAAAGTGGTTTCCGTTTAATATTTTAATACATGAGATGTTAGCTGATGACCATGGCGAAGGTGTTCACAATCATACATTTCCTTATATTACTATAATATTAAGAGGAGGATATTGGGAGACATTAAGTGCTGGAAAATTCTGGCGATCACCTGGTTATATAGGTTTTAGATCTGCAAATAATTTACATAGAGTAGACTTAAAACCTGGGACGAAGCCTTTAACATTATTTATATCTGGTCCGTTTGGACTAAGGAAAGGACCAAGATCTGAATACGGAATAGATTTTAAGAGTAAAAAAAATTAATGTCTTTAAATCTTGAGGAAAAATTTAAAACTCATTGTAATACACAAAATCTAGAGTTAAACCCAAATCAAATAATTTTAGTCAAACAATTAGATAATTTTTACAAAGAAAATTTTAAAAGTGCTTTGTTGAATTTTTTTTCTAAACAATCCTCAAAAAAAGGCTTTTATCTTTATGGTGGTGTTGGTGTTGGAAAAACTATGATTTTAGATTTTTTTTTTAATTTAATTAATCAAAAAAAACAACGTCTTCACTTTAATGAATTTATGCTTAACTTTCATGATTTTGTTCATGATAATAAAGATAAAAATGAGGAAAATGTAATTACTATATTTGTCAAAGATTTAAAATCAAAATTTTCACTCATCTTTTTTGATGAATTTCAAGTAACCAACATTGTCGATGCTATGATATTAGGCAAACTATTTCAGGAAATATTTAATCAAAATATAAAGGTAATTGTGACCTCAAACACCAAAATATCAGAACTATATAAAGATGGGCTGCAAAGAGATCAATTTAAACCCTTTATTCAAATAATGCAGGAAAAATCAATAGAGCATGAGTTGATAATTGATGATGATTATAGAAAAAGCAAAGAAAACGAAAAACAAAGATATTTCTATCCTTTAAACCAAGAAACAAATTTTAAGATAAATAAGTTTTCTAGAATAATTACTAAAAATAAAAAATTATCGAGCAAAGTTTTAAATATAAAAGGTAGGAATTTTGAAATAAAAAATTTTTATGAGGGGATTTCAAAGTTTCATTTTGATGAATTGTGTAATCAAAACCTAGGAGGTGAAGATTATTTAAAAATTGCTGAAAGCTCTGAATTTATAATAGTTGAAAATGTACCAGAATTTAATGATATCAACTCAAATCAACAACAAAGGTTTATAACTCTTATTGATGTAATTTACGATAAAGGGAGAGCAATAGCAGTAACGGCTGAACAAAGTTTAGAAAAATTGTCGAGTTCTAAGTCTTTAGAAAAACCATTTAAACGTACAATTAGTCGTTTATTTGAGTTGACATCAAAAAATTATTAATATGAAACAAGAATTTTATAATCTCAAAATAAATACCAATGGTCAACAATTGTATGAATTTACTGATCAAACATTAAATTGGATTGAAAAAAATAATTTTAAAAATGGAATTTTAAATTTAAGTATTCAGCATACGAGCGCTTCAATTATTGTTCAAGAAAATGCTGACCCAGATGTACAGACTGATTTAATTAATTATTTTGATAAGTTGGTGCCAATGAATAATAAATTATATATTCATACCACTGAAGGAAAAGATGATATGCCAGCACACATCAAGTCTTCTCTAACCAATAATCAAATTTCATTAAGTGTTAAAAATAAAGAACTATTATTAGGTACTTGGCAGGGTATATATTTATTTGAGCACAGATTAAATCCTCAACAAAGAACTATAATTCATCACTTTATTGGTGAGATCTAAATTATTTATCTTTTTTTAAAGAAATTTTTCCAGTAATTTTTTTTCCAACTTTAACTTTAATAGTTTTTGGGGTTTTTAAAGTTATAGTTTTCCTTTTAATAAATATATTTCCATTGATTTGATTTGAACTAGAATTAAGTTTTAGTGTTCTATTTAAACTTACAGGTTTGAGATTTGATTTTGGCATTTTAATAGCTAGTATATTTATTTGAATAATCCAAAAGTTCTTCAAGCAATTTCCTTTGATTAACTATTTGTAAGTTTAAAGTTTCATATTTTGGATCAATTTCCTTTGTAGCTGCACTTGATTTAAAAACGTCTTGGACGATTTTTTTTGTTAGATCTAATCTCTTGTCCAAGTCTAAATTAAGCATTACATCGTTTATTTTAGTCTCTATATTCTTTAATTCATTAATTAAATCTTCTCCTAAATTGCTCTTATTTGTATTAGTATTTACAAATTGCACCTGTGTAGCATTTTCTGGAAGTTGCAAATATATTTGCTTTCTTTGAGCAATTAAAAGTTCTTTCATTTTTTCAGTTTGTTCAATTCTCAATTCTTCTGCTTTTTGTTTAGCTAATAATTCTTTTCTTTTTTGTTCTTCTGCTAATTTTTTTTGTTCAGCTAATAATTCTTCTGCTCTTTGTTGTTCTATAATTCTTTGTTCTTCAGCTTTCCGTTTAGCTAATAATTCTTCTTCTTGTTTTTTTTCTAATAATATTTTTTCTTTTTCTTGTTTAAGAGTTTCTTCCGCTTCTTGTCTTGCTAATAAAGCCGCTTCCTCTTTAGCTTTTTTCTCTTCTAAGATTTTTTCGGCTTTAAGTCTTTCAATCTCTTCTTGTTTTCTTTTTTTAGCTAATTTTCTTTGTTCTTTAAGCTTTTTCTCGTTCTCTAACCTAGTAGCCCTTAGTTCAGGATCTACCATTAAAGTAAACTTATCTTCAATTCTAGTATTAATATTTTTAGCAATGACTTTTATCTCCAGTTCTTCTGTATTATCTTTATCTAAATTATTTATTAAAAAGGTTTTTTGTGATGGTAAAAATGTGATCCAGCTTGGTAACGGTTTGTCGTTGCTTAATAATGCATCGTATATTGTTCTACCTTCACCTTCTAAATCAAAAGTTTTTTCAGAGAAAGAAAATTGACTTGTTCTACCTTCATTATTTTTTTTAACTATAGGATTTTGATTTTTAATAGGTTTTCTGATTTTAGCAAAATATCTTTTACCAGAAGTTTTAAAATTATTTTTGATAATAGACGCATAGTCTTTAAAATTTATATTTTTTACATTTTCTCTTGTAATATCAAGACCAACCGAGGTATAAATTTTTCCAATTGCATGTTGTAATTTAGAATAAGCAATATCATATCTTAGTTCAGCTACTAATAAACTTGCCTGCTCTCTTATAAGTTCTAAATTTCCAAATCGAGCAATTTTTTGAGCATTCTTAATTTGTTCCGTGATTTTTTTTGAAACTTGATAATATCTTTCAGCTGTATCGTACTCTTCAAGAGCTAAAGAATAATCAATATTTGCTAGATGCACTTGTGATAATACTGCCATAGATAAAGCTAATCTTTTTTCTTTTATTACCTCTGTATTAGTTTCATTAATTCTTTTTACCTTTGGATACATAAATACATTTAATAAATTTGCACCCATAACAGATCCATATTCAAGATTTGTTTTATTCATTAAATGATCATTAGATGAATGTGTCCAGGCTGCATTAAAATTTAAACCTGGTAATAAAGAAGACATACTTGCTTTTGTTTCTTGGATAGATATTTTTTCATCATAGTGACTTTTTCTAAGTTCGGGCCTGTTAATTAAAGCATATTTTTCCATCCCATCTAGATCCATATTTAAAATAGTAAGAGGATCATCT
>CACONR010000017.1 GCA_902628565.1 uncultured Pelagibacteraceae bacterium
TCTTTTGCTGAGGAGTATAAAGAGCATAATTTAAAAAGCCATGTGCATGGCAAACCAAACATCAAACTTGAGGATCACATTGATAGAAAAACAATTCGATTTATGGGTTCAGGCTCGGCTTATAACTATATTGCAATGAAAGAGGCAATCAAAGACTCTGGTCTTGAGGACAAAGAAGTTAGCAACTTTAGTACCGGTATAGTAATGGGGTCTGGAGGACCTTCAATCGAGAATGTGATTTTAGCAGCTGACAAAACAAGAGCAAAAACTCCAAAATTAATGGGTCCTTTCATCGTTCCAAGAACAATGGCAAGTACTGCATCTGCTACTCTGGCGGTTCCATTCAAGATTAAAGGAACTAACTATACAATGAGTTCTGCATGCGCAACCAGTGGTCACTGCATTGGAAATTCAATGGAACTGATTCAAATGGGTAAACAAGATATTGTCTTTGCTGGGGGAAGTGAGGAAATACATTGGGCAATGACAGCTATGTTTGATGCTATGACTGCTCTTTCATCAAAATATAATGATACACCACAATCAGCATCAAGAGCATATGACAAAACTAGAGATGGATTTGTAATTGCTGGTGGAGCAGGTGTTTTAGTCTTGGAAGAATATGAACATGCGAAAGCGAGGGGTGCTAAAATTTATGCGGAGTTAACTGGTTATGGTGCCACCTCAGATGGATATGACATGGTAGCTCCATCTGGAGAAGGGGCTGTCAGATGTATGAAAATGGCAATGGCTACCACTAAAAACAAAATTGATTATATTAATACACATGGAACCTCTACACCAGTAGGTGACATCACTGAACTCAAAGCTATTAAGGAAACTTTCGGGGAAGAAATTCCAAAAATAAGTTCAACAAAATCTTTGTCAGGTCACCCTCTAGGAGCTGCGTCTGTCCATGAAGCTATATACTGCTTAATTATGATGAAAAATAATTTTATTGCTGGATCAGCAAATATTTCTGAAATAGACGAGGAAGCTAAAAAATTTCCAATAGTATCAAAAACTGAGGCTAAATCTTCTTTAAACACAATTATGTCAAATAGTTTTGGTTTTGGTGGAACTAACGCTGCTTTAATTTTTGAGAAAATATAATTATGAGTTTAATGAAAGGCAAAAAAGGATTAATAATGGGCGTTGCGAACGAGAGATCGATTGCATGGGGTATTTCTCAAAAACTATCTGCAGCAGGAGCTGAACTAGGATTTACTTATTTAGGGGATGCTTTAAAAAGAAGAGTTGTTCCTTTGGCTGAAAAATTAAATTCAAATGTAACTTTTAACTGTGATGTTGAAAAGAAAGAAGACGTAACAAAGTTATTTGAGAATATAAAATCAAAATGGGGTGAAATTGACTTTGTAGTTCACGCAGTCGCTTTTTCAGATAAATCAGAATTATCTGGTGAATATTTGAATACTACGAGAGAAAACTTTTTAAGAAGTATGTTAATATCGTGCTTCTCTTTTACTGAAATTGCAAAAGAGTCTTCAAAAGTAATGAAGCAAGGTGGTAGTCTTCTAACTTTAACTTATGAGTCAACTAAAGCAATCCCAAATTATAATGTAATGGGCGTTTGTAAATCAGCATTAGAGGCTAGTGTAAAATATTTAGCTAGAGATCTGGGTGCCAAAGGAATGAGAGTAAACGCTATTAGCGCAGGACCTATTAAAACTTTAGCAGCCTCAGCTATTGGAGACGCAAAATTTTTATATAAGTGGAATGAGGACCATTCTTTTCTTAAAAGAAATGTAGATATTCATGATGTCGGAAATTCAGCATTGTATCTTCTTAGCGATCTTGCAAATGGTGTTACTGGTGAAATTCACTATGTTGACGCTGGGTATAACAAAGTTGGAATGCCAGACCCTAAAAATATTTCTTAAATCAAGAGATTAGAAAACTTAAGATAAACTCAATTAGAAGTTAAGTATATTTCTTTTCTATTGTATTCCTCAATTAAAGAATTCTTCCACGAGACACTTAATTTGTCATCAAAAAAACTATTTAATTCCTCGGGATTAAAAGTTGTTTTTAAATCAAAGCCGCTATAGGAAATTAATGATATTTCTTTAGTATTTAATTTTTTTATAAATTTAACATAATTGCTTATCACTTTTTTTGGCATTTCAACAAAGCTAGCTGCATTATGAAAATGATCTATTTCAGTGTCTATTTTTTCAATTAACCATGGTGGGACACAGAAAATTTCTAATTCGTTATTTTTTGAAAAACTAATCTTATCTAATTTTTTTAATTCCAAATAGTCTTTAACTTTTTCTTTATAATAATACCTTAAATATTCTGTACCAACATAAATATTTGGTACTATATCTAAATAAAGAATTTTTTTTATGTTTGGAAAATTTGTTATTAAAAAATGTATATTGGACCCAAAACCGCCTCCTATTTCAAAATAAACCTTAATATTTTTAAAATCAAAATATTTTGATAAATTATTAATTCTGTAAGCCATGTTTAAATAATGACACGAATAATTTTTATTTAAATAATTGAATGATTGGATACATCCAAAATCTGTTGTGTTATTAAACTTAAACTTACTTATAAGATTTTGAACGTTTTGACTATTTTGATAGAGAATTGCTTGATTTTTAACAAATAAATCAAGATAAACTTTTGTTGTCTTCATTTGTTCACTAAAAATTGTATTTAAAAGAGGTAGAGAAAATATTTTTCCAACAATTCTTCCTTTAATATTAAATTCATTTCTTATATCTAAAACTAAGTTATCTGCAAAAGAAGTTCCAATTCCAGAAGTTATTCCTCTAAAGTCCTCAAGGCCTTTTTTTTTAATTTCAATTATAGTTCTACTATTCTTATAATTCCAGTATGGACCAGATGAATAAAGTTCCTTATCAATTTTTTTTTCATCCTTTATCAATAAATCAAGAAGCATAAAATACTTTTTACCTTAAAAGACATTCTATTATTTTTACCAAATGCCCCAAACAACGTTACCAATTATTCAGCAGCTTGTTTCATTGAAAGTTTAACTTTACCTCTATCGAAACCAATTACTTTAACTTTTACTTCATCACCTTCTTTCACAACATCAGTGACTTTAGCAACCCTTTTATCAGCAAGTTCTGAGATATGAACAAGTCCATCTTGTTTTCCTAAAAAATTAACAAATGCACCAAACTCCATGATCTTCATAACTTTACCAGTATATATTTTGTTCAATTCAGCTTTTGCAGTGATGTCTTTAATCATTTGCATCGCGATGTTTCTGGACTCTTCATCAGGAGCAGCAACAGTTACAACCCCTTCGTCATTTACATCTACTTTAGCACCTGATTTTTCAACTATTTCCCTAATCGTTGCACCACCTTTTCCAATTACAGCAGCAATGTCTTTCTTATCAACATTAATTTTTTCCATTTTTGGAGTGTGTTTTCCAACATCAGATCTTGATGCAGATAGTGCCTTATTCATTTCACCTAAAATATGAACTCTTCCATCTTTGGCTTGACTCAAAGCTTGCTCCATGATTTCAAAAGTAATTCCTGTAATTTTAATATCCATTTGAAGTGAGGTAATTCCATCTTTAGTTCCAGCAACTTTAAAGTCCATGTCACCTAAATGATCTTCATCACCCAAAATATCAGATAGGACGGTAAAATTATCACCCTCTTTAATCAAACCCATTGCTATGCCGGCAACTGGTTCTTTAATTGGTACTCCTGCATCCATTAACGCAAGTGATGTTCCACAAACAGTTGCCATAGATGAAGAACCATTCGATTCTGTTATTTCTGATACAACTCTAAATGTATAAGGAAATGTTTCTTTTGAGGGTAATGAAGAGTGAATTGCTCTCCATGCTAATTTACCATGGCCTATCTCTCTTCTACCAGTTCCTATTCTACCTGTTTCACCAACAGAAAAAGGCGGAAAATTATAGTGAAGCATAAACCTTTCTCTTTGTAGTCCATCTAGACTCTCAATTCTCTGTTCATCATCAGATGTGCCTAATGTCGCTGTTACGATTGCTTGCGTTTCTCCCCTGGTAAACAAAGCAGAACCATGTGTTCTTGGCAAAACACCTACCTCACATGAGATTGGCCTTACATCAGACAAACCCCTACCATCAATTCTATTTTTATTTTTTAAAATATCTGTTCTGACTATTGTTTTTTCAAGATTTTTTAGTTCAGAATTTACATCAAGATCTGTATAGTTTTCGTCTTCCTCATAAAGTTTTTTTGCTTTATCAGTAATTTCCGAAATTTGATTTGATCTGTCTTGTTTGTCTCTTGTCGCAAATGCTTTTTTAAGATCTTCTGTAAAAATTTCTTCAAGTTTTTTCTTTACCTCAGATAAATCTCTCTTTTCAACAATCCACTCAGGTTTTCTACATTCTTTAGCCAATTCCTCTATCATTTCTATCACTGGAACAAATCCTTCATGACCAAATTTTACTGCATTTAACATCTCTTCCTCTGTCAACCCGTTTGCTTCAGACTCAACCATAAGCACAGCATCTTTTGTACCAGCAACAACTAAATCTAATTTTGATTTTTCAAGTTCAGTTTTTGATGGATTTAAAACATATTTACCATCAATAAATCCAACTCTAGAGGCACCAACAGGACCCATAAAGGGCATTCCTGATATAGCTAAGGCTGCAGATGATGCAATAATTGATAAAATGTCTGCCTCATTTTCTTTATCATAAGAAATTACAGTTGGTAGCAACTGGACTTCATTTTTAAATTCATCAGGAAATAATGGTCTGATCGGTCTATCAATTAATCTTGAGATTAATGTTTCACTTTCAGTTGGTCTTGCTTCTCTTTTAAAATATCCACCAGGAATTTTTCCTGCTGCATAGTATTTTTCCTGATAATTTACAGATAATGGAAAGTAATCCATGTCTGGATTCACTTTTTTTGCTCCAACGACTGTTGCTAAAACTACCGTCTCCCCACATGTTGCGATAATTGCTCCGTCTGCCTGTCTTGCTACTTTACCTGTTTCTAAACTTATCTTCTTCCCTGCTACTTCAACTTCCTTCTTGTATACTTTAAACATTTCATTTCCATTTCGTTTCGTTCGTTTCGTTCCATTCCGTTCTATCTATCTTGACTCTTATTTTCTCAAATTCAATTTCGACAGGACATTCTTGTAAGAATCTACCTTATTTCTTTTAAGATAATCTAACAATTTTTTTCTTCTATTGACCGCTCTCAATAATCCAACAGATGAGTGTTTATCTTTTTTGAATTGTTTGATATGTTTTGAAAGCGTTTCAATTTTTTCTGTTAACAAAGCAATTTGGATTTCTGATGATCCAGTATCTTTTTCATGCATTGCTAACTCTTGAGCTTTTTTGTTCATACTTCTTTTTTCCTATTTATTTGTTTGTTTAATTAAATTCTCTATTTTTTCAGCATACTCAAAAGACTCGTCTTTTCTAAAAAGTAATTTTGGTAAAAATTTCATCACTACTTTTTGAGATAAAATTTTTCTAATTAAAAATGAGTATTCTTTTAAGATATTTATAGTTTCTTCTGCATTTTTTCCTCCAAGTGGAAGAACATATGCTTTAGCTATTTTTAAATCTTGACTCATTCTCACTTCAGTAACTGTTATAGTATTTGTTTCTAAATTTGGAACTTTAGCCTCATTTCTTATAAAAATCATGCTTAAAGATTGTTTAATCATTTCACCCACTCTTAATTGCCTTTGTGAAATCGGTTTTCCAATTCTGTCTGCCATTATATTGTCCTCTCTTTAGATGTAACACTAAAAGCCTCTATCGTATCATTTTTTTGAAAATCCATATAATCTTTAAGTGCGATACCACATTCCTGACCATTATTTACCTGTTTCACTTGATTTTTTTCTCTAAACAAACTTCCAACTTTTCCTGTAAAAATAATTGATCCATCTCTAATTACTCTGACATCTGAGTTACTATTAATCTCACCCTCAGTCACTTTAGAACCGGCAACTTTACCAGCTCCTGAAACTTTAAAAATTTCTAAAATTTGAGCTGAACCTACAATTTTTTCCTCAACGTCTGGAGTTAATAATCCAGACATTCTTTTTTTCACATAATCTAATACTTCGTAGATTATGTTATATGATGAAATTTGAATCTTCTCGTTTTCGGCAAGTTTTTTTGCTTCTTTGCTTGGCTTAACATTAAACGCTATCAAAACAGCATTTGAAGCTTTTGCCAAAGTTACATCGGTCTCTGTTACCATGCCAATATCTGCCAAAATAATTTTTGGTTTCACTTCATCGTGATGAATTTGACTTATAGCATTTTTAATTGCTTCTGAAGATCCATGTACATCAGACTTAATTATAAGATTTAATTCCTCTGTAGACTTGTTGGAAAAAGCCGATTCTTGAGTAGCAAATGTAAGAGGATTTTTACCATCTCTACTTTCTTGAGCTCTATTTTCACTTAAAGATTTAGCCTCTCTCTCATTATCAAGAACTATAAAATCATCACCAGCTTTTGCAGCACCATTTATCCCTAGAATTTCTACGGGAGTAGATGGTAGAGCTTCATCAATATTTTTTCCGTTATCGTCAATAATAGCCCGAATTTTTCCCCATTTTAACCCACTTACAAAAAAATCTCCTTTTTTTAAAGTTCCAGTTGTTACGATTATTGTTGCAACCGGACCCCTTCCGATATCAATCTTTGACTCTAAAACAACACCTGTAGCTTTTGAATGAAAATCAGTTTTAAGATCAAGTATTTCAGCTTGAAGAATAATTGCTTCAATAAGTTTATCTAAATTTAATTTAGTTTTGGCAGATATTTCAACCATTAAAGTATCTCCTGATAAATCTTCGGCTATTAACTCATGCTCAAGTAATTGATTTTTAATTTTTTTAGGATCGGCATCAGGTAAATCACATTTATTAATTGCCACTACTATTGGAACGTTTGCAGCCTTTGCATGTTTTATCGATTCAATCGTTTGAGGTTTAACACCATCGTCAGCAGCAACAACCAAAACAACAATGTCTGTAAGTTTTGATCCTCTTGCTCTCATTTCAGTAAATGCTGCATGCCCAGGAGTATCAATAAATGTTAATTTATTAGATTGATTTTTTATTTGATAAGCGCCTATATGTTGCGTTATTCCTCCAAATTCACCAGAGACCACATTAGTACTTCTTAAAACGTCTAAGACTGAAGTTTTGCCGTGATCAACATGTCCCATTACTGTAATTATTGGTGGTCTATTTTCTAAATTTTCAGTTCTTGATGCCTTAATTTTTTTAATTATCTCCTCAGCTTTTTCCTCACGAATTGGATTATGGCCAAATTCTTTAACTAAATACTCTGCAGTATCAGCTGCTAAATTTTGATTTATCGTCACTGTTACTCCCATCCCAAACATGTGTTTTATAATATTACTTGATTGTTCAGCCATTCTATTGGCAAGCTCTCTAACAGTAATTACTTCTGGGATATTTATATCTCTTTTAATTGGCTTTAAATTTTCTTGAACTTCTTCTTTCGTCAAATTTCTATTTTCCTTTTGCCTCGCCCGTTTAACAGAAGCTAAACTTCTTTCTCTAGCTTCTATTTGATCGCTCAAAGCTCGGGATACTGTTAATTTTAATTCTCTTTTTTTAGTGCTAGATTTTGAGGATTTTTTATTTTTATTTTCATTTTCCTCTTTCAGTCTTTTGGTCGCTCTTTGTTCAGCCAATTTACGTCTTTCAAAATCACTTGTTAAAGGTGGTGATTTAGGCACATAATTCGGTTTGGCAAAAGTTCCTTTATTACTTGAAAAATTATTTTTTACTTTTGATGGGTTTGATCTAAAAGAACCACCCTTATTGGAAAATTTTCCAGATTGTTTTTCGATTATGACAGAATGTTTCCCAAGATTTTTTGCTCTATCTATGTTTTTAATAGACTTTTTTGCTATGCCACCCGATATTGTTAGTTTTGTTTTTTTTTCCATAACTCATCTCTCAATCTTCATAAACAATTTTTCTTGCTGACATGATTAGTCCATCTGCTTCATCTTTTGATAGTGCAAAATCCTCAAGATATCCTTGAATTTTTACTCTTTCACCTTTTACAATATCGTATCCACCTGTTAATTCATCTGATGCAAGATCTGCAAAATCCTGTAGTGAAAGTATTTTTTGATCACCCAAAGTAACTAGCATTCCAGGAGTTAACCCCTTTAGATTAATTAATCCATCATCTAATCCTAATTCTTTAATTCTTTCAGAAATATCTTCTTGATCTTTTTGATAAAACTCTTTTGCTCTTTCTATTAGAGCTTTTGCAGTATCTTCCTCAATACCTTCGATTTTTAATAAATTTTCTACTGAACTATCTTTTATATCATCAATGGTAGAATAGCCCTCTGCAACAAGAAGTTGCCCAAGTGTTTCGTCTAATTCTAAATTCTTAACAAAATTTTCCGTTTTTTCTTTGAACTCTAATTGTCTTCTTTCAGAGTCTTCTGCATCTGTCATAATATTTATTTCAAAATTTAGTAGTTTTGTAGCAAGCCTAACATTCTGTCCTCTTCTTCCAATAGCTTTACTTAAGTTTTCCTCTGTAAGTATCACATCTAACTTTTTTCTCTCTAGGTCTACGTTAACTCTTTGAACTTCAGCTGGAGATAAAGCATTAGATACTAAAATTGCAGGGTCATCAGACCAATTTACAATGTCAATTTTTTCACCTTGTAGCTCATTTACTACTGCTTGGACCCTTGATCCTCTCATTCCAACACATGCGCCAACTGGATCTAAAGATGTATCAACTGCTTTAACACAAATTTTTGCTCTGCTGCCTGGATCTCTTGAAGATGATTTAATTTCAATCAAACCATCATAAATTTCAGGAACTTCTTGAACAAAAAGTTTTTCCATAAACTTTGGGTGAGCTCTCGATAAAAAGATCTGTTGACCACGAGGTTCTCTTCTTACATCAAAGCAATATGCTTTAATCCTATCTCCTGCCTTAATATTTTCTCTTGGTATAATTTCATTTTTCTGAATAATTGCCTCTGTTCTTCCAAGATCTACAATTACATTTCCGAATTCTAATCTTTTTACTATTCCACTTAATATTGTGTCTTTTTTATCAATAAAATCATTAAATTGTCTTTCACGCTCTGCCTCTCTAACATTAAAAT
>CACONR010000018.1 GCA_902628565.1 uncultured Pelagibacteraceae bacterium
ATCTTTGATAGGTTCAACAATTGATACGTTTATATTTTTTTCAATATCTTTTTATGGAACAGACATTCCTTGGATCACATTGTCTTTAGGAGATTTAAGTGTAAAAATTTTTGTTGCTTTAATGATGCTAATCCCTTTCAGACTACTGCTGAAAACACTTAAACCGGTTTAGATTTAATATAAATATTTATAAGATAATATTTTATAAGCCAACTTTGCTACTAGAAAATTGTAGGAATTAAATCCTTTAATCGGTGCGAGCTCATTTATATCTGCGCCAACGATGTTTGAATTTTTGGCTGCAATCTTAATTATATCTAAAACTTCATCCCATAGTAAACCACCAGGTTCAGGTGTTCCAGTTGCAGGCATGATACTCGAATCTAAACCATCTACATCGAAAGTTAGATAAACAGTCTTATTTTTAATTAATTTTTTAAATTTTTTTAAATTCCATTTTGTCTTATCTTTTGCCCAAAAAATACTAATTCTAGATTTATTTTTTTTTAAAAAAGGTATCTCTTCTTTAGAAATATTTCTAATTCCAAATGAGATTATTGAAACATTCTTATAATCTAAGCATCTTCTGATAGCAGACGCGTGTGAAAATTTCTCACCATTGTAACTTTCTCTTAAATCTGCATGAGCATCAAAATGTAAAAGGCAGATGTTTTTGTGTTTTTTAACAAATGGAACAATACATCCTGGTGTGATTGAATGTTCTCCACCAAAAGTCATTGGAAAAAGTTTATTATTAAGAATTTCTTTATTTATTTCAGCTATCTTTTTCAAAGCTTTCTTAATATTTTTATCAATCTTAAAAGGTTTTAAAGTTTTAATTCCTATTTTTTTGTAGGGTTCACAATTTAATTCCTCATCATACAATTCAACTTGATGTGAAGCTTTAATTATCTCTTTTGGACCATTTTTAGTTCCACCACCATAACTCACAGTTTTTTCTAGACCAAAAGGAACAATTACAACTTTTTCTTTAAAATTGAACTGATTATCTATTCCAAGAAACCCTTTTTTATTTGAAAGATATTGCAATGTTTTATCCAAAAATTTTTGTAAAGTTTTTTCTATCTCTATTTTTCCATTCACCTTTATGATATGCATCGCTTGCAATCAAAGGTAATACACTTGTTGCCTCAGCAAAAACCATTTGTTCTTTAGTGACATCAACTTTACCCCATGAACTTGCCTCTTTTAAAGTTGAACTGCTACACGCACCATCTCTAGAGTCTGCTACAGTAATTTGCACAGCATATTTATGCATTTCAACATCTTTACCTAAAAGTTCAGCACATATGACTGTGTCCTGAATAAAATTTTTTGGCACTCCGCCACCTATCATAAATAATCCAGAACCTTTTGATTTAATTTTTATTTCAGTTAATTCTCGAAATTCTCTTATAGAGTCTATTGTAATATGAGATTTCGGGTTCTTTTCTTGATGAATTACTAAACCAAAACCAGCGCTAGAGTCTGTAAAAGCAGGACAGAATATTGGCACATTGTGATCATAGGCAGTTTCAATTAAAGAGTCTTTCTTTATTGAGTTTTTTTTAAGATATTTTCCCATTTCGTGAATAAATTCTCTAGAGGTATGGCTTCTAGGCTCCAAGCTATCAGCTATTTCACAAATTTTCTTATCACAAATTTGCAATTCATCTTCGTCAATGTACGTATCGTATATTCTATCAATATAATTTTTTCTAAGTTCAGTATCATCTTGAAATTGAGAGCCTTGATAATGCTTAAATCCTAATGCCTCAAAAAAATCCATATCAATTATCGAAGCACCAGTTGCAACGATTGCATCTACCATATTGTATTTGACTAAATCTTTGTAAATATTCATACAACCAGCTGCTGAGGTCGAACCAGCTAAAGTTAGAAAAATTGTACAATCTTTATCTTTTAACATTTCATTATAAATGTTTGCTGCATTTGCAGTTTCTCTAGATACAAATGACATTTTCTCCATTGATGAAATAATTTTTCTAGAGTCAAAAGATGTAATATCTATATGTTCAACTGGATTTTTAAGAAAGTCTTTTTTACTATTATGTCCTAGATTTTTATTTTTTGACATTAAGCAACTAAAGTATCTTTGTTGCTGTCTTTGTTATAGAGGCTCATTATAGCATTATCTTCAACTTCATAAATTTTATCAGAATAGAAACCATTAAACTGTGTTCTGAAGGTAAGGCCGTATGAACCTAATTGACCAAGTTCTATATAATCATTTTCTTTAATATTATTAGGTAAAAGGAAAGGACCTTTCATGTAATCCATGCTGTCGCATGTTGGTCCATAAAAATCAAATGCAGTTAATTTTTTTGAAATAATTTTGTTTGAATTATCTTTTATCATTTTGGATGGAAACACAATATTTGGTGTTCCTGCATCAAAAAGTGTTCCATAAGTTCCATCATTAATATAAAGTTTTTGTTTTTTTCTTAAGTTAACTCGAACTATAGTTGAACCACTTTCAGCAACTAAAGCTCTACCTGGTTCACAAATTATTTCTGGTAATTTTTCAATCTTTAAATTTTCTAAACCTTTCTTAATTTCATCAAAATAACTTTCTAAAGAGGCTGGAATTAAATCTGGATAGATAGTTGGAAAGCCACCACCTATATTTAAATAATCAGGAACAATTTTCGTTTTCTTTATTATATTTGCAATTTCGAAAATTCCTTTTGAATATGAAATTGGATGCATACATTGTGATCCTACATGAAAACTTAATCCAATTTTTTTTGAATGTTGTTTTACTAATCTTAAAAGTCCTGCCGCTTCTGAATTTATAGCACCAAATTTTTTTGATAAGTCAATTTCAGCATGTTCATTTGATACAGCAACCCTTACAAATAATTCTAAATCTTTTGCATTGCTTGTGCTCTCAATAATTTTTATCAATTCATCTTTAGTATCAAGTGCAAACGTTTTTACTCCGTATTTAAAGTATGCTTCACTTATATCTTCTCTACTTTTAATTGTGTGCATGAAAGAACACTTAGATACTTGATCAAATTTTCTGACTGCTTTTATTTCTTCAACTGAAGCTACATCAAATTGATTTATACCACTTTTTAACAAAGTTTTAATTACCTCAGGGTGAGGATTTGTTTTGACAGCATAAAGAATTTTTCCTGGAAAGTTTTTTTGAAAAAAATTAGAAGCTGAAAGAATTGATTTCTTTCTAATACAATAAACCGGTTTGTCTGGTCTCAGTTGATTAACTAATTCTTCAACCGACTTAAATTTTTGCATTTTTCATGCCCCCCAAAAAAAAATTTAACAAAAAAAAGTCTTTTAATATAAAAAACTTTAATGAATCGAGCAATTAATTCAATACTTACCTAATGTAAAGCAAATAATTACCTATTGAATTGTGGAAAAAAATTCCCATATTGAACTTATGAAAAACGAAGGCGCACTACAAAATTTAGCTGATTTCAACAATAAATCACTATTAATCGTCGATGATGACAATCCATTTAGAGAAAGATTGGCAAGAGCTATGGAAAAAAAGGGTTTTGAAGTTATTCAAGCTGAAGGTGTGCAAAAAGGAATTGATACAGTCAAAGCAAAAAAACCAGGATTCGCTGTTGTTGATTTAAGATTGGGTGATGGTAATGGTTTGGAAGTTGTAAAGCAAATACAAACCTCTAATCCTGAAAGTAGAATAATAATGTTAACAGGATATGGAAATATTCCAACCGCTGTTGCAGCAATAAAAGAGGGTGCAATCGATTATTTGGCTAAACCTGCGGACGCAGATGATGTTGAAAAAGCTCTTTTAGCTGATCCTGCTAAAAAAGCGGCTCCACCTGAAAATCCAATGTCAGCAGATAGAGTAAAATGGGAACATATACACAGAGTTTTTGAATTGTGTAACAGAAATGTTTCAGAGACAGCAAGAAGACTAAAAATGCACCGAAGAACTCTTCAAAGAATTTTATCTAAAAGATCACCTAAATAAGTTTTCTAAATTTAAAAATTCTCTTAGCAATAAGCACAAGTAAAGCTATCTTAAATATTTCAGCTAATAAAAAAGGCTTAACACCTAAATCGAATATAGGTTTGTCCCATCCGATTAGTGTCCCTAACCACAAAATACCAAAAATATAGATTGTTGATACTGCAAGTATAAGTTTTGAGAAAATCATCAAAAAATTATCTTTTAATTTTACAAAAGAGGCCAAAAAACAAGCTGAAAGAAATCCAATTAGATAGCCCATTGTTGGACCTGTAAAATAAGTTAAACCCACTCCTCTCTCTGGAGAATTTGAAAATACTGGTAGACCTGCAATCCCTTCAATTAAATATAAACCAATTGTCGCAACACCTATTTTATATCCAAAGCTTACTCCAATAAAAAGAACTACAAAAGTTTGCATTGTCATTGGAACTGGATAGAAAGGAATTTTAATTTTTGCTGAGATAGCAAGTAACACAGAACCTAAAAAAATTACAAGTATTGATTTAATTATTTGGGCTTGTGTATTTTGCTTTATAAGTTCCATAAAAAATAATACTCTTATTTCTATCTATAATCTATATTAATTTCTAATGGGAAAAATTAAAAAAACAGATCATTTTTATTTAATTGATGGATCAGGTTACATTTTTAGAGCGTATTATGCGTTACCACCATTAACGCGTAAAAGTGATGGATTACCGACGGGTGCAGTGAGTGGTTTTTGCAGTATGCTTTTTAAACTTCTAGAGGATTCAAAGTCAAATCAAAATTTACAAAAACCAACACATTTTGCAGTTATATTTGACTCTGCTAGAAAAACTTTCAGAAACGAAATTTATAGTGATTACAAAGCTAATAGAGCTGAAGCACCTGATGATTTAGCCCCTCAATTTGATTATATCAGAAAATCAGTATTAGCTTTTAATTTACCTTCATTGGAATTGATAAATTATGAAGCTGATGACCTAATTGCAACGTACGTTGAAATGATTTTAAAAGAAGGTGCAAAAGCAACAATAGTTTCCTCAGATAAGGATTTAATGCAATTATATAAAAAAAATGTTCGAATTTATGATCCGATGAAAAATAAGTTTATTTCAGAAGAAGATATCAAAAATAAATTTGGTGTAGGCGCAAGTAAGGTAATTGATGTTCAGGCTTTGGCTGGTGATAGCAGTGATAATGTGCCAGGAGTTCCTGGAATTGGTGTTAAAACAGCCGCAGAATTAATTAATAAATATGGAGACCTTGAAAAACTTTTAAAATCTGCTCATGAAATTAAACAAAACAAAAGAAGAGAAACACTCATTGAGAATAAAGATAAGGCTTTAATTAGTAAAAAACTAGTGACATTAAAAAGTGATGCTCCAGTAAATAAAAACCTAACTGATCTTGAATTAAAAAATATTGATAAAGATAAACTTTATAAATTTTTGAGAGAGATGGAATTTAATAGATTGTTGAGTTCAGCTATTTCTGCATATGGAGAACCAAATTTAACAAGTATCAAAAACGAGGTTAAAATTGAAAAAAATCAAAAAGCGATCAATAAAAAAGAATATTATTTAATTGAAAATTTGGAACAAATCGACAACTGGATAACTGAAGCTGAGGAGTTAGGTGAAGTTGCGGTAGACACTGAAACAAATTCATTAGATCCTCATCAGGCGGATCTAGTTGGTGTTTCATTAAGCTCAAAAATTGGAAAAGCTTGTTATATTCCTATCGGTCATAAATCTAACAAATGTATTGAAAAAGATTTAGTTTTAAAAAAGTTAAAACCTTTACTTGAGGATCCTAGTATCAAAAAAATAGGTCAAAATATAAAATTTGATTTTATAGTTTTTTTCAAACACGGAATTAATATGACTTCAATGGAAGATACCATGTTGATGTCCTATGTTCTTGATGCAGGGAAAAATAGACATAATATGGATACATTGTCGGAAATTCATTTAAACCATAAAACAATATCTTTTAAAGATTTAGTTGGGACAGGAAAAAAGGAAATTAATTTCAGTGAAGTAGATGTTGAAAAAGCCAAAGATTACGCAGCCGAAGATGCTGATATCACATTTAGATTGTACAAAAAATTTCAAAAAAGTTTAAAGGATGAAAAAATGATAAATATTTATGAGATATTTGAAAAACCTTTATTAAAAATTCTTGCCTATATGGAAATTGAGGGAGTTAGAATAGACAATAAATTTTTAAAATCATTATCCACTAAATTTGAAAAAAAGATTATTAAAATTCAAAATGAAGTTTTTAAAATATCTAAAAAAGAGTTTAATATTGCATCACCAAAACAACTGGGAGAAATATTATATAATGATCTTAAAATTGCAGATTTAAAAAAAACAAAAAAAGGGAGTTTTGCAACAAGCGCTGCGGTTTTAGAAGATTTAGCATTTAAAGGTCATAAGTTTCCCCAACTAGTATTGGATTGGAGACAGGTATCTAAATTGAAAAATACCTACTCAGATTCCTTGCCGGAACATATTAATCCTAACACACAAAGAGTACATACCTCTTTTTTATTAGCAGCTACTACAACTGGCAGATTAGCGTCAAGCGATCCAAACTTACAAAATATTCCTATTAAATCTGAGGATGGTAAAGATATTCGTAAAGCATTTATAGCTAAAAAAGATCATTTTTTAATTTCTGCAGATTATAACCAAATTGAGATGAGAATTTTAGCTGATTTGGCTGACGTGAAGGGATTAAAAAAAGCTTTTAAAAACAACGAAGATATTCATTCACTCACAGCTAGTCAAATTTTTAATGTTGATATAAAAAAAGTAAATCAAGATCAGAGAAGAAAAGCTAAAGCTATAAATTTTGGAATTATATATGGAATTTCACAATATGGATTAGCAAAACAAATTAATGTCACAAATCATGAAGCCGAGGAATTCCTAAATGCTTATTTTTTGAAATTTCCTGAAATTAAAATTTATATGGACCGAACAATAAAGTTTTGTAGAAAAAGTGGATTTGTGAATAATATTTTTGGAAGACGATCACATTTTATTAATATCAACGATAAAAACTATAATATTAGAAATTTCCAAGAGCGCGCAGCAATTAATGCTCCAATTCAAGGTTCCGCGGCAGAAATAATGAGATTAGCCATGATAAGACTTAATAAAAAATTAAGTGATCAAAAAAATCAAAGAACAAAAATGTTATTGCAAATCCATGATGAGTTAATTTTTGAAACTCCCAAAGAAGAAGCAAAAAGAATCAGTAAAATTATAATTGATGAAATGTCTAGTGTTGCTAAGAGTGAACAGCATTCTTTT
>CACONR010000019.1 GCA_902628565.1 uncultured Pelagibacteraceae bacterium
GTTTAGCCTTTGTATCTTCGATAAATTTTCAATATTTTTTTCTCGCAGAGGAGTTATTTTATCAACCTCAGTTTTAATTAGTTTCTCTAATTCATTAATTTTATTATTAAAACCACTGACTTCAGTTTCTGCTTCTGTATTAATTTCATTTTCTATTTTAATTTCTTTATCGATCTCTAGTAATTTTAGATAATATAGTCCTGCTTCAATTTTTTTTATTTCATCAGAAATATTTTTATATTTTGTAGCCTCTTCAGCCTGTTTTTGTAAATTTGCTAATTGCCTTTCCTGTTGCCTTCTTAATTCATCAGCTCTCTTTAGATTATTTTCTGCAGCGTTCAACCTTAGTTCAGCCTCATGTCTTCTAACATGTAACCCAGAAATTCCTGCAGCCTCCTCTAAAATTGCTCTTCTATCAGTAGGTTTTGCAGTAACAAGGGCACCAATTCTGCCCTGACTAATCATTGATGGAGAGTGAGCTCCAGTTGATAAATCTGCGAAAAACATTTGAGCATCCCTTGCTCTAACTTCTTTATCATTGATATAAAACTTCGAACCTTTATCTTTTTCTATTTTTCTTCTAACATTTATTTCATCTAACTCTCTAAATTGCACCGGACCCTCGTTATTTTCATTGGCAACTGTTACTGAAACTTCAGCAATATTTTTAGAAGGTTTGTTTGATGTTCCTGAAAATATAACATCTTCCATGCCTGATCCTCGCATGCTTTTTGCAGATGTTTCACCCATTACCCATCTCAAAGACTCAACAATATTTGATTTACCGCAACCATTTGGGCCAACAATACCTGTCAAACCATTTTCAATTAAGAAATTAGTTTTATCTGCAAATGACTTAAATCCATTGAGTTGGATTTTTTTAAACTCCATGGATTAACTTATATCAGTTTTTCTAATGTTTTTTTTAAATTTTTATAATTAAGAGATTTTTCGAACTTTTCGTTATTAATTATTATCGTAGGAGTAGAATTAACTTTAAAATTTTTTGTCCCCTCGATTCGATCATTTAAAACATAATCTTCTATTTCTTTATTGTTAATACATTTTTCAAAATCAATATCGAACCCAGCGTTTTTTAAAAATTCTTTTAAATTATTATTTACATCTTCTATTTCCTTACCTTTTACCCAAGCTTGTTGATTAGAGTAAAGTTTTTCCAAAATTTCTAGGCTTTGATCTTGTTTACAAAGAGAAATTTTTGAAGCATTTAAAGCAGCAATATCTAAAGGAAAGTGTCGAAATTCTATTTTGACTAGTCCTTTATCTATGAAATCTTTTTTAAGAGAAGGGTAAACATCTTTATGAAAATTTGCACAGTGACTACATGTTAGAGACTCGTAGGCAATTATGGTAATCTTTGCATTTTGATTTCCTGAAACTATCCTCTTTATTTCTGCGCTAGCAACAGTATTTAATCCAAAAATTAGTATTAAAAATAGAAATAATTTTTTCATTTTTCTTTAAAAACTTTTGTTAATTCAATCAATGAATTTTTGATTTGCTCATTTTTAACATCATTAAGTTTATTTTTATATTTATTGTTTGTCACAGGTTTATTCTGAATTATTTTTTGATTATCTATTTTATTTTCATCGTTAAAACTCGTAAATTTAATCCGTTTTACAACTTCATCTTTAAAAAAAGCATTCATTCTATCCATAATTTCTTTTTTTGAATATTCTAACTCAACTTCATGACCTCTTTGCACCATTATTAAGAGCGTGCTTACACTGAACTTGTTGGTATTCTTAAAAGATTTTGGATAACAAACTTTAAATAATTTTTCACCTGCTATATATCTCCAATTATTAAGCGTTTCAGAATAAATTTGGCCTCTTTTATTTATTACTCTCCTAACGTTTGTTGGTAAAGTGTCTTTAAGAGATCTTAATCCTTGAATGCTACCACCTCTCTGCTTAGAATATTTCTTAAATTGCATATGAAAGAGCAAATATTAACAAAAAAAATTCTTAATTGGTATGATTTTAATAAGAGAAAATTGCCTTGGCGAAAAAAAATCTCACCCTCAAAAAAACAATATTATACGTTGTTAAGTGAATTTATGTTGCAACAAACTCAAGTTGCTACAGTCATTCCATATTTCAATAAATTTATAAAACAAATTCCAAATTTTCATAGTCTTGCAAAAGTTGAAAATAGAAAACTTTTAAAACTTTGGGAGGGACTTGGTTATTATTCTAGAGCAAGAAATTTAAAAAAAACAGGCAAAATTGTAATCAAAAATTTTAATGGAAAACTTCCAGATAATTTTGAGGAATTAATTACATTACCTGGTGTAGGAAATTACACTGCAAGTGCTATTTTAGCAATTGCATTCAACAAACCATACATTCCACTAGATGGAAATATCGAAAGAGTTTTAAAAAGATATCTTTATTTGAAAAAACAAAGTGAAATACAAAAAGAAAATCTTATAAAAAAAAAAAATATTTTTGGTAAATCATTAAGATCAAGTGATTATGCTCAAGCGCTCATGGAATTAGGAGCATTAATTTGTAAGCCAAATAATCCAGTTTGTTCTCAATGTCCTCTAAATGAGAATTGTAAATCTTACAAAAAAAAAGATTTTAGCATTACGAGGAACAATAAAAAAAATAAAGATAAATATTTTATACTTCAGGTTTATAAAAAAAAACAAAGATATTTATTAATTAAAAATACTAAATTTAATTTTTTGAAAAATTTAAAGATATTTCCAATGGAGGAAACGTCCAAACCAAAAAATTTCAATAAAAATATAAATTTCAAAATGTCTAATATGAATATGAACATTAAAATTCAATATTTAAAAAAATATGAAAAATTTAAGTCACCACATTGGATAGATGAAAAAAAATTAGACAACTACATGTTGCCTTCATTTACAAAAAAAATTGTAAAATTTTTAGAGAAAAATTAATGAAGAAAGTAGCTATTATTGGTGCTGGTATTTCAGGATTATTTATTGCTAATTTATTCAAGAAAAACTCAGATTATCAAGTGGTAATTTATGAGAAAAATAATTCGATTAATCTTGAGGAAGGTTATGGAATTCAATTATCTGTCAATAGTGTGAGGCTTTTAAATGAAATTGAATTTAACAAATTTGAAAATGCAAGAAAGTTTAATCCAAAAAAGATTATTTTTTTTTCATCTAAAAACTTCAAAAAGATATGTGATTTAAATATCTCTGATTTTAATTCAGAGAATTGTCAGTACACTACTTTAAAAAGATCCGATTTAATAAATTTTTTGAAAAAGGATATAGAAAATTTAATTAAATTTAATCATAATGTTTCGGGTATTGATAAAGAAAATCAGAAAATTCAACTTACTTTTGAGAACAATGAAACTTTTGAATGTGATTATTTAATCATTTCAGATGGAGTTTTTTCAAAAAGTAAAAGCTTGATTTCCAACAATAAAAGTTCACCAAAATACAACAATACATTAGCGATTAGAGGAAAGATAACAAATTCTTCTAAAATCGATAATGAAAATATTTCATTATTTTTAGGCTCTGATTTTCATCAGGTAATTTATCCAGTAACTCAAAATGGAGACTTAAATTTTATAGCAATTATGAAGTATGAACTTACTTTAGAACAACAAAAAAATTATTCTTTATTCAAAGAAAATTCTTTCATTAGAAAAGTTTTAGAAAAGGTTCCAAAAGAAAATAAAGAATTTTTTGATAAAATTAAGGAATTAAAAATATTTCCAGTATTTGTTAGTAAGGACTTTTTTAAAACAAATAATGATAACATTAATTTTATAGGTGATGCTTTTTTTGCTTTTCCACCCTCATTTGCTCAAGGGGCATCCCAGTCCATTGAGAGTGCTTATGAATTATATAAAAGTATAGAAAATAACTCAGAAGGTAATTTCTTTAAGAATAGAGTTAATAAAACCAAAATGGTTAATAAGAGATCTAAACTAAATCAATTCGCATTTCATTTATCTAATCCTGTGGCTATTTTTTTTAGAAATATTTTTTTGAAAAAATTTATTAAAAACAAAAAGTTTTTGAATTCTTATTTAGGTAAAATTTATAACAGTTAATTTTTTGAAATTAATCTTTGTCTTAAATTGTCTATTGGCACTATTTGCCCATTAAGATTGTAATGCCAATAAGTCCAGCCATTACAACTTTCTGCTCCCAATATTGATGCAGCTACCTTGTGAATTGAGCCCTCTTTTTTTGCATGTTTTATACTTCCATCAGCCATAATTTTTGCACTGATTTTCTTTTTATTATCAAAAATAGTAGTGCCTGGTTTAATTATTCCTAATTCAACCAATGACCCAAAAGGTATTCTTGGCTTAGATCTGCCATTTTGCAAAGTATCTAAATAATCATCTTCTATAGGTTTTGTATTTTTTAGTCGTTGTTCAGCTGCCTTATAATAGGTTTTTTCTTTTTCAATTCCGTAATACTTTCTACCTAATTTTTTTGCAACTGTTGCTGTTGTTCCTGATCCTAAAAAAGGATCTAAAACTAAATCATTTTTATTTGAGGTTGCTAATAAAATTCTGTGAAGTAGAGCCTCAGGTTTTTGAGTAGAATGTACTTTTTTGCCATTCTTTTTAAGTCTCTCAGAACCATTACAAATCGGCAACTCCCAGTTTGATCTCATTTGAAGATCATCATTTAAACATTTTAAAGATTGATAATTAAAAGTGTATTTTGATTTTTCTGATTTTGATGCCCAAATCAATGTTTCATGTGCATTAGTAAAACGTGTCCCTCTGAAATTTGGCATAGGATTTTTTTTATTCCAGATGACGTCATTTAAAATCCAAAAACCTAAATTTTGAATAGCAGTACCAACTCTAAAAATGTTATGGTAACTGCCAATCACCCAAATAGCTCCATTTTTTTTCAAAATTCTTTTACATTCCGTTAACCACGAGTAGGTAAATTCATCATACTTCTTAAAATTTTCAAATTGATCCCATTTATCATTGACTGCATTTACCTTAGACCTATCGGGTCGTATAAGCTCATTCCTTAACTGTAAGTTGTAAGGAGGGTCAGCAAAAATTAAATCAAAAGTCTCACTGGGGATTTTTTTAAGTTCCCTTAAACTATCTCCATTTATTAATTTATTTTTAAAGTCCAAATTCATTTTATAAAAATAAATTAGACTCCAAAAAGATTCTTGGGTCAACCTAGGATTGAATTATTTGGATTCCATTTGTATGATGGTGGTTCACAACAACTACATCTGGTGTTTCTACGTGAAACCTATTTTAACTTGCTAATCGGTGAAAAGGTTTTTCTATGGTGAGAAGTAATCCCAAATTTTTTTATAGCTTTAAGATGTTGTTTAGTTCCATATCCATAATTTTTACTCCAGTAATAATCTTTAAATTTCTTACCTAACTTAGAGATCATTTTATCACGTGTAACTTTTGCTATGATTGATGCTGCAGAAATAGATGCTATTTTTTGATCACCTTTAATGACTGATTGAAGTTTGTAATTTTTTAAATTTGGTGTTTTATTTCCATCGACCAAAATCAGTTTTGGTTTTTTTTTGAGTTTTTTAATTGCTCTTTCCATAGCCAATAGGCTTGCATGAAGAATATTTATTTTTTCAATTTCCGAGACAGAAGCTTTACCTGTAGCCCAAATAGAGTTTTTTTTTATGTATTTAGCTAAAAATTCTCGTTTATTTTTTTTTAAACTTTTTGAGTCTTTCAATAACTTCTTATTGATGGTCTTGTTCAATATTACGGCTGCTGCATAAACAGGTCCAATTAAGCTACCTCTGCCAACTTCATCAACTCCAGCAATAGTTTTCATTAAATCGTAATATTTAAATCTTTAATTTTTTGTTTAATTTTTTTTAGATCTGCCCACGAAAATTTTTTATTTTCTGGAAATCTAATTAGATAGGAGGGGCTAAAAGAAATCATGATAGGAATAGTTTTGTTCTTTAAAATTATTTCTTTCCACTTACCTCTTTCATTAGATATTTTGCTTAATCCTGTAATTGCCTCCATTGCTGTGCTGCCCATTAAAATTAAAATTTTTGGATCTATTATCGCAATGTGTTCTTTTAAAAATATTGCATAACGTTTTATCTCCTGTCCAGTGGGTTTTCTATCTTCTGGTGGTCTGAAATTAATTGAGTAGGTGGTGTAAATATTTTCTCTTTTTATATCGATTGCTAGTAACATTTTGTTCAAGAGATTGCCCACTTCTCCTTGAAAGCATAAGCCAGTTTCATCCTCTATTTCTCCTGGAGTTTCTCCAATTAACATCACATCAGCATTAATGTTACCTTCGCCCAAGACCAAATTCTTAGAATTATTTTTTAAATTACAATTTTCAATTGAATTAATCTTTGTTTTAAGATCATTCAGCAATCCATTTTTACTAATTGAAGTTTCTTTATTTTCAGCTGAGTCGACTTTAAATCTATTGATTGGTTTATCGCTAAAAATAAAATCAGTTTCAATTGTTTTCATGAATTCTTGAGCATATTTAGCATTTTGATTTAAAGTCTTTTTAATCATACAATGTAGTAAT
>CACONR010000020.1 GCA_902628565.1 uncultured Pelagibacteraceae bacterium
TTACGATAAGCATGGTACACCGATTACAGATGAGGTTTTTTACAAGGCACTAGAAAGTGCTGTGGTTATGTTGGGTGCTGTTGGAGGACCAAAATGGGATAATGTTGAGTTTTCAAAAAAACCTGAGAGAGCACTTTTAAAACTTAGAAAAGAGTTAAAATTGTTTGCTAATTTGAGACCAGCAATATGTTTTAAACAATTAGTTGATGCCTCAACATTAAAACCTGAAATTGTCTCAGGTTTAGATATTATGATTGTTAGAGAGCTAACAGGAGGAATATATTTTGGTGAACCTAGAGGAATTAAACCAATAGAAAATGGGGAAAGAAAAGGAATTAATACTCATACTTATACAAGCAATGAGATTATAAGAGTAGCTAGGGTTGCCTTTGATTTAGCAAAAAAAAGATCAAATAAAGTAACTTCTTGTGAAAAATCAAATGTAATGGAAGCAGGACAACTTTGGAAAGAAGAGGTTCAAGCATTACACGATAAAGAATTTAAAGACGTTGAATTAAGTCATATGCTCGCAGACAATTGTGCTATGCAGTTGCTGAGAAATCCAAAGCAATTTGATGTAATTGTAACAGATAATTTATTTGGAGATATGTTATCTGACCAAGCCTCAATGTTAACAGGATCATTAGGACTCTTGCCTTCTGCATCTTTAGGTGCAAAAAATAAAGATGGAGAGATGAGGGCAATGTATGAACCTATTCATGGCTCAGCTCCAGATATAGCTGGTAAAAGTATTGCTAATCCGATAGCTACGATTCTTAGTTTTGCAATGGCTTTGAGGTATTCATTAGATTTAGATAAAGAGGCAGAAGCTCTGGAAAAAGCTGTTCAAGATGTATTAAATGATGGTTTAAGAACTAAGGACATTTTATCAAAAGGCACAAAAGAGGTGACTACATCACAAATGGGTGATGCGATCATTTCAAAATTGCAATAATTAATTAATTATTTTAAAATCAAACTATGCCAACTTATACCGCACCTGTTGAAGATATGATGTTTCTTTTTGAAAAATTAAGAAACAACAAAGAGTATAATGAATTAGAAAAATATAAAGAAGTTACTCCAGATTTAGTAAAAGATATTTTACAAGAAGCAGCAAAAATAAATCAAAATTTAATTTTACCATTGGCTAAAGTTGGTGATGAAAATCCTGCAATTTTAGAAAATGGGGTTGTTAGAACTCCTCCGGGTTACAAAGAGGCTTACAAAAAATATATTGAGGATGGTTGGACTTCTTTAACATGTGATCCAAAATATGGGGGGCAAGGTATGCCAAAAACTGTGAGCGCATTTTTTGATGAAATGTTATCCTCTGCTAGCCTTTCTTTTAAACTCTATAGTGAACTTAGTATTGGTGCTTATAATTGTATTAATCATCATGCTAGTGATGAAATAAAAAATAAATATTTACCAAAAATTGTAGAAGGTAAGTGGAGTGGAACAATGTGCTTAACTGAGCCAGTATGTGGCACTGATTTAGGGCTACTAAAAACAAAAGCTAAAAAACAATCTGATGGTACATTCAAATTAACTGGACAGAAAATTTTTATTACTTCTGGTGATCACGATTTAACTGAAAATATTATTCATTTGGTTTTAGCAAGAGTAGATGACTCTCCGGCTGGCACTAAAGGTATCAGCCTGTTTTTAGTTCCAAAGTTTATTGTAAAAGAAGATGGGAATGTCGGTCCAAGAAATGGAATATCAACTGGTTCTATCGAAACAAAAATGGGAATTAAAGGATCGGCAACTTGTGTTCTCAATTTTGATGAAGCAACTGGTTACATGATTGGTGATAAGGAAAAGGGTTTGAGTGCAATGTTTACGATGATGAATCTTGAGAGAATCGTTGTTGGGATACAAGGTTTGGGTATATCAGAGATTGCTTATCAAAATTCACTTTCATATGCGAAAGAGAGAAAGCAAGGTAAGTCGAATAATTCAAAATCTAAAAATGGAGCTGATTATATAATTGAGCATGCAGATATTAGAAGATCGTTGTTAAATATGAAATCGATTATTGAGGGTGAGAGAGCCTTATGTTTTTGGTTGTCCCAACAAACTGAGGTAAGCCTGTATCATCCAGATAAAAAAGCCAGGCAAGAGGCATCTGATTATGTCTCGTTAATGACTCCAGTAGTTAAATCCTTGTTTACAGATTTAGCAATGGAAATTACTAGCGATGCAATGCAAATTTATGGTGGGTATGGTTATACTAAAGATCAAGGAATAGAGCAGTTGTATCGAGATAATAGAATCACACCAATTTACGAGGGTACGAATTCCGTGCAAGCTGCTGATTTAGTTTTTAGAAAATTGTCAAATAAGAACGGGAATGTAATTAATAAATTTTTAGATCAGGTTAAAAATGAATGTAATTCTAACAATGAAAAAATAAGACCATTCATCTCAGATTTTAATAATTATTTAGATATACTAAAAAAATTTAGTGATTGGATGATTGAGAAATCTAAAACAGATAAAGATGATGTAAGTGCTGCTGCTAATGATTATCTTAAAACTCTCGGATTTGTTTCGATTGCTTATGCATGGATAAAAGTACTAGAGGTAAGTTTTAAAGATTATAATGAAAATAAAAACTTTTATGATGACAAAATTGATACTGCTAGGTTTTATTTTGATAAAGTTCTACCAAGAGCTGAACAACACTACAAATCAGCAATTTCTGGAAGCTCCAATATTATGAATTTTAAATTCAATTAAATGAGTCATTACGATACTAATTTAGATAAGAATAGTGCAAATTATGTTCCTTTAACTCCTTTGACTTTTTTAAAGAGAGCAAAAGAGATTTATCCTGATTATGAAGCAATTATCTATGAAGATCGTAAATACACCTGGGCTGATGTTTACAAACGTACTATTAAATTTGCAAGCGCCCTTAATAAAATTGGAATTAAAAAAGGAGATACTGTCTCATTTTTAGCTTTCAACACACCTGAGATTTTTGAGGGACATTATTCTGTTCCTATGTCTGGTGCAGTGTTAAATACAATTAACATAAGATTAGATGCTAAAACTATTGCTTATATATTAGAACATAGTGATGCTAAAGTTCTTGTTGTTGATAGACAACTACACATAGAAGTTAAAAAAGCGTTAAGCACTTTAAAAAAGAAAATTACAATTATTGATATAGTTGATAAATTTGCAGACCAATCAAAGTGTGAAAAAATTGGTGATCTAGAATATGAAGGTTTTTTAAACACTGGTGATGAAAATTTTGAGTGGAAAATGCCAGAGGATGAGTGGCAAGCAATATCTTTGAGCTATACATCTGGAACTACTGGAAACCCTAAAGGCGTTGTTTACCATCACCGAGGATCATATTTAATGTCCACAGGTAGTGCAGTTGCCTGGAACATGCCAAACAGACTTAATTTTTTAACTATCGTCCCAATGTTTCATTGCAATGGATGGGGTTATCCTTGGACTATACCTATGTTAAATGGAAGAACAATTTGTTTGAGAAATATAGATGTAAAAAAAATATTTGAATTAATAGACAAATATAATGTTACTCACTTTGGTGGAGCGCCTATTGTACTAAATATGATAACTGGTGCACCAGATACTGATAGGAAAAAATTAAAGCAAAAAGTTTATGTGCTTACTGCAGGAGCACCACCGCCAAGTATAATTTTTAAAAAAATGAAAGAACTTGGTTTTGAAGTTATGCATGTTTATGGATTAACTGAAACTTATGGACATGTAACTCAATGTGCGTGGAATGATGCTTGGAATGATTTTGATGAGGAAAAGCAGAACGAAATTAAAGCAAGACAAGGAGTTAGATATCCTAATACAGAAGGGATTGCTGTGATGGATCCAGAAACAATGACTGAAGTTCCAAAAGATGGAAAGACGATCGGTGAAATAATGATTAAAGGAAATATAGTCATGAAGGGTTATTTTAAGGATAAGGATGCTACAAATAAAGCGATGGCTGGTGGTTGGTTTCATTCTGGTGACTTAGCTGTCATGCATCCAGATGGATATGTAAAAATCCAGGATAGGTCTAAAGATATAATAATTTCTGGAGGTGAAAACATATCCTCTATAGAAATAGAAAATACTCTTGCAAAACATCCTTCAGTATCTATTGCAGCCGTTGTAGCTAAACCAGATGAAAAATGGGGAGAGGTACCTTGTGCATTTATTGAGATCGTAAAGGATAAACCAACAACCGAGAAAGAATTAATTGGTTTTTGTAAAGAAACACTCGCAGGTTTCAAGGTGCCAAAACAAGTTGTTTTTTGTGAACTACCTAAAACATCGACAGGAAAAATTCAAAAATTTGAATTGAGAAAAAAATTTTAGGTAATTGATTGATATTTGAAATAGAAAATAAAACTATTCATGCATCTGATGCAGGTCAAGGCATAGATCAAAAAAAACAAACAATAGTATTTCTTCATGGAAGTGGCCTTTCACACATAGTTTGGTCATTAACTGAACAATTTTTTTCGAATAAGAATTTTAATGTATTGTCTATCGATCTTCCTGGTCATGGAAATTCAGATGGACCATGTTTAGATACCATAGAAAAAATTGCTGATTGGTTAGAAAGCGTATTTAAAAAATTGCAATTAAAAAATTTGATTTTAGTTGGTCATTCTCAAGGATGTTTAGAAATACTTGAATATGCTTTCAAATATAAAAGTAGGTTAAATAAACTAGTTTTTGTTGGAGGCTCAAATAGAATGCCAGTTCATCCTGATTTAATAGAACTTGCAAAAAATGGAGACTCTGATGCTGTAAAATTAATGATGAAATGGGGTTATGAAGGCTCAAAAAAATTTATTGGCGGGAATCCAGTAGAAAAAATAATTCAGTCTTCAAGAGATATTAGTGAAGTTTTAGCAGTCGATTTAAATGCGTGTAATAATTACTCAAATGGGTTAGAGGCAACAAAAGTTTTAGATCTTCCCACATTACTTATCTTTGGAGAGTTAGATAAAATGATCAATTTAGATGCAGGGAAAAAATTTTCAAATTTAGTAAAAAACTCATCTACTCATGTAATTAAAGGTTGTGGTCATATGATAATGATTGAAAAAGCTTTTGAAATGAGAGAAAAGATTTTAGAATTTTTAATTAAATGAAAAGTTATCCGATAGCAAAATCAAGAAGAGTTAGAAGTACGCCCTATACTACTAGGATAGAGAATCAGGGTGTTACCGCTTATACTGTTTATAATCATATGCTTTTACCAGCAGCTTTCGGTTCCTTGGAAGAGTCTTGTGATCACTTAAAAAAGAATGTTCAGATTTGGGATGTAGCAGCAGAAAGACAGGTTGAAATTTCAGGCAAAGATGCTGCAAAACTTGTACAACTCATGACTTGTAGAGATTTATCGAAATCCAAAGTAGGAAGATGTTATTATTGCCCTTTAATCGATGAAAATGGAAATTTGGTAAATGATCCTGTTATTTTAAAATTAGCTGAAGATAGATGGTGGATTTCAATTGCTGACTCTGATGTAATTTTTTTTGCAAAAGGTCTTGCTTCAGGAAATAAATTTGATGTTAAAATTTTTGAACCAATCGTAGATATCTTAGCAGTTCAAGGTCCTAAATCTTTTGATTTAATGGAAAAAGTTTTTGGTGAAAAAATAAAAGAGTTAAAATTTTTTGGATTTAATTATTTCACTTTTAATGGGGCAAAACATTTAATAGCTAGATCTGGTTGGTCAAAACAAGGTGGTTTTGAAATTTATGTTGAAAACACCGACTTAGGTTTGAAGTTATACGATCATCTTTTTGAAATTGGTAAAGAATTCAATGTTAGACCTGGATGCCCAAATTTAATCGAAAGAATTGAGAGTGGTTTACTTTCTTATGGGAATGATTTTGATAACAATGATAATCCATTTCAATGCGGTTTTGATAAATATATCGATTTAGAAACCAATATAAACTTTTTAGGTAAAGATAAACTTAAAAAAATTAAAGAAAAAGGAATTGATAGAAAGCTAATGGGTGTTCAGATAGATCTAACCAAGATTCTTTTAACTAGTTCTTTAGATATCAAGAATAATGATGGAAGTATA
>CACONR010000021.1 GCA_902628565.1 uncultured Pelagibacteraceae bacterium
GATATACCTAAAGATATCCAGTTTGCTAAAATAGGTTATTCAAAACCTAAACTTGAAAAAAGACTTAACGGAAAATCATTGAATCATTTTTCGCAAAAGGACATTGATACTTTGATCAGTTTAATGAATAAATCAAAAAAACCTATCATTTATTCTGGCGGCGGAGTTATAAACTCCGGACCAGAGGCGAGTAATGTTTTAAGGGAACTTGTTGAACTTACTGGTTTTCCAATCACTTCCACGCTACAAGGTTTAGGAGCATATCCAGGAGATGACAATCAATTTTTAGGCATGCTCGGTATGCATGGAACTTATGAAGCTAATAACGCGATGCATGATTGTGATTTATTAATAAATATTGGTGCAAGATTTGATGATAGAATAACTGGTAAAATTGATGAGTTCTCTCCAAAATCAAAAAAAGTTCATATTGATATTGATCCTTCATCAATAAATAAAATCATTAAAGTTGATTTAGCGTTAGTTGGTGATGTTAAAGAGGTTTTAAAAGGAATTACCAAAACCCTAAAGAAGAAAAATCTAGATTTAAAAAAATCTAATAAACAACAAATAGCTAAATGGTGGGAACAAATACAAAAATGGCGAACAAAAAATTCTCTTCATTTCAAAAATAGCGATGAGACCATAAAACCTCAACATGCAGTTCAAAGATTATATGAACTTACAAAACATAAAGATACTTTTGTTACGACTGAGGTAGGTCAACATCAAATGTGGGCAGCCCAACATTATAAATTTAATAAACCAAATCGTTGGATGACCTCTGGAGGGCTTGGAACTATGGGATATGGATTACCTGCTGCTGTTGGTGTTCAAATAGCTCATCCAAAAAAATTAGTAATTGATATTGCAGGTGAAGCTTCAGTTTTAATGACAATGCAAGAGATGTCTACAGCAGTTCAATACAATCTACCTATTAAAATTTTTATTTTGAATAATCAATACATGGGAATGGTAAGGCAATGGCAAGAATTACTACATGAGAAAAATTATTCTGAAAGTTATACAGAGGCTTTGCCTGATTTTATAAAAATGGCTGAGGCCTATGGTTGCAAAGGTATAAAAGCTGAAAAACCAGATGAATTAGACGAAAAAATTAGAGAAATGGTGGAGTTTGATGGTCCTGTTATTTTTGATTGTCGAGTAGATCCGAATGAAAATTGTTTTCCAATGATTCCCTCAGGAAAACCCCATAACCAAATGATATTAGGACCAAGTGAAAAAGAGGAAAATAAAATTACTGGCAAAGGTAAAGCTTTAGTTTAAGTATGGCAAATCCAAAATCCGCATATAGTGTTTCTTCGAAAAAAGAAAAATCAGATACACACATCATTGTTGTTTGGGTGGATAATGAAGCTGGTGTTTTAGCAAGGGTTGTGGGATTGTTTTCTGGTCGAGGATATAATATCGAGTCACTTGCAGTTGCAGAAGTGGACGCAAAAAAAAGCATATCAAGAATTACGATAGTAACGACTGGGACTCCTCAAGTAATAGATCAAATTAAATTGCAATTAAAAAAACTTGTTCCTGTCCATAAAGTTGCAGATTTTAAAAGGAATGATAAAGGGGTAATATTTAAAGAAATGGCTTTATTCAAAGTTGTTGGTAACAATACTAAAATTAAAAAGGCTATTAATGCTTGTAAAAAGTATGATGCTGTAATATTGGATAAAACGAAAAAATCAAATGTTATTCAAATTACTGCTCTTAGAAGAGAAATAGATAAGATGGCTAAAAATTTAAGAAAATTTGGGTTAGTAAGTATTTCCAGAACAGGAGCCGTTGCTATGACAAGGGGTGATAAAGTTTTTAATTAATAATCAGGGAGAAAATTATGAAAATGTTTTATGAAAAAGATACAGATGTAAATTTGATTAAAGATAAAAAAATTGCGATATTTGGCTATGGTAGTCAAGGACATGCTCACGCCTTAAATTTAAAAGATAGTGGTGTTAAAGAAGTTGTAGTTGCATTGAGGGATGGTTCCTCAAGCATACCCAAAGCAGAGTCAAAAGGATTAAAAGTTATGAATTTATCTGATGCTGCTGAGTGGGCAGATGTTGTGATGATTTTAACACCAGATGAATTACAAGCCTCAATTTATAAAAACCATATAGAGCAAAGAGTTAAAGAGGGAAAGTCAATTGCTTTTGCACACGGATTAAATGTTCACTATGATCTAATTAAAGCCAGAAAAGATTTAGACGTATTTATGGTTGCTCCAAAAGGACCAGGTCATTTGGTAAGAAGTGAATATGAAAAAGGTGGAGGGGTGCCATGTTTATTTGCAGTGCATCAAAACGGTTCTGGTAAAGCAAGAGACTTAGCGATGTCATATGCATCAGCAGTTGGCGGTGGTAGATCGGGGATTATTGAAACAACATTTAAAGACGAAGTTGAAACAGATTTATTTGGGGAACAGACTGTCCTTTGCGGTGGTTTAGTTGAACTAATAAAGAATGGCTATGAAACTTTAGTGGAAGCTGGATATGAACCTGAGATGGCATATTTTGAGACTGTTCATGAAGTAAAACTTATTGTTGATCTTATATATGAAGGTGGAATTGCAAATATGAATTACTCTATTTCAAACACTGCAGAATATGGAGAATATCAATCTGGACCTAGAGTAATTAATAAAGAGGAAACTAAAAAAAGAATGAAAGAGGTTTTGGCTGATATTCAATCTGGTAAATTCACGAAAGAATGGATGAATGAGTGTAAAAGTGGCCAAAAAAACTTTCTTGCTACAAGGGCAAAATTAGCTGAACATCCAGTTGAGAAAGTAGGCGCTAATTTAAGAGCTATGATGCCTTGGATTGGTAAGAAGAAATTAGTAGATAGTGACAAGAAGTAAATTTAGTTACAAATTGGGAAAAATTTCGCATTTTATTTTTGCAATCTAAACGAGAGGTTGTATATTTCAAAAAACAAAAATTTTTAATATGGCTGATAAAGATAAAGTATTCATTTTCGATACAACAATGAGAGATGGTGAGCAATCACCTGGAGCTTCTATGAGTGTTGAAGAAAAAATTCAGATCTCAAGAGTTTTTGATGAAATGGGAATCGACATTATAGAAGCAGGTTTTCCGATATCGTCTCCAGGTGATTTTGAGGCTGTAAGTGCAATCAGCAAAAGTGTAAAAAATTCTATACCTTGCGGTTTGGCAAGAGCAACTAAAAAAGATATTGATGCTTGTCACGAATCTTTAAAATTTGCAAAAAGATTTAGAATTCATACTTTTATTTCAACAAGCCCTGTTCATATGAAGCATAAATTAAATATGACTAACGAACAAGTTTTAGGGGCTATTAAAGAGAGTGTTACTTATGCAAAAAAATTCACTAATGATGTTGAATGGTCTTGTGAAGATGGCACAAGAACAGATTTAGATTTTATGTATAAGACAATCGAGCTTGCAATTAAATGTGGTGCTACGACAATAAATATTCCTGATACAGTTGGATATTCAATACCAGAAGAATTTGCAAAAACTATTAAATTAATCAAAAATAATGTTCCAAATATCGATAAAGCAATTATCTCAGCCCATTGTCATAATGATTTAGGTTTAGCAGTTGCAAATGCATTGTCAGGATTATCTGCTGGAGTAAGACAAATTGAATGTACAATAAATGGTATTGGGGAAAGAGCAGGAAATGCAGCCTTAGAGGAAATAGTCATGGCGATTAAAACGCGAGAAGATCTATTACCATATGAGACAGGGATAAAAACAGAATTAATTAGCAAAGCTTCAAAAATTGTCTCAAATGCTACAGGATTTCCAGTTCAATTTAACAAGGCAATTGTTGGAAAAAATGCTTTTGCACATGAGTCTGGAATACATCAGGATGGAATGCTTAAAAATAGAGAAACATATGAAATAATGACACCTGAAAGTGTTGGGGTAAAAAAGACATCATTGGTTATGGGAAAACACTCTGGAAGACATGCTTTTAAAGATAAATTAAGTGATTTAGGTTATGCCGATGTAACAGATGATGTTGTTCAAGCTGCATTTGGGAAGTTTAAAATTTTAGCCGATAAAAAAAAGCATATCTATGATGAGGATATAGTTGCTTTAGTTGATGATAGCTTGATTATTGACAATAAGATTAATGCGATAAATTTAAAATCTTTAAAAGTTTTTGCTGGTACGGGTGAGCCACAAAGAGCTGAGATGACGCTAGACGTTTTTGGAGAAATAAAACATACTACTCAAACAGGGGATGGTCCTGTTGATGCAATATTTAAATGTATTAAGGAACTTTATCCACACGATGTTAAGTTGTCTTTGTATCAAGTGCATGCAGTTACTGAAGGAACAGATGCACAGGCTACAGTCAGTGTTAAAATTGAGGAGAATGACAGAACAACTGTTGGGCAGTCAGCTGACACAGATACTTTAGTAGCTTCAGCTAATGCTTACCTTAATGCATTAAATAAAATGTTAATTAAAAGAGAAAAGAAATCTCTTTATAAAAATATAGAACCTAAAAAAGTAAAAGGAGTGTTTTAATGGGTATATTTGAGAGAATGAAGAAAATCTGGAGTCAAGATATGGCAATCGACTTGGGAACGGCAAATACTCTAGTAGTTGTTAAAGGACAAGGGGTTGTTTTAAATGAACCTTCCGTTGTTGCAATAGTTGATCAATCAGGAAAAAAACAAGTTTTAGCAGTAGGAGATGAGGCTAAAACGATGCTAGGAAGAACTCCTGGAAATATTCAAGCTATAAGACCCTTAAGAGATGGTGTGATTGCTGATTTTATAGTCACAGAAGAAATGATAAAACACTTCATTAAAAAAGTTCACAAAGGAAGTACGTTTGCAAATCCAAGAATTTTAATTTGTGTTCCAACGGGCTCAACTCCTGTTGAGAGAAAAGCTATTCAAGATAGTGCTTTAGCAGCTGGTGCT
>CACONR010000022.1 GCA_902628565.1 uncultured Pelagibacteraceae bacterium
TTTATAGTGAAACACTTGGATGTAGATTAGATAATTCAGCACAAGAGTGGGCTGATGTTGATTTTTGGGGTAATGAATTAACTCTACACGCAAGTGAGCACAAACTAGATAATGAAAGACATGATGTAGATATGGGTAATGTATCTGTTCCTCATTTCGGCGTTCATTTGTCTAGAAAAGATTTTGATACTCTAAAAAATAGATTGAAAGAAAAAGGTGCTAAATATTATGACGAGCCTTACTTAAGATTCAAAGGCACTAAATATGAGCAAGAAACTTTTTTTATTAAAGATCCTAATGAGAATGTTTTAGAGATCAAAACTCTTACTGCAAATCCAGGTTAAACAAAAATTAAAAAAACCTTAAAAGCTATTAGATGGAATATCTAGTTTTAGGGTTTGTCACTGGGTTAAGTTTAATTCTTGCTATTGGTGCCCAAAATATTTTTGTCATAGAACAGGGTTTAAAAAAACAACAGATATTTCTAGTTTGTTTAATTTGCTCCATATCTGATTTTATTTTAATATTTTTAGGTATATTTCTTTTTCATTATTTTACTCAATATTTTAGTCCGGTACTTGAATTGATATTTAATATTCTTTTAATAATATTTCTTATTCATTTTATTTACTCAAAAATTAAGTCATTCAATACTCAGGTAAATCTTGATCAAAATTCAAATCATAATGAAAAAAAAAACGTAATACTGAAAACACTAGGTTTTACTTTTTTAAATCCACACGTTTATTCAGATACTGTGTTTTTCCTCGGCAATTTCTCTAAAAGCTTTTTACTTGTAGAGAAATATTTTTTTGGAGTAGGCGCAGCCATAGCTTCTTTTTTATTTTTTTTCTCAATAGGGTATTTATCTCAATATTTTGCAAGATATTTGAATGATAAAAAAATATGGAAATATATAAATATTTTCATTATTTTGTTCATGTTTTTAATAACACTATATATTCTCAGGGATATATTTGAATTTTATAAAGATATTTAATGTTTACTAAATTTAATAATAAATCATTTTTAAAATTAAGATTTTTTTTTTCCAGATCTTTAATTATTCTATTATTTTTTATTTTTATATTTAATCCTGTATATGCTGATAGTAATACTATTCAAGATGGGGGTACTACCACTGCTCAACAAAATCTTGATGGAAATGGAGAAATTTTAACAATAAAAAGCAATTCAACTTTAGCCACAGGCGCAACTACTAAAGCGGCAAATGTCACTGGCGATAGTGTTTCAGTAACTGTCGAGTCTGGTTCAACTATCAGCGCTAATACCGTAGCTGTTTTTGGAGATACAACATCTGATTTGACAGTGACTAATTCAGGAACAATTACAGCAAGCGGCACAACTGCGATCGATGCAAAGGCGACAACCGATGCAACAATTACAAATAACTCTGGAGGTACAATTTCGTCAAATAGAAATACTATTAGAATAAGTAAAACGGGTGGCACAAATACTACTGGTATGACAATTATTAACTCAGGAACAATTACAGCTACAAATGGATCTGCCATTTTTGGAACCGCCGCTGGTAATACAGCAACCATTACTAATAAAGCTGGAGGGGAAATGACTAACTCTGATAGTGATAATGCCACTATAAGAGTTGGTGTTAATTCAAATATTACTAATAGTGGATCGATTAAGAATGATGTTGGATACGACTCAATAAAGTTATATGGAAATAATTCAACAATAACTTTAAAGGATGGAGGTATTGTAGTTGGTAAAATCGCTCATGGAGCTGGCATAACCGGAAGTACTTTAAAAATGAACCATGGTGTTGGTCAAGCTTATTACTATGACATTGATGGAGACTTTTCTCTTGAAGATTTAGATGGAAACCAAGTAGTTAAAGGTTCTGCAGGATCAGTCGGTCAAGGAGGAAGTGAAACAATTGATGAAATGTTAAGTTATAAATCAATTAATCTTAGAAATTTCCTTAATAGATACGAAAACTCAAATTTATTTAATCATAAAGGAGGTTGGGGAGAATTATATTCAACCCTCCTTAATAGGAGTGAAGATTCTAACAGTTTAGCGATGGAATATAATTTAATTAATTTAGGAGCAAATTTTATTTATCCATTAGAAAATTCTAATTTTATTATGATGTTTGAGGGTGGAATACAAGATTTTGCAAAAGACTATAGGATTACATATCAAAATATCTCTGGAGGTATTCATATTTTAGAGAATGATAAATTTTTTAATTTAGATACCTTTATTACTGGTGGAGTTACTTTAAAAGATGGAAAGAGAACAGTTTTAACCAACACTGTATCATCAGGAACATTAGACTCTAATAGTAATTTTCAAACTTATGATATCCAATTAGGAGCAAAAAAAAATAATCTAAATATCATTCCAGATATTGGATTTACATCAAGTATGTCAATAACACCAACATATGATGAGAGTAAATTTTATTCTTGGCGAAATAGAGTAGTTGGAAACTTGTCAATTTATCTTTCTGATGATTATTTGATTAGAGATGACAAAGAGGAAAAACTAAATTTGAATTGGGCTTTAGATCTTAGAAGTGCAATTGGAGATGATGAACAGATATATTCAGTTAATGGTACAACAGCAACATATAAACCAGATAATGATTTAAAAAGAGAAATATCATTGTCAGCTAGCATGAACTATGAAAAGTATATTTTTGAAAATAGCAAAATAGGCGTCGCTTATTATGGCTTAATCTCAAGCCAAAATACATTGAGTTTAGGTGGTAATGCTTTTTACAAGATGAATTTTTAATTTTAATAGATAGAATTGCTTATTTTACTCAAAATTAACATTTATCGAGACAATTTTGGCACATAGTAATTTTTACTAAAGTGGCTATTTAAAGTTTAGATGAATAACTTAAATAAACATTTTGAGCCTAAAAATTTTAGTGACAAAGTTGCTTTGTCATTCACAAAATTTTTAAGATTTTTAGCAGACACTTTTTTTAGAAAAAGATATGGCCATAGAGCTGTAGTTCTTGAAACAATAGCTGCTGTTCCAGGTATGGTTGCAGGTATGTTGTTACATTTAAAATCTTTAAGAAAAATGGAAGATGATAGAGGTTGGATTAAAACTTTATTAGATGAAGCTGAAAATGAAAGAATGCATTTAATGACTTTTATTCATGTTGCAAAACCAACTTTTATTGAAAGAATGATAATTCTTATTGCGCAATTTATCTTTATAGTGACTTATGCGATAATCTATTTAATTTCTCAAAGAACAGCTCACAGAATTGTTGGATATTTTGAGGAAGAAGCTGTCATAAGTTATACAGAATATCTTCATGAACTGGAAAGTGGCGCAATACCTGACGAACCTGCACCTGAGGTTGCAATAAATTATTGGAATCTTCCTTTACACGCAACTTTAAAAGATGTGGTTAGAGTTATAAGAGATGATGAGGCAGGACATCGAGATGTTAATCATAATTTTGCAAATGTAATTGATAACAGAATTAATTCTAAAAAATATAATGAGGAAAAAGAAAGTGCCTCACAAAAAGAAAATGCTTCTGATAAAGAAAAAACTTTCACTAACAAATAAACATGAATTATTATGGAAAATAAATTAAATATTCTATGGGCATCAATGTCTGGTACAGCTGAGAACGTGGCTAATACTCTTAATGAAAAAGCAAAATCAATGGGATTTGATACTAATCAATTGGAATTAAACCAAGTAACTATGAACGATCTTTTAAGTATGAAAAAAGTTGCAATAGTTACTTCAACTACCGGTGAGGGTGATTTACCTACAAATGGAGAAGATTTTTGGGATGATTTAAAGAACTCAAATGAAAATTTTAAAGATTTAAAATATAGCGTTTGTGCATTAGGAGATAGTTCTCATGATATTTTTTGTGGAGCTGGAAAAAAAGTAGATGAGAAATTAACTCAATTAGGTGCACAAAAGGTATTAGATAGACAAGACTGCGATGGCTCAGATGAGGGCTCTGATGCTTGGGGAAATAATTTCTTAGATAAAATCAAAGTCTAAAATGTTTAGTAAACGTAAAACACTTAAGGTCTTAAGTGCATCGTTAATTTCATTAATTCTTTTTTCTTATAAATATCTGTACGCAGCTGCAAAAAAAATTATAAATCCAAAACTTACAAATGAGCAAAAAGATATTATGTTTAACGAGGGTACTGAAAGACCCTTTACTAGCTCATTACTCGATGAAAAAAGAGTTGGCTTTTACCATTGTGCAAATTGTGGAGCAAAATTATTTGCTTCTACTGCGAAATTTGATAGTGGCACAGGTTGGCCATCATTTTCAGAAGCTTTACCTGGAGCATTCAAAACTAAAATAGATTATT
>CACONR010000023.1 GCA_902628565.1 uncultured Pelagibacteraceae bacterium
TTTTTATTGATAAAGAATAAATTGTCTGACTGGGCTTTTATTACATTAGATAATAGAAAAAAAAAAATACAGTTTATAGCTGAAAGTTTTTCAGCAATAAAATCTATAAAAATTTTATCAAAAGAAAATTTTTTTTTGAATAGATTTATTGAGCAAAATATTTCAATTAGAAAAATACAGTTCAAGACGACTTTCTTAAAATCTTTACCAAGAGACATTTTTGAATATATATTATTACTGAGTATTTTGTTTCTATTTTTTTATTTAATTAAAAATAATTATTCTAATGAAAAAATTATACAACTATCCTCGATCTATACTTTAGCAGCTTTTAGAGTTGTCCCATTGATAAATAGGTTATTAAATCAATTGCAGCATTTAAAACATACGTATCCTAGCGTTGGTAAACTTATCATTGAAAACGAACAAAAAATAAGATTAAAAAAAAAATCAATTTCGAGAATTAAATTTGAAAAAAATATTCAATTAAAGATTAAAAATTTTTCGTTTGATAATTACAAAAAATTATTATTTAAAAATGTAAACATAGAATTAAAAAAAAACCAACAAATTGGTTTGATTGGGGTTAGTGGAAGTGGAAAAAGTACAATTATAGATATTTTATGTGGTTTTAGAAAAAATAGATTTTCACAATTAAAAGTTGACGGAAAAATTATAGATTTTAAAAATTTGGATAATTGGCAAAACTCCATCGGATTTGTCCCACAAAATATAATAATTCTCAATCAATCGTTGAGAGAAAATGTTTTATTTGGATCTGATAAAAAATTAATTAACGACAAGATCTTAAATAATTTAATTAAAAAAGTAGAATTAGAGAAATTTATAAGAAAATCAAAATCGGGCTTAAATCAAGTTATTAGTCAAGATGGAGAAAATATTTCTGGCGGTGAGAAACAAAGAATCGGAATAGCTAGAGCTTTGGTCCATAACCCAGAATTAATCATACTTGATGAAGCTACTAGTGGTCTCGATTATGATACTGAGAATAATGTCCTTCAAACAATAAAAAAACTTAAAAAAACTACATTAATAGTTTCTCATAGGTTTAATACACTAAAATATTGTGACAAAATTTATATGATTAAAGATAAAGAAATTAAATTATTAAAAAAAAGTAAATTAATAAAATACTTTGAAAACTAATATTAAAATTTTAATTCCTGGGGGAACTGGTTTTATTGGCTATCATTTATGCAAATTCTTTATTAATAAAAGATGGATTGTACACTCAGTTTCCAAATCTAAACCCAAAAAAAATAGAAGAGTTAAAGGTGTAAAATATATCTATTGTGATGTGTGTAACAAAAATGAATTAAAAAAAAAATTAGAGGTTTATTACGACTATATAATTAACCTTTCAGGTTATGTTGACCATTCAAAAAATAAATCAATAACTAGAACTCATTATCTGGGTTGTAAAAATTTAGTTAAAAATTTTAAGAAAAATATACCAATTAAATTTATTCAAGTTGGTTCAAGTATTGAATATGGAAAACTAAAATCTCCTCAGAAAGAAGTTTTCATAAAAAAAATTAATACTTCGTCTACCTATGGGGATGCCAAACTTGCGAGCACTCTTTTTTTATTATCTCAATATAAGAAAAATTCATTTCCTGTCTCAATAATAAGAACTTATTTAGTTTATGGTCCAAACCAAGATTTTAATAGAGTGATACCTTTTGTTATAAATAAAACTCTTACAGGAAGCACATTCGATTGTTCACCTGGTAATCAGTTAAGAGATTTTCTATTCATTGAGGATTTTGTCAAAGCAGTTGATAAGTCGTTAAAATCAAATAAAAATATTGGAGAAGTGATTAATATTGGATTTGGAAAACCAATTAAAATTAAGAGTTTGATTTTGAAAATTAAAAATTTAGTTGGAAAGGGAAAACCAATATTTGACAAAATACCAATTAGATCTGATGAGCCTTTAAAACTTTATCCAGATATAGTTAAGGCCAAAAAATTGATTAACTGGAAACCAAAAATAAATCTTGAGAATGGCTTAAAAAAAACGATAAATTATTATAAAAAATGATCAATTTAATCCTATACGAAAATAAAAATTTAAAGATAAAGAATGAATTCACAAATTAACCCACTTATTTTTTTTTTTGGATATGGTCTAGTTTTTTTTCCATTATTTCAGTTAATTGGGCCATTAATTTCTGAATTATTTTTGGTTTCTTTGATAATCTTTTGTGTATTCAAAATTTTAAGTGAAAAAAAAACTGTTTTTTATAAAAATAAATTTTTAGCTTTTTTTTTATTTTTCTATATCTCAACTCTTTATTCTACTTTATCTAATTATTATGATTTGGATCATGCGCTAAATGGAATATTCTTTTTTAGGATTTTTTTATTTTCTTTTTCAATTTGGTTTATCCTAGAAAATTTCAATATTTTTAATAAAAAAACAATTTTATTCTATTGTATTTTTTTTCTGATTATTATTTTCGATTCTTTATTACAGTTTTATTCTGGAAAAAATTTATTGGGTTATGAGATTTTACAAAAAAGAATTTCAAGCTTTTTTGGCGAGGAACTTATATTAGGCAGTTTTATAGTAAGAGTTTTGCCTATTTTTTTACTTGCTTTAGTAATGAATAATACTTTTGAGAAGAACAATAAAAATATTTTTTATGCAATAATTATATCGTTAGCATGTTTTGTTGTATATTTATCAGGAGAAAGAACAGCTTTTGGATTATTAATTTTATTTTTTTTTACAACTTTTTTCATTTCAATTCACTTAAGGAAATTTATAACAATAATTATAATTGTTTTTTTATCACTCTCAATAATTTTACCATTTTTTGAAAATTCCTCCCGAGTAACTCCAGCAAATAGAATGTTCGCAAAATCATATAATCAAATTATTGGTAAAGGTTTGAAACAACGAGAAGAACACAAGGATAAGTTTTTAAATAAATTTTATATTTTTTCACATGATCATCATGGGCATTATGTACTTTCATATAAAATATTTAAAGATCATATGATTACCGGAACTGGAGTAAAAGGATTTAGATATTTATGTAGAAATAAAATATATATATTAGAAAACAATGATGGTTGTTCTACACATCCACACAATACTTATGTACAAATTTTAGTTTCCAATGGTCTTGTAGGTTTTTTTTTACTAATTTTTGCATTTATATATATTTTAAGAGAAATATTTTTGTGTAGAAAAAAAATTAAAGATAAAATTGTTTTTGATAAAAATGAGACCTCTAAAGCAATTTTAATATCTGCAATTTTTGTAAATCTTTGGCCAATAATACCTAGTGGTAATTTTTTTAATAATTGGTTGTCGATGTTATATTTTTATCCTATAGGTTTTTATTTATATTTTAAGCATAGAGATGAAAGAAAAGTTAATTAGTATTATTATTAATTGTTTTAATGGTGAAAAATATCTCTCAAAAACTCTAGAATCTATTTTAAAGCAAAAATATCAAAAATATGAGGTTATTTTTGTCGATAATTGTTCAACAGACAAAAGTTCAAAAATATATAAAAAGATTAAAGATAAAAGATTTAAATATTTCAAAACTTCTCAAAAACTTAAACTTTACGCATCTCGAAATTTTGCGATCAAAAGAGCTAAAGGAGACTTTGTAGCATTCCTTGATGCTGATGACTGGTGGCATAAAAATTTTCTTATTTCTAGAAAAAAATTTTTTTTATCAAATAAAAAATTTGGTTTCTCTTTTTCGAATTGTTTTCATTACTATGAAAATGTTAAAAAATTTAAAGCATTCACTAACAAAAAATTACCTTCTGGATATATTTTGGATG
>CACONR010000024.1 GCA_902628565.1 uncultured Pelagibacteraceae bacterium
GTTAACACTTTATCCAGAAATTTTTCCTGGTCCGTTAAACAAAGGATTATATGGAAAAGCAATGGCTAAAAAGATATGGAGTCTTAATGTAGTAAACATAAGAGATGTAGCAACAGATAAACACAAAACTGTTGACGATACTCCATATGGTGGTGGATCAGGTATGCTGTTAAAACCAGACATACTAGCAAAATCAATTGATAAAAATATCCAAAAGGGGGAAAGAATTTTTTATCTTTCGCCAAAAGGTAAAAAATTTGATCAAAGACTTGCTCAAGATTTATCTAAAGTAAAATCATTCACTTTAATTTGTGGACATTTCGAAGGTGTTGATGAAAGAGTATTATCTACAAGAAATATTGAGGAAATAAGTATAGGAGATTATGTACTTTCTGGAGGGGAAACAGCTGCTCTTGTAGTTCTTGATAGTGTGTTAAGACTTTTGCCTGGAGTTTTAGGTAATGATAAATCCTCTTCTGAGGAAACTTTTGAAAATGGTCTTTTAGAGTATCCCCAATATACAAAACCTCAAATTTGGGAGGAAAAATCAGTACCAGATGTCTTATTATCAGGGGATCATAGCAAAATTAAAGACTGGCGTTTATCTCAATCTGAGGCTATAACACGCGTCCGAAGACCAGATTTGTGGCAAAAATATAAGAAGAATTAACTTGATAAATATTGACATGAAAACAATTGAAGAAATAAATCAACACAATGTAAAAAAAATTCTATCGGAAAAAAAGATTCCAGAATTCTTTCCGGGTGATGTTGTTAAAGTTGGTGTAAGAATTACAGAGGGAAAAAAAGAGAGAATTCAGTATTTTGAAGGAGTATGTATTGCGAAAAAAAGCAGAGATTTAAATTCTTCTTTTACAGTGAGAAAGATCTCTTTTGGTGAAGGTGTTGAGAGAACATTCCCGCTATTTGGTACAGTAATTGATACAATTAAAGTCATTCGTTCAGGAAAAGTTAGAAGAGCTAAACTATATTACTTAAGAGATAGAACTGGTAAATCAGCTAGAATTGCAGAAAAAATAAGAAAAAAGATTGGTATTGATATAGATGTAAAACCAGAAACAGTAACTGAGGAAAATTTAGCTCCTGTTTCAACAGAGGCATCTAATAATAAAGAAGATGCAACTAAGGCAGAGGCTAAGAAAGAAGAAACAGCTAAAGTTGAACCAAAACCCAAAACTGAAGAAAAACTTGAAACTTCTCCAGAAAAAAAATAATTTTTTTTTCAATGCCTAATACTCTTTACGACAAAATTTGGAAAGAACACTTAGTTGATCAGCAAGATGATGGTACGGCTTTATTATTTGTTGATAGGCATCTTGTTCATGAAGTGACTAGTCCACAAGCATTTGAAGGTTTACGAAATTCTAAAAGAAAAGTAAGACATCCAAAGCTAACATTGGCCGTTGCAGATCACAACGTTCCAACTACTGATAGAACTAACGGTATTTCAGATAATGAATCTAAAATTCAAGTTGATACATTAGAAAAGAATTGCAAGGAATTTGACATCCAACTTTTTGGAATGGAGGATAAGCGTCAAGGTATAGTTCATATAATTGGGCCCGAACAAGGATTTACTCAACCTGGAACAGTTATAGTTTGCGGAGATAGTCATACGGCTACACATGGAGCGTTTGGTGCTTTGGCATTTGGAATAGGCACCTCAGAGGTTGAACATGTGTTAGCGACGCAAACTTTAGTGCAAAAAAAAGCAAAAAACTTCAGAATTAATGTTAATGGAAAACTTCCTTTAGGTGTTACTTCAAAGGATGTAATTTTACAAATAATTGGAAAAATAGGCACAGCAGGCGGAACAGGATGTGTTATTGAGTATGCTGGCGATTTAATCAGATCATTGAGTGTTGAGCAAAGAATGACTATATGCAACATGACTATAGAGGGTGGAGCAAGAGCAGGCTTGATTGCACCAGACGAAAAAATTTTTAAGTATTTGGAAGGAAAACCTATGTCACCCAAAGGTGAAAAATGGGATAAAGCTTTAACATATTGGAGAAGTTTGAAATCCGATGACAGTGCAAATTTTGATAAAGAAATAAGTCTTCAAGCTAATGAAATTTCACCAATGATTACTTGGGGAACCTCACCTCAAGATGTCATTACTATTGAGGAGAAAGTCCCAAACCCGAACAATGAAAAGGATGAGGATAGAAAAAACTCTATTGAAAGAGCTCTGAAATATATGGGTTTAAAACCTGATATGGCTGCAAAAGATATTAAGATAGATAAGGTTTTTATAGGGAGTTGCACAAATGGGAGAATTGAAGACTTAAGAGAAGCAGCAAAGATTTTAAAAGATAAAAAAATTGCCTCTCATGTTCATGCAATGGTTGTTCCAGGGTCTGGTTTAGTGAAAGAACAAGCAGAGCAAGAGGGTTTACATAAAATATTTGAAGAGTCAGGTTTTGAATGGAGAGAACCAGGATGTTCTATGTGTTTAGCAATGAATGCTGATAAATTAAAACCAGAGCAAAGATGTGCATCAACATCAAACAGAAATTTTGAGGGACGACAAGGTAGAGGGGGAAGAACACACCTTGTGAGCCCAGGAATGGCAGCTGCAGCAGCAATTTCTGGAAATTTGGACGATGTAAGAAAGTATCAAAATTAATGCAAAAATTTTCCACATTAAAAAGTATTCCAGCATATTTACCAATAGTAAATATCGATACTGATATGATTATTCCAAAACAGTTTTTAAAAACAATTAAAAGAACTGGACTTGGAAAAAATTTATTTTTTGAAATGAGGTATGACGATAACGGAAATAAAATAAGTGATTTTATATTAAATCAAGATCCATTTACAAATTCAAAAATACTTATAGCAGGAAAAAACTTTGGTTGTGGATCCTCAAGAGAACACGCCCCTTGGGCATTACTAGATTTTGGTATTACATGTGTAATTAGCTCAAGTTTTGCTGATATTTTTTATAGCAATTGTTTTAAAAATGGAATTTTACCAATTATTGTTGATGAGGAAAAAATAAAAGAGTTGTCAGAATATGCTAATAGAAAAGAGGAAATTTCAGTAGACCTTAACGAAGAAAAAATAGTTTATGGTAATAATGAAATTAAATTTAAAATAGACTCCTTTAAAAAGAAATGTCTTCTAGAAGGATTAGATGATATTGCACTATCTTTAAACAAGTCTGACAAGA
>CACONR010000025.1 GCA_902628565.1 uncultured Pelagibacteraceae bacterium
TTCTTTTTCAAAATTTAGATAGAGTTATATTTTTTGATAATCAACTAAACTTAATTGGTGATACGGATACCTTAGATCTTGATCCAAGATCATTTTCACAAAGATTAGATATTGTTGAATTTGAGGTGTTAACTGAAAAAAAAACTAAAGAAATCACCGAGAAAAAAAATATTGATGTTGGAAATAATAACATTGTTTCTCTTAATGATGTGCTTTTAAATTACGCATCTTCTAAAAATTTTGGAACACCTTTTACATTTACCCAAGAAGAGTTCAATAAATTTAAGCTGACAACAATTAAAAATGTAATGCAAAAAGGTGAAAACATTGGTTATTTAGCTATTACAGAAAATGCAAATGATGTTAAAGCAGCTATAGATGAAAGAAAGACTTTTGTAATTAGAACAGCTTTAGCTATCGGTTTAGTAATATTAATTTTCTCCTTTGTTTTAAATAGATATTTCTTAAAACCAATTAAAAATTTAGTAACGTATACTGAAACAATCAGAAATAAAGATCCGAAAGTTACTAATCTTGATATTTTGAAAAAAAGAAATGATGAACTAGGATTACTCTCAAAGTCACTAGATGAAATGACAAATGAATTAACTAAAAGGATTTCACATGCTGAGAATTTTTCAACAGATTTAGTTCATGAAATAAGAAATCCACTAGCTTCTCTCAAGAGTGCGTCTGAAATTTTACATGATACTACTGATGTTGAGCAAAGGGTTAAATTAATTGATATTTTGAGTCATGATGTTCAAAGAATTGAAAGATTAATTACAGATTATTCACAAATGCTAAAAGATGAAGTTGCGTTAAGTAAAGAAAAAATTAAAAAACTTGATATTGAGCCAATTATTAAATCAGTAGTAGATGATTTTAATAATATTTATAAATTAAAAAGAGGAATAAATATTTCTTATTCGAACGATGGAAAAAACAAATATTTGATAAATGGAATAGAAAATAGGATTGAACAAATAGTTGCTAATCTTTTGGATAATGCAATATCTTTCAGTGGTGATAATAAAGATGTAATTGTTAAGGTTTCAAAATTAGAAAATGACAAAGTTTCAATCAATATTTTAGATGAAGGGCAAGGATTTAAAGAAAAAGATACCAATAAAATATTTAAAAGATTTTATAGTAATAGACCTGATAAATTTGGACAACATTCAGGACTTGGTTTAAATATTGTTAAAAATTTAGTCGATTTACATAATGCTACAATAAGAGCATCTAACAGACTAGACAGAAAAGGAGCAAGTATGGAAATTATATTTCCAAATGCTTAAAGAGTTCTATTGATTAATTAATTCTTTATTGTTAGAAAACGCACCATGGAAGATTTCAAAGTTAAAGATTTGACCCAAGCTGAATTTGGCAGAAAAGAAATTTCAATAGCAGAGAGTGAAATGCCTGGCTTAATGGCTTTAAGAGAAGAATATTCTGGAAAGTCACCGCTAAAAGGAGCGAAAATTATTGGATGTCTGCACATGACTATTCAAACAGCTGTTTTAATTGAAACACTTGTTGCCTTAGGTGCTGAGGTAAGATGGTCATCTTGTAATATTTTTTCAACTCAAGATCATGCAGCGGCTGCAATCGCCAAAGCTGGAATTCCAGTATTTGCTTGGAAGGGAGAAACTGAGGAGGAATATATTTGGTGTATTAAACAAACTATCGAGGGTAAAAAAGATTGGGCGCCTAACATGCTTTTAGATGATGGAGGAGACCTTACTGCAATGATGCATCAAGAGTACAAAGAATTACTTAAAAATGTGAAAGGTGTTTCAGAGGAGACAACAACAGGCATTAAAGCTCTCAATAAAATGGAAAAAGATAAAACTTTGTTATTGCCTGCAATAAATGTAAATGATTCTGTCACCAAATCTAAATTTGACAATCTATATGGATGTAGAGAAAGTTTAGTTGATGGCATAAGAAGAGCTACAGATGTTATGATGTCTGGAAAAATTGCTATAGTAGCTGGATTTGGAGATGTTGGTAAAGGAAGTGCTGCATCTTTAAGACAAAGCGGTGCTCGAGTATTAGTTACAGAGGCTGATCCAATTTGTGCATTACAAGCAGCAATGGAGGGTTATGAAGTAGTTTTGATGGAAGAGGCAATTAGCAAGGCTGACATCGTCGTTACAGCAACTGGTAACAAAGATATTGTTACAGCTGATCACATGAGAGAAATGAAAGATAGAGCAATTTTGTGTAACATAGGACACTTTGATAATGAAATTCAAGTTGAAGCTTTGAAAAATTATAAATGGACTGAAGTAAAACCTCAAGTTCACGAGATAGAATTACCGAGTAACAAAAGAATTATTTTATTAGCAGAAGGCAGATTAGTTAATTTAGGCTGTGCCACAGGTCATCCAAGTTTTGTAATGAGCGCATCGTTTACTAACCAAGTGATTGCACAGATAGAGCTTTGGAATAATCATAAAAACTATGAGAACAAAGTTTATGTTTTACCAAAACATTTAGATGAGAAGGTTGCCACACTTCATCTTAAGAAAGTTGGAGCAAAATTAACCAAATTATCAAAAGAACAGGCGGACTATATAAGTGTCGGAGTTGAAGGTCCTTTTAAACCTAATGCCTACCGCTATTAAAAGTGATAGAATAGATTTATCTTCAGAAAAAGAAACAGAGGAACTCGCTGGTACATTTTTAAAAAAAATCAAGCCTGGATGCTTTATTTTTTTATATGGTGAAATCGGAGTAGGAAAAACTACTTTTATTAGATACCTTATTAATCAATTTCAAAAACTTAATAAATTGGAGATAACAGAAGTAACGAGTCCCACTTTTAATTTGTTAAATGAGTATCAAATAAATGATTTCAAGATAAATCATTATGATCTATTTAGATTAAAATCTGCAGGGGAAATTAAAAATTTAGATTTATTTGAGGATAATAAAAACATAATTACTTTAGTAGAATGGCCACAAATAATTAAAGAAAAACCAAAAAATTTGATAGAATTAGTTTTCGAGTATGGAAAAGATCACAAAACTAGATCTGTGCAAATTAAAGGTTTATAGCTTCTATTCCTGAATGCCAAAATTAATAAAAATAAAGGGGGATGCATCTTTTAGAAGTTTTTTTAGAAAAAAAGTAAATGGTAGATCCTCTATCGTTGTTTA
>CACONR010000026.1 GCA_902628565.1 uncultured Pelagibacteraceae bacterium
CATTTGTGAATTCTTTTTTTTGCGTATTCAAATTGTTTTTTTGAAATAGTAATACAATCTAATTTTACATCATATTTTTTTCCTAAATATTCTGCAAAACCACCCCAGCCACATCCGATTTCTAAAACCCTGTCGCCATGGTTTGGTTTTATTAAATCTATCATTTTTTGATATTTGTTATTTTGTGCATCTGAAAGATCTTTACTGGTCTCACTAAAAATTCCACTTGAGTAAGTTAAGGTTTTATCAAGCCATAAAGAAAAAAAATCATTTCCTAAGTCATAATGTTTTGCAATATTTTCTTTACTTCTATTCTTTGTATTTTTTATAAAGATCCCTTTTAAAAAATTTATGATTGAAAAATCGAGTAAGCCTGAAAACTTGTATATGATTTTGATATTTCGAGCTGTTATTTCAATTAGATTGGATAAATTATCAGTTTCAAATTCTCCTCTCATGTAAGACTCAGCAAAACCAATGCTGCCACCCTTTATAAGATTAAAAGAAAAATTTGGTTTTTTAATTTTCAATTTAGCTTTCAAATTATCCTGAGGACAACCAAATTTAAAAACTTCACCTTGATAATTCGTAATTTCTAAATACCCAACGTTAATTCCAACTAATATGTTAAAAACCAGTTTATCTGAAAGTCTATTTAAGGACATTAATTTTCAAAAGATATGTTGTTCCTTATTTTTAATTTTTTTTGAATAAACTTTATTCCTTTGATCCATAATTTAAACGCTTCAAAATGTATCGCTGCAATAATTTTAAACGTCATTAGGGGATGCTTTAAATAAGATTTAATTAACTCTGAGGTTGTAAAATCTTTTCTTTTTCCATCTTGAGAGGCATATAATATTTTTTCATTTAATCGATATTGATCTATGATTACTGAAATTTTATCTGCAGGTTTTAAAATTCTAAAAAAATAACTACAATTCATTTCAATGAATGGTGAGACATGAAATTTTTTTTCGCAATTGTGTTGTAATAAATTGTCATTTTTTACTTTAAAAACATAAGTGTGTTGCTCACCAAAAGTATTTTTGACTTCATATAATATGGATATCAAATCATTGTTATCATTGTACACATAAAAAACACTTAATGGATTAAAAACATATCCAAAGATTCTTGGGTAACATAAAAGTTTAATTTTAATATTTTCACAACTAATATTATTTTGTTTAAGATTTTTTTTAACCCAATCGATTAATAGTGATCCATCTCTATCTCCATGGTCTTTATCAAAAAAACTTACTAAATTAAATTTATTGTATGAAAAAAAACTAATTGTTTTATCTAATTTTTCTAATTCAGAAAGATCAATTAAAAGTGAAAATACCCTATATTTAAAAAAATGTATCTTTGGTTTAAATCTTTTGTGAATTACAGTGCCATTATATATACAACTAGTCATTAAGGGTTTTGAGCATTTCAATAGATGATTTTATTCCATCTTCATGAAAACCGTAACCAAAATAACTACCACAATAAAGAATATTTCTTTTATTTTGTAAATTTTTTAGCTGACTTTGAAAATTAAGTGCAGATTGATCAAAATATGGATGTGTAAATCTTACCTCTTTTAAAATTTTCTTCTCATTAATTTTAAAATAAGGATTTAAGGTAAGAAAAATATTTTCATCACATTTGAGGTTTTGTAATAAATTTAGCCAATATGTTATTGAATTTTTTTCTATTTCATTATTTTTGATTGATGAATTCCATGAGCACCAAGCTTTTTTATTTTTTGGCATAGCTTGTTCATCGGTATGAATATAAGCAATATTTTCCTTATATTTATAATTTGAAAGCACATTCTTTTCTTGGTCAGTTGGATTATCAATTATTGATAAAGCTTCATCTGCATGTGTTGCTAAAACTACTTTATCGTATCCAAAATATTCACTTTCTCCACCATAATATAAATCTATTCCTGTTGTTTTAGTTTTAATTTTTTTGATTGGATAATTTTTAAAATGTTCACCACTGATTTTTGAAATAATGTTTTGAACATAAGTTCTACTGCGATTTGATACAGTGTACCACTGAGGTCTATTTTTTAATTTAAACAAACCATGATTTTGGAAAAACTTTAAAAAAAATCTTAACGGCATTTCACTGGCAGCACTTGGTGGCATTGACCATATAGCTGAGACCATCGGTATCAAATGATAGTTAATAAACTCTTTTGAAAGATTTTCCTTATTCAAATAATCACCAAGTGTAGTCTCTTGATCAATTTTTTTTATATTTTCACATTTTTTGTAAAATTTTATGATGTCAAAAAACATTTTTAGGAATCTTAAATTAAACAAATTAGTCTTGTTCGAAAAAATTCCATTTAATCCTCTACCGCAATATTCGAATGAAGATTTTTCAACTGATACTGAAAAAGACATATCGCTTTTTTCAATTGCGATATTATTCTCTTCAAAAAAATTAATTAAATTTGGGTAAGTTGCGTAATTAAATACAATAAAACCTATATCAACTGAAACTTTTTTTGTACCAAACGATAAATCAATAGTATGAGAGTGACCACCGAAACGATCTTCTTTTTCGAACAGATCTACATGATTTTTTTTTGATAAGTAATATGCGGCGCTTAATCCTGATATGCCTGAGCCGACAACAGCAATCTTCAT
>CACONR010000027.1 GCA_902628565.1 uncultured Pelagibacteraceae bacterium
TTACAAATAAATTAAACTAGCCAGATGAACGACTTATCGCTTTAATTTTTAAAGAGGAAAGTCCGGACTCTACAAAGATACAGTGCCAGGTAATGCCTGGCAGGGGCAACCCTAGGGATAGTGCCACAGAAAATATACCGCCTTAACAAGGCAAGGGTGAAAAGGTGTGGTAAGAGCACACCGGTTCTATTGGTAACAATGAACGCTGGAAAACCCCACTGGGAGCAAGACTAAGTAGAGATGACATTGTTGAAAAACTAAAAGCTATCTTTGGCTCGTCATCAGGGTTAGTTGCTTGAGTTTAAGAGTGATCTTAAGCCTAGACAAATGGTAAGTTTAAATGACAGAACCCGGCTTATAGTTCATCTGGCTTTTCATATAAATTAAATATCCTTTAAATGTTCACGTTTTGATTCATTAACGTCTTCAATCAACATATGTCAATTATAAATAGTAATTGTTGACTCATTTCAAAAAAACCCATAATATCCCATAAATTCCCAAATACGGGATTTATAGGACTTTATGGTTTATGTTTTTATCGACCTACGAAAACAAATTGGACAAAAAAGGAAGGGTGTCAGTGCCTGCAAGCTATAGATCATATTTGTCTAATTTAGGTTATAACGGTGTAATCTGTTATCCATCATTTAATAATCAATCAATAGAAGCATGGCCTCAAGACAGAGTAGAAAAAATTTCGAATTCAATAGACTCTTTAAATCCTTTTGAGGAAAAAAGAGATTTTTTTGCAACATCAATTTTATCTGAAAGCACAAATTTACAATTTGATAGTGAAGGAAGAATTTCACTTACTTCAAAATTATTAAAACATGCAAAAATCAAAAATAGCATGGTCTTTGTTGGTCAGGGTAAAACATTCCAAATTTGGGAGCCAACAATATTTGAAAAATTTAAGGTCAATGCAAGAAAAAAAGCTAATCTAAATCGAGCCAGCCTTAAATGGGAGCATCAACTTAACAAATAACGGGGGATAAAAAAAATGACAATTAATTTTAAAGTACCAGAAATCAAAGAGCTTCAGCCAAGATTATTGGTCATGGGAATAGGTGGAGCAGGAGGAAATGCAATAAATGAAATGATTGAAAACGGAATGCAAGGCGTTGAATTTATTGCAGTAAATACTGATGCTCAAGATTTAAAACATAGTAAAGCAAAATCTAAAATCCAAATTGGTTTGAATCTAACAAAAGGTTTAGGTGCTGGTGCAAAACTTGATATCGGCCAAGCTGCAGCTGACGAGTCTTTAAATGATATAGTAAATATTCTACAAGGTGCGAATATGGTTTTCATAGCTGCTGGTATGGGCGGTGGAACAGGCACTGGTGCTGCACACGTTATTGCAAGAGCTGCCAAAGAATTAAATATTTTAACAGTTGGAGTAGTTACATTACCATTCTTGTATGAAGGTCCCTCAAGAATGAGAAGAGCTCAACAAGGTTTGGAAGAACTAAGAAGACACGTAGATACAATTATAGTTATTCCAAATCAAAATTTGTTTAAGATAGCTAATGAGCAAACTACATTTGAAGAATCATTCAATCTTTCAAATAACGTATTAATGCATGGTGTTCAGAGTATCACTGACTTAATGGTAAGACCAGGATTGATCAATCTTGATTTTGCTGATGTTGAGTCTGTCATGGCTTCAATGGGCAAAGCAATGATGGGAACAGGTGAAGCTGAAGGAGAAGGTAGATCAATGAAAGCTGCAGAGATGGCCATTAGTAATCCTTTAATTGATGACTATACATTAAAAGGAGCAAAAGGATTGTTGGTTAATATTACTGGTGGAAAAGATTTGAAATTATTTGAAGTTGATGAAGCTGTAAATAAAGTTAGAGCAGAAGTAGATCCTGAAGCTGAATTAATTATTGGCGCTATCACAGATCCAGAACTTGATGGAAAAATGAGAGTTTCGATTGTAGCTACATCTTTAGATGGTCAACAACCAGAAACAAAATCAGTTATTAATATGGTTCATCGTATTCAAAATCGAAATCCTGGCTATTCTGATTTTGGAACAACTGCTGGGACAACTTCTTTTAATTTCCAGAATACAAACTCAAACCCTATTTCAGATGGTGCAACTGCACTTAAGCTAGAAAATGAGATAGTATCTGAGAGTATTCAGAGTCAGTCAGTTGATGATGTTAACAATCAGTATCATGAAGAATTGTTAAAAAATCAAGAAGCTGAAAATATTGTAGAAAATATTTCAGAGGACAATGACACTTCTTTTTCACATGAGGTACTTAGCTCATCTAATACTGAAGAAGACTCCTCAAATGATTTAAAGGAATTTGGTGTGGATACAGATGAACCAGATCTATTTAATACAGAAAATCAAGCTTCAACATCTGATGATTTACTTGGATCATCAGATGAAGATCAAGAAGAGGATGATTTAGAAATACCTGCATTTTTACGAAGACAAAAAAATTAATGGTCTTCGAAAAAATAAATGGAAGCCACCATGGTATCGGATGCTCCAA
>CACONR010000028.1 GCA_902628565.1 uncultured Pelagibacteraceae bacterium
TGAGTACGAGCCAGAAAATTTGTGAAATCCAAAACTCTGGATCTAATTGAGGCATTCCTCCACTCTCCGCTGCAAAAATCTTATTTGTAAAAAAGAAATTTGCAATTAATGAATATAAAAATAGTTTTTTAAACATTAATTAAAACGCGAAAAGAATAATCAATGCAACAACTAGTCCAAATAGTCCTGTTGCTTCTGCAAGAGCAAATCCTAAAAGTAAATTAGGAAATTGTTTTTGGGCTGCAGATGGATTTCTCATCGCACCAGATAAATAATTACCAAAAATTATTCCGATACCTACTCCAGCTCCAGCTAAAGCTATAGCTGCAAGTCCTGCTCCAATCATTTTTGCTGCTTCTAATTCCATTATATCCTCCTTATAAGTTAATGGTGTAAATTTAATGCATCATTTAAATAAATGCATGTTAAAATTGCAAAAACATAAGCTTGTAGAAAAGCAACTAGTATCTCCAAACCAGTTAAAGCAACTGAAAAACTCAGTGGAAGCCATCCACCAACAATTCCGAGGCTTACTACAAAGCCCCCGAAAACCTTCATCATAGTGTGTCCAGCCATCATGTTTGCAAACAATCTTACTGATAGGCTGATAGGCCTACTTAAATATGAAATAATTTCAATGACCACAATTAATGGTAAAAGTACGATAGGAACACCACTTGGAACAAATAGTTTTAAGTAACCAAAGCCATGTTTTATAAAACCAATAACTGTAACTCCAATAAAAATAAAAGCTGCTAATATGAAAGTCACAATGATATGACTAGTCACTGTAAAAGTGTAAGGTATCATGCCGAACATGTTACAAAACAAAACAAACATAAATAATGAAAAGATAAATGAAAAATATGGCTTAGCTTTTGAACCAGCGGTATCGCTGATCATTTTTGATACAAATGAATAGCTTAATTCAGCTAAGAGTTGGATCTTATTTGGAAGTATTGAATTTTTTTTTGAACCAAGGTTGAATATTATTAAAATCGCAAGAGAACTTATGACCATGAATAAACTAGCGTTGGTAAAAGAAATATCAAATGCGCCTACTTTTATTTCTGGACCAATTCTATAAACTTCGAATTGTGTCATTGGGTTAGCTGCCATAAATCCTTATCTATTTTTGCATTTTTTTTGCGGATCTAATTACATTAATTATCCCTGCAACTACCCCTACAAAAAAAAATATTAAAATTAACCAGGGTTTAGTACCAAAGGTCTTGTCCAAAAGAAACCCAATAATTGTCCCTACAGCGACTGCTGAAACTAGCTCAGTACTTAGCTTAAAAGCAGTGCCAATTGGAGATTGATTATCTTTTTTATTTTCTAGAACTCTTTTTGAAACTTTTTTCTTTGCAATCTCTAAGCGAGTTTTAAATGGATCTTTGGACATTTTAATTAATAATTTAAGCGACCATGCTTTCTGCTTTTTGTAAATCAACAGCCACAAGCTGACTTATTCCCTTTTCAGGCATGGTGACGCCATAAAGTCTATTCATTTTTGACATTGTCAAAGCATGGTGAGTAACAATGATGAATTTGGTATTTGTAATTTTTATTAGTTCCTCAAGCAAGCCACAAAATCTTGTTACATTGGCATCATCTAAGGGTGCATCAACCTCGTCCAAAACACATATTGGCGAGGGGTTAGTTAGAAAAACAGCAAAAATCAAAGATAGTGCAGTCAAAGCCTGCTCACCTCCAGATAATAAAGTTATTGATTGGAGTCTTTTTCCTGGAGGACTTACTAACATTTCCAAACCAGCTTCTAAAGGATCATCAGAGTCAACTAATTCAAGCTTAGCATTTCCACCATTAAATAATTTTGTATAAACCTCATTAAATTTTCTATTTACCTTATCAAAAGCCTCAATTAGTCTTTCTCTTCCTTTTTGATTCAATTCATTAATACTATCTTTAAGTTTTATAATTGCTGTAACTAAGTCTGCTCTATCTTGTTCCATTTTCTTAATTTCTGTTTCATATTTTATAGTCTCTTCGTCAGCCTTTAGGTTAACCGAGCCTAATTTTTCTCTCTCTTGTTTTTTTTTATCTAATAAGTCTTCTTGATTAACAGCATCAGGCAATTCTTCGACACCAAATAGATTTGAATTTTCTAAAATGTTTTCTTCTGTAAGATTTAGCTCAGAAATAACTCTATCAACTAAATCATTTTTTCTTTTTTTTAGTCCCTCAATTGTTGCACCTGAACTTGCTTTTCGTTCTCTTATCTGAATAGATTGTTCTTGTATCTCGTTAAGTTGATTTCTAAGAGTGTCAATTTTTTCATCTGTGGTATTGATAATTTGCTCATTCTCATTTTTTTCATTTTCAGAAATTCTTAAATTTTCTGAAATTTGCCCTTTTTTTTCAGCCTGAAATTTTGGTTGATTATCAAGTTTATCTCGATGCACATTAAGTTTATTTTTTCTATCACTTAATTCTGCTACCATTTTTTCTGAATTAGATAATAGATTTT
>CACONR010000029.1 GCA_902628565.1 uncultured Pelagibacteraceae bacterium
GAATATTTAATGAATTTGCAGGGGAAATTAGTTCTAATTCTAAAGATGATACAGGAGATGTAAAATATCACTTAGGAGCTTCATCTAATAGAGAATTTGATGGTAACTCAGTTCATGTAAGTTTAACAGACAACCCGTCTCACTTAGAGGCAGTAAATCCAGTCGTTTTAGGACAAACCAGGGCAAAACAATTCTTTCACAAAGATAAAGAAAGAAAAAAAGTAATTCCAATTTTAATTCATGGAGACGCAGCGTTTGCTGGCCAGGGTGTTGTAGCTGAATGTTTTGCAATGTCTGGTCTTCCTGGTCACAATACTGGTGGCACAATTCATATTATAATTAATAACCAAATAGGTTTTACAACAAGCCCAAGATTTGCAAGATCTTCCCCTTATCCTTCAGATGTAGCTAAAATGGTTGAGGCTCCGATTATTCATGTAAATGGTGATGATCCAGAAGCTGTAGTTTATGCAGCGAGAATTGCCACGGACTTTAGATTAAAATTTAATAGAGATGTAGTTATTGATCTAATTTGTTACAGAAGGTTTGGACATAATGAAGGAGATGAACCTTCATTTACTCAGCCTTTAATGTATAAAAAGATAAGATCTCATCCCTCAACTATTAAAGTATATGCAGAAAAATTAGTGAATGAGGGTTCAATTTCTAAAGAATATCTTAATAATTCGATAAAGAAATTTAAAGATTTACTGGATGATCAATTTAAAAATGCAAAAAATTATAAACCAAAGATCGAGTGGTTTGAAGGGACTTGGTCCAGGTATAGACCAGAGCCAGGAAAAGACAAAAGAGGTGTCACAGGATTTGACACAAAAAAGTTGAAAGGAATTTCTGATAAGATAAATTCCATTCCCTCAGATTTGAACATTCATAAAACTATTTCTAAAATTTTAGAAAACAGAAAACTTATGGTCTCTAAAGGTAGAGGAATTGATTGGTCTACTGCAGAAGCACTTGCTTTTGGCTCATTATTAGAGGAGGGGTATCCCGTAAGACTTGTTGGTCAAGACTCTGGAAGAGGAACTTTTAGTCAAAGACACTCTGTTCTGAGAAATCAAATTGATAATTCAAGATACATTCCTTTGAATAATATTTCAGATAAACAAAAAAATTTTGAAATAGTAGATAGTTTTTTATCAGAATTAGCTGTTTTAGGATTTGAATACGGATATAGTTTAGTTGAGCCTAATACCTTAACTATTTGGGAAGCACAATTTGGAGACTTTGCGAACGGTGCTCAAGTGGTAATTGATCAATTCATAGCCTCCGGTGAGAGAAAATGGTCTAGAGCATCTGGGCTAGTCATGCTATTACCACACGGATATGAAGGCCAAGGTCCAGAACATTCATCAGCAAGATTAGAGAGATTTTTACAATTATGTTCTAATGATAATATGCAAGTAATGAATTGCACAACACCTGCAAATTATTTTCATGCTTTAAGGAGACAAATGCATAGAGATTTTAGAAAACCTTTAGTTATTATGACACCTAAATCTTTACTAAGAAACAAAAATTGTATTTCAAATTTAGCTGATTTTAGTAAAAAAAACTCGTTTCATAGAGTTATGTGGGATCACGCTATAGACCCAAAAATTACTGGATTTATAAAATTAAAAAAATCAAAAGATATTAAAAAAGTGATACTCTGCTCTGGTAAAGTTTACTTTGATTTACTTGAAGCTAGAGAAAAGATTAAAAGAGATGATGTTATACTTTATAGAATTGAACAGCTTTATCCATTTCCAGCAAAAGCATTAGCTAAAGAGTTAAAACCATATGCAAAAAATGCTAAATTTTATTGGTGCCAAGAAGAGCCGAAAAATATGGGTGCTTGGTTTTCGGTTAGAGATTATATCCAATGGACATTAGATAATATAAAGGCTAAGAATAGTATGATTTCTTATATTGGAAGAAGTCCAGATGCATCACCTGCAACAGGATATGCCAAGAGACATGTTTCTCAACAACAAGAAATTATAAAGAAAGTTTTTGAATAAATATTGATGAGTGAAAAGATATTAGTTCCAGTTCTTTTTACAACATCACCTTCTTTAATGTTCCGGTCGTCACCAAAGATTACAACTCCAACATTTTCACTTTCTAGATTTAAAGCCATTCCTTTTGATCCATCAGAAAATTCTACCATTTCTCCTG